>NZ_CP011041.1:2677762-3399143 GCF_002310835.1 Pseudoalteromonas tetraodonis | reverse complement strand
TATCGATGTATAAATATAATAACAGACTGATTTAAATAGCTTTTTATTTTAAAGCCTGATTAGAGATCATAACAAAACTGGCAGCAGATCGCGACTATAATTTATGATCTAATTTACTTTTCCCATGCTTTTATTCACTTTTTATACAGGGGCTGTGGAAAACTTCTTATTTATGATGATCCTATCGGATCATGAAAATTGATCATAAATAAACATGCTTTACGCGCTCTATTATGATTGACTTTTCGTCACTTCATCTATAATATCTCGCGCTCGCAATGGCACCTGTGCCAGGATCGCGACCTGCATAGGATGTTTTAACTTTAACCGATCGGATGAGATTGTTATGAAAAGAACTTTTCAACCTAGCGTTTTAAAACGCAAACGTACACACGGTTTCCGTGCTCGTATGGCAACTGTAAATGGCCGTAAAGTATTAGCTCGTCGCCGTGCTAAAGGCCGCAAAGTTCTTTCTGCTTAATTTATAAGTGGAAGACTTTAGCTTTGGCAGGGAGTTACGTCTGTTAACTCCCTCGCATTACTCTCGCATATTTAATGAACCCGCTCGGGCTGCAACTCCTTTCTTTACTTTATTAGCAAAACCAAGTGACCAGTCAAAACCTAGGTTAGGCCTTACTGTTGCTAAAAAACGTGTAAAAAAGGCATGTCAACGAAACCGTATTAAACGTCTTGCTCGCGAAAGTTTTCGTTTAAACCAACATACTCTCGATAATATAGATATTGTGTTGATGGTAAAAAGTGGCATTGATGAACAGTCCAATGAAGAATTAACCAAACAACTAACAAAGTTGTGGCGTAAAATTAATGAACGCTGCAAACCCGGTGCCCCTAAACCGCCACCATTTAAAAAACGCCCAAACAAATCAGCTAAATCGACTAAACAAACTCAATAGCAATAGAATTACAGGGTTAATTAAGGTATCTTTAGCTCACCTTTTAATCATGCGTTTAAAATCTTAAAGTAAGTCTTTAAATACATGGTATCTATTCACTAAACATAACGTAGGGGCATGTACAACATGAGGTTACTTAAACCACTTGCTGCGTTACCAACACGTTGTTTAGTTTTATTGATCCGCGGTTATCAAAAGTGGATTAGCCCGCTATTGGGTCCGCATTGTCGTTTTAATCCAACCTGTTCTAGCTACGCTATTCAAGCAATTAATTTGCATGGTGCAGTAAAAGGCAGTTGGCTCGCAGTTAAACGCATATTAAAATGCCATCCTTTACATTCAGGTGGAGACGACCCCGTTCCTGAAAAATTAACCCGTATTAACCACCAACACGAGAAATAAGAGCTGTTATGGAATCGCAACGCACGTTTTTATTCATCGGCCTAATGCTAGTGTCGTTTTTATTATTTCAAGAATGGAATAATGACTACAACACGCCAAAAGCCGATCCTAGTGCCACTACACAAACACTAAAAGCAAACTCACCGGAATCAGATGATTATGTTCCAGCTTCATCAGACTCTGGTTTACCTGCTTCAACTACTTTAGCTAAACGCTCAGTCATTGATATTACAACTGACGTGTTCAAAGTTAAAATTGACACCAAAGGCGGTGACATTGTTGAAACAGACTTAATTAATTATAAAGAAACCAAAGGCAGTGATGTTCCTTACATGCTACTTGGTGAGTTTGATGGTAAACAATACTTTTCACAAAGTGGTTTAATAGGTTTAAATGGCCCAGATGCATCTGCAAATGGTCGTCCTACTTACCAATCAGAGCAAACCTCTTACACCTTAACAGGTGATGAGCTTCGCGTTCCACTGCAATTTACCGACAGCAACGGTGTAAGCTTTACTAAGACTTATGTATTCAAAAAGGGTCAGTATGATGTTGGCTTAGAATATAAAGTTAACAACACCACCAGCGCGCCTGTACAAGTACAGCTTTACACACAAATAAAGCGTACCGTACAAGAAAAAGGCAGCATGGTTGATCAAAACTATTTAGGGGCTGCATACGGTACAGATGAGGAACCATACGAAAAGTATAGTTTTTCAGATATGGCCGATAAAAACCTAAACATTAATACCCAAGGTGGTTACGTTGCCTTTATTCAGCATTACTTTGTAAGTGCTTGGGTACCAATGCAAGATCAAGCGAATACACTTTATAGTTTAATCACTAAAAGTAACGCAGCTATTATTGGTGTTAAAGACGAAGCGGTAAATGTTCAAGCTGGTAGTGAGCAAGTACTTACTGCAACTTATTACATGGGCCCTAAAGAGTCAGATAAACTTGAAGCGATTCACACTGACCTAGACTTAACCGTTGATTACGGTTGGTTATGGTTTATCTCTCAGCCGTTATTTGTACTATTAAAATGGTTACACAGCATTTTAGGTAACTGGGGTGTAGCAATTATTGCTATCACTATTATCGTTAAAACATTAATGTATCCACTGACTAAAGCACAATACACCTCAATGGCTAAAATGCGTGCATTACAGCCTAAGATGAAAGCGCTAAAAGAAAAGTATGGTGATGATCGTCAAAAATTCGGCCAAGCGACCATGGAAATGTACCGTAAAGAAAAAGTAAACCCTATGGGTGGCTGTTTCCCTATTTTACTGCAAATGCCAATCTTCTTAGCCTTGTTCTATGTATTCTTAGAGTCTACAGAACTTCGTCACGCTGAATTTGTACTTTGGCTAACAGACCTTTCTGCGAAAGACCCATACTACGTATTACCAATCTTATTTGGTGCGAGTATGTTTATAACGCAAAAACTACAACCTATGACGGTTACCGATCCAATGCAGCAAAAAATGATGACCTTTATGCCGGTTATCTTCTCTGTGTTCTTCTTATGGTTCCCATCTGGTTTAGTACTTTACTGGTTAGTGTCTAACCTTATCTCTATTGTCCAGATGTTAATCATCTACCGTGGCATGGAAAAGAAAGGTATTAAAGTAAGGGGCTAACTCCCCTTACCTACAAAAAAGGCGACCTAGGTCGCCTTTTTTAATATCTGAAATTTACTCACTAAGAATAGGCGAATAAAGCGACTTTGGTACACTGCGCTCACTAAAGTTCACACCCGTTATTGTCAGAGAGAAAATAGCTAAACCTATAGCCACGTAACCTGATATGCCTAACCACTCAAAAACAGTTTTTTTACGCCTCACTCTGAGCCAACTCATATATATGCCAACAGCACTAACAAAACTCATAAAACCGCCGAATAGCGCCCAAATAAGTTTAGTGCCGAGGCCTGCAAAGTTACCAAAATGCAAAGGATCGGCAGTATCTTTAATACGAGGAATAAGCGGTAAATTCTCTCCTTTTTGTACTGCTAATACTGTGCCTGTCGTTGGCTTTAAATACACGCGATTGGCGCGTAAGCGAAGTAAAATATCATCGTTATAACCACGTACTTCAATAGGTTGATTCTTTTTATTACCATAACGTATATAGCGAATATCAAGCGTCGGAAATGCCTGCTGCGCAGCGTTATAAGCCTGAGTTAAGCTTATTGGTGTTGCATTAACAGTGGGTATTTGTTTTTTAAATTCACTAACAGCGACTGGTGGTGCAATATAATGCTTTATTTTCGCTGTTTGCAAACCATGTTCAATAAGGTACCACAGACCTGTTATGGCTATGATAGCCATAAACCACATACTCCATAACCCAAGAAACTTATGCCAATTAGACCAGCCATTACGTTTATCTAAAACTAGCTGGGCAGGCTTTTTAAAAAAGCCCTGCCACCAGCGACGATACACATAAAAACTCGAAACCAGCAGAATAACCAATAAAATACTTAAGCTTGTAACAATTAGCTTACCTATCCAGCCCATGGATAAATACATGTGCCAGTTACGTAAAAACCGTGAAGCACGTGCCCATTCCCCCTCACCTAACACATGCCCTGTGGCTGCATCTAAATAAATAAACCGAAATGCGTCATCTATTTTTAGTGCAACTTCCAAAGCCAAGTACTCTTGCTTATGGCGCTGAAGATACAACACTTGTGCACCTGAATAATGCTTGTTGAGGGTATTTTCAATGGCTTGATAGTTGGTGATTGAAGAGGACGTTAACGCACGATACTTACTGTCTGTCAGATATTCAATTTCATGACTTAGCGTCGCAAGTGTACCAGATAAACAAACAACAAAAAGCAGGACACCAACAAAGAGCCCTGCCCATGAATGCAGATTAAACCATTGTCTAGCGTTCACACGCCACCTTTAAAAGCTGTATTTAGCACTAAAATAAATACGGCGAGGTTCACCTGGGAAGTGCCCTGTACGTTCAATAAAGCCACTACTAGCATATTCTTTATCAAACAAATTTTTAACCGACAATTGCCATTGCCAATTATCTACTGTGGTTTGCCATGCCATATTATAAATAGTGTAAGGCTTAACTTGTTGACCACCTAAGCTTAGCTGTTCGTCAACATAGTCTAAACCGGCAGAAATAGAGGAAGAGAAGCGAGGAAGCTCGTAGCGTGTCCAAATGCCCACTGTATTTTGTGGGGCATTAGCAAAATTATCACTATCAGGGATTTGATTACGAATGCTTTCATTCGCTTTAGTGATACGGGTATCATTATAGGCATAGTTAGCAGTCACAACCCAGCGCTCGGTAATATCACCAACCACTTCAATTTCGAATCCTTTACTTTCTACTTCACCTACAGCCACTAGGTCGTCAACACCATCGCCAGCCACATCACCTAATAAGCTTGCTTGGAGGATATTTTCACGAACAATATTGTAAGCAGCCAAATTAACTGCCAAGCTATCATCAAGCAGTTTACTTTTTAAACCAACTTCATTGATACGGCTTGTTTCTGGAGAAAATGGCCCACCCTTAGCCGTTTCTTGATCACTTGCACTTTGTGGAACAAAGCCCGTACCGTATAAAGCATAGGGGTAGAAAGTATCGTTAATGTTGTAAGTTGTACCCACACGATAAGTCACATCACTATCTGAAAACTCAGTTTGATTTAACTCGTCTTTATCTTCAAAGCGATCATATCTTAACCCTGCGGTGATACTCCAATTAGTGGTAATATCGAGCTGATCTTGAACATAAGCACCAAAACGAGTGCTATTCGTTCGACCTAACCGTGGTGTAATGCTATCTAAATTATAATCATCACCCGCTGTAAGACCATATTCAGGGTCGTGAAGATCAAGCCCGGGTACAGGTCCACCTTGACTCTGTTGCTTTGCCGTACGATATACACTTTCAAAGTTATGCTCATACCAATCACTACCTAGTAATACTTGATGTTGCATATCAGCCAATACAAACTCCGCAACCGCATTAGCCGTTAAACTAAAACCTTCATTCTCACGAACTTGATCACGAAACTCTCGATCACTCCAATCAAGCACACCATCGCTATCTGTATCATCGAGTCCTTTCGGTTCATGATAGTTTTGCACTTCTTTATTATCGAAATAACGAGCCGTAATATCCGTTCGCCAAATATCATTAATATCGTGCTTTAAAGTAGCTTGATAAACATGAGCTTCAACATTTTGAAAGTCAGTCGCTTCATTATGATTCCAGCTAATATCTGTAATAAATTGGCCATTATCATCAGCGGGGACACCGCGTAAACGTGCACCACCTAATTCTTGCTCAATAAAAGTGTATTGCGTAGTCAGCTCTGTCGCACTATTAATTAACCAAGTATAACCAAGATCAACAATGGTGTTATCGCTACTGGTATTAGTACGAAATGGATTTTCTGAATCACGATATAAACCAACACGGTACGCATGGTTATCGAGCGATTCACTTAGCGTACCAGTACTTTGTATTGCCCCACTGAAAAAGTCATCATTACCTACTTCAACTTCAATGCTGTGCTCATCGGTAAACTTTGGCTTTTTAGTTACATAATTAATAATGCCGCCAGGGTTTCCGCTACCATAAATAGCGCCCGCAGGGCCTTTTAATACGGCAACTTGTTCAATATTAAATAACTGTGGGACAGCAAAACCATTAAATGGGTCGCCTTTTACACCATCGTATAAGATCTCATCTTGGCGAAAACCACGAAACGTCACCCCGGAATAACTAAATGCGTTAACCCCTGCAATATTGCTATATAAATCGGTAATTTGACGTGCAGCCTGATCGTTAATTAACGCTTGGGGAAGAATTTGAATGGACTGCGGGATTTTCTCAATTGGGGTATTTGTGCGAGTCCCAAAACTGGATTCTGTTGGTCTGTATAAAGAAAAAGCACGGCCAACAACATCAATAGTTTCTATTTCATTTTCAATATTTTGATTTTCAGCTAGTGAAGAACCTGAAAAACTGACTAGAACAGCCAATAAAACTGGAGAATAGCGCATAAAGTTTAAGTACGTAGAAAAATAATACGCATATGCTAATGAATATAATTATCATTTTCAATAACTGATTATTAATTAAAACTAAATAATGAAATGCTTAAAATGTATCTGCTGACGCATTTTTACATACAGCTATTCGCATGAAATAAAGCCATAGGTTACAATACAAACCAGCATTCACTTTCATATTGGCAATTTCAAACGCATGATTAATCAAGACACTATCGCAGCACAAGCAACCGCACCAGGACGTGGTGGGGTTGGTATTATTCGTGTTTCAGGCAGCCTAGCAAAGCAAGTCGCTGAGAAAATAGTAGGCAAAATACCTAAAGTTCGCTTTGCCGACTACGTGCCTTTTAATAACCTTGCAGGGGATCAGCTTGACCAAGGTATTGCAATTTACTTTGCCGGCCCACACTCATTTACCGGTGAAGACGTACTCGAACTTCAAGGCCATGGTGGCCCTGTTGTCCTTGATATGCTACTTAAAGAAATAAGTAAAATAGACGGTGTACGTTTAGCAAAGCCTGGTGAATTCTCTGAGCGTGCCTTTATGAACGACAAGCTTGATTTAACTCAAGCTGAAGCTATTGCCGATTTAATTAATGCAACCAGTGAACAAGCGGCCAAAAGCGCCCTACAGTCACTTCAAGGTCAATTCTCTAAGCATATAGAAACCTTAGTAGAAAAAGTCATTCACTTACGTATGTATGTAGAAGCGGCTATTGATTTTCCTGATGAAGAAATCGATTTTTTATCAGACGGAAAAGTAGGCGGTGATTTGAATGCCATTATTGAGCAACTTAATGCGGTTACCAATCAAGCCAAACAAGGTAGCATAATGCGCGAAGGTATGCGTGTCGTTATTGCAGGTCGTCCTAATGCAGGCAAATCAAGCTTACTTAATGCATTAGCAGGACGAGAAGCGGCAATCGTAACTGAAATAGCCGGCACCACCCGCGATGTACTTCGTGAGCACATACATATAGATGGTATGCCACTACATATAATCGACACCGCAGGCCTGCGTGAAAGCCCAGATCGCGTTGAACAAATAGGTATTGAGCGTGCATGGGATGAAATAAACCAAGCCGATCGCGTGTTATTTATGCTTGATGGTACAGATACAGCCGATACCGACCCTCATGCTATTTGGCCAGAATTTATGGCTAAGTTACCCCAAGGTATGGGCGTGACCGTGATCAGAAACAAAGCCGATTTATCAGGTGATGTAGTCGGTATGGATCAAGAGCAACAATATCCGGTCATCAGTTTAAGCGCTAAGAATGCTGACGGCATAGAACTAGTGCGTGAGCACTTAAAAGCCTGTATTGGTTTTGATGGGGCCACAGAGGGTGGATTTATGGCGCGTCGTCGTCACTTAGATGCCCTTGAGCATGCAGCCTACCACTTAGATACCGGTAAAACACAATTAGAAATGCATGTGGCCGGTGAAATTTTGGCTGAAGAACTGCGTTTAACGCAGCAGTATCTTAACGAAATAACTGGTGAATTTACCTCAGATGATCTACTTGGCAAAATATTTAGCTCGTTTTGTATCGGTAAATAGTCAAATTAATAAGTAACGATATAATTTATTAAGGGCGCTTAGGCGCTCTTTTTCATGCCTAATATTTACAATAACAACTCACCTAGCTGTGTTTTAATAATCCACTTTAAAAACCAAACAGACTACAAATACAGTTTAAGCTGCACTTATATCAGCCTCAATTCGCCTTTAATAATGTACATAAAAGATTTTACAAGGCCAATAATCACAGCAAATAGCGGCTAGAACGCCTTAATTTATAGAAAAAATAGCTGTAGTTATGCTTATTAAACACTCTAAAACTGAAGCTATAGCATTGGTTATCCATGTTTGAATAGGGGGAATTATCAAGTCATAAAAACAAAACGTAACTAAAAAATACGTTTTGTTCGTCTACACCACCAGCAAAATTCAGTTAAATATTCACTTTAGATCACTCAAATTTATTTTTTTGCAGATCAGTTATCCACAATTGCGTGTTTTTTTGCTTCAGCGAGGAATTAAACGTCTTTAAAATGGGGAAATAAGCTGTATTTAATTAAAAAAGGGCTGTTTATAAAAAATAATAATGGTTATTTAGCCTGATCTAATCAAATAGATCATTTTTTAAAATTTTTTTCGATCCCAATTTAAGGTTATCAACAAGCTTTATATCCACATTAAGATCAACAAGCATCTATACGTTTATTTTCAATCGCTGGTGGCAAATACTAAATATAAAATCAATGACTTAGCAATAAAACTGCAACTTTAATTGATAGTTAAGCAGAGCTTTCCCCAACCTTATCAACAACTTGATCAGAAGATTACATTTAAAGATATTTTGTTAAACCTTTAATTATCAAGTAGTTAAGCAGTACATTTAAGTGAAGGCTTAAATAAGTACAAAAATAGTTATACAAAATGGCACTCTTAACTTTACTGTTATACTCACTGGGCTATCATAGGCGGCAATTAAAACTAATAGTGATCACAAATATTCATGAGTTCAGTAAATCTTATCGTTGGTAGTCAAATGGGATCCGCAGAATACGTTGCCGAGCAACTAAACGATGCGCTTAATAGCCAAGGTATTAATACCCAACTACATGATCAACCTGAATTTAGTGAAATAGATCAGCAAAATACCATTTGGTTAATTTGTACATCAACCTATGGTGCGGGTGATTACCCAGAAAACCTTATTAACTTTGTTGATGAGTTATCTCAAGTTGATGATTTATCGCACTTAAAGTACACGGTCATTGCTTTAGGTGATACCAGTTATGACACGTATAACCTTGCAGGGCGTAATATAGATACGCTTTTAAGCCAAAAAGGCGCGATACAGTTAGCACCGCGCTTAGAACTGAATATTCTTGATGAAGCACTTCCAGAAGATACGGCCTTAGCTTGGTTAGACTCGTGGATAGCAAAAACAGGTCTAAAATAGAAAGATCAAGTAAAAAGTTATAAATAAAGTTACCCACAATTTACTAATAATTTAACAGATTTTGTGGATAAACACTGATTAAACTGCTTTTTTAACCATGCTTATCCATGGGATAAGATCGAGACTTGATCGGCCTGTGCATAACAGCCTGTTTTGATCAGAGCTTATTTACCTGAAGATCCGATCATATTAACACTTTTAGATCCGATCTAATTATATGTTTTTAATCATGATCTAAAGCTTATCAACAGAAAAGCTGATCAGTAGTAGTAATAGTATTAAAAGATCTCTTTAAAAGATCCTTTATATTATTAGAGATCACTTACTTAGATCTTGAGCACTGTTTAATCATTTATCTTCTGCTAATTTCTAGGTAGAATACGCTCCCTTTTGAAGTTTACTGGTTTGATTTAAGTAGGATCCCATTAATGATTTTTCACGAAAATTTTGACGTTATCGTAGTAGGTGGTGGACATGCTGGCACTGAAGCCGCATTGGCAGCTGCCCGTATGGGGATGAATACCCTGCTGCTGACTCACAATATGGATACCCTTGGTCAAATGTCTTGTAACCCAGCGATTGGTGGCATTGGCAAAGGCCACTTAGTTAAAGAAATTGATGCTCTTGGTGGCGCAATGGCTCAGGCTATTGACAAAGGCGGGATCCAATTCCGTACGCTTAATTCTTCTAAAGGCCCTGCTGTACGAGCTACTCGTGCTCAAGCGGATCGTGCTTTGTACAAAGCGGCTATTCAGAACACACTTCAAAACCAAGAAAACTTAAAGATTTTTCAACAATCATGTGATGATCTTATCGTTGAAAACAACCGTGTAACAGGTGTCGTTACCCAAATGGGTCTGCGTTTCAGTGCTCCTAGTGTAGTACTAACCGTAGGCACATTCTTAGGTGGCCAAATTCATATCGGTCTTGAAAACTTTAAAGGTGGCCGTGCAGGCGATCCACCTTCAATTGCATTGGCTGATCGTTTACGCGAACTTCCATTTAGAGTGGATCGTTTAAAAACAGGCACACCACCACGTATTGATGCACGCACTGTTGATTTTTCTAAAATGCAAGAACAACCAGGTGATGCACCAACACCGGTATTCTCATTTATGGGTAAACAAAGTGATCACCCACAACAAATTCCGTGTTACATCACTTACACAAATGAAAAAACACATGATGTTATTCGCAAAAACTTACATCGCTCACCTATGTACTCAGGTGTTATCGAAGGAATAGGCCCACGTTACTGTCCGTCTATTGAAGATAAAATTGTCCGTTTTGCTGATAAAGATAAGCACCAGATATTTGTAGAGCCAGAAGGCTTAACGTCATACGAGTTATATCCTAACGGTATTTCAACCAGCTTACCGTTCGATGTGCAGTTAGAAATTGTGCAATCGATCACCGGATTTGAAAATGCACATATTTGTCGTCCTGGCTACGCTATTGAATATGACTTTTTTGATCCGCGCGACTTAAAACAATCATTAGAAACTAAATTTATTGATGGTTTATTTTTTGCTGGTCAGATTAATGGTACGACCGGTTACGAAGAAGCGGGCGCACAAGGTCTGATCGCAGGTATGAATGCGGCATTACAAGTGCAAGGCAAAGAGTCGTGGACGCCACGTCGTGATGAAGCCTATGTTGGCGTACTAATTGACGACCTAGCAACACTGGGTACAAAAGAACCGTACCGCATGTTTACTAGCCGTGCTGAATACCGTTTGTTACTACGTGAAGACAACGCTGATATACGTTTAACTGAAAAAGGCCGTGAATTAGGTTTAGTTAACGATGAACGTTGGCAAGCATTCAACGAAAAAATGGAAGTGATCGCTAAAGAGAAACAGCGTATTAAAGATACCTGGATCCATAAAGATCATGCGGTTGTTGATCAAGTAAATGAATTACTAAAAACGCCACTTGTGCGTGAAGCCAGCTTAGAAGAATTATTACGCCGACCTGAAGTGCGTTATAACGACTTGATGGCTATTGAAGGACTCGGATCTGAGTTTACCAATAAGGCCGCCTTAGAGCAGGTTGAAATTCATACTAAGTACGCAGGTTACATTGCACGCCAGCAAGATGAGATCAATAAGCAGCTTCGTCATGAAGAAACAATTTTACCAAAAGAGTTTGATTATAAAACCGTCTCTGGTTTATCAAATGAGGTTGTTGCTAAGCTAATTGATGCTCGTCCAGACACTATTGGTCAAGCTTCGCGTATTTCTGGTATCACCCCAGCGGCGATTTCGCTATTATTAGTGTATCTGAAGAAGCAAGGCTTGTTGCGCAAAACTGCGTAACGGTAAAGGTACATTGTGTTACAGCAACAATTAACAACTTTGTTAGCGCAAACTGATATTGCGCTAACACAAAAACAACAGCAACAACTTGTTCGCTATGTCGAATTACTCGATAAGTGGAATAAAGCCTATAATTTAACCTCAGTACGTTTACCTCAAGAAATGATGGTTAAACATATAATGGATAGCTTAGTTGTTGCGCCTCACTTGACCGGTCATCAATATATTGATGTTGGCACAGGTCCTGGTTTACCGGGCATAGTGTTAGCTATTGCCTTACCCGATACGCAGTTTGTATTATTAGATAGTTTAGGTAAACGTGTACGTTTTTTAATGCATGTTAAACATGAGCTTGGCCTTGATAATGTGACCCCTGTGCAGTCAAGAGTTGAAGAATATCAACCAAGTGTTAAATTAGATGGCGTACTAAGTCGTGCATTTGCATCGTTACAAGATATGATTGACTGGTGTTCGCACTTAATCGATCATTCAGGTAAGTTCATTGCACTTAAAGGGGTATTTCCAAGTGAGGAATTAGACTCACTCCCTGCTGGTGTTAAGTTTGAGCAAAAAATTGCATTAGAAGTACCCGATTTAGATGCACAACGACATTTAATAATTCTTTCTAAAGACTAGGGATCAGAGACACTGTGGCAAAAGTCATCGCATTAGCAAATCAAAAAGGCGGAGTAGGTAAAACGACCACTGCCGTTAATCTCGCTGCATCTATGGCTGCAACGAAACGTAAAGTGCTGTTAATAGATCTCGATCCGCAAGGCAATGCGACCATGGGCAGTGGCGTCGACAAATATGGTGACGTCCCTACTATCTATGATTTACTCATAGAAGATAAGCCTATTGATGAGGTGATTATTAAAGAAACCTCAGGCGAGTATCATATGATTGCTGCAAACGGCGATGTGACCGCTGCAGAAGTTAAATTGATGGAATTATTTGCTCGCGAAGTACGCTTACGCAATGCACTTGAAAAAATTCAGGATCAGTACGAGTTTATTTTTATAGACTGCCCACCTTCTTTAAATATGTTAACCGTTAATGCCATGGCTGCTGCCGATTCTATTTTAGTCCCAATGCAATGTGAATATTATGCATTGGAAGGATTAACTGCATTAATGGATACGATTACGCAACTTGCTAAGTTAGTTAATCCTAACTTACAGATTGAAGGCATACTTCGTACTATGTACGATCCGCGTAATCGATTAGCAAATGATGTATCAGAACAATTAAAACAACATTTTGGCGATAAAGTATACCGTACGGTGATCCCACGTAATGTTCGACTTGCAGAAGCCCCAAGTTTTGGCGCACCGGCAATGTACTACGATCGAGCATCAAGTGGTGCGAAAGCGTATTTAGCTCTCGCGGGTGAAATGCTACGCAGAAAAGAAAAAACAACTCCCGTTGTCGCCTAACTTTGAGGTAAAAAAATAACATGTCTGCTAAAAAACGAGGTTTAGGCCGAGGACTCGATGCACTTTTAAGTTCATCTAAACCTGCACCAAGCGAAAGCAAGGAACACGACAGCGCCAATGTAACAAACGCAGTTGAAAATGCGGCACAGCCTAGCAACAGTGAATTACAAAAACTACCCATCGAGTTTTTACACTCAGGGAAATACCAACCTCGTAAAGACATGTCTGAAGAGGCACTTGAAGAACTCGCCAGTTCAATTCGTTCACAAGGGATAATTCAACCGATTGTTGTGCGCCCAGTTGCGCATAACAGTTATGAAATTATTGCCGGTGAACGTCGTTGGCGCGCGGCTCAAATTGCCAAGCTTGAGTTTGTACCGTGTATTATTAAAGATGTACCCGATGAAGCGGCCGTTGCTATTGCCCTAATTGAAAATATTCAGCGTGAAGACTTAAACGCCATGGAAGAAGCGATAGCGCTTAATCGCTTGCTTAATGAGTTTGAGTTAACGCATCAACAAGTGGCGGATGCAGTTGGTAAATCGCGTACGACCGTGACTAACTTATTACGCTTAAATAATCTTAATAACGATGTAAAGATATTGTTAGAGCATGGTGACATTGAAATGGGTCACGCTCGTTGCTTATTAGCACTTGAAGGTGAAGTGCAATCAGATGCAGCCCGTTTAGCTGTTGCGAAAGCATTGACCGTTCGCGAAACTGAAAAGCTAGTGCGCTCTATTTTAGAGCCTGCTCCAGCAAAAGAAGTAATAGAAAAAGACCCAGATGTTAAACAGTTAGAGCAACAACTTGCTGATAACTTAGGGGCAAAAGTAGAAATAAATTACAACAAGAAAGGCAAAGGGAAGTTGGTTATTTCTTACACTAATCTTGACGAGTTAGACGGTATTTTAAACCGTATCAATCAAGACTATTCCCACCATTAATTCATTGGATGTCTAAAAAGGGACATTTACAGCGATTTTGTGTTACAAAGCACCTACTCAAGTTGCAAAACTGGCAGGATTAAGTATAATTTCGCCAGTTTTCATACCCTGACAATTAGAGCGTCATAAAGGTTAATTAAAAGTGACTAATAAGTTAGCAGGCCCGTATAGGCTTGCCGCATTAAAATTAATTTGCCTTCAGGGATTTGTAGCCCTTTTAGCTGCACTAATAATTTTTATAGGTTGGGAAACCAATGCCGCACTTTCAGCATTAGCTGGTGGCGCTGTCGCAGTACTTCCTAACTTTGTATTTGCGCTTTATGCATTCAGATATATGGGTGCAAGTCGAGCAAATCAAGCGTATGCCTCGTTGAAACGCGGCAACGGATTAAAATTTATGCTAACAATCGTTTTGTTTGCACTAATGCTAAAGCTTTATCCGGTAGTTTTATTACCTTTCTTTTGTGCTTATGTGTTGGTGTTGTTTACAGGATTGTTTACACCCGTTTTTTTTAAACATTAACTTTTGGGATATAACATGGCTGCAGAAGAAGTTACTCTATCTAGCCATATTCAGCACCACTTAACCAATGCTAAGATGTGCTCGACCGACGCTGGTCTTGCCTTCAATAAAGCATGTACGGATAGTGGCTTCTGGACATGGCATGTAGATACCCTCGCATGGTCTATCGGACTAGGTCTAATATTTTTATGGATCTTCCGTAGTGCCGCAAAAAAATCAACTCTGGGTGTACCTGGGAAATTTCAGTGTTTCATTGAAATGGTTGTTGAGTTCGTTGGCGACAACGTACGCGATACCTTCCACGGTAAAAGTAAGCTAATTGCACCATTAGCATTAACAATATTCGTGTGGATATTCTTAATGAACTTAATGGATTTAATCCCAGTTGACTTCCTACCAGCATTTGCCGGATTTGTTGGCGAAACTGCGTTTGGTATGGATTCACACGACGTATACATGAAAATTGTACCAACTACAGATATCAACATGACAGCAGCACTTGCGCTGGGCGTGTTCATTCTAATGATTGGTTACTCAATAAAAATAAAGGGTATCGGCGGTTTTATTAAAGAACTAACACTTCATCCGTTTAGTTCAAACAATACAGCTATGCAGATTCTTTTAATCCCATTTAACCTATTACTAGAGCTTATCGCATTGGTTTCTAAGCCGTTTTCACTGGCACTGCGTTTGTTCGGTAACTTATATGCAGGTGAGTTAATCTTCATCCTTATCGGTGCAATAGGTTTAATGCAACTACCGTTACACTTTGTGTGGGCTGTATTCCATATCTTGGTAATTGTATTGCAAGCATTCGTATTTATGATGCTTACAATCGTATACCTAAGCATGGCAAGTTCGGATAATCACTAATTTATAACTTTTAATTTTTACTTTTAATTACAATTGAAACTTTGGAGAAAAAAATGGAACTAGTATTAGGTCTTAAGTACATCGCAGTAGCTTTACTTATCGGCTTCGGTGCAATCGGTACAGCAATCGGTTTTGGTAACATGGGCGGTAAATTCCTTGAAGCATGTGCGCGTCAACCTGAGCTTGCACCATCGCTACAAGTTAAAATGTTTATCCTTGCTGGTCTAATCGATGCTGTAGCAATGATTGGTGTTGGTATCGCGATGGTATTGTTGTTCGTACTTTAATTTTATTTTTTGAACAGCTTACTATTTAAGGAGGAGCGGTTGTGAACTTAAACGCCACTCTTATCGGTGAATTAATTGCGTTTACGGTGTTCGTATTATTTTGTATGAAATACGTATGGCCACCACTAAACGGTGCAATTGAAGCTCGCCAGAAGAAAATCGAAGATGGTTTAGCTGCCTCTGATAGAGCCGAAAAAGACTTAGAACTTGCGCAACACAAAGCTGCAGAACAGCTTAAAGATGCAAAGGCTCAAGCGGCTGATATCATTGATCAAGCTAAAAAGCGTGCCGTGCTAATTGTTGACGAAGAAACTGTTCGTGGTCAGCAAGAGCGTGAAAAAATTATTGCTCAAGGGCACTCTGAAATTGAATCAGAGCGTAACCGTGTGACAGAAGAGCTACGTAAGAAAGTAGCAACTCTGGCTGTGGTTGGCGCAGAAAGAATTTTAGAGCGCGAAATCAATCAAGCCGCACATAGTGACATCGTTGAAAAACTTGTCGCTGAGCTGTAATTAGGAGGGTATGAGCATGTCTGAATTGACTACTATCGCTCGCCCATACGCTAAAGCGGCTTTTGAACTTGCCGTTGAAAAAGGCACCATTGAAAGTTGGAATGACATGTTGTTCTTTGCTGGCCACGTTGCCAGCAATGAACAGGCATCAACCATTTTAGCTGGATTGCCTACTGCTACTGCACAAGCTGAGTTATTTATTAACTTATGTGGTGAGCAGCTCAACGAACAAGGTCAGAACCTAGTTAAGGTGATGGCTGAAAATGGACGTTTGATTGCACTACCTGAAGTTGCTCATTTATTTTCTGCTTTAAAAGCAGACTATGACAAAGAAATCGATATTGACGTGATTTCGGCAACGCCTCTTGCTGCAGCGCAGCAAGAATCATTGGTAGCGGCACTTGAAAAACGTTTCGCACGCAAAGTTAAGCTGAATTGTAGTGAAGACGCTACAGTTGTTGGCGGCCTTATTATCAAGGCGGGTGACACTGTAATTGACGGCTCTTTACGCGGTAAATTAAATCGCTTAGCCACAACACTACAATCGTAATTGGGAAAAAGAGCATGCAACTTAATTCCACTGAAATTTCAGATCTGATCAAACAACGTATTGAGAAGTTCGAAGTTGTAAGTGAAGCTCGTAACGAAGGTACAATTGTATCTGTTACTGACGGTATCATTCGCATCCACGGTCTAGCTGACTGTATGCAAGGTGAGATGATTGAGCTTCCTGGCAACCGTTATGCTATCGCACTAAACCTTGAGCGCGACTCAATTGGTGCAGTAGTAATGGGTCCTTACGCTGACCTTACAGAAGGCGTAAAAGTATACACAACTGGTCGTATTTTAGAAGTTCCTGTTGGTGCGGGTCTACTTGGTCGTGTTGTAAACACACTAGGTGCTCCTATCGATGGTAAAGGCGCTTTAGATAACGACGGGTTTGAACCTGTAGAAAAAATTGCACCAGGTGTAATCGAGCGTCAATCAGTAGATGAGCCAGTGCAAACTGGTTACAAATCTATCGATGCTATGATCCCAGTTGGTCGTGGTCAGCGTGAGCTTGTTATCGGTGACCGCCAAACAGGTAAAACTGCACTAGCAATCGATGCAATCATCAACCAAAAAGACACAGGCGTTAAGTGTGTGTACGTAGCGGTTGGTCAAAAAGCATCTACTATTGCTAACGTAGTACGTAAATTAGAAGAGCACGGTGCACTTGCAAATACTATCGTAGTTGTAGCATCTGCTTCTGAATCTGCGGCACTTCAGTACTTAGCACCGTTCTCGGGCTGTACTATGGGTGAATACTTCCGTGACCGTGGTGAAAACGCATTAATCGTATATGATGATTTATCTAAGCAAGCTGTTGCTTACCGTCAAATCTCATTGCTACTTAAGCGTCCACCAGGCCGTGAAGCATACCCAGGTGACGTATTCTACCTTCACTCGCGTCTTTTAGAGCGTGCATCACGTGTAAACACTGATTACGTTGAAAAATTCACTAACGGTGAAGTGAAAGGTAAAACAGGTTCATTGACGGCATTGCCTATCATTGAAACTCAAGGCGGCGACGTTTCTGCGTTCGTACCGACAAACGTTATCTCTATCACCGATGGTCAGATCTTCTTAGAAACTGACTTATTCAACTCAGGTATCCGTCCGGCAGTAAATGCTGGTATCTCGGTATCGCGTGTTGGTGGTGCTGCACAAACTAAAATCGTTAAGAAACTAGGTGGCGGTATCCGTCTAGCCCTAGCTCAGTACCGTGAATTAGCTGCGTTCTCGCAGTTCGCGTCTGACCTTGATGATGCTACTCGTGCTCAACTTGAGCATGGTGAGCGTGTAACAGAGCTAATGAAGCAGAAACAGTACGCGCCAATGTCTGTTGCTGAAATGTCTTTGTCGTTATTCGCAGCTGAGAAAGGTTACTTAAAAGACATCGAAATCGCTAAAATTATGGATTTCGAAGCGGCTTTACTTTCTTACGCAAATAGCACATACGCAGAGCTTATGGCTCAAATCAATGAAACTGGTAACTACAACGCCGAGATCGAAGCGCAGCTTAAAGAACTTCTAGAGAAGTTCAAGTCTACGCAAACTTGGTAATTTAGTTATTAATGGTGTGCTTTATATCTTAAAGCACACCTTGATTCGGAGAGAGAGTCATGGCCAGCGGAAAAGAGATTAAAAGCAAGATCGGCAGTATTAAAAATACTCAAAAGATCACTAGCGCAATGGAAATGGTTGCTGCGTCTAAAATGAAAAAGGCGCAAGAACGAGTGGCTTCAAGCCGTCCATACGCTGAAAAATTACGTAAAGTGATTGGTCGTGTTGCTCAAGCAAATCTTGATTTTACTCACCCGTTCTTAGAAGAACGTGAAGTAAAACGAGTTGGTTATATTGTTATCTCTACTGACCGTGGTCTGTGTGGCGGTTTAAACTCAAACGAGTTTAAAAAAGTCGCATTAGAGATTAAAGCGTGGAAAGAAAAAGGCGTAGATGCTGATTTTGCTACTTTAGGTAGTAAAGCAGCTGGCTTCTTTCAACGTTTTGGTGGTCAAGTACTTGCTAAAAAAGCAGGTCTTGGAGATAAGCCTTCAGTACAGGACGTAATTGGTCCAGTAAAAATAATGCTAGATGCATTCTCTGAAGGTAAAATTGACCGTTTATTCCTGGTATATAACAACTTTGTTAATACCATGAAGCAAGAGCCAATAGTAGATCAGTTACTCCCTTTGCCAAAAGCTGAAGAAGAAGTATCTACACATGCGTGGGATTACTTATATGAACCAAACCCAGAGGCTATTTTAGAGTCTTTGTTAGTACGTTTCATTGAGTCTCAAGTATACCAAGGTGTAGTTGAAAACGCTGCCTCTGAACAGGCTGCCCGCATGGTTGCAATGAAAGCTGCAACTGATAATGCCGGTGACCTTATGGATGAGTTACAGCTTGTATATAACAAAGCTCGCCAAGCAGCAATCACACAAGAAATTAGTGAGATTTGTTCTGGTTCAGCAGCAGTTTAATGCTTCAGGCAAAGATTAACGAGAGGAATAGACATGAGTTTAGGTAAGGTCGTCCAAATTATCGGCGCCGTTGTGGATATCGAATTTCCACAAGACAGCGTGCCAGCCGTATATGACGCGCTAAAAGTAACAGATGGCGATTTAGCTGGTTTGACTTTAGAAGTTCAACAGCAGCTAGGTGGCGGTGTGGTACGTACTATCGCACTAGGTACTACAGACGGTTTACGTCGTGGTGCTGCAGTAGCAAACACAGGCGAAGCAATTCAAGTTCCAGTTGGTACTAAGACCCTAGGTCGTATCATGAACGTACTTGGTGAGCCAATTGATGAAGCAGGTCCAATCGGTGAAGACGAGCGTATGTCTATCCACCGTGCAGCACCTACTTACGAAGAGCAATCAAGCTCAGTAGAACTTTTAGAAACGGGTATCAAGGTAATCGACCTTGTATGTCCATTCGCTAAAGGTGGTAAAGTTGGTTTATTCGGTGGTGCCGGTGTTGGTAAAACCGTAAACATGATGGAACTTATCCGTAACATCGCAATCGAGCACAGCGGTTACTCAGTATTCGCAGGTGTTGGTGAGCGTACTCGTGAGGGTAACGATTTCTACCATGAAATGAACGATTCAAACGTACTTGATAAAGTATCGCTTGTATACGGTCAGATGAACGAGCCACCGGGTAACCGTTTACGCGTAGCGTTAACAGGTCTTACTATGGCTGAGAAGTTCCGTGACGAAGGTCGTGACGTACTTTTCTTCGTAGATAACATCTACCGTTACACACTTGCGGGTACAGAAGTATCAGCACTTCTTGGTCGTATGCCATCAGCGGTAGGTTACCAGCCTACACTTGCTGAAGAAATGGGTGTACTTCAAGAGCGTATCGCATCTACTAAGACGGGTTCAATTACTTCAATCCAAGCGGTATACGTACCTGCGGATGATTTAACGGATCCATCTCCAGCAACAACGTTTGCTCACTTAGATGCAACAGTGGTACTTTCACGTGATATCGCATCACTAGGTATCTACCCAGCGGTAGACCCTCTTGATTCATCTTCACGTCAGCTTGATCCACAAGTAATCGGTGAAGAGCACTACGGTATAGCGCGCGGCGTTCAAACAGTTCTTCAGCGTTACAAAGAGCTTAAAGACATCATCGCGATTCTAGGTATGGACGAGCTTTCTGACGAAGATAAGCAACTTGTATCTCGTGCACGTAAAATCCAGCGTTTCCTATCTCAGCCATTCTTCGTGGCAGAGGTATTTACAGGTGCGCCAGGTAAATACGTTTCACTTAAAGACACAATTGCAGGCTTCAAAGGTATCTTAAACGGTGAGTTTGATGATATGCCAGAGCAAGCGTTCTACATGGTTGGCTCTATCGAAGAAGCTCAAGAAAAAGCCAAAAGCATGTAATTAGGAGGGTAGTATGGCAGCTATGACTGTACATCTTGATGTAGTAAGTGCTGAAGAGAAATTATTTTCTGGTTTAGTAGAATCTATTCAAGTATCTGGTAGTGAAGGTGAGTTAGGTGTTAACGCCGGTCACGCCCCACTACTAACTGCCCTTAAACCTGGTATGGTACGTTTAGTTAAGCAATTTGGTGAAGAAGAACTCATCTATATTGCTGGCGGTACACTAGAAGTTCAACCGAACATAGTGACCGTACTTGCTGATACAGCTGTTCGTGGTGAAGACCTGGACGAGAAAGCTGCAGAGCAAGCTAAGCGTGACGCTGAAGCCCAAATGGCAAAAGGCGCATCTGCTGAACTTGATTACAATCAAGCAGCAATGCAACTAGCTGAAGCAATTGCTCAGCTACGCATTATTCAGCAATTACGTAAAAAGTAAGCCTATCTGGTTTTTAAAAGCCCACTTTATGTGGGCTTTTTTGTGCCACTAACTAACTACTTCAGCCTATCTGTAAATAAATTGATCGTTATGGCTAATATCTCATCATTATTACTTATATCTGCACGCGATCCTCGCTACAATAACCCTATTCTATTAGGTGTTACTTTGCTTAAGTTAAGATTCAGTAGTCATTGCTTAGCCTACTGAGTATTTGCACATGATGTGACTTACGTAATCTACTATGCAGCACACTTATTCTATTAAGCTAAAACAACGGAAAAAGGAAATTGTTTTAATGTCTTTAACAACGGTTATTCTTGCAGCGGGTAAAGGTACTCGTATGCGCTCTGCTCTTCCTAAGGTACTGCATAAAGTGGCAGGTAAACCTATGGTGCAACACGTTATCGATAATGCCAACGCGCTAGGTGCTACATCGACTAACTTAGTTTATGGTCATGGCGGCGAACTATTACAACAACAATTAGCCGATAATAACGTAAATTGGGTACTGCAAGCTGAGCAGCTAGGTACAGGCCACGCAGTGGCACAAGCAAACCCTCATATTAACGACGACGATACCGTACTGGTTTTATACGGTGACGTACCTTTAACTAAGCAATCGACACTTGAACGTTTATTAGCAGCAACACCTAAAAATGGCTTAGCAGTATTAACCGTTAATCTAGCAAACCCAAATGGTTATGGGCGTATGCTACGTGTTGATGGCAAGCTAGTGGGTATTGTTGAACAAAAAGATGCCAATGCAGAGCAGTTACTTATTAACGAAGTAAACACCGGCATTATGGCGGTAAATGGTAAGCTTTTAAAAACATGGTTAGGTAATTTGTCTAACAATAATGCCCAAGGCGAATACTACCTAACAGATATAGTCGCTATGGCGCACAGTGAAGGTGTAGAAATTACATCAGCACAACCAGATCACCCAATGGAAGTTGAAGGTGCAAATAACCGCGTACAACTTGCAGGATTAGAGCGTGCTTATCAAGCATGGCAAGCAGAAGAGCTGATGCTAAATGGTGCAACTCTTGCCGACCCTGCTCGCATAGATGTACGTGGCGACGTTAAAACAGGTGAAGATGTCCT
Source organism: Pseudoalteromonas tetraodonis (assembly GCF_002310835.1). NCBI lineage: Bacteria > Pseudomonadati > Pseudomonadota > Gammaproteobacteria > Alteromonadales > Pseudoalteromonadaceae > Pseudoalteromonas > Pseudoalteromonas tetraodonis. The sequence goes on along the minus strand of NZ_CP011041.1, from coordinate 3,376,917 downwards.
CATAGATATCAACGTTATTTTTGAAGGTACAGTAACCTTAGGTAATAACGTACAAATTGGCCCTAACTGCGTACTTAAAAACTGTAGCATCGGCGATAATGTTGTTATTAAAGCCAATACATTGATTGAAGATGCATCAGTTGCGGCTAAATGTACACTCGGTCCATACGCCCGCCTTCGCCCAGGTGCAATAATGGAAGAAGACTCTCACATTGGCAACTTTGTCGAAATGAAAAAAACCCGTTTAGGTAAAGGCTCTAAAGCAAACCACTTAAGTTACTTAGGTGATGCTGAAATTGGCGAGAAAGTGAATATTGGCGCAGGCACGATTACCTGTAACTACGATGGTGTGAATAAAGCGAAAACCATTATTGGCGATAATGCCTTTATTGGCTCTAACTCATCACTGGTTGCTCCTGTAAATATTGGTGCTACAGCAACTGTAGGTGCAGGTTCTGTTATTACCAATACCGTCGCGGATGATCAGTTAGCCGTAGCACGTGGCAAGCAACGCAATTTAGATGGTTGGAAACGCCCAGTTAAAAAATAGTAATGACCATTACTTATTAAATATTTAAAGCGAGTTTTATAACTCGCTTTTTTATTGCCTAAATATTCTTAATTAATTAGATTATTCAATGACGGATTAAAATATAACTCAAGGAGGGTGCTACATGTCAGCTTATGCTCGCCGGGCAATTGTTGAAAGACAACTCGAAAGCCAGTTAAGAAGTGTTCTATCAGTAATAGTCTTATTTTAATTCAAATAAACTCAACTATTTTACCTTTAGCTATAGTTGTGACGGTTGGACTTCTTTTTACGTACTTTTTTCAGATACATCTGAGTACTCGGAGTTTTTAGCTCTCCAGCTTGTTAAGATTGAAAACAAATTAAAAGAAAAGTCTATTTTTATTAATAGTAAAAGAGAAGATTTTAATAAAGCACTGAGTGAAGATTCTTATGGAGTATTCGGTACATTATTTGGGGTTCCGAGCATAAAAATATTATGAAAATATTTAAATGGGAAAAAGTAAGTGAGAGTGATAGAAACTTCGCTTTTAAAGAATTATGTATAAATTTGTTAGGGCCTATCGTAATTTGCATTCTTTGCTTTGCTCTAATTTATACCGTCATATCAGAAATTAGTTTACTGGAAGATGTTGGGTCTAGTTCTTTTATTAAAGAAAAAAGTGGAAAGGTTCTTTTACTTTTTTTCTTTTTCCCTTTTTCTTTATTTTTTTTAGCTTCTATTCAGAAGTTATTAAATTATAAATCTGAATACTTAATGGCAGGTTTTGTTAAAGGGTTGTTTATTGCATTATCTTTATTTTTTTTGCTAGTAATCCCCTTTAACTTGTATGTAGAGTCATATATAAAAAGCAATGGCTATACTTATTGTAATTGGTATACACAACCTTCAGTTCGTGCCCCTGATGTTTGGTTGAAAAACGATGAGTTATGCTTACAAGATGGTTCTGTAATCACTAGTGATATTTATGATTGGTTTGAAATGCATAATGAAAAAAGAATTGAGCCAACACTTAATGAACTTGAAGTTTTTATACAAGAAACTAGAGCAGAGTATAATCGTTAAAATTAACTCAAAATTGCTGCTGTCATTTTTATTTAAAATAACCAGATAAGCTAAATAATTTTATAAAAGGATTCTTCTGGCTTCCAGAGGTAAATTTCACCCTAATAAAAATGAGCTATAAACAATGCCTATTTTAGAATGGGAAAAATCCGAGGAACGTTTTACAGAACAAAGCTTCGAGCATAAATTAACTGTTGTGATAGGCCTGTTTGCTTTTATATTATTTACAATTGCTTTATTTTATTTCTCTTATTATGGGTTTGTTGAAAATGTTTATTTTGATGAGTCGCTTTATTATATTCGAGAAAGCGGCTTGTTGGCTCCGATAATAGTAATGGCTCCATTTCCTGTTTTAATGACAATTGCAGGTTTACAAAAAGTATTGAACTTCCGCAATGAAAAAACAATAAGGTTAATGGTAAAGCTTATGCTGCGCGCAATACCTTTATATATAATTTTATCTATTGCTAATAGTTTTTATATTGAGTCTAAATTAACACTCGAGGGATATAGCTTTTGTAATTGGTATACCAGTCCATCATTAAGAGGTCCCGATGTTTGGCTAAAAAATGATGAATTATGCCTACAGGGTGGTTCCGTCATAATCAGTGATGTTACCGATTGGTTTGAACAGAAAAACCAACAAGGTATTGAACCTTCCGTTGATGAGTTAAAAGAGTTTATAAAAATAACTCGAAAAATGCGCGATGATTATATAAATAATATGTAGCGGCCAGTCCGTTTTAATGAGTAACAGGCCAAGCCCTATTAAAGCGAGTTTTATAACTCGCTTTTTTATTGCCTAGCTACAACTCGAATAACGACGGCCAATACGAATCGCTTTATGTCTATGGCGCACGCTCATTTACCATTTGGGATAGCAATGGGCTGGTGGTGTTTGACTCAGGCGATCAAATTGCACGAGTAACCGCTTCTGCTCATGGCAATGCATTCAATAATAACGAAGATGAAAACAAAGGCGATACTCGCTCAGATGATAAAGGGGCGGAACCCGAAGCGCTAACATTAGGTAAGGTTGGCGATAGGTTGTTTGCTTTTGTTGGCTTAGAGCGTATGGGCGCAATAATGGTGTTTGATATAACCAACCTTACAATGTGAAATTTCAAGATTACTTCTATAATCGTGGTTTAGAACCAAGTGCAGATATAAGTGGCGACCTTGCTCCTGAAGGAATTACATTTGTTCCTGCAGCGCAAAGTGCAACAAACGAAGCACTGCTTATAGTCGGTAATGAAATCTCAGGCTCAATTGCCGTATGGGAAATAACAACTCAGTAATTAGTAAAGTTTTAAGTAAAAGCGATGTAGCGGTTATCTATAAATCGCTTTTACTTCCTCCCCTCTCAATAATCATGCCTTATGTGAATGCTTTTTAATCAAAAACAGCCCTGTAGCCCTTTTTTTGTATGGTTATTGTACTAAATTGAAATTAATTTAATAAAACTGAAATAAAGCATTGACCCTCTCCAGAATATCCCTATAATGCGCATCCACTGACCCGGCAGGCAGCAATGAAAAGCGCTGAACAAACGGTAAGTGAGTCGAGTAAAACTTAGCTTTTAAATCTTTTAAAAGAAACTTAAAATTAAGTGTTGACAAAAAAATAGGAAGGCGTAATATGCGCAGCCCTGGCGAGATAAAGTTAAACGCTTTAATCGCAACGTTCTTTAACAATATAAAGCAATCATCTGTGTGGGCACTCGTACAGATTGAGTTCTAACAGCCAAGCTACTTAGGTAGTGAGGCAAACAAATTTAGAGTCTCAATCAAAACTGAGTGACCAACAGAATAATTACTTAGGTAGTTATTCAGCACAGTCAATTCAATATCGAAAGATATTAAATAAATTCAGAATTCATTGAGCTGTCGAAAGACATAAAACTTTTTAATTGAAGAGTTTGATCATGGCTCAGATTGAACGCTGGCGGCAGGCCTAACACATGCAAGTCGAGCGGTAACATTTCTAGCTTGCTAGAAGATGACGAGCGGCGGACGGGTGAGTAATGCTTGGGAACATGCCTTGAGGTGGGGGACAACAGTTGGAAACGACTGCTAATACCGCATAATGTCTACGGACCAAAGGGGGCTTCGGCTCTCGCCTTTAGATTGGCCCAAGTGGGATTAGCTAGTTGGTGAGGTAATGGCTCACCAAGGCGACGATCCCTAGCTGGTTTGAGAGGATGATCAGCCACACTGGGACTGAGACACGGCCCAGACTCCTACGGGAGGCAGCAGTGGGGAATATTGCACAATGGGCGCAAGCCTGATGCAGCCATGCCGCGTGTGTGAAGAAGGCCTTCGGGTTGTAAAGCACTTTCAGTCAGGAGGAAAGGTTAGTAGTTAATACCTGCTAGCTGTGACGTTACTGACAGAAGAAGCACCGGCTAACTCCGTGCCAGCAGCCGCGGTAATACGGAGGGTGCGAGCGTTAATCGGAATTACTGGGCGTAAAGCGTACGCAGGCGGTTTGTTAAGCGAGATGTGAAAGCCCCGGGCTCAACCTGGGAACTGCATTTCGAACTGGCAAACTAGAGTGTGATAGAGGGTGGTAGAATTTCAGGTGTAGCGGTGAAATGCGTAGAGATCTGAAGGAATACCGATGGCGAAGGCAGCCACCTGGGTCAACACTGACGCTCATGTACGAAAGCGTGGGGAGCAAACAGGATTAGATACCCTGGTAGTCCACGCCGTAAACGATGTCTACTAGAAGCTCGGAACCTCGGTTCTGTTTTTCAAAGCTAACGCATTAAGTAGACCGCCTGGGGAGTACGGCCGCAAGGTTAAAACTCAAATGAATTGACGGGGGCCCGCACAAGCGGTGGAGCATGTGGTTTAATTCGATGCAACGCGAAGAACCTTACCTACACTTGACATACAGAGAACTTACCAGAGATGGTTTGGTGCCTTCGGGAACTCTGATACAGGTGCTGCATGGCTGTCGTCAGCTCGTGTTGTGAGATGTTGGGTTAAGTCCCGCAACGAGCGCAACCCCTATCCTTAGTTGCTAGCAGGTAATGCTGAGAACTCTAAGGAGACTGCCGGTGATAAACCGGAGGAAGGTGGGGACGACGTCAAGTCATCATGGCCCTTACGTGTAGGGCTACACACGTGCTACAATGGCGCATACAGAGTGCTGCGAACTCGCGAGAGTAAGCGAATCACTTAAAGTGCGTCGTAGTCCGGATTGGAGTCTGCAACTCGACTCCATGAAGTCGGAATCGCTAGTAATCGCGTATCAGAATGACGCGGTGAATACGTTCCCGGGCCTTGTACACACCGCCCGTCACACCATGGGAGTGGGTTGCTCCAGAAGTAGATAGTCTAACCCTCGGGAGGACGTTTACCACGGAGTGATTCATGACTGGGGTGAAGTCGTAACAAGGTAGCCCTAGGGGAACCTGGGGCTGGATCACCTCCTTATACGATTTAGAACTTATTTGTTCGTAGTGTCCACACAGATGATTGTTAGTTAGCTAAGCCACTGGCTTAACTAATTAATATGCTCTTTAAAAATTTGGAAAAGCTGATAATAAAATTCGTATGAATACAGTGTATTTGTACAGAGTTTTCAAAAGTAAAAAAGAATGATAGCAGTATCATTCAGTGCCATTTAATGAACGTTTACGTTTATTGATTGGTATCTACTTTAGTATTCAATATTAACTTCTGGCGAAGTTAAACTGTCACACAACAAAGACCCGTTTGGGTTGTATGGTTAAGTGACTAAGCGTACACGGTGGATGCCTTGGCAGTTGGAGGCGATGAAGGACGTATTAACTTGCGATAAGCCTAGTCAAGCTAGTAAAAAGCACTTGAGACTAGGATTTCCGAATGGGGAAACCCACCTGCTTGCAGGTATCGTTAACTGAATACATAGGTTAACGAGGCGAACGCGGAGAACTGAAACATCTAAGTACCCGTAGGAAAAGAAATCAACCGAGATTCCGATAGTAGCGGCGAGCGAAATCGGAACAGCCCTTAAGCTTATTATGTGTTAATGGAAGGCTCTGGAAAGTGCCACGATACAGGGTGATAGTCCCGTACATGAAAACGCATTTTAAGTGAAATCGAGTAGGTCGGAGCACGTGAAACTTTGACTGAATATAGGTGGACCATCATCTAAGGCTAAATACTCCCAACTGACCGATAGTGAACCAGTACCGTGAGGGAAAGGCGAAAAGAACCCCTGTGAGGGGAGTGAAATAGAACCTGAAACCGTGTACGTACAAGCAGTAGGAGCCCACTTGTTGGGTGACTGCGTACCTTTTGTATAATGGGTCAGCGACTTATATTTTGTAGCGAGGTTAACCGATTAGGGTAGCCGTAGGGAAACCGAGTCTTAACTGGGCGAATAGTTGCAAGGTATAGACCCGAAACCCGGTGATCTAGCCATGGGCAGGTTGAAGGTTGAGTAACATCAACTGGAGGACCGAACCCACTAACGTTGAAAAGTTAGGGGATGACCTGTGGTTAGGAGTGAAAGGCTAATCAAACCGGGAGATAGCTGGTTCTCCCCGAAATCTATTTAGGTAGAGCCTCGGACGAATACTTACGGGGGTAGAGCACTGTTAAGGCTAGGGGGTCATCCCGACTTACCAACCCTTTGCAAACTCCGAATACCGTAAAGTAATATCCGGGAGACACACGGCGGGTGCTAACGTCCGTCGTGAAGAGGGAAACAACCCAGACCGCCAGCTAAGGTCCCAAAGTCATAGTTAAGTGGGAAACGATGTGGAAAGGCCCAGACAGCCAGGAGGTTGGCTTAGAAGCAGCCATCCTTTAAAGAAAGCGTAATAGCTCACTGGTCGAGTCGGTCTGCGCGGAAGATGTAACGGGGCTAAACTATGCACCGAAGCTGCGGATTCAAAATTTATTTTGAGTGGTAGGGGAGCGTTCTGTAAGCGGTTGAAGGTGTACCGGGAGGTATGCTGGACGTATCAGAAGTGCGAATGCTGACATGAGTAACGATAATGCGGGTGAAAAACCCGCACGCCGGAAGACCAAGGGTTCCTATCCCATGTTAATCAGGGTAGGGTAAGTCGACCCCTAAGGCGAGGCCGAAAGGCGTAGTCGATGGGAAACGGATTAATATTTCCGTACTTGGTATAATTGCGATGGGGGGACGGAGCAGGCTAAGCAAGCATGGCGATGGTAGTCCATGTGAAAGTGTGTAGGCTAGTGACTTAGGTAAATCCGGGTTGCTGTTAGGCTGAGACACGAGACGAGTCACCAAGGTGATGAAGTTGCTGATGCCATACTTCCAGGAAAAGCCTCTAAGCTTCAGATTATACCGAATCGTACCCCAAACCGACACAGGTGGTCAGGTAGAGAATACTAAGGCGCTTGAGAGAACTCGGGTGAAGGAACTAGGCAAAATCGTACCGTAACTTCGGGAGAAGGTACGCTCCGATTGGTGATGGGACTTGCTCCCTAAGCTGATTGGAGCCGCAGTGACCAGGTGGCTGGGACTGTTTATTAAAAACACAGCACTGTGCAAAATCGCAAGATGACGTATACGGTGTGACACCTGCCCGGTGCCGGAAGGTTAATTGATGGGGTTATCTTCGGAGAAGCTCTTGATCGAAGCCCCGGTAAACGGCGGCCGTAACTATAACGGTCCTAAGGTAGCGAAATTCCTTGTCGGGTAAGTTCCGACCTGCACGAATGGTGTAACCATGGCCACGCTGTCTCCACCCGAGACTCAGTGAAATTGAAATCGCAGTGAAGATGCTGTGTACCCGCGGCTAGACGGAAAGACCCCGTGAACCTTTACTACAGCTTGGCACTGAACATTGAACCTACATGTGTAGGATAGGTGGGAGACTTAGAAGCAGAGACGCTAGTTTTTGTGGAGTCGTCCTTGAAATACCACCCTTGTAGTTTTGATGTTCTAACGTTGGCCCCTGAATCGGGGTTACGGACAGTGCCTGGTGGGTAGTTTGACTGGGGCGGTCTCCTCCCAAAGAGTAACGGAGGAGCACGAAGGTTGGCTAAGTACGGTCGGACATCGTACGGTTAGTGTAATGGTAGAAGCCAGCTTAACTGCGAGACAGACACGTCGAGCAGGTACGAAAGTAGGTCATAGTGATCCGGTGGTTCTGAATGGAAGGGCCATCGCTCAACGGATAAAAGGTACTCCGGGGATAACAGGCTGATACCGCCCAAGAGTTCATATCGACGGCGGTGTTTGGCACCTCGATGTCGGCTCATCACATCCTGGGGCTGAAGTCGGTCCCAAGGGTATGGCTGTTCGCCATTTAAAGTGGTACGCGAGCTGGGTTTAGAACGTCGTGAGACAGTTCGGTCCCTATCTGCCGTGGGCGTTTGAGAATTGAGAGGGGTTGCTCCTAGTACGAGAGGACCGGAGTGAACGAACCGCTGGTGTTCGGGTTGTCATGCCAATGGCATTGCCCGGTAGCTACGTTCGGAACTGATAAGCGCTGAAAGCATCTAAGCGCGAAGCAGGCCTCGAGATGAGTTCTCACTAGACTTTTAAAGTCTCTGAAGGGCCGTTGAAGACTACAACGTTGATAGGCAAGATGTGGAAGTGGTGTGAGCCATTAAGCTAACTTGTACTAATTACCCGTGAGGCTTAACCATACAACGCCAAACGCGTTTTATGTGATAGTTTAAGCGAAGAAGTTAATATAACTAAAGTAGATTACTTGATTACTCTTTATTATCAGAATTCCAAATTTTAGTAAGCTTGATTAAATCGAACTTACACCAAATTTGCTTGGTGACAATAGCGTTTTGGACCCACCTGACCCCATGCCGAACTCAGTAGTGAAACGAAACAGCGCCGATGATAGTGTAGCATTTGCTATGTGAAAGTAGGACATTACCAGGCTCCAAATAAGAGAAACCCGTTACAGCGATGTAGCGGGTTTTTTGCTGTTTGGGATTTAATAAAAAAACCAAGAGCCCATGCCGAACTCATTAGTGGCCGCTCTCGTACATCCTGTACTTCACGGCATTCGTATTCCTATACATCAAACAAAACAGCGCGAAGGCAAGCCTCACACAAGGCCGCATTGGCACAAAGATAGTGTCGTATTTGCTATGTGGCTCTCTACCGCTGTGGGCACTACGATATTCTACTGCGTGGTCACTACGAAGGAACGCGCCGACGCCAAATATGTGCAAGCTCGAATCTAAATTTATACCAATTCGCTTAATTAAGCGGTCTATTTTGAGGCAGGAAAAACGGGTTGATAGCTAGGCAATAAATTCGCTATTTAGTTGTTCTAAATGAGAATTTTTTAACACAGATAGCGACACGTTTAGCCCCGCAAAATGATTGAGTATTATTGCGGGTTGGTATTAGGTCTTTTGAAGGGTATATGGGCTGATAAATTCATCAGTCCATATATTTAATAATCAGCGAGGTCGTTAGCGATTAGATAAGAATACAGTAAGCTTTTTACCTATTTTTAAATGGTCGCTCGAAAGGTTATTCCATTGTTTTAGTTTAGTAATACTGACTTTGTAGTGACTGGAAATTTTCCATAAGCTATCACCCGATTTAACCTGATGTTCAATTTGGGTATCGGCTAATTGAGGGAGCACAAGCTTTTGGCCAATTCTAATGGTGTTACTTTTTAGATCGTTAAACGCTTTGAGTTGGCTAATACCCACTTTGTAGCGTTTCGCTATAACACTTAAGCTATCGCCACGTTTTACTGTGTAGTGTTGCCACTTACTATAATCATTGGAATCAAGATTAGCGAGCATGTCTTTAAATTGTGTTTGTTCAGCAACTGGAACAACAATGTGGGGCGCATCAATAATTGCTGGAAAGCGGATCACACCATGGTTTAAAAATTCAAGTTGCTGCCATTGCTTTTGGTTATCTAAAATAACAGCGTCATCAATAGGCAATACTGCAATTGTTGGGCTGTTTGAAATTGTAGGAAAAGCCATTTTTTGGCTTTTTAATAATTGTGCCGCAGCTAGTAATTTTGGCACGTACTGACTGGTTTGTTTGGGCAGTTTTAAGTTGAAAAAATCAGTGGGTTTGCCTTGTTTTTTATTATTACTAATTGCTCTAAGTACACGACCTTCACCTAAGTTATAGGCTGCTATAGCGTGATACCAATCACCATCAAAGCGCCTGTGTAAATATTCCATAAAATCCAACGCTGCTCGGGTACTGTCTATTACGTCCTGACGTCCGTCATACCAAGAGGATATTTGCACTTTAAAATATTTAGCAATGGCAGGCGTTAATTGCCAAAGTCCAGATGCATGCTTGTGCGAATAGGCACTGGCATCAAAGTCACTTTCAATTAGCGGCATTAATGCTAATTCTATGGGTAAGTTCCGCTTTTCAACCTCTGTGACTATATAATAAAGATAAGGCTCAACACGGCGACTAATTTCATCCATGTAATTTGGGTGCGATAAATACCATGCAATACGTTGCTGTACATCTGGGTGGCTAGAATTGGCAAATGTAAGCTGCGTTTGGATGCGTTGCCACACATCATCGAGTTTCTGAGGACTTAAGGGAGCTATTTGCTCAATATTTTCGTTTTGTTCTTTAACAACAATATTCGGGTTAGCTTTAATATCAGGTTGTGAAGATGGCTGTTCGGGTGTGGTTTCACAACCGGATAAAATTAACACTAATGGCAAAATGCGGATAAATCGATTTAAAGGCACGTACTAAACTACTCCGAAAAAATGAATGTGGCTAACCTAAAGCAGGTTAGCTTAACATAGCGTGAGTTAAGAATGACTTGTAGTTGAATTTAACAGTTCCTTAAATTGATCTTTATAGCGACGCGATAAGTTAAGTATTTTTCCTGTTGTAAGTTTTACTTCACTATCTCCACTTGCTAATGGCGTGATTGATTCAACCGCGTCTAACCTAACCGCATGAGAACGGTGAATGCGGCAAAATCCTTGTGGTTCTAACTGAGTTATAAGTTGTGTCATGGTTGCACGAAAAGGGTAAATTCGAGCGCCAATATGTAGATTTACATAATTACCGCTAGATTCAAGCCAGTCTATTTGTGCTACGCGGACAATAAATTCTTTTCCCAGCTTTTTTACCAGTAGCCTGTCTAAGTTTACATGTTCAGCAGTATCTTCGCCTTGACTGATCGGGGCTGCTTCACCTGTTAATTGGCTCACGACATATTGATAGGTTTTAATAACAACAATCAAAAATAAGAATCCCCACAAATCTTTGCGGTATTCATAAAGTAACTCAAACCATACTAACCCAAAGTCATATTGCATACCCTGCACGGTGTAAATGAGTTTGCGGATAGCGACCATAATACCAATATGTAATAACGAAAAAGCAATGCTCGCTACTAAGTACAGTAATATTGAATGAGAGATTTTTTGCCAATTAAAGGGCTTAGCTTTTAATAACCAAACTAAAGCCGGAAACAATAATAAAGTGCTAATAGCACTCGAGTATTCCCACACAAAGGGCTCCCAGATCATAAAAGGAAGTGCGCCATCACGTTGGGCTTCCATAATATTTGAGCTGGCATTAATCGTGTTGTTTATAAAAATATAACTAGATAAAAATAATGCCGCATACCATCTCTGATAGCGCTGAAAGTGCGATAAAGTGATCATTATTATTGTAACTCTTAAAAGACCATCATTAGACTAGCAAGATAGTGATAGATCACCAAACTTATCATCCCTGATATCCACCGCTTATCCCCACTGACTGTTTTATCAGCCTTTTGTGATTGCTTAACGCAGAGTGTTGTTCATAGTTGTTATTAATTAGTCGTAAGCTAAATCTATCATGAAACTTAAAATAGTAATTAAAAACACAACACGTAAGCTATTGCAGCCATGGTTAAATGTATTTAATCAAGGTGAAGAGTTACCATCTCGCCGTTATGATTTAGATTGGCTGAGAGTACTTGCCTTTGGCTTATTAATTTTTTACCACGCCGGCATGTTATACAGTGAAAATTGGGGCTTTCATTTTAAAAGTCAGTACTTATCCAGCGGTATTGAAAACGTCATGCTTTTATTGTCGCCATGGCGGATGGGATTAATTTGGTTTATTTCAGGTGTGGCGCTGCGCTTTATTGTTGCGCGCTTTAGTCTAGGTATGTTTTTAACTACGCGAAGTGTAAAAATATTACTGCCTTTATTGTTTGGCATTTGGTTTATAGTGCCTATTCAGCTTTATGCGCAAATGAGCCAAGAGGTTGGTTTAGCTATGAGCTTTTGGCAGTTCTACCAGCAGTTCTTTAATTTAACTAACCCTTTATTTAATCACTATCAAGCAGGGATTTGGCCTCATGTCGATGTAAACCATCTTTGGTACTTGCGTTCGTTATGGCAATTTACTTTATTGCTAGTGCTAGCGATGCCGCTGCTTCATCACGCTACTGTGCATACAATAATCACGCGTTTATGTGGGCGCTCGTTATTTACTATTTTTATTGTATTGCTATTGCCGCTGTGTATTTTAAAACTGAGCTGGCCGAGCGACACATTTAGATACCCCATGGGCGCGCTGTTCTTACTTTATGGTTACTTATTTGCTTGGCAGCCTACATTTTATAGCCAGCTACTTCGCCATTGGCGAGTGCTATTCGTGGTATTTATTTTAGGTTATTTAGTTGTCGTGCTGGGTTATCACACGATTTGGCAAAACCCTGCTGCTAGCCAATGGCAAATTACCAGCATGGATATGCTGTATACTGCGCAACGGTTAATGGGCGTGTTGTTAATGCTGGCACTAGCACAACGTTTTTTGAATCACGATCACCCTAAACTGGCTTTATTAAACTGTGCAGTATTCCCTTTTTATCTATTACATCAAAGTGTGATTATTGGCCTTGCCTTTTATTTGTCGAAGCTGCAATTAGGTGGTTTTGTGGAGCCATTACTTATACTCAGCCTCACTTTCATTATTTGTTGGCTGGTGTTTCTTGCTGCGCGCCGTATCGACTTATTAAGCCCGATGTTAGGGATTAAAGTCACAGGTAAATATAAAGCATGGCAAGTTAAAGTGGGCTTTGGTTGCGGACTAATATTGGTAAGCCCGCTGATATTTAGGTTGATTTAGCATCAAAAAAATAGCTTAGAATATTTTATAAATACTTGGTTTTAAGTGGTATGTGCTACAAAACTCGGTTAGATTAAAAGGCTACTATGTGGTTATAACTACAACTTTGGCAAAGCAAACTTATTTTAGGGATGATTGATGCGTTTTTTCTTACTATTTGTATTTTTATGGTGTTTGACTAACGCAGCTTTTGCTACAACAACACCTAATTCAACGCCTGTAAATTCTGCTCCTATTATTGCTAATACGCACAATAGCCAAGATTTGATGTATCAGCAACTGTTTAGTATGCAAAGCCAGCTTGTTCGACTAGATGAAAAGCTACAGCAACAAAAATCACTCGGTAATGATATTAAGACCTTAGAAGCGGCGCAGCAAACACTCAAAGTTCAACTTGCTAACTTACAAACTAAACTCGAAGCGCAAGAAAAGCTGCAAACTAATCAGTTGAATGGGGTTGATGGGCGGATTTCTGACATAGCAAGTAATACTAATATGTGGGGCTTGGCATTGACTATTTTTGGTTTGATTATCACGGTTGCTGCAATCGCTCTCGGTTTTAGTGCAAAAAACAGAGCGGTATACGAAGCCAAGCAGGCTGCTAATATAGCCTCAGAAAGTCATATGGAAAAGTGGTTATTAGAGAATAAAGATACATTAATCGCAAATACCAAAACTGAGCTTGAAGAGGTGAGCCTTGAGCTAAAAGATCGAGCTGAGAAATTAGAAGCAGAGGCAAGGGCTGCGCTGGAAAAAGTCAAGCAAGAACAGCAACAAGCTTGGGACGCCCTCTTAGCAGAAAACAAAGATGTTGTTACCTCGAAAAGAAATAAAGAAGACAATACAGCTACCAAACATAATAAACCGAAAGTATATCAAACAGCTCAAGAATGGTTTAAAGCTGGTATAAATGCGTTCGCTAATAGTGAATATAATGAGGCTCTCAATGCCTGGAATAAGGTATTAGGGCTAGTTGACAGCGAACAAGAGCCAAAGCTTTATGCCATTACAATGGGTAACCAAGGCGTTACTTATGGGAGGCTAGGTAAGCCAAATGAAGAGCTCAACAGCTACGTAACCTTGATTGAACAGTTCAAAGGTTCATCGAATGAAGAGCTTCAAATTCAAGTGGCTAGAGCGATGTATAACCAAGGCGTTACTTATGGTCAGCAAGGGAAGTTTGATGATGCACTAAACAGCTTTATAACCTTGATTGAGCAGTTCAAAGGCTCATCGAATGAAGAGATTCAAAAAACTATAGCTAACTCAAGAACAAATATAGCTGAACAGGCTTTACTTTATGAAACGCCAGAACAGGTTCTTACTCGTGTTGCACAAGCAGAAAAATACTCAGATAACCCACAGTACTTAGCTGTGATGCAGTTTATTCGTTTTTTACTTAACGATAAAACGATTGAGGAGGTGTTTACTGCCTTAACCAAAATCCCAACAGCGACGGACTTAACGTGGAACTTTAGTGAGATTAAAGATTACCTAACCGATAATTTTGAAGGCATAAAGCAACAGCAGATTCAAGCTGTTGTGAAGTATTTTGAGCAACATAAAGATATTGAGCAATTAAGGGTTGAATTAGGAATTAAAGGCTAGCTCAATATAAATTAAATATCGCCGTAAACGGCGACCTTTAGGGCGGGCTTTAGCGTGTTAAATATCCTTGAGCTTTATCGCGGGGTTACCGGCAACAACAGTGTTCGCAGCCACATCTTTGGTTACTACCGACCCTGCGCCTACTACAGCGTTATCACCAATGGTAACGCCAGCTAACACAATAACCCCCGCGCCTATCCATACGTTATTGCCAATGGTTATCGGTGCTGCAAAGTTTTCTTTATTGAGCCGCGCCATGGGATTAACTGCATGAGATACGGCTAATAGTTGAACGTTCGGGCCAATTAAACAATCACTGCCAATGGTAATTACACCCTCACTAATAGGGGCATCCAACATAGTGCAGTTAATGTTTATAAAAGTACGATCACCTATTTGTATTTGACTGCCATAGTCACAATGAAAGCCCGCTTTAATAATTACTCCATCACCACAGTGTGAGCATAATTCTTTTATTCGCTTTAAATTACCTTTACTGGGGCTTTTATTAAATAAGCGGCAAATTTCGTGCACAGCTTTTCGCTGCGCTAGATTCTCTTTACTAATACTATTAAATGACTGCATATCAATTTTGTTTAACTTAAATAATGGTGTCTAGCTTAACCTACTTTGAGCATGATGATAATTTGAATAAAACTGCGCTTTTTTTATGCATTCACTTGCCATTTATTATGTTTCGTTTAAAATCCCCTAACTTTCGAAACGAAACTTAATAGCAGTTACTTAATGACCAAACGAAACACCCAGCAACGCCGTCATCTGATCCTTAGCCAAGTAAATGAGCTTGGTGAAGTGGCTGTTGAGACTCTTGCTGAACAGTTTCAAACATCAGAAGTAACCATTCGAAAAGACCTAACCGCGCTTGAAAAAAGTGGCTTGTTGCTGCGCCGTTATGGTGGGGCTATTGCGCTACCAAAAGAGATAGTAAGCGATGAGATCGATTCTAAGCGCAAAGTAGCAATTGCTAAGGCAGCAGCGGCGCTTATAAAAGATCATAACCGCATTATTATTGACAGCGGCCGCACTACTGCAGCGATGATCCCTGAGTTGGCTACCAAGCAGGGGTTAGTTGTTATGACTAACGCAATTAAAGTGGCAACACGTTTATTAGCACTTGAAAACGAGCCTACCCTTTTGATGACAGGTGGCACGTGGGATCCGCATTCAGAATCGTTTCAAGGGCAAGTAGCTGAAAATGTTCTATGCTCATATGATTTTGATCAGCTATTTATAGGTGCCGATGGCATTGATGTAGCGCGTGGAACAACCACGTTTAATGAACTTGTTGGGCTAAGCCAAGTGATGGCTAAAGCGGCGCGCGAAGTTATTGTGCTGGTTGAGTCAGAAAAGATTGGTCGAAAAATACCAAATTTAGAATTACCGTGGCAAACAGTAACCACATTAATAACCGACAGTGGCTTAGCAAGTGATAAGCGTGCAGCCATAGAGGCGTGTGGTGTAAAACTAATTTGCGCAGAGATTATGGAATAGCAACTACATCGTGAGTTGCTAGAATTAAAAAATTAATGGAGACACTATGTGTGGAATCGTTGGGGCTGTTGCAGAACGTCCAGTAAATAAAATCTTAGTTGAAGGCCTTAAGCGTCTTGAGTACCGTGGTTATGACTCAGCAGGTGTAGCTTTACTTGAAGGCAATACTCTTAATACAGTTAAAGCAGTAGGTAAGGTTGTAAACTTAGAGTCAGCACTTGAACAAGCTGGTGTTAGCGGTCACACAGGTATTGCACACACTCGTTGGGCAACTCATGGCGGTGTAACTGAAGCCAATGCTCACCCACATGTTTCAAGCAATCAATTAGCGCTTGTACATAATGGAATCATTGAAAACCACGCAAGCTTGCGTGCAGCACTTAAAGGCGACGGTTACGAGTTTTTATCAGACACCGACACTGAAGTCATGGTGCATTTAATTCATCAGTTACGTCAGCAGCACACGACTTTATTAGCGTCAGTTCAAGCAGCTGTTAAACAGTTTGAAGGCGCATTTGGTACCGTTGTGTTTGATAAAGCGAATGATAACGAAATTATTGTAGCGCGCTCAGGCAGCCCGTTAGTTATTGGTTTAGGCCTTGGTGAAAACTTTATTGCTTCTGATCAGCTTGCATTATTACCGGTAACTCGCAGCTTTATCTTCTTAGAAGAAGGTGATGTAGCGCGTATTACTCGCGACACGGTAGAGATTTTTGATGCAGATGGCAACGCGGTTGAGCGTGAAGTTGTTGAATCAAACATCACACAAGATGCATCAGGTAAAGGTGATTACCGTCACTACATGCTAAAAGAAATTTATGAGCAGCCACTTGCAGTACGTAACACCCTTGAAGGACGTTTAAACGACGATCGCGTAGCGATTGATGCCTTTGGCGACAGTGCACAGCAAATATTTAAAGACGTAAAACACGTACAAATTATTGCCTGTGGAACGTCATATCACTCAGGTATGGTTGCTCGTTACTGGCTTGAGCAATTTGCAGGTGTTAGCTGTAACGTAGAAATTGCCTCTGAGTTCCGTTACCGTCAATCGTTTGTACACGAAAATAGCCTGCTAGTAACGATTTCACAGTCAGGTGAAACGGCTGATACTTTAGCTGCACTGCGTTTAGCTAAAGAGCAAGGCTATATGGGGTCAATGACTATTTGTAACGTACCAGGCTCATCGCTTGTACGAGAATCAGACCTTGCCTTTATGACCAAAGCTGGTGCTGAAATTGGTGTAGCCTCTACTAAAGCATTTACTACGCAGCTTGTTGGTTTGTTAATGCTTACTGCGTCTATTGCGCAGGAAAAAGGCTTAGATCAAAGCACGATTGTTAACGCTATTAAACTGCTACCAGCTAAATTAGAGGAAACGCTATTGTTGGCTGATGGTATTGCAGACCTTGCAGAAGAGTTTGCTGATAAGCACCACTCACTGTTTTTAGGTCGCGGTTCACAATACCCAATCGCAATGGAAGGCGCGCTTAAGCTTAAAGAGATTTCATACATCCACGCTGAAGCCTATGCAGCAGGTGAGCTTAAACACGGTCCATTAGCACTTATTGATGCAGACATGCCAATTATTGTTGTAGCACCAAACAATGAATTGCTTGAAAAGCTTAAATCAAACGTAGAAGAAGTACGTGCACGTGGTGGCATCATCTATGTATTCGCTGATAAAGACTCACACTTTGAGTCAGACGACACAATGCGTGTAATCAACGTAAACCACGTAGATGACGTAATTGCCCCTGTTGTATATACAATTCCACTACAGTTGCTGTCGTACTATGTAGCGGTCATTAAAGGCACTGACGTTGACCAGCCACGTAACTTAGCAAAATCGGTTACAGTTGAGTAAAATCAACAGGTTATAGGTTTTTGTGCACGTTAAATAATGTTCGAAACAGTGTTTAATGTGCGCAACTAATATTAAAGTCAGAAACTTATAAGTTCGCTACTGGTACAAAGTACGAAACAAAAACGGTCACAATGTGTGGCCGTTTTTATTTAGACATATGTTTATTACATTGAACAATACAGCCGATTAAACTTTAAGGGTAAATCCGTCAAAGTCATGCCCAGGCTCTCGATCTGTCGGGTATGTTACGCCCTCTTCTAGCTCGGCCTTCTCAACGTATAACTGAAGGACAAAGTATACTCTATTGGTGTCTGTTCCCGAAGCTAAAGCCCAATGTAGTTTAGTGAGCAGGCTTTTAGGGATGTTAATTGCTATGAGTTCTTCTGTTTTCATATTATATTTTTCCTTATTAATTTTATTGTGAAATAAATTTACGACCTAAGACAAAAGGTAATAACCGTGCGATGTTTCTAGCATCGTCGATCCCCCTATGGTGCCTGCCTTCCAAAGGAATGCCAGCGAGTTGCAGGGCACCGGCCATTCCTTGGTGCTTTCTCACTTTCTGCGCTTTACTGAATTGTTTTTTCAGATTTAAGTGTGGGGCTGGGATCGGATATGGCTCATTGTGATAATTACAATCCTGCCAAATTTGGTTTTGGTCATATTGCCCCCAACTTCCCCATAAGAAGTTATCAAACTGAAGCATCCAAGCTTTAAACTTTGCAATTGCTTCTTTATATGTAGGAGCTCCATCAAGATCTGATTGGTGAATGGTTGTAAGCTTGGTACAAAATTCCGTCAGTTGCGGGTGCCTTACCGGTTTGATGAAAATATTGAATTCACCCACTGGTTTCAAGGACTCTCCGCAAACCATAAGTGCACCGATTTCAATCATTTCCATTTCAGATGTAGGGAACGAATCATCGTCACAGCAGGTCGCTTCCAAGTCCAAAACTAAGTAGTTTTTTTTTAAACTATTTAAATCCAAGTTACATTTCTCCTATGTAGTATATGATTCGCGACAAAGTTAATTGGTAACTTCGGGCAGAGCCAAAACAAGAGGCTTAGTTGTATTTACGCTCTGTTCAAAAAATCGCTGGTTAATGTGTTTAGATTTTGCAAACACTTTTTCGTCAGGAAATAGCCCCCATTCATCCTCTTTCGCTAAATAAACCAAGTCATAATTTGTTTCTCTTTTTCTGAACAATTCAAAATAAAACAACGCCTGTTCGCTAATTTCCTCTTTGATTCCAGGTAAAAGTGACGTCAGTTTAAAGCGTCCATTTTCAGTGAGAATGATTTGTCCAATGTTCGGTCTATGACCATTTTTAACACATTCAAAAATCATGTCTGCCGCCACGATCACATCGTCATAAAAACAGTCAGCAAACATGATCTCCGCAAAGCCATAATTTGATAAACCAATGGTGTAACAATATGCGGCATGGTCTTCATTTCTAGGCTCGTCAGAGACAACACTCATAACGGTATAACCATACTTTTTAACCTTACGATTTAGCTTTTCGTAATATGTTTTATCTAATCTCTGCATACCAACCTCTCGCGCAATCTTTATGTTTTAAAGCTTACAAGGTGGTTGTTCCGCTTGAGTTGTAAGACTTGAAAGTAGTCTTCGTTTTTTTACAATGCCTGGTAGGTTTCAACAAAACGTTTGGCATCAGGAAGCGCGCGGTGTTCATTGGTATTAAGCGTCTTGCCATATTCCTCTTTGAATACCTTTGTCTTTTGTTCGCCCCAAAAATCGAACAGGGCACTTAAGTCCATTAGATGAAAGGTAACTGAGGTGTTTGCTGCTTTAAAAAGTTGGGAAAGCCAAGCCCCGTCATAGGTTAGATCATTACACAGCACTAATTTCCCACACAGGTATTTGTTTAATTGCTGGGCGACATTAACAATATTGTCACCATGTTGTAGCAATTGCTGTTGCGATAAACCATGTAGCTTCTCAGCATTTTTATCCCACTCGCCTTTTTCTAACCACTCAGAGGTAGGTTTAATGAGAAAATTAGCCTGTGCAGCAGTAGAGGACGCAAATGCGACCTCCACTGGGTATGACGAATGCCGCAAACCAGAGGCCTCTACGTCAATCATGATAAATTCATCAAGTTCAAAGTTCTGGCGATTAAGATTAATACGTAAAGACGGATCAAATAATTTCATAGTCTCTCCTTAATGAATAAAACCAACCGACTGTGGCTCGCAAACACTGCCTTTGCGAATGGCAATATCTTGCAAGGTTACCTGCGCTAATTCACTGCAATCTGCGCTACGAACAAAAGCCTTCCTGATTGCTGAAATTAATGTATTTTTTGCTTCACGCGGGGTTAGCAAGCTTAGTGACTCAGTCACGTCAAAACTGAGCTGTTGTTCAAAATGGTGATGAAACTTTTTTTCTTTCAGATAACTTTGGTAAATGTTCTGACAAATCTTTTTCATGTCAGCCTTGGACGGTGGCTGAATATCGAAATTGGTTAAGCGACTCTTCAGGGCTGGCAGTAAATTCTCATAATTATTGGTGGTGGTAAAAAACAACACACCTGAACAATCAAAGTTTAAATCTAAGAACTGTTCTTTAACGTTTTTTCTTTGCTCAATATCGAACAACGACAATAAACTTGGTGTAATCGCCCACTCGCCATCCGATTTTGCCAGACAGAGCTCATCTAAGAACATAATCGGATTAAAGGTGTCTGTTTTTAGCAGTACTCCCTTTCCTACTGCGCCCATTGTACTTGACTTGAACTGGCTGGAGCCGCCAATCAAATCAGCCTTTGAATGACATGTCGCGATACTGAGATCAAAGAATTCTAATTTCAGTCTTTTAGCAAGTGTTCTGACAAACTCGGTTTTTCCGCAGCCAGGCACCGATTGTAAATTGATAACCGGAAATTCAATCGGCGATGCGTTTAACAATGACACTTTTAAACAAATATAAAGCTCTTCAATTACCTCTTCGAAATTTGGAAACTGCTCTTTCATTAAATCAAGCTCATCAAGCATTGATTCAGTGGCTAAAACAATTTTTTTTTCTGGGCCTTTTTTCAGAACCTCATTTGCTAATTCTGCGCCGTATTCCCCTGTCAGTTCTCTAAGGGTTGCAGTTTCTTCCAGTTCATTTTTATCGAAGATAGCAATGGTTTGTAGCTCTGATTCTTGTTCTTCAATGAATGTTGGGGCTTCTACATTTTCATCGGCCTTATTTACTGAATCCTGTCCATAAGTACCAGATACACTAAAAGAGTCTAATAAAGTGCCTAGCTGGAGTTGTGCACTTAAAGATTGCTCCACTGTGGGTTGCTCGAAGTCGGCATATTCAACTTCAAAGCGACGCTTCATCGACGGAAATACATCAAATAGCGGTTCAAGAGTGAGCATGTCTTTACTGTAGTAAAATGCGGTTAAAAGTTCACTGGGTGTTGAGTTGCGCACCATATATCGAATGCAATCTTGCGAACGGTTTTCCAATTGTTCAAAGCAATATGGCGGTTGTTCAATAACTTCAATTGCTTCAGCGGTAGGCTCAGGGCTCTCTGATTTTTTCTGTACGATTTTTTCTAACAAACATAAAGGCTTATACGCGACTAAAAATGCGTGTTCACTTGTTCTATCTAAGAATGTCTTAATTTCGTTTTTAGTTTTATTTTTAAAGCGCTGTTGCCATTTTTCAAACGTTTCACTTTCTCGCTTTTGCAATTCTTCCTTAATGGCAGTAGCTAACTCAGGTGACAAAAATCCATAGAGAGCTTCTCTCATTTGCTTTTCAAGCGGTAGCAACACTTTAGCGAGTTTGTTTTTAGGCTGCTCTTGGCAGCAGACATCCAGCAGTTCTGGGTGACACCCCACTAATTGCGAGAATTTATATTCGATGATCGCCTGGTTGCTTCTATTTACTGGTTCAAAGCCAATATGATGAGGCTCTCTCAGGTAACGCTCTAATTTATCGACTAAATTATCTAATGCTTGCTGAGCTTTTGTAGAATTTGGCTCTTCTTCAAAAGGTAGTAACAGTGGGCATTTATCACCGTTTTCGCTTCGAATAATAAAAGGCGCTAACGTTCCGCGCTCACATTCTGGTAGCAATGTTAACGCGTCTCGCAAAAATTCGTTTGGATATAACATTAACTTAGAAATTTGTGACGGCTCTTCAACGTATTTTGATTTCACGTCTTTATTGCCTTTAGACAATTGTACAGCTTGTACTTGGCGAAGCTTCTTTAGAATAATGTTTTGGGCAAGAACTGACTCTTTTGGTGTGCACTCCAATAATTCAAAGGGAGGAATTTCAGTAAAAAATGCTTGGTCTAAACACTGGGTGTAATGAAATAAATTTAACACTGATTGCCAATCAGCATATTTAATTGCCTTAGCCACCGTGAGTGTTGGCATCCAGTAATTAATTACTTCTGTGATGACTTCAATAGGAAAGGTGTTTAATTCGTCAAAATGTAGTTCAGTAGTTGATACCTCAATTGCTTGGTTATTTCTGTTTACATATTTCATATAAATGCTCCTCGATTTGAGAAGCATTAAACACCGCATTTCTGGAGTTTAGATTGTAACATTTCAATTACTTCAAAATTTATATGTAAAATCCTCTATTGTCAGCTATCCAAATAATGGCTGTCTAAATTGAAGTTAACAATCAAACGTCTCTTTCGATTTTAACTAGCTCTTCCATATACCCAGTTTGAGAATTTAGTATATAAACATAAGCCTTGTAAGAGTTCATACTCTCACGCGATCCTAGCTCCACACCACCAATTTCAACATGAACACTGGTGTGTTCGTCTATTTGTTGCCAAAAGCAAGATTCGGGTAGCTCATCCAAAGTAATCATGCCTTCGCTATCAAACACTTTACTTGGCAAGCTTTCATATATTGAACTAAGAAACTCAACAAGAGTAAAGCTCGCTTTTGGGATATTTATATTATGACAAATAACTCCTAAGGCTTTAATGATTGGTTTTAGATCGAACAAAGGAAGATAATCTTCAATTTTGAGACTGTTTTCCTTACAAAAGTCGTCGAACTCATCCATTTGACGATTAAATTCTACATTCTCAGGTGTATTAA
This sequence comes from Pseudoalteromonas tetraodonis, assembly GCF_002310835.1. Taxonomy (NCBI): domain Bacteria; kingdom Pseudomonadati; phylum Pseudomonadota; class Gammaproteobacteria; order Alteromonadales; family Pseudoalteromonadaceae; genus Pseudoalteromonas; species Pseudoalteromonas tetraodonis. The sequence continues at coordinate 3,354,165 of NZ_CP011041.1, read as the reverse complement.
TACCGTGATACTCCGTTTCGTAACGAAAACCGAGCATTCCTTGCCATTGGTTCGGGGGGATAGTATAAAAATAATTCGTGATGTCGTGTTTATCCATAGGTACTACTATTAAAAGAATAAAATTAATTAATTCATGCGCTTGTGAATTAATTTAAATATTATATCTGAAAAGGCGGCATATTTACCGCCCTTTACTAATATTTTTTACCAATTGAACAGTTTCTTCTTAGTCTTGTAGACTTCGTCAGAAAAATAAGCCGTTTTAATGCTCTTCGAGTCAAACAGATTTTTCTGATTTTTACCAAAAGTTGGTACTAAGCCTAACGGAGTTTCTTCTCTGAAATTTTGCACCTTACCGTCTCCGTAAATCATTTGCGGGGTACCAAATGTTCGAAGGACGGTTGATGTATAAATGGTTTGACCTAGAAAACTAAAGTTATCAGACCAATAACATTTACCACTGTTTTGTGGAACAACTTGGTTCAGCATATAATCATGCCAAGCAGCGGCCCTATCAGCACTGCACATGACCTTTTCTAAAATAGGCCAGTTCTGTTTATCCAAAACAGATGGAACTAACAGCAGTGTGACGTCTAAATTATCTTGTGCTGCAAGTAACTTTTCTTGTTTCAAGCAGTAAGGGCAATCTAGGGCGGTGTTTACAACGACACGTTTTGAGCCGCTCCCTTTTTTAATGACGATGACATTATCTTCGTTAATTTCTGAAAGAGCTTCAGCTCTGATTTCTAGGTGCTTCTTTCCTGTAATCGCGCCCTTAACATCGGCATGAAATGACTGGTCTTTTGAATAAAGTAATTGGCCTGTGTGGTTAATCAGCATAGGACCATTGTTAGTATACAATGCGAACATGCCTGTTGTGGGTGTTCGAGAAACCCCTTTAATTTCTAATCGAGTTAACGCTTTAAAAGAGCGTAGCGCTGATTGGAGTTGAGGATCAATTTCTACAGCTTTTACAATGCTAGGGCTTAATGTGAATGCAAATAGTGCAATAAGTAATTTCTTCATAAAATATTATCCTTTTTAAGTTAATTTTGGTGTCTAGTGTGTGGCCAGCGAGTTAGCCATTTTTGGCCAAGAACTCTAAATTCCACTCAGCCTTGCTAATTTTGCTTTTTGTATCTGAAACCAATTCATCCATTGATTTTCTATTGTTTAAACCTTTCAAAAAGCTGTCGTTTACATAATCGATATACTTATTTTTATAAATCTCAAACTTCACCTTGCCTGATACAAGCTTGCCGGCAAAATTACCAGGGCCTCCAGTTCCAGTGCCTTCCATAATGTGAAACGATTTGCCTGAATAGACGTTAATTTTGCTAACGTTAAACTCATCATCAATAGCGCAAGAGGCGAGTACACGGTTGGTAGTCCAGCCACCGCCCCCAGTTTCACATAGCATCACCAAATTATTGGCTGTGCCTTTTTGGTCGAAGTTAACTTGTTTAACCGAACAACTTCTTAAAGGTGTAAGTTTGTTTGAAGCCGTATGCTTGTTTAAATCCCATAAGCTATTTGTGCCATGGAAGGTGGAGTGATAAACGTTGAAATGGCCTTTATTGTGAAGCTCGGTGGCAAAGTTCTGACAATTGCTGGTTGCTCGACTCCGCAATGAGCCATAATAATCTAAAGTCTTATTCAGCTGGTTAATGCGAGTCTCAGCCGTAAGAATATACTCAGGCTTTTCTTCTGGCTCACTCTCGCTGAAAAAGTAATAAACCGCGGCGATAATGATAAGTAAAAAGACTAACTCTGCACCACCTTCACCGTTGTTTTGATTTGTATTGTTGTTGTAGTTCATAAGCTGCTCCATTAATGAGGAGCAGGTGGGATAACGCATATAATGCACCCACCAACTCCTGGTTGTTGGGCATCATTAAATCAATAGTTATTGCAGTTTGGTTTGTAACAAATTAAAAATCACGTCGACTTAGAATAAACGAGCCAAAACATTATTGTCACTTATCTGCTTGTGGGCGTTTACCAAAAAACCGAGCTCTTTTAGTTCAACTGCAAGTTTTTCATATGCTTCACTCACTAAAAACTTCTCTATGGTTTGGGTTATGATACTTATATAAGTGGATGACTCTTCAGCGATTGCCATGGCCCCAATGAGTAACTCCCACTCTTCCATGTTGCGTCCATGGGACAAGAACCACCCCACTAATCCGTATTCATCGCCATAAACAATATTGACGACCTTTTCGACACCTTCTCCATTCCAATCATGTAGCCCATCGGCGACAAGTAACTCCAACATTCCTTCAGCGTTATTCGATTGCTCAAAGCTCAGCCTTAGCGCTTTCAAACTACCGACAGAGAGCGAGTTAATAACTTTCACCCCATTCATAAATGATTTTGACATACATTGCTCAGTCAAGGCCTTAAAACAAATCCTCAGCTCGGAATATGCTTTCGAGCAAAGTCTGTTTGTTAATGTGCATTTCCTTAAAAAAGATTCCAAGTTGACTGGTAGCTCGATGGGGTCAAACTCTTCTAACCGATCCCGTATAGCTAACTTACTGAGGACATTGTAAAATTCTTCCACGCTAAACTCTGAGTAATGGATTTTTTTTATAGCTGCAATTAACTCCATGTCAAAAATATAAGTCCGTTCGAGCATTTCAGCGTGAACAAAGCCAGGCGATTCGAATCCAAATACCTTGCCTTTTGAGCCGCTTTCAAAGTCCCATAAACGCCCTAAGTAAGTTCTCTTTCTTTGCTTAGACGTGTCAGCAGCTATGGCGCAAAATAGTTCCAATTCAGGCCTTTGATAATTTGAGAGCCTTGCGGCCTTAATGAGATCACACTTCGGGATAGCGTTATAACTTTCCAAAGTCAAAACTCTACCGCCATACGTTGCGACGGTTTTTGTATCGACAACTCCCAGGCTCTTGCAGATTCCAATCTGGAAAGAGAATTCGCGAACACTGCCATGTGGAGCAACAGAGGAACTAAATCTTGCTTCAGTGTCTACACAGTCAAACTCACTTATATCTCTATTTCCAATCAACGATGACAAAATAGACTTAATCGGTGATAAAGAGTCATCCGACAGTTTATATTGATAGTCAAACAATGTTGTTATAACTTCGGAAAAGCACGATAACCGACTAAGAAGGTCTTTAGAGACAAGGTGTTTAAGAATGAACGATTCATAACCATCTTTACAATCGTCTATATTTTCCTGCTCTGTTTTAACAACCCAGAAAAGTAGCTCAATTAACTTATCTTTAATTTCCCAGTCCGACACATTACTTTGCACTGCCTCTATAATTTTGGGATAAAGAATGTAAAGAAGAAGCATTCCTAAGCTGTAAATGTCGTCTTTAATGCAGGCTTTCCCTCCATTTAATATATTAGGCGACGAATACACCTCCCCTGAACTGGCTCCCAAATAAGCGCCCGTCTTACTGGCTATTCCAAAATCCGTTAGCTTAGGAACTGCCGCACCTGCTCTTTTGTCTATCAAGACATTTGATGGCTTAATATCGGCATGAATAATGGGAGATGGCAAATTATGAGCTTGCTCAACACCGCCACATATCTGAAGAAAAAGTTCTAACTTTTCGTTAAGGTTGAACGAGCCAAACTCTTTTGATTTAGAAAATGTTTCAAGTGTTTCGGCTCCTTCAACATACTCCATGACGATACCAAAAACTGTGTCATCATTAAGACGTTGGATTTCACTTTCCACGCAGCCATTATTGAACTCAAAGTGACGGGTATTGAACTTATGTAAGTCAAACACTGTAACTACGTGTTCGCCTTGGCATTGCCTCATTATAGCTGCTTCTGATATTAGCTTTTTTTTAATCCGTTCATCGTCACCCCAAGTAGGAATAAGCTTTATTGCTACATCGGTCTGTAATAATTTGTCTCTGCATAGATAAACAACACCAAAGGCCCCAGTTCCAAGTTTTTCCGATAAATTAGGGTTTATATTTTGAATTTCAAATCGCTCGTCATTAAATTTTCGAAGCTTCTTAAGCGTGTCTAACTTCGTATTCAATACTTCGTGTTGTTCGTCAGTTGCGGGAAAAAGCAGGCTTTCATAATCGAAATTTGTAATTTGTTTTAAAATGCTGTTTTTGTGTGAACCCGAGAAATAGTGAGGAACATTATTTCGTTCAGAAATTTTTGGAGACGTTTTATCTAACATTCTCGAAACTAAAACAGCGAAGAATAAATCGTCATCAATGGTGACTAATTCATTCCATACAGATTCAATCACGTTGGATGAAAACAGCAAATATTTGAGACTATCAATGTCATCACTTCCTGGGTCGAATAATTTCCCCAAAGACTCTTTAGTTAAGAAGTCAGATGATAAAACAGAACCGTTCTCCTCTAACAAATAAAGGAGCTGTTCAAGGTGGATTTGAATGCGTGAAAATGGTTCGCCAAATATCTTTTTAACATTATCCTCCTTATCCAGCATTTTAGTTAATGCCTTTACATCATTAGGTTTTCCTGTGGTTTTAAAATAGGTTTTGGCTAATGATTTAGTCGCATCTAGTAAAGCCCGATCAGTGTCTGGCTTGCCACTAATGGCGAGTTTCACAGTGACATAAATCTTAGCAAGCTCAATTTGTTGATCTCGATAAGTGCGATAACCTTGTAACGCCTTTTTTCTATTTTTAGCGCTTAATTCTTCGAATATCGACTGACGGATAAAACAAGCTCGGTAAGTACACTCAAACTCTTCTTGCAAGCTTTGCTCAATTAGCGCGTTAATAGACGGAGTTTCTTCAGAAATTGCCGTGTTAATCATCAATCGCAATAAAACATTTAAGCGATAAACAACAACGAAAGTAGTGTCAGAGGGGATAAAATTTGTGTGCTCTGTAGAAAAGCCTGATAAGTCTTTAAATGAAACAAAATCGTCCTCGTTTTCATTTTGAGAAAAAGTTTCATTGCTAACTTTCTCATCAATAAGACTAATTATTTCCGTTAGGGTCTTAGTCGCATTACCTGGCTGATTAAAGCTTTCCATCATGGCGTCTAGCGAATGCTTGATTAACAATGACTGGTTGTCTCGTTCGATGTAATCGTGCAAGTCTCGGACAACGGCTCCCATTTGAGAGTTGATTGCTAAATAGCCGCTGAAACATTCAGCAAAGTGACTATTGGAAAAAGACACCTCGTCTACTTCGTTTAATAAAATTTTTAAATCACTCTTGCCTGGAAAGGCTTTGGCTTGATATCTGTCGCTGTCCAAACAATAGGTTTGATCCACGTATTTTATATACAAATTAACAAAACTTGAGCGTTGTTTTTTTGACTTGCCAAACAGTTGAAAGAAGGATTGAGATAACTGCGTTTTATTATAATTACCTTCTCCCATTTCCATTGAAGGTTTAAGCAGTTGCTCCAAAGCTTTTTGCTTTAACTCTTTTGCTTTTTCCTCAAATTTGGTTGTTTTATTTTCCTTCGTTGAAATTGTGAACGTTGGCTCAAATTCCTTTACCACTAACATTTTAAATTCATCAAAATTGTCCGCGAGCCTTGCTAAATCAATTAGCACTCTTAAGTAAGCGGTGTTTGGCTCACCAACGATCATCCACAACTTTTCCTGGTCAATTTCATCTGACTTGAATGGCAAGCCTAACCTTGTCCCCAGCGCTTGTTTTTCCAGAGGTAAAAAATCTGAACTTTCCGGTTCCAATTCAATTAGTTGCAGGTAGACTTTCTCTTTTTCAAATAAGCCAAGTAAATCTAAAAATTTTTCCTTCTTAAACCAATTCCAAACGATGTCATCGGAGTCGATTTTTAATTTATCTTGATAGTAACGAATGCCCAGGATGTCAGAGAAGTCGTTCATAAAAGCGGTTAAGTCATTATCCAATGCATCTAATTTGGCGAAGAATTTCAATCGGGAATTTTTAAGTGAGGCAAACTCTATTTGGTGCAGACCGCAAACCCGTAAAATGAGTCTATTGAACAACTTTTTATTATTGGAAAAAGACTCCCTCCAGTGTTTTGCCGTCAAAATTTTACTGAAACGGTCGGGCCGCTCTGCATCATCATTGTTCACTGAATGATGAAAGCTTTCTTCTAAAATTGTGCGACCATCATTAATACAGTAACGTAAAAAACCTAACAACAATACATTGCGGTCTAATTCAATTAGATCGGGGAAAGCATGTAAGTGCTTATCAGCAAGGAATAATTTAAAGTCACTACTGTGCCTTTCAAGCACTCTAACTTGTTGAGACCAGTTATGTGTCGACTTGGTGCCCCCAACGTTTTCTGTTTCCAACAGCGCCATAAAATTGTAGATCTCAGCTTTTAAATACTGCCCATTTACCTTAACGTTATTTAAAAAGCTATCGACTTTAACGTCTTTCGAGTTGAACTCTTGTTGAAACTGCTCGGGCTCACATAGCCACTTCAAAATAAAATCACAAAGCTGTAAACAGTTTTGTTGATAGGCTATATAAGTATTATATTCTTGGCACAGATAAGCGTATGTATTTTTTAGCTCATTAGCAGTTACATCAGAGTCAGAAGTTTTAAATCGCGCAACGCTTTTGATGACCTCAAAAACCCTTTTGGCCTTTTCTATAAATCCTTTTTGAAGCTCAAGTTCACTTTGACTAAATTGACTGCTGCTCATACTACTTCCTAAATAATTCTACTAACTGGCTTACTTTGACGATTGAGAGGTGGCCAGAGGTATGGTGGGTATCCAACCAAATACGGTTTCCGTGTAAGGTCACCTTTCTAACCGGGTTATGCCCCATTAGGGCTATGTCGGTACCTCGATAAGGTGTTAACCCTGTTCGGTTATAAAATTCTGTTCTATCCCAGATTTCTTCATTATGCTGTGCTAATGATACTCGTTTTTCAGCTTGTGTTGGCCAGCGCTCTGGTGCTTTTGCATGAACAAGCCCTATTGTGAAGCCATGGAAATCCAATGTTATGGTTAATGGCATTTTGTGCTGAATAGCATGCGCCCATTGCACTAATTGGTCTTTTTGTTTAAGCCATTTTTCCAGCCATTGATTACCAATATTCTTATTCAATAATGTAGAGTTATCATTTTCACATAACTCTAAAAACATGGCCTCATGATTGCCAAGCACTGAAAAGAACCAAGGCTCATTTAATAAAGCTAAACATCCCTCGGAGTTATCGCCTCTGTCTATGATATCACCTAATGCGAATAGCCTATCGTGGTCGAAATTAAACGAGTCATTTTCCAATAATGCAAACAAGGCATCTAAGTTACCGTGGATGTCACCTATAACAAAGTCATTTCCACATTCATTTTGGATGAATGTTTTATTTTGTAAAATATTGATCTGTGTGCCCTTGTGTTTTGTATGAGGTTAATAATGTTAAAGTACAGCCTTAAAAAACGTCCTCTGGTTCAAGGAACTCGCTGATGACGCAATCAGCAGTTAATAGCGTGTCTATCTTTGGAGTTGCTTTATTTACCGTTAAATCAATTGGCAATAAAAAATCATCGATTTCATGAGCTTCATATTCGGAATTCCATTCACTGGCGTGATCATTTAGTTCTTCTGAAATGCGATTGATAATGTTCTGGTCTACATATTCGCCAAAATACTTTTCTAATACAGAGGCTTGCTCCCAAGGGCCACTAAAAAAGACCCAGCCGCCAGTATCATCATCTCTAAAACAAGTTTCACTTGGGCAATGAAAGTACTTTAAAAACCAAGCTTTAATCAGTTTAATTTGTTCTTCTTCAGGTAATTGTGTTAACTCGCACGCACTGACTTTTTCGTTACTCATATAAACTCTCCTCTTATACATTAATATTGTGCTCAGCCTAAAAAAGTTGGATACCAAACGCTAATAGTTTTTGAGGCAACACGTCATCTAAGTTCTGAATATCCATATCGGTTAACTCAATTAAATTGACACCATATTTTTTGTAGATTGCCTGTTTTTTCTTCTTTCTATCTAAATATTCCGGCTTGTTTTCATAGCCCCAATACTCAATCCATACTTTGCCTTGAGGCAAATAGAAATCACAAAATAAATCTTCCTTAACAGGCAGCTTTTTCTCGTAAGCATGTACGATGCCGTTGTTAAATAAAAAGTCATCAATTAATGCTTCGGCTTTTGACCTTACATAGTGTCCGTCTGTTGTACGGATATTGGCAGGGTATTTTTTCCTGAAATCGAGTGTAGTATCGCCTGCTGTAGGGGCCTTAACGTTTTTTGCTGAATTTTTAACGTTAACGATGGCTGACATTAATAACTGATCATTAAGAATAGGTTCTGGCCATCTTACCGATGAGATATTCTTAATCGTGTCACTGATCTGCTCGCCACCTTTATTAAAGCCTAGTTCTGTTAAGTAATAACCATGTCCTTCTGCCGCTTTTGTAATGTAGCCAACACTCATCAATAGGCTGTTCACTACGTGTGATTCAAGCCCAAAGTGATTACCAATAACCTTCGCTGTGTATTGATTATTTGCTTTAATTACTGTTTTCATATTACGTCTCCAAATTGATGACGAAATACTCGCATAGGCAGCTTCAGTTTAACTTGTAAGAATCAAATTTTTTTCAGGTTTTTAATCATATTTTCCGGAGTTAAGCTCACGCCAAAATGTTTCACCATCTATTAAATCATCCTCATCTATATCCTCAAAGCGAGATTTGACGAGTTCAAATTTAGCTAACTCTGACTTAAGATTTTCCGTCGCTACCATATGATTTTTATGCTGCGATTTCTGGTCTGTGCTTGTTACTTCAATGTTTAACTTCAAATGCCTTATTCTAACCCCTACGTGAGCGCCAATTGGTGGATCGTAAGGAGAGGCACAAGTGGTAATTTCTATTTCGTCCGAATTTATGTTCATAAATTAAACCTCTATGGTGTATGTTTCACAAAATGAAGTATTTTCTTCAACCTTGGCATAACCTCGCTGGTTAGAAACGACTCGGGTTCCAGAGAGCATGTAATCGACATTATGATGTGTGTGCCCATGTACCCATAGGTTAATGTCATATTGCGCTAGAAGTTTCTCAAGGTTTGATGAAAACGAGGCTGACAGTAAATCATCTTTGTACTGCTGCGGTGTTGATCTATCAGACGGTGCATGATGAGTAACGATCACCGTTTTGTTGTTGGTATTTTTAGCTAGCGTTTTTTCAATAAAGCTAACTGAATTATCGAAAAAACCTTGAGTATCGGCAGTTCTCAATTTGCGGTACTTACCATTGTCATTGAGTCGAATACGCTCATAGTCATTGATTCTTGAACCAGCATAAAACGAGCACTCACGCTGTTTTTTTTCTCCAAACAGTTTGAAATCAGTCCACAAGGTTGAGCCAATAAAATTGACTCCACCGATATTGATATTCTCATTTAGCAGTACATGAACATGTGAGTTTTCTACCTGTTCTTTAAGCTTCTTATTTACAGAGTCAATATTAGAACCATAGTATTCATGGTTGCCCGGTACATAGATTACGGGTACATCAAAGGACTCAGTAGCCCATTGAGCACCGCGGTGCTTGGAGTGTATATCACCAGCCAGAATGACCACGTCGGCATCTAGTTTAGGAGGGTGCCAAACACCAAATTCATTATGAATATCTGAAAAAATAGCTAATTTCATTTTTCTATCTCTACATTGCAACAACAAGAAAGCCTAGATGCTGATCAGCAAGGTCTGAAACAGCTTGAACATTTCCTAGGAAGTCATACGGAAACTCATTGAAAGAGTTTTCGAAGCCGTTTAGCTCAGCTATTTTCGGATACTTATCCTGTATGAATTTTTTAAGCTCTATAACGTGTTCTAGCGCATTTAAATTTTTGCCATAAATATCAAAGCCTGCGTGTTCTAGAATTATCACTTTTGAGTCAATTGTCATGATAGATACCTTTTAAACTTGTTGGCTTAATAGTCAGTTAGTAATGAATGATAGTCGTAACGGTATTGCTCTACAGATAGTGGGGCACCGTTGAATTGCTTCATGCTTTTATCAAAGGCTTCAACGTAGCCGTGATACTCTTCTAGTGGGGAGTTCAGTTGCTTAGAAAAATCATACGTGACTTGTTTCACATCTTTCATAAAACTGATAATTGAAGATTGTCCGTTAGTATCTTTCAAGTATTGATAGGCAAGGCCGTAATGGCTATAGGCAGTGGCTTGGTCGCCAATTTCATCGTTGTAGTAAACAACAAGCGTTGGATCATATTCACTGTGTTGTGATTTATGAGCCACGTTCATGCCGCTCAGCGAGACGGCCTGACCTTCACTAAACCATCTTGGTAATCCTAATCCTTCGAAATTGCCCGTTAACGCATATTGAATTGTGTGAATAATTTCGTGCTTTACGATTTTGTCTACTTCATGTGGTACAGCAATAGACGGGGCACCTACATTAATTCCGACCAAATTGCCTTCACCCCAGCCATTCGTTGAGGTTGTTTCATGGATACAAACGTAGAGTTTATCTTCCAAAACAGCTTCTGATTCCGTTTGGAAAGGTGAATATGGATCATTAACTAACAGTCCAACAGCTTGAGCTGTATCCATGTTTTTTGTTGTTTTAGTCGCCCAATCAACCTGTTGTTCGTAATTCCAATTATCAAACTCTGATGGATATGAAACTGAGTCATACTGCTTATAGGCAAGATTATTTCTGATATACTTTAAGCCATCGAGACGAATTGCGTATCGATTTGAAAAATACTCACCTTTAGTTACTTGCATCGCACTTAAGGCAGAATCAAAATTCTCTTCTACCCAGCTAGCAACTCTCTCATAGTCGCTGCTAGGTAATTCTGGATTACCATATACCAGAGCATTTGCAGTTTCAAAGTAGTGATCGTTGTACTGTTGAGTGCACCCGTTAGCTTTTCTTCCATACACCTGAGATGAAGGCATCATCTCTGTAGAGTAAAACACACCTGTGTCATACGCACTTTTAAAACTTCCAGAAATTTTGTTATCTGTGGCATCTGATTTACCAGTGTTGTTAACGCTCTTTTGAACGTCACTTTCAGATGTGCAGCCAACAACCTGCGTGATCGCCAAGAGTAAAGCCGCGCTAATAAAATTTTTATTTTTTTGTGAATTCATAGTTTCCCCTACTTTTGAAGTTGGGAAAACTTTACATCGCCCTAGTGGAGTTTGATTTGTAAGATCTATTTAAAATGACTATTTTTGCGGAAATTGACATTAGATTTTTTGACGGCATCTAGCTCTAGATAAATAATAAAGGTCAATTATTGCACCGACAAGGTATAGACTTGGCTAAATCTTTTACATGATTTGACTGGCTGAGAATGTATGAATTTAAACTAGGCTTTTATGAGACATTGAGATGATTTAAATAGTAGGTTGAAATTGACTCTTCGAGTCATAATTTTGAAAAATGTTGCTTAACTTTCTCAATTTCATCAAAAATATACTTAAACTTATCAAAATTGATATTTGCTTTACCTGACCGCACTACTTTAGTTGAAAAGATATGTTTGCCGAAGTGTTTGGTTTCATCAAAGTGTTTAGCCGCTGAAAAAGTTTTTCCATTGATAGTACGACCAAGTGTTGCATCGTCAAATAGATCTTCCATTGCTGAATCTTTTCCTCCAGCATTGAGAGGTGTCAAAATAAGATACAAATTATGGAATAAATGAATAAAGCCACCGCTCTTTAATGTGGCTTTATCGTTAGGGCATGATTTAACGTTCTTCACTAAATGGTTCAATAAGTCATTAGGGCCTGTATCATTATCCAACACTAGAATTACAGGATTTTTAGCTTTCTTCTTTTCAAAGCTCTTTAACTCATCGGCATATCTTTGAACAAATCTAACAAATGGTGTCGCACCATCACCTATATCGAGTAAATACATTGTTTTACGATTCAATTCGGGAAACTTTAGTTTGGGTGAGTAAGCTGCGGTAGCTGATTTTGGGGTTACTAAATTAGGGTAAACAGCTTGAAGGCGACTTAAAGCACTTTTTAAGTAAACGTTATCTGTTTTACCTTCAGTCAAAATTGTTGGGTATTCATTCGCAAAAAAATGTTTGTATTGGAGAAATCTACCATACACTTTTTCTCGTGAGTTTAATTTGCCTTTGAATTTGTTGAGTCCAGAGTGGATCTTTGGTTCAAATTTGGGTTCCGGGTGCTTCTTTTTCTCTAAGTTATTATAAAAATCGATAGAGTCGATAAAAGTTAACCTGCCTTCTAACTCCGAAATATTCCCATCTCTAAAGGAGCCATCTTGTTCGGCAACTTGAAATTTTCCAGTTTTAAATAGAAAGTGGGCCATTGCTCTGGTCAGACGCCAATATTCTGATTTAACACTTACTTTTTTGTTTACAACTAGGCCCGTAGCCTCTTGCCTTGAATCTTTAAATTGTAGCCTAGTTTTTTTGGGGTTTACGGAAAATCCAGCTCGCCTTATTTCACCTAATAGCTTTGAACCTAATGTTAAATTTTCAATGTCGCTAACTATGGCAGCGGGAAAGCTCTTTTTTCTGGTTGAAAAAGTAATATCATCGGCATACCTGGTATAAGAACAGCCATTTCTTTTAGCTAACTTTGATAATTTCACATCGAGACTGTTAGTTATTAGATTTGCTATTACTGGAGAGCATGGGCTACCTTGAGGCAGGGTATCTTTATAGCAAGCGATCTGAGCAATAACTGTTGCAATATGGGGATCTAACTTGAAATCCTTGTTGGCAATGAAGTACCCCCGAACTCTACCAAAATTGAAGCTACCAAAAAAATCCGCTAGATCTAAATTTAATACATTCTTTTTTCCACGATGTATACGTGCGTTAGTAATAATGGATTTTTCTCGCTCAAAGCCATGAGAAAGACTGCATTCAATCTTGTTGTCAAGCTGAATGACCGTTTTACAATCCAACAGTAAATCTGACAATTTGCGTTGTAGGTCTTTTAATTCAGCTGATGGTGCACTGATAGTTCTGACACCACCAGACTTTTTAGTAATATCAAATTGGTGATAATGCGAATTTACGTGCGACTGAACGCCTGGTTTATACAAAGTTTTAGTAAGAAAAGCAGCTGAAACGCCTAGTATTGAGGCTAACTCAGATTTGGTTTTAGCCTGCTTAAGCAGCAAATAGTTTCTTCTATGAATCAAATTATTCCCTAATATATTTTTTCTTAGAAAAGTAGCTCACATGCACTCTTACGCGCCGCGAGCGAGTAATTCGGGAAAGCCTATGAAGCAATCCGAGAAGGCGAGTCACTTGGACAATGTTGTCACAGGTTGCGAAGCGCAACCAACAAATCTGCATGTGGGCTAATTTAAATACTACAATAGGAGGGTAACTATTAATAGAGATAAATGATAAAGAAGGCCGTCAGTGTCAATAGACATTTATATGGAGCGACATTCGCTTTTTACACAAAAAAGCAATCCAGATTTAAAATGCTAAAGTACAGTCTGAGGAACAATTTTGAAAAATGATGAACGATTAGACATTGATGCTTTAGTTGAGGGCGTATTATCTCTTGATGATTTTACTCAGGAGGGTTTCGTTGTTGTTCCTCATCACAAAGGCTCGCTCCATCCATCTGTGTATTTCGCCCATTTATTTTTACTCAAGAGTAATGGTGTTAGTAGAGAAGATATAATTAATCGCTTAGGCATTACCGAAAACTTTTTCAACAAATTTCTACAAGGAAAGGTGAGTGTTAACTTAGACTTCGCCAAAAAACTTGGAGATACTACTGGCATGCCTCACGACTTCTGGTTGCGTATTCAGTGTAAGTTTGATGACACACATTGTGACTAACGCGTTATATCCCACTAGCAATTAGTCTGGATAAGACTAACTCAATCAGCTAAAAACTATATAAACCTTCAGCCACGAAGAAAAAATTTTATTTTTTTTCATTTTCTCCATCTCCTTCATAAACAACAAAAAACAACTTAAAAAGTTTGTTTTTAACTTGGTTATATTAAATTAAATAATTAAAAAACAATAAGTTAAAATCAGGATGGTCAAAATCTGTTAAAATTTACGTGTACCTATGGGCATCAGGATGGTGCCTCAAAGAGTCTTATGTTGATAAGGATGTTGACGATGTTAAGTACCACGAATATGAGTGGCGAGGCTCAAATGAGTCTTAAGTTAAATGAAATTGTCGAAGAAGCTTATGTTCCAGACAAAGATTATCAGCCTGGTGCTACTGTGCACACGGTTTCTTCAAAGGGTCAAATGCGACGAGTTAAAAGTCGCACAACTGGGCGCATTGAACATACACTGTCTTTACTTGAATATATGGTGTTCATCATTTTGGATATGGATCCTCAAGTGGTCGACATTCAATCTCAGTACCCACATGACCTAAAAACCACGTTGAAGCTAGCCCATGATTTAGGGATTAACCACTCGCCACAGTACGAGCCAGAGAAAAAGCCTCTAACAACCGATTTTGTTGTTACGCTTGACGGTCCTGAACATGAAATGTTTGGTGTTTATGTAAAATACGTACAAGATTTAAAAGGATGGCGGACGATTGAAAAGCTTCAATTAGAACGAGCTTCGTTGGCTCGACTTGGCATTCCGTTGTATGTGGTTACGGAAGAACAAATTTGTAGGAAAACCCACCGTACTCTGGAGTGGATAATTGGCGCGAACCTAGATGATTGTGATGTTGATGAGCTTTACTCTCATGTTGCCACAATTGAGAACGTTTTTCTCAGCAACCCAGACGAACGAATTCATAATTTACTTGTTGCTCTTGATGAAGAAAAAGGGGGTCAGGATGGCACCTACCTTTACAGGTTTAAGCAACTCGTGCAGCTTGGTGCTTTCTTTTTGAAATTTGACAGAGACTTCTTTGACCTAAGGGGAGCTGACATTCAAGTTGTAAATGAGGTGCTTCATGCTTGATTTTATGACGCGCAATCATGTTTACAGCTGGGACGGACATAAGTACCGTTTATTGGATGATTTTGGTGACTTTGCCATTTTCATTAATATTGAAAAAGATGACGCTCTCCCTTTTCAGCTAACTGTACAACAAGTCGAAAATATTGATGATCAACACCAGATTATCAATGTTGAGGATCCATGGCGAGAAAGTGTAAATCGTAGCTATGAAGTAGGTCATGATTATCATGCAATACGTGATAGTAACCTTGCTCGAATCCAAGGTGTCATTGGTGGCTCTAAATATTGGATTAAAAAACAGCGGGCTGAATTAATTAAAGTACTTGTTGCAATGGGTGTCGGTGCAAAAAGTACGATTTATCGTTATCTCAGACGATATTGGCAGCGCGGACAAACCCCCAATGCACTTTTGCCTGATTATGCTAACTGTGGTGGTAAAGGTAAGAAAAAAACAAGACGGGAAAAACGCTTAGGTCGACCTAAAGAACACGGAAGTTATGATTCAACTCAGTCTACTCCTGAAATGGAATCAGTGATGGAAACTGCTATCAAGTACACAATTTTCAGCGGTAAATACACTGTTGATAAAAAGGGTAAACCCAAGAATACAAACAGAATACAAGATGCTTATTATGACTTTCTAGCGCGCTGGTGCAATGGGGATGTTCGTAAATTGGAAAATGAAAAACCTAGCTTTGATTTATTCAAAGCTTTCTATTATCACAAATTCAGCTCTGAAGCCCGAGCAAAAGCTAAATTTGGTGAAAAACATTTCAATGCTAACGTTAGAAAGCTTACTTCAGCAGTCAGTGCCAATTTAGTTGGCCCTGGATACTCTTATGAAATAGATGCGACGCCTTTCGATGCAGGATTGGCCGATGAAGAGCGATTCCCTCTGGGTAGGCCGACCCTCTATGAAGTTATTGATAGCGATACTTCTAGCTGTGTAGGCTTCTTGCTGACACTAACGCCCCCATCGTATTTCAATGCAATGAACGCTATGACTGTTGCGGTCAGGGATAAAGTTGAATTATGTCGAGAATTTGGTTTGGAAATCGAGCCAAGTGACTGGTCGATGCAGGGCTTGCCAAAAGCTTTTTTTGGGGACTTAGGTTCTGACCTTCGAAGTAAAAAAATCACTTCTGTTTCTGTCGAGCATGGAATAGCTATGATTAATAGCGGAGCCTCCCAGCCAGAAAAAAGAGGTAAAGGTGAAAGAAGTTTTGGTCGAGTTTATGCGGAAATAAGCCACCTACTTCCTGGTTTGATTTCGCATTACTTACCAAAAAAACATGGCGGTAAGTACAAGCCCGATGAATATACAATGCTGCTAAGTGAGTTGAACCGCATTATTGCGCGAACTGTCATGGTGCTTAACTCTAAAACGATGGGAGTGGGAAAAGTCGACGCAGACTATCCAACCAATCTTGATACCTCTCCAAACTCGAAATGGAATTGGGGCATAGCTCATAGGACAGGTCCGCTTCATTCTGTTGATCCAGAGTATTTCTGGTATTCATTGCTTGAAAGAGATAAAGCGAGCGTGTCTAGAGGTTATATTCTCACTTACAAACATCTTCAATTTGAGATCCCTGATGCGCCAGGTCTACGAGAAAGGGTTTACAACAACAGGCAAAAAATGGAGGTTGCTATTGATCAATCAGACGCCTCTGCTATCTACCTAGTGCCAAAGAATGGAGAGACTAAGTATATTAAATGTCTCCTGTATGTTCATTATAGACGATTTGAAGGACTAACTTGGCGTGACGTAGAGTTGAGGTACAAAGAAATTCAAGACACAAATAATGACGCAATGCACCATCACACGCTGTATGCGCTTGAACAACAGTTAAAAAACAAGGAAGAAGTGCGTGCAGCTATAGAAGATAAGAAGTCAAAGTCAGCTAATCGAACAATGAATGAAGAGCTTTCTAAACTTGGTGATAAAGCTGCTCAAAGGGATGAAAGTAAAGCGATTTACGGTGCTGTAAAGCCTGAGTCAGCGAGAAACGAACGCAATCCTTCCAACAACGATTCGCAAACTTCTGTCGTGATTGCAAATACACGACTGAACGAAATTTTCATGGATGATGAGGACTAATTATGAAAAAACAGCAGACATTACCTATTGAAACGATACCACCAAAAGCTTGGCGAGCTGAAGATACGATTTCAACTGATGACACAACCGGTAATCAATTTGTGGATGTGCTCAGGGATACATTAGATATGGGCTCATTAAAGGCTCATTTTAAAAATGATCAAGTTATTAAGGCAACAGCTGAAGACAAAGATAGCCGGCGGAAAAGTAGTATTCAGTCTTTAATTGATAGTTTTTATGTTTCAGTGCCTGAGATTGTTGATTTGTACGATCGCTTAGACTTGACGATAAAAAGCGGGTATCAAAATAAGGCTCCTATTAGGAATAAAGGTCGAGTCTTATCTAATAACCTAATGTTAGCTATGGGCGGTAGTCCCCATGTTTGGCATGACGACACAGCAATACAAAAGCGCCGAGAGATTACCGCCATTGTAGGGCCGAAGAACTGTGGTAAAACGGCAGCAATTGAGCGTTGTTTGTCACTCTATCCGCAAGTAGTTTGGCATGGGAAGCTTTCTCAAGTTCAAGTCGTGTATTTAAAAGTTGAGTTGAAAGGGGCTTCCAATCTATTTGAGTATTGCGCCCGGTTCCTTGAAGCCTTAGAGCTTGCTTTAGGAAGAGACAAGTTTGATGAAGAAGTGAAGGTGGCCCCTAGTGTATGCGCTGCATTTATGAAAATGAGGAGTCTTCTAACAACCTATAATGTGGGAACTTTGATCATTGACTCATTAGAATCGACTCAGAATTGGCCTACCGATAAACGAGAATTGTTATTTGAACACTTAGCTGGTCTTGCTGACATAATTCCTGTTGTTATGCTTTCGAGTGATGTTGATTGTTATGACATTAATGAAATAAGTTCGGAAAAGCTTACCTGGGATCCTCTTTGTGCTTTCGCAAGTGAAAACGAAGAACTATCTGATCGCTGGTCTCGATTTACAGCTAGGCTTTGGAAGTTTAACTGCTTGAAAGCGCAGGATATTGAGCTAAATAAAGAACTTAAAGAAATATGGTTTAACGCATGTAAAGGTGTTGTTGGAATAGCAGTGCGCTTTTATGCACGATGCCTGCATGAGGCTATAAATACGGGAATGGAAAGCATTTCTAAAGAGTTAATGTTGAGAGTACAGAAAAAGTACTTTAGCCAGCACCGTTCGTTTTTCTCTGACATTGCTCGTGAAAAGCGATGCGATAAATCAGCTAAACCTCTGCCGCTGCCAGCTTCAAAGCCAAAGCGTCGTAAAATGCCTAAATTGGAATCCATGCAGCGAAAAGACTTTAGCCGCATATCAAAATCACAATGGAAGACTCTGCCTGAAGATGATTTGCGTTACATAGCATCTCAACAAAAAGAGGACAATTATTACTTAATGCTCAAGGAAGTTGGACTCGTATTGCCAATTGGAGATTTCACTCTTCATGATAAATTTCCCCAAACCTTATCCAGATGAGCTGTTATACAGCATTTTAGCGAGAGCGAGAGTGCAATTTTGTGAGGTCAGTCCCAAGCGATTGATTGACCTTGCAATGGATACTCGAACAGCAATATCGACAATTAACTTCCCTTCCAGACTTAATGCTCTGAGTGTAACAAACTCTTTAACCCTGCGTTCAAGCGAACAATTGACTTATAACAACACGCTATTTCCATTATATGCGCCATTCATGCCGGAAGACCGTCGAGTACAATGTTTAGAACTTTTGAAAGGTAAATCATATGGAGCGGTGCATTTACGCTCTGGGTATGCCTGCTCAAGAATTCCAAAGTTACATCACCTTCGGTGTTGTCCTAAATGTTATTCCGAGCAATTAAACACTTTGGGTGAGCCATACTGGATGCGAGTACACCAGATTAGTGGAGTTGAATACTGCCTTGTTCATAAAGCAAAGTTAGTTTCAGTGCAGCCATATCACTCAGTATCTAAGCGACATGAATATATACCCTTATCAATTATCTCGCTCGACGATATTAAAATGAACACCATATCTGAGTTTCATTGTTTTTATTGGCTTGCTAATCAAGTAATGGGTTTGCTTGAGAAAGGATCTGAAACTTCAGCAAGCTATAGCCAATGGACGGCTTTCTACCATCAACTAGTGAACGAAGCTGGTATGAGCAAGGGTAATTATGTCGACTATCTAAAGATAAAATCAGCGATATTAAAAGCTTGGCCTTTGTTTTGGCTTAGCGCCATGAATCTAGTTCCGAGTGAATCAGAATCTAGTTGGCTACACTGCATTACCAGAAAACACCGGAGGTCATTCAGCTATCTTGAGCACTTAGTTTTTATTTATGCACTTAAAGGGGAATCTGCGAATATTATTGAAATTTTAAGGTGCGTAAAGTTAATTCAATTAGGAAAAGAACTAACATATAAGGGTTGTACTCACACTGATAGGGAGTTAAAAGGCTATAAAAAAGATTGGTACAATTTGGTTAAAACCAGAGGAACTAAAATTGCTCGTACAGGTAATGGAGCTGCTATATATGCTTGGCTATACAGGCACGATAAAGGTTGGCTACTTAAAGTTAACCTTCGATATAAACAGCCTATACCATACATTAATACACGAGTTGACTGGCACAAAAGAGATGTTCAGCTGATTCGCCAATTAGTAGAAATTAGGGATTTGTATTTGTATGACCTTGAAGGCCCAAGAAGATCTCAAAAATGGTACCTGAGCCATTTGGATAAAGGCACATCAATTGAAAAGCAATTCAATAAACTTTCTTTAACCGCTGAGTTTCTTCGAAGATATTCAGAAGATGTATCTGACTATCAAATTAGGAGATTAACTTATACATTAAAAAATAGCGACGACATGTCACTACCAAGGTGGTTAGTTCTTCGAAAATCTGGGCTGAATGATGTGCGCATAACTGAGGTTGCATCGAGGTTTTTGAGCTGCTTTTACCCGGATAGTTAAGCTAAAAAGTGATTAATACCTATTTTGTTTAGTTGCGAAGTTATCTAGTAGCGAACTTTAAGAAGTAGAAACTGGGAGCGTACACTTTAAATTGGCTGGGATCGTACTTTCTATTTAAGATCATACATTTATAGAGCATCTCAGTTTCGAACATTATTTAACGTGCACAGTTTTGATTAATGTTAAAAAAGCGCTTAAGGCGCTTTTTTTGTGCCTGAAAGTCTGTTAGCTTAAGTAACTTATTATTCTCTAAGGGATTAGTCATGCGTTTATTAACCGTTATTTGTTTTGTTAGCTTTTTTGCTTTTAGTTCACAAAATGCATTTGCACAAGCTGGCATTAAACAGCAAAGTACAGATTACTCTGTGCACACGCACACTATTAAATCTACTGTTTTAAATGAAGAACGCACAGTTGTTGTGCAGTTACCAAAGAGTTATCAAGCTGAGCCAAATAAGGTATATCCTGTTATATATCGCTTAGATGGCGCGGTTAATATACCGCTTGCTAGTGCTGTTATTGAGCGTTTACAAAATGATAATCGTGCGCCTGAGGTTATTATTGTCGCTATCGAAAACACTAATCGACTTAGAGATATGTATCCTACAGTGAACAAGGAACCTCAGGGCCCAGTTGGTGAAGGGGGCGGTGCTACAGCGTTTTTAGCGTTCTTTGAACAAGAGCTCATTCCTTTAGTTAATAAAAACTATCGCACGCATGACTATAAGGTTATTGCTGGCGCCTCTGCGGGCGGTGTATTTGCGTTGTATGCTTTGCAGGCAAAGCCCGAACTATTTCAAGCGCATATTGCTTATAGCCCTGCGGTTTGGTGGAACTATGGCGCAATGGTAAAAAGTACAAAATCGTTTATAGCTAAAACGAAAGACCTTAACAGTTACGTTTACACCAATATTGGCGAAGAAGCCGGCATAATGCGTGAAAGGTACGATGAATTGCAGCAAACTATACAATCGCATAAAGTGCGAGGGTTACGCTTCTCTAGTGATGCGTTTGATGGTATCTCGCATAACTTAACCGCTGCTGCTGGCGTATTTAATGCCTATTACAACTTATTTTTACCTAAACAAATGCCTATAAGTGCTTTAACTGACGATGTAGCCTCTATTGATGCTTATTACAAAACATTATCTCAGCAATGGGGTGAGCAGATATCTCCACCAGACCGTGCTGTTAGATCACTCGGTTATAACCTAACGGGCAGCAAGCAATTTACCCGTGCTATTGAGGTGTTTAAATACAATATAAAAAATCACCCCAAATCAGTCGATGCGCTTTCAGCCTTGTCTTATGGCTATGAAATGCAAGGTGATACTCGTCAAGCACTTGAACAGATGGAGTCTGCTTTAGTCATTGCAGATGACTCATATCCTTATATAAATTACTTAAAAGAAACAAAAGCTAGGTTACAAGCAGAACTTAGCAAGAACTAATAATATTGCCAACTTAGTTGTTGGCTTTTTTATGATTGCCTCTTTAAGTTTGGAGTGCTCACGGTGACAGTTAAATTAATTACAAGAGTAGGGCTCAGGTTCAAAGAGTGATTTTTAAGGTGATTAAAGTTTTACCAAACAAATTAGAAGAAGCAATATTACTTGCTGATGATATTGCAGACTAAGAAGAGTTTACTGGTAAATACTCATACTGTGAGTCAGATGACCATGCGTGTAAACCATGTGATTGCCTCTATTGTATATACAATTCCACTACAGTTACTGTCGCACTACAAAGTGGAAATGAAAGCACAGATTTTGACGAACCATGCTATTTGGCAAAGTCGCCTAAAAATTTTAAAATCAATAGGCGACAGGTTTGATATAAAAGGCGCTTTGTGCGCCTTTTTAGTCTGCGCGATTACCTAAATCATAGGCAAAGTAGCCATAGGCAATTACGAACATCAAACCTATAAATGATATATGCATTACGCGAGCTAAAATTAGATCGATAGGTCTGGCGTGTCGCAAAATGGCTTCGTCATTAACAACCGTCGCTTTTGCGGGTTTTTGCCGCCTTATTACTTTGCCATACATGCTCACTCTTATGCCCAGCTCTTTATCCCAAAGTGGTTCATGTATCCCTTCCTCACGCATTTTTTTCTCAATATGCTTCATTGAAATACGCGTAAAGCATAAGGTTGAAATGAGGAAAAATATCAATGCTGGAAGCGACACTATAAAATAAATGATTTCGGGAATTATGTACATGATTAAAACCAATTCATATCAGAGAAGTAAGCATATATTAAGGTGCAAGATGATTTATCAACATAACACCTAACGATTATAATTTAGGCACAAAATTAATAAGCGCGCTCACCTAAGTCATATGCAAAATAACCATATACAGCTAGGGTCATCATAATTACGAAAGAGTAATGCATTGTGCGAGCTAAAATTAAATCGATAGGTCTGGCGTGTCGTAAAATTGCTTCGTCATTAACAACCGTCGCCTTTGCGGGTTTTTGCCGCCTTATTACTTTGCCATACATGCTCACTCTTATGCCCAGTCCTTTATCCCAAAGTGGCTCATGTATCCCTTCCTCACGCATTTTCTTCTCTATGTGTTTCATTGAAATACGAGTGAAGCACAAAGCTGAAATAAGAAAAGCAATTATAAATGGCCCAGTTATTATCCAGTAAAAAGTTTCAGGCATAAGATACATAGCTTAAAACCAGCTTATATTAGAGCTAAGGTCATAAACTAGACCTGAGAAACCCTTTCCAACAGCATCACCAACTTTACCTGCAGCATAACCAGCCCCCAAGCCTACACCTATAAGAATTACCCAGCCAACTGGACCCATTGCAATTGCTATTCCTACCCCTGCGGTTATAGTCGTACCGCCAACATAGGCTCCTGCAGCTGTCCCTAAACCAAAACCTGTAGCTTCCCTTACTGCACTGCGCTGCCAGTCTTTACCTGCTTTGTAATCGTCATAAACGCTATCAGCTCGAAGACCAGCATCAATCGCAATAACAAACTTTCCTGCAATGTTGGATCCTTGCTCTAATTTACGTAAGTGCTGTATGTTAGCTAAAGAAGTTAATTGCAAGGGAGCTGAACTTCTTGCGCTTCTTGCTGTATCTATGCCTCGTTGCGCATTAGACCAGATATTACCCCGTGCAGATGCTTTCACTTTGCCTTTGAATTTAACCATTTCTCTTTTAAATTCAGTGTTTAACTCTAGATGGGCTTGCTTAGCTTTGTTACCTAGTTTGATTAATTCTAATTTAGGTTGCTTGTTCTGCGATGCTTTTCTAATTTCAATTAAGCTAGTTTGGTATTTTAGAATCGCTTTTCCAAATGTACTTAATCTCACTTGGCTTGACTCTAATGAAGTAAGTGCTGCGCCAGTGGCAGTCAAGGTATCAAGATTTCTTCCAAGAACTTGTTGACTCGTTAAACCTCTTACTTTATCAACATATGGAGATATTTCCGCATCGTATAGCGCGGCAATAGCCAAAGCATCTTCATCACCGAAGTTGTTTACTATAGTACTGACATTTCTCTTTGTATGCTCAGGCCAAGACACCGTATTATCAAGTGCACAAGCTATGTCAGGACGAGAGCGCCTGAAATCACTCATATCCCCAGATTGTGGAGTTCTTAAAATGAACGGGGTTCCTTGAGGTATAAAGTTACCTATAATATGAGGGTTATCCTCTCTAAATCGCTTTAATTGCTCTAAGTCATTACTGTTAAAAGGTAAACTTGCTCGACTTTTCGTATTGAAACATAAATCAAATTGAGACATGACATTTCCTTGTATCTAAAATTAATCCATCAGGCCGCAAAAATAACACACTTGAAATGTTGAAATCAATAATACAGCGTGTTCAGCTATTATTTGTAATGATTGATGTATGTGAAAAATAGTATTAATGCAAAGTGATATTCAGTGAATCATCGTTTAATAAAACAAGATGCATTTTATTTAGATCACTAACCTCTACTTAATAGCTGCTAAATACGCTAAAATTACAGGCTACTTTTTAGCAATAAGCCCGTAATAAATATGACCTCAGCCGCAAGCCCTAGTACTTTTAACGATCTTGGCCTTATTCCAGAGCTACAAGCTCGTTTAACTGATTTGCAATATAGCCAACCTACGCCAATTCAAGCTAAGGCGATCCCAAATGTACTTGCTGGTAGCGATTTAATTGCGGGGGCAAATACCGGCTCAGGTAAAACAGCAACCTTTGCTTTGCCTATGCTACAAACGCTATTTTTAGCAAAAGGCGCGAATAAAACGCCGAGCAAAGATAACTTTGTTTCAGGGCTTATTTTGGTACCTACCCGTGAGTTGGCAGTGCAAGTAGCTGATAATGTTAAATCGTATTCTGCTAACTTTAATGGCGCCATTAAAACGGTGGCGGTATTTGGTGGTGTGTCGGTTAATACCCAAATGCAGGCACTACGTGGTGGTGCCGATATTATCGTAGCAACCCCAGGGCGTTTACTCGACTTAATATCAAGCAACGCCATTAAGCTCGATAAAGTAAATACCTTAGTGCTTGATGAAGCCGACCGCTTATTAAGCTTAGGCTTTACCGAAGAGTTGGCTAACTTATTAGCGCTTATGCCTGCTAAAAAGCAAACCATGTTGTTTTCAGCGACTTTCCCAGAGCAAGTAACGCTTTTAACGCAAGAGCTGTTAACCAACCCTGTTGAAATACAAGTACAAAGTAAAGAAGAGAGCACGCTTGTACAGCGCGTTTTTACGGTTAATAAAGGCGAGAAAACCACGGTTTTAGCGCACTTAATTAAGCAGCACAAATGGCGCCAAGCGCTGATTTTTGTCAATGCTAAAAAAGACTGTGAGCATTTAGCGGGCAAACTTGAAAAGCGTGGCGTGAATGCACAAGTATTCCATGGTGATAAAGGCCAAAGCGAGCGTTCTCGGGTAATCGAAAAGTTTAAAGCGGGTGAGATTGAAGTGCTTATTGCTACCGATATTGCAGCCCGTGGTTTAGATATTGAAAAGCTACCAGTAGTAATTAACTTTAACTTACCGCGCAGCCCTGCTGATTACATGCATCGTATTGGCCGAAGCGGCCGTGCCGGTGAAGTAGGTTTAGCGTTATCGTTAATTGATTATGAAGACTTTCATCACTTTAGAATTATTGAAAAGAAAAACAAACTACGTTTAGAGCGCGAAGAGGTTACAGGCTTTGCTGTAAACCAAGCCAACCTTGATGCCGCACAAGCACTTAAAAATGATAAGCCAATGGCAAAGCCTGAAGGTACCGGTAAGAAAAAGAAGAAAAACAAAGCCAACCAAGAAGATGACGTATGGAGCGGCTGGAGAAAAAGATAAGCCTTAATACATATAAGTCATTAAACTCGAATTATTAAAAACCCTGCAAATTTGCAGGGTTTTTTTATTAGCTAATATTGCTAAGCAGCAAATTAAAAATCAGTAGGTGCTGGTGGCACCACTAAAGGTTGCTTAGGGTTTTCTTTAAGCTCCTTTAATAACTCTTGTACAGCACGCTCTATTGATGGGTCTTGGCCTTTATAAATAAGCTCAGGACGATCGATTACTTTAATATCTGGTGCAACACCTTCGTTTTCTATGATCCAGTTACCTTTTGTATCTAAAATACGGAATGTAGCAGCAATTACTTGCCCGCCGTCTACAAGGCTTGGGTTACCAGAAATACCAATTAAACCACCCCATGTACGGGTACCAATTAGCTTACCTAGACCAGCTTGGCGGAAGTAGTAAGGAATTGCGTCACCACCAGAACTTGAATAGCCATTTATTAGCATGGCTTTAGGACCATTGTGTGCAAACTGCGGTGTTTTAGTTGGCTCTACACCACGGCGTTTCCAATAGTTAAGCGGTTTACGCGCAAGCCAGGTGATCATATGCTCAGGAATAAAACCGCCGCCATTGTAACGGTCATCAATAATCATGGCGTCTTTGGTTGTTTGCGGCATGTAGTTTTTAAACATGGCGCGGTTACCCTCATAGGCTGTATTTGGCAGGTGCACATAGCCAATACGCCCACTTGATAGCTTATCAACGTAGGCTGCACGCGAATTAACCCAGTCTAAATAACGTAGGCCTTGCTCACTTGCTATCGGTTTTACAGTTATTTGCCATGCGCCTTTGCTACGCGGCTTGTTGTTTAGCACTAGCTCTACTTGCTCGCCTTGGGTGTTTTCAAGGAGTTCGTAAAAGTTAGCAACGTCTTTAACTGAGCGGCCATTTACCGCAATAATGTAATCGCCGTTATGTGCTTTTACACCTGTGGTGCCAAGCGGTGAACGGAAATCGTCATGCCAGTTTTCACCTTTAAAGATTTGTTCTATTTTTACATAACCAGATGGGTCGCTTGCAAGCTTAGCGCCTAATAAACCATGGTTTTTACGCTCTGCTTTAGGCATATCACCCGACTGCACATAAATATGGCCAGAGTTAATTTCACCGGCAATTTCGCTAAGAACATAATCAAGGTCGCTACGATGGCTAATGGCATCAGCCATAGGTTGGTATTTAGCTAAAATAGCATCCCAATCTTGTCCGTGATGGTTTTCGTCGTAGAACCAATCGCGCAGTGTGCGCCAACCTTCTACATACATTTGTTGCCACTCTGCTTGCGGATTAATTTTAAGCGTCATTTTGCTTAAATCGAGCTTATTTGCGTCTAAATCTTGTTTTGGCTTAGGTTCAATTAAGCTGTAACCGCCATCTGTATGTACAAGTAGGTGTTCGCTATTGCTTGAAATGGTGTAATTACTAACGCCTTTGGCGACTGTTTCTAGCTCACTGTTGTGATCGGTGCCTATTAGCTGTAAACCGCCATTAGCAAGAGTCAGTACGCCGTCTTTTACTGCGGTTAAGCTACGGTAATCGCCTGCTGGGGCATTAAGTGCGGTAACACGTTGCATAAAGTCATTGCTTTGCAGTGCATTTTTAACTTTTTTGTCGTCTTCTTTTTCATCTTCTTTATCTTGGACAATCGTGGCTTCGTCACTTTGTAAGGCAATAAGCGGTTTAACGCTATCGTTTACTGCAGCTGCATAAATACGGGTTGCTCGATTAAACATGTAATCAAACTCGTAGCTACTAAATGCCAGATTAAAGTCGCGCTCTGAGCTAAAGTAAAGGTATTGACCATCAGGCGAAAAAGTAGGGTTTTGCTCATTACTCATTTCGTCTGTTAAGCGCGTTACCTTTTTCTTTTTAAGGTTGTAGTGCCATAGCGAGGCATAACGGTTTTCGTTATTTTTAACAAATACAATGTCTTGGCTGTTAGGCGACCAAGTATATTGAGTAATGCCATCTTCGTCGTAAATACCGGTATCAATTTTGTGTTGCTTGCCCGATTTTGCATCTAACCACCAAAGTGTGTTGTTTTTATCTGAAAACAACAATTTAGAGCTATCTGGTGACCAAATGGGCGTAAAGCGCCAAATAGTGCCATTGCTAGTGAGTTGCTTAATAGCATTATTTTTACTGCGATCTTTTAAGTAAATTTCGTACTCGCCGCTTTCATCGCTCATGTAGGCTATGTAGCGCCCATTTGGTGACCAGCTTGCATCTATTTCGCGGCTTTTTTCTGTGTAAGATAAGTTGCGTGTAGGCCCTTGTTTAATTGGTACACTAAACAACTCACCACGGGCAGTAAATACAGCGCGTTTACCATCGTGAGAGAGCGACATAGAATCAATAAAATCGCTAACATTTTTGCTATATGGCATTGCGTATTGGCGCACGCCAGCAATGTTAATGCTTAGCTTAGCGCTTTTTTGTGTTTTTGCGTCAAAGCGATATAAATAACCGCCGTTTTCATAAACAATCGCATTTGGGCCAGCTGAAGGCCAAAGTACGTCAAAGTTTTTATAGTTGGTAAGTTTTTTTGGTTCGCTGCCTTTGCGGTACTGGTAAAGGTTTAGCGTGTAATCACGGTCAGACACAAAGTAAATATTGTCACCAACCCAAGTTGGTTGCTGGTCGGTTGCACGGTTTGTAGTTAGTTGTTCTGAGGTGTTTTTTTCTAAATCATAAATCCATACATCTTGCGCACGACCACCACGAGTACGTTTCCACGTACGAAACTCTCGGTCAATTGGCGTATAAACATACTTGCTGCCATCTGGAGATAGCATGCCGCCACCAGTTTCTGGAATCGCTAATGGCTGTTCAAGTCCGCCATCTGCAGGAACCATGTAAGGGCGGCCCATACGTTTTCCCCATGGTGTGCGGTTAGCTCTAAATAGCACATTTTTACCATCGGCGGTCCAATCTAAAACGCGGTAATCAAAACCTCCACGCGGTGGCATTGGGCCAACGTCATTATAATAAGTAAGTTGCTTTAGGTTTGAACCGTCACTGTTGATCACATAAATTTGTCGGCTACCGTTATACTCGGCTGAAAATGCAATGCGCTTACCGTCAGGGGAAAACTTAGGAAATGTTTCAAATCCAATATGGTCGGTTAAGCGTTTGCTTTCGCCTGTTTGCGTATTCGCAATATAAATATCGCCACTGTAGACAAAGGTAACGGTTTGGTTATGGATATCTGGAAAGCGGAGTAAACGAGTGTCTTTAGTCTCATAGGCCGATACACCCGGCGCGATTGCTGCAGCCAAGGCAAGAGCCAATGTTGTTAGTTTTTTCATGGAATTACGTCCTATATTAATAGCTATCCCATCATAACAATAAGGTGAAAAATAGCGATGCACTTACGATAAAAGGTCTGTTACAAAATGTGAATAAAAAAGGTTGGCAAAAAGCGCCAACCTTTAAGTAAATACAGATATAAAATTAATGTTCGTGTGCGTGTTCTTCCTCTTGTGCAATACCTAACCAAGTGATCGCGGCTGGTGGGAATGTAAGTTCTAACTCGCCTTCAATCTCTAAGTCTTCTAGGTGTACTTGCACAACGTGTTGGGCTATTGGGTCGGCTACGTAAGCAAACTGACCATTTTGCGCTACTGTCATACTAAACTTCATGCCTTCAGGCATTGTTGTTACATCTTCTTGTGTAATATCAACTTGACCTGCTAGCTCCCAGTGTATGTGATCGTCGTGCGCATGCGCCTCAAGCACATTTAAAAAGCCTAGGCTGTCTAAAACTAAAAAGTGCTCGCCATTCGCTGAGAAAGAGTAAGAAACAGCGCTTGCGCCATCGGCTAGTTGCCATTCTAGTTCTTCCATTTCAGCTTCCGCAGGGTTAATGCTTAAGAGCACTGCAGGGCCGCCGCCGTGACCAGACGCTACGCCAATAAAGGCCTCGCTATCTTCGTGGCCATAAATACTACCAATGCGTAAATCGCCAACGGCTGCAATGTTCGCTATTTTTTCAGCTTCGTACTCGTCATCATGTTGATGGGCTAATAGCACACCGTCACTACAGCCGAAGGCTACGTAATCATGGTTTTGTGCTGCGCCGTGCAAATCAGGGCATGTTAACTCTAACGTTTGTTCAAGTTCGTATTCGCCATCATGAAAGTGATAAACACCTACCTGATCCGGCAAAATTTTAGCGTTTGATGAGCTCTGTGCATCATCGCGGCGAATGGTCGCTAATAAATGCTCTCCACGAGGTTCTGCTACACCATGCATATTAATGTCGTAACTAATACCAGGTAAGGTCGCTGTTGCGTTTGTTATGTCGTTATCTGTTAATATTTCAACAGACGCAGTTGTGCCTGATGCTGCATCACCATCGTAAAATACCGCTAATTTACCATCGTGCTTTACCAAGTGAGTAGGGCGACTGCCGCTAGTTAGCTCATAACTGCTAAACTCAGGGCTTTGTTCGTAATCATGAAGGTGTGCGCCGTGATCTTCACGCCATAAGCCACCGTCTATAAAGCCGAGGTAATCTTGAGCGCGGCTAGCAATCACGGCATAACGAAAATCAGGTGACGACGATAGCGTGTTTGAATCATTAGTAAGAGTGAATGTATCAAGAAGCTCATTGTCGTCTAAGTCGAAAAAGTTCGCTTCGTTGCTATCGCCAGCAAGTATCGCAAGCCTACCTAATGAATCAATAGTGTATTCATCACCGTGGTCGCCACCATCGCCATGATCGTGGCCGTCATCAGGTACTTCTATTGGGTCTTTTTCAACAATGTTTGTTTCTGCATCACCACAAGCGGTGATTAATGTGCTGCTTATTGCCAGTGCAATTAATTTTAATTTGAATAGTTTAGTCATGTTAATTTCCTTTATTTATAATTTTTTAGCGCTTAAAAATAACCGCGAATACCTAACGCAAAGCTACGACCTGGACGTGGCGCTATATTCTTTAAAAATGAGCTATGCACGCGAGCTTCTGTGTCTGTTAAGTTAGTGCCTCGTAGATACACGGACATATCTTGATTTAGCACTGATAAGTCATATGAAACGCTCGCATCAATCATGGTGTAGCCGTTTGTGGTTGTTTCTTCTGGCGCGGTACGGTCTTGATCTTGATAACGAGTTACGTGAAGGTGCGCACTTAGCTTTTCTGTTTGATAGCTAAACTCAGTACCGAATCGCAATGGTGGTGTACGGGGTAAATCGCCACCGTCTTTAAGGCGGGCGCGAACGTAATCTGAGAATAAATCAACTTTAAACTCATCGGTTAACTGCCATGCAAATTGGGCTTCAAAGCCATGCAAAATTACGTCATCTGTTTTAAATAAATAAACTGGGAGTTCAGATGAGTGATCATGCTCGTCACCGTGGTCATGATTATGCTCATCACCATGGTCGTGGCCGCTTTCGGCGTATAGGCCTGTGTCGATTTGGTAATAATAATTGTCTACTTGGTTGTAGAAAGCATTAAGAATGAAACCGATATCACCTTGGGTTTTACGAAACGTTAAATCAATATTGTTTGCTGTTTCTAGGTCAAGCGCTTGCTCAGATAAACCAAAATGGCCGTCTTCATGAATATCAAATAGTGCGCCTACTTCATAAGTACCAGTTCCAATGTGAGGGCCGAATGATAATAGCTCCGACACCGAAGGAGCGCGCTCAGAACGAGATACCGATAAACCCAAGTTGTAGCTAGGTGCAAAATCCCACACGACACCTGTTGATAAACTGACAGGAGTGAATTCTTGTTCTACGTCAAATACGCGAGTATTGCCGGCATGTTCTTCATGAGCATGATCGTCATGAACATCGGTGTCATGGTGTGCGTGTGCATCAATGTTAGGTAGTAACACGTTATCAGCATCGATGGTTACCCGTTCAACTCGGCCACCTAATTGCACTAAAAAGTCACCAAAGTGTTTTTCTTCCATCAGTGCTATAGCAAAGCTTTGTGTTTGTGACGGTGGTGTGAATGCCTCTGAGCCTTGCGCTTCAACATCACTGTGTTTGTAATGAAAGCTCAAACCACCATTCCACTGCGCAAACGGGTTATGCATTAAGTCTACGCGTAACTCATTGGTTTCATTTTCAAACGTGGTACCCACTGCGCCATGTTCAATTTCAGCATGTTCGTAATCTGTAAAACCTGCGCGCAGGTTTACTCTATTAAGCCATTTGTTATCAAGGTTATATTCACCTAGCAACTGCACTTTAGTTTGCTCTAAGTCGGCATATACGCTTTCCTCAGCGCTATTAACATCTTCGCCACCATGGGTGTGGCCTGGAATGCCGTATTGACGATTAAATTGCTCAACAGCTATACCTACAAAACCTTGATCAAATAGATAGCTAGTACCTAAGGTAAAGCCGTCAGACTCTTCATTACTATTTGCAACGGTGTAATCGCCACTATGTTCTTCATGGTTATGGTCATCATGGGCTAATTCAGCGGCCACGGGTATTTCATAGTCATCGGCTTCACGCCAAAAGGCGTCGGCATAAAATGCAAAAGAATCAGTTCCTGTAGTGGCGTTAAACGAGGCTACTTTTTGATTATCAACAGAGTTGTGCTCAAGGTTCCATTCGCCGCGAGTTGTGCTGTCGGTAGGCACCCGATTATCAACTACATTAACCACACCACCAATGGCGCCGCTGCCATAAAATAATGTGGCAGGGCCACGTAATACTTCGATTTGTTTTGCGGTTGATGCCTCTGATGCAACGGAGTGATCAGGGCCAACGCGCGAAACATCACTGACATCAAGACCATTTTGAGTAATTAGAACACGCGGCCCGCTTAAGCCACGAATAATAGGTGTACTGGCTACTTTTGCATGAAAGTTAGTATTAACCCCCGGGAGTTTTTCAAGGCTATCGCCAAGGGTTGCAGCTTGCTGCCGTCTTAATTGTTCGCCAGATAACACGCTAACGGGAGACGAGGATTCCATTGCCGACATGTGAATAGGCGTCGCTTCAATATCAATTACTTCAATGGGTGAACGTTCTAAGTTAAAGGTAATTGACTGGCTTTTATCATCACTAAATGTGATATCTCGATGCAGATGGGCATAACCAGGGGCGGTAATATGAAGTTCTTTTAAACCACTTTTTAAATCAGTTATTACGAACTTACCGCTTGCATCTGTTACTGCTGTTATATCTGAGCCTTCAACTTCTACAGTTGCGTTGGTCACCACTTTACCTTGGTTGTTTAGAACAACACCTTCTATGGTATTTGCAAGTGCATTTGTTGGTAGTAGGGCTGCTATAAACAAAGCTAATTGAGATTTTCGTGTCATTTGAATTCCTTTACGAATGTTATATTGTATCAATTGTGCTTGAAATGTTATATTGTATCAATAGTTAATTAACTAAAAATCACTCAGGATATATAATTTGGCTGCTTCATCTACATAATTTAAATTAAATTTATTTAAATTCAGTACTTTAAGTGTTTCTGTCATTGTTTAGGTGTTGTTCGTGGGGGATCTGTTTGCTGTAAAGCAAAAGTTAGTTGTTACATTTATTTAGCTCTAGTTAATAAATTTTTAGGTAAAACCACAGCGGAGGCATTGAGCAACAAGGATGGCAAAGTTAAAACATCAGCCCACTACATTAGAGTGGGTAATATGAATAAGCAGCAATTTAAAGAGATGATGGGTTTTGCGATAAAAAGATGTGAAGCCTCTGAAAAAAAATTAACGCCAAAACGCCAGCAGGTATTTGAAATTCTATTGCAAGCAAATAAACCTTTGTCTGCTTATGAGTTAACAGATCAATTTAATAAGCAAATAAATACACCGATTTTGGCAATGTCCGTTTATCGGATATTAGGTTTTTTAGAGTCGGTAGGTCTGGTACATAGATTAAAGTTAGAAAATAAGTTTATACCGTGCAGTTACGTTAATGATGATAGAGAGCATCAACTATCGATGTTTTTAATTTGTAGCTCTTGTAATAAAGCAAGTGAGGTGAATGACCTTAACAATTCGGTTAAATCTTTGTTTAGGGAACTGAAAATGAAAGGGTTTACGCCAGCAACTTCGCAATTAGAAATCTCAGGTGTTTGTTTTGGGTGCCAGCAAAGTACCGCTAACACAATTAAAAAGAAGGATAAATAATGAAGCTGACTCAAACGACAGCAGACAAGTTTGCCATTGGGCTTTCGTTAATGTGCACGGTGCATTGTTTTGCAACACCGGTTATTTTAGCGCTGTTGCCAAGCTTTGCTGTACTACAAATAAATGGTGAACAGTTTCACTTATGGGTTCTTGCTGCAGTATTACCAACAAGCTTATTAGCTTTGAGCTTAGGCTGTAAAAAGCACAAACGTACACGTTATATGGCGTGTGGAGTTGTTGGTTTAGCTTTTTTGATAATTGCAGTATTGCTAGGTTACGAAGAGGCCGAAAAAGCACTCACTTTAATTGGCTCCGCTTTTATCGCATTAGCCCATTGGTTTAACTACCAACAGTGTTTTAAAAAAAATAACGAAAAATGCCGCTGTTCAGGTGATAAATCAGACCAACTTGTTTAACACTGCCAGTGTTAAACATAGCGACTATGTGGCATTGTAATTATAAATATCGTTTTTTAGGTAAACTAATTTAGTGAATACTGCTTTAAAGCTTTTGCTGTTACTTTGTGTTTTCATCTGTTTTAAATTAAGCGCAAATACCCCTTACGAAATCCCTAGAAGCAGTGTTATTGAACTCACCGATCCTGTTACCAAGCGGGTGTATCCTATTTTTATTCAGCTACCTAAGTCATATGCAAAGGAGCCTAATAAAACATATCCAGTTATTTACTTAACCGATGCGCCGTACACGTTTCCTATAGTGGCAGGGGCTACACGGTTTCCTATGAATAGCGGCAAAGTGCAACAGGCTATTATTGTGGCGATTGGCTATGAAAAAGGCTCGAGAGGATCTAATAGTCGAATTAGGGATTACACACCGACTCAGACTCAAAATTGGAAGAAGCAAACGGGTAATGCCAAAGGGCACGCTACGTTTTTGCAAAGTACGGTATTTACTTTTATCGAAAAAAATTACCGAGCAAGCAACACGCAAAGAACGTATATAGGTAACTCGCTAGGCGGCTTATTTGGCGCCACTATTTTATTTACAGCACCTGATTTATTTAGCAATTATATTATTGGCAGCCCGTCGGTTTGGTTTGATAACAATGCACTGCTAGCGTTAAAAGCGAATAAGCCCCAAATGCCAATAAAGGTTTATGTATCTGTTGGGGCAAAGGAAACGCCAGCCTTTGGTGAAGGGCAAAATATGGTTGAAGGCGCTGCGCAACTTGTAAAAAAAATTAATGCGCTCAATAGTGAAAATATAAAATTAAAAAGTGTTGTTATTGAGGGAGCACAGCATGCAACCGCATTCCCAACCACCGCAATACAAGGGCTCGATTGGGTATTGGGAAGCAGTCAATAAGCTCAAAAGGGGTTCTCGATACTTTTGTAGTTAAATAAGCGATATTAAAGCGCTTTAATATCGCTTTTCCACTTTACCAGCGCTGCTATGAATTCGGGGCCAATACCACAGCAGCCGCCAATAATTGTCGCGCCTAGGCTATGCCATTGCTTTGCAAACGCTACATACTCAGCGGGTGATAAGTCGCGGTAACCTTGCGAGCCTTCATTGGCTTTATAATCGCTGGCGATTGGTGTAAAACCATTTGCAAAGACCCCTAAATCAACATTTTTATTCTGCTGTTTTAGTACGCGATTAGTGTCGCGTAGCGCTTGTTCAATAACCTCAGGGATAGAGCAGTTAAAGAATATGCCCGCTATATTATGTTCGAGTAATGCTAAGATAGCGTCGGATACTAATTCACCAGAGCGCAATGTCGCTTGTTCGCTTACTTCATCATTTAAGGTAAATGCGTAATAACATGGTTTGTTTGAATTCTTAAGCACCCTTGCCATAACCCGCGCTTCTGCAATGTTTGATATGGTTTCACCAATCCAAACATCGACATATTCGTCTTGTGCTTTATACAGGGTATTTAAAATAGTAAATGCGCGTTCACTTTGGAAAAAATCAGCACGGTACGATCCAAATGCGGGTGGCAATGAACCCGCAACTAGCACGTTTTGATTAGTGTTTTGAGCTGCTTTTTTTGCAATTACAGCAGCTTGCTGTGCAAGTGCTGCACCTTGTGCTTGGTAAAGCGTTTCACCTAAATGAAAGGGGACACACGCATAGCTATTTACCGTAATAATTTCTGCCCCCGCATTTATAAAAGCTTGATGCGCTTGAGTTACGTATTGCGGTGCTTCTATTAAAGCTTGTGCACTCCAAAGTGGCTGTGAAAATGGCGCGCCCATGCGTTTAAGTTCACGACCCATGCCGCCATCTAATATTGTTAACCTACTCATAATGGACTTCTATACGTCTAAATAATTAAGGCTATTCAAACATACTTTTTGAAAATTCATAATGAAACTTCATCAGGTTGAGTATGAAAAAAGTTCAACATGTTAAAGCTGTTTTTAAAAGGCACAAAAAAAGCGACTACCCAGTAAGGTGTCGCTTTTCTTTTTACAAGTAAGCAATTACTTGTAAAACGCTTCTACAGTGCCTTTTACTTTCATAAGTAATGGCTGGCCGCGACGGTCTAGCGCTTTAGGTGCCGCTACTTTTATCCAACCTTCGCTGATGCAGTATTCTTCAACGTCAAAACGCTCTTTACCGTTAAGTGTAATACCGATTTCATGCTCAAATACTTCTTCTACATAAAATTTGCTACGTGGGTTGATAGACAGTTGATTTGGTAATTCTGGTTTGTTTGTATCAGTCATATTGGTGATCTGCGTTGAATTAATTATGCGCTATTGTAGGCAATAGCTGGCTTATGCTCAAGCACGACATTCATAAACTGAGCGGCTTTTAGTTTTATCGTTATATGTTTGAGCTTATTGCCTCAGCGGTGCTGTGAGCCAGCTCTATAAAAGCGGCTGTTGCGGCACTTTGGTAAGCATCTTGTCGCTGTAGTAACACCGCGGTACGTTTTAATAATGAAGGTGCAAGAGTAATGGCAACTAACTCTTCGTGTTTACTCGCTATGTTAGAGGGAAGCAAAGTAGCTAGTTGTGTATGGCGCACTATTTCAATAACGGCACTGAGTGAATTGGCTTCCATAAGTACATTAGGCTGCACCTTGTGTTGGCGACAATGACGTTCAATTTGTTCGCGAGTTGCAAACTCATTACTGAGCAGCACCAGTGATTGTTCATTTAAAGTGCTCAGGTCAATACGGTGTTTGCTAGCTAAAGCATGGTGTTTATTTACTACTAAAGCGAGTGTCTCTTGTAATAAAGTTTGGGCGTGTATGTCTGCACTATGGTTGCCTTCAAAGGCTATACCTACATCAAACTCATCATCTAACAAACGATTTTCCATGCGTTCTTGCGACATTTCTTCCATGCTTAAGGTGATGTTGGGGTAGTGCTGATGAAATGCGTTGACTAATGGCCCAATAAAATAAGTAGTAAACGTCGGCGTAATAGCCACTCGCAATGAACCTCGGCTGAGGTTTTGTACATCATGAATCGCCCGCTTACCTTCTTCTAAATCCTGCAAGGCTCTGTGTGCATAACGAGCATATACCTCACCCGCATCGGTTAACTTTACGCTGCGCCCTGAGCGGTCAAATAAAGGTGCACCGAGGGTTTCTTCAAGCTGTTTAATTTGTTGCGACAACGCAGGTTGAGACACATATAAGGACGCTGCTGCTTTGGTGAAGTTTTTGTGCTTGGCAACGGCCAAAAAGTAATTGATGTGGCGAAGTATCATAGCTAACTATAAGTATTTCTTATCGGTATCATAATATACCAGTCTTTTACCTTATTAAAAAGCGGGCGTAATATTCATCTCATCGATAATATAGAGACACCCGTTATGAAAGATATCATTGAAGGTTTTTTAAAGTTTCAAAGTGATGCATACCCAGAGCGTGCCGATTTATTTAAAAATTTGGCTACTAAGCAAAATCCACGGACTTTGTTTATTTCATGTTCTGATAGTCGTTTAGTGCCTGAGCTCGTAACACAACGTGAACCTGGTGGATTATTTGTTATTCGCAATGCCGGAAACATCGTCCCATCTTACGGGCCTGAGCCTGGCGGGGTTTCTGCATCAGTTGAATATGCAGTTACTGCACTGCAAGTAACCGATGTGGTTATTTGCGGCCATTCTGATTGCGGAGCAATGACGGCAATAGCAACCTGTAAGTGCATGGATAACA
Organism: Pseudoalteromonas tetraodonis; assembly: GCF_002310835.1. Lineage (NCBI taxonomy): Bacteria > Pseudomonadati > Pseudomonadota > Gammaproteobacteria > Alteromonadales > Pseudoalteromonadaceae > Pseudoalteromonas > Pseudoalteromonas tetraodonis. Next base: position 3,316,642 of record NZ_CP011041.1, on the reverse strand, counting down.
TGCCTGCTGTTGGCAGTTGGCTGCGTTACGCCGACTCAGCTCGCATTGTCAATGAAGCGCGCAATCACGCAAATGAACGTGAGCGCATTGAAGCTATGGTACGCGAAAACGTTATCGCACAACTTGAAAACATTAAAACCCATCCATCGGTGCGTCTTGCGCTTGGCGAAGGTCGCTTGGCATTACATGGCTGGGTTTATGATATCGAATCTGGCGGCATTGAAGCTTTAAATGGCGCAACGAATACGTTTGTTTCCCTTGCCGAACATACCGATGTTCGTGCATATCCAATTCAGCTTCCTGTAGCTGTTTAACCAACCATTGTAAGAGGTACTATTATGATCCAATCTCAAGTGAGCAACACGGCGCGCCTAGCATTAACCGATATAATTATTGCTGCAAAAGCAGAAAAAAATCTGTCGTTTGAACAAATTGCAGAGGGCACAGGTTTAAGCGACGTTTACGTGACGGCGGCTTTATTAGGCCAGCACCCATTGCCTGCAGAGGTCGCTGAAAAAGTGGCACAAACGCTGGGCCTTGATGCAAGTGCGGTTGAGTTACTTAAAGCTATTCCACTACGTGGTAGTGTCGAAAACAATATGCCAACTGATCCGACTATTTACCGTTTTTATGAAATGATGCAAGTATACGGTACAACGTTTAAGGCATTAGTTCATGAGCAGTTTGGCGACGGTATTATTAGTGCAATTAATTTTAAAGTAGATATGAAAAAAGTTGAAGATCCTGAAGGTGGCTCACGTGCTGTAATTACGCTTGATGGTAAGTTCTTACCTTACAAGCCTTTCTAAACGTTTTATAATACTTTTTATATAAACAGTCGGCGCTAAGCGCCGGCTTTTTTTGGTTATTAAGGATGGTTTTTATTGATGAGTAATCACAGCACTTCTACTTCTTCTTATGCATCGGCGCTTTCGCTTTTTTGGCCAATGTTAATCATTGCTGTGCTCGCAATGACCTTACGACCCACGCTTACCTCTACCGGCCCATTACTTGAAGAAATTCGTTTAAGCACTGGGCTTGGTTTACAAGGGGCGTCTTTGTTAACCGTACTCCCTATGTTTTGTATGGGCGTGTTTCCATTATTACTTCCTTGGCTTGGGCGTTATTTAAGTGAAAATGCGTGGATTGCTGGTGGATTGTTTGCAATTGCATTAGCTGGTTTTTGGCGTTTGTGGCTTGGCAGTGGTTGGGCGTTAATAATCAGTGCGCTATTAGGCGGTACAGGCATTGCAATAGTGCAAGCGATGGCTCCAGGAGTGGTTAAACGTTGGTATCCACAGCGAGTTCCTTTAGCTATGGGGGTATATTCTGCCTCACTTATGGCAGGCGGTGGTATAGCTGCAATATTAACGCCGCGGGTGGCGGTGCACTATGGCAGTTGGCAAGCAGGGCTTGGAGTGTGGCTTATTATTCCTGTTATTGCTCTGTTGCTTTGGTGGTTAAGGCCGCAGGAGCCGATGGACGCAAAGCATAACAGTATTAAGCTTAATTTATTTTTTAACCAGCGAGCATGGTTACTTGCTGCCTATTTTGGATTCGCTAATGGCGGCTACGCGTGCATGATTGCTTGGTTACCTAGTTACGCTCAGGATTTAGGATGGAGTGCACAAAATAGTGGGGAGCTTATTGGCGTTATGACTGTTTTTCAGGTAATTGGTGCATTGGGCGCACCGGTACTTTCAGCAAACCGCTTAGACAGGCGACCTTGGTTATTTTTTGCTGTTGCGATTCAGCTAATAGGTTTTATAGGATTAATATTGATGCCCGATTCTATGATGAACGTTTGGGTGGGGATGATAGGGTGTGGTTTAGGTGCTTGTTTTTCGCTAACACTCACCGTGGCGCTCGATCACTTGTCTAATCCAAAATTGGCAGGTGTACTCACTGCGTTTGTCCAAGGTGTTGGCTTTATTATTACCGCTATCGTGCCTTATATAGCAGGTGTTTTACTCGATGTTACTGCACGCTATCAAGCATCTTGGTTTATGTTGGTAATAACGCTAATTGCAATGCTGTTTATGACCACCCGCTTTGCTCCTGCAACGTATGCAAAAGCAATAAATATTACTCATTAACTATTTAATGGGGTTTAAGCTTTTTTAAATCCCATATCCTTTCACTTTTTCTGCGCTTTATTGCCACCGTCATTTTTTCTTCATCAAAATTACCTTTATTAGTCATAACTCTTTTTTAGAGTACAGCGGTTGATGTTTTTTGTGTTCACACTTTTAAAAATAACCACTACATAATGGGAATTACGGATGAAAATTAAAAAAGTTGCTGCGGCAATCGCACTAACCTGTGCGTTTAGTGCCGTTAGTCATGCCAATGTTTTACCGCAAAGTCAAAAAGACAGCAGCTGGTACAGCGCTGCCCAAGCAAAACTAACAACAAAAACAACGCAAGCGCAGGCAATTAAAAACACTAAAGCTAAAAATGTTATTTTATTTGTAGGCGATGGCATGGGTATTTCTACCTTAACCGCAGCGCGTATTTTACAAGGTCAACGCAATAATCAGCTTGGCGAAGAAGGCTATTTAAGCTTTGAGCAGTTCCCTTACTCTGCGCAAGTTAAAACCTATAATGTGGATGCACAAACGCCAGACTCTGCAGGCACCATGACGGCCATGATCTCAGGTGTAAAAACCGATGTGGGTGTTATTGGTGTTGATGAAGATATTGAGCGCGGTGAGTGCTCAACGGTGGCTGGTAATGAGTTACTTACAGCCACTGAACTTGCTGAAATTAAAGGCCTAGCAACAGGAATTATCTCTACTGCCCGCATTACCCATGCAACGCCTGCGGCAACCTATGCTAAATCGGCTGATCGCAACTGGGAAGATATCTCAGACATGCCCGAAGCGGCTGTTAATGCTGGCTGTGAAGATATTGCCTCACAGCTGGTTAATTTTGAAAAAAACCTAGAAGCACGCTTTGTCGGAACCGATGTTGATGGCTTAGATTTTGTAATGGGTGGCGGCCGTCGTCACTTTTTACCAAAAGAGGCCGCGGCAAATTCTACTGACGCTATGAGCGCCGTAGAAGGCGATCGTACCGATGAGCGTAACCTTGTTACTGAGTGGCAAACACAGTATCCAAATGGCACTTATGTGATGGATGAAGCCGGTTTTAATAGCATTGCCGATGACGCCACTAAAGTATTTGGTTTATTTAACGAATCGCACATGCAATACGAAGCTGACCGTGCCAACGATATAGCAGGCGAGCCTTCACTTACCGAGATGACCACCAAAGCCATTGATGTACTGGGTAAAAACGAAAAAGGGTTTTTCTTAACGGTTGAGTCGGGGCGCATTGACCATGCTCACCATGCGGGTAACGCATATAATGCACTTAATGACACCATTGAATTTGCAAAAGCAGTACAAGCTGCCGTTGATAACACCAATCCAGAAGAAACCCTTATTTTAGTTACTGCCGACCATAGCCATGTATTTACTATTGCAGGTTACCCTAAACGTGGTAACCCAATTTTAGGTAAGGTGGTTGCTGTAGGGCAAACTACACCAACGCTAGCTGCTGATAACATGCCATACACCACAGTAGGTTATGCAAATGGCCTCGGTTTTAGAAACTTAATCGATGAAACGGATGCGGACGCAAGCTATGAAACAGCTGCGGTTGCAGGACGTGTTGAGCTAAATGGTGTTGATACAACAACGCCAGGTTTTCACCAAGAAACCACGGTACCACTGAGCTCTGAAACACACGCAGGTGAAGATATTTCACTGCATGCAACCGGACCGGGTGCTCACCTAGCTCAAGGTGTTATTGAGCAAAACGTTGTATTTCATTTAATTAATCAAGCTCTTGAACTAACTCAGCAATAATGGCGGCTCACATGAATAAATTAACAGTACTTTCTTTAGCAGTAATGGTCGCATTAACGGGGTGTTCGAGTGATGACGACAAAAACAGCAATAATATTTTAGCGGTCGATCTCCCAATTGCTGTAGGCTCAGCACAATGTATCAATGGCGGCGTAGAAACACAAAGCGGTGTTGATACCAATACAAACGGGCAATTAGAGAGCAACGAAGTAACGCACACTAACTTAGTCTGTAACGACCCAGCCACCTCATTAACGAGCGAGCAGCTGGCGTCTCTTAGCAATAACGTATGGTTTAGTGATGCACAAACTAAGCTCGCCGGCGCGCAAGATGCTGCAAGTAAAGTGGTAACTGAATCGGGTAAAGCTAAAAATGTGATCTTGTTTGTTGGCGATGGAATGGGTATTTCTACTGTGACAGCTGCCCGTATTTTAGCGGGGCAATTACAGGGTGAAATGGGTGAAGATCACCAATTAAGCTTTGAAACCATGCCGTACTCTGGGTTTGTAAAAACCTATAACGTGGATGCACAAACGCCAGATTCTGCCGGTACAATGACGGCAATGGCCTCAGGTGTAAAAACCGATGTGGGTGTAATTGGTATAGACGAAGCGGTTGAACGTGGTAGTTGTGCATCAGGCAAAGGACATGAGCTTGTTACGTCATTAGAGCTGGCTGAGATTGCCGGTAAGTCTACGGGTATTGTTTCTACTGCACGTATTACCCATGCAACACCTGCGGCAACCTACGCTAAATCGGCAGACCGTAACTGGGAAGATATTTCAGATATGCCTGCTTCTGAGTCAGCTAATTGTGAAGATATTGCCTCACAGCTGGTTAACTTTGAAAAGAACCTAGAAGCACGTTTTAGTGGTATTGATGTAGACGGAATTGAAGTGGTTATGGGTGGCGGGCGTCGTCACTTTTTACCAAAAGATGCCGCGTTTAACTCTGCTGACGCAGTTAGTGCTGTAGAGGGCGATCGTACAGATAATCGCGACTTAACCGCCGAGTGGAAAACGCAATATCCAAATGGGGCTTATGTGATGGATCAAGCGGGTTTTGCTGCGATTGATGCAACCACAACTGAGCGTGTATTTGGTTTATTTAATGAATCTCACATGCAATACGAAGCCGACCGTGGCAATGATATTGCAGGCGAGCCTTCATTATCACAAATGACCGAAAAAGCGATTGATGTGCTTGATAACAACGATAAAGGCTTTTTCTTAACGGTTGAGTCGGGTCGTATTGACCACGCGCATCATGCGGGTAATGCATACAACGCACTGAACGATACTGTAGAGCTGGCTAAAGCAGTAAAAGTAGCGATGGAAAACACCAACCCAGAAGAGACGCTAATTGTAGTGACAGCCGATCACAGTCACGTATTTACCATTGCGGGCTACCCTAAACGCGGTAACCCAATTTTAGGTAAAGTGGTTGGTGTAGGGCAAACAGAGCCCAGCCTTGCTGCCGACGATATGCCTTATACTACAGTTGGTTACACTAATGGTTTAGGCTACAGAGACCTAGGTGCAGAAACCGATGCTGATGCATCTTACTTAGCAGCACCCGTTACAGGGCGTGTTGATTTAAGTAATGTTGATACAACAACGCCAGGTTTTCACCAAGAGGCACTTGTGCCACTATCATCAGAAACTCACGCAGGCGAAGATGTAGGTGTGTATGCAATGGGCCCAGGGGCGCATTTAGTAACAGGTACTAATGAGCAAAGCTTTTTATTCCATGTTATGGACTTTGCCGCTGACTTTGTAAAAGCCGCGGATGAAAAAGTAGCGCAATAAACCTTGCGATATAAAACAACCCGCACACTGTGCGGGTTTTTTATGTCATTAAACTGCCATTATTTTTGGTTATGTTAAAGGCAATTAAGCTAAAAGCGATTAACTAAAGAGATAGCCCAATGAAAAAAGTATTTTTAATAATGAGCGCATTATTTAGCGCAAGCAGCTTTGCTGAGCAGTGCGATATAAATCCACAGGTATTAAAAGCCACTTACACTATTATTAATAAGGCTCCACAAACGCTTAAAAATAATAAGGAAAACAGCCAAACTCTCGCCCTTTGGCGAAATGAGCAACAAGTGGCGCACCAAAGCCAAGTTATAACAGAGCTTTGGCAGCATACGAGCAACAATCAAATACGGCCTATTCGTTATTTTAATGCGCAGCAGCGCGGTATTGAATATCAGCCCTCAGAGGTGCAAGGAGTGCAAAACTGGAGTGCAAAAGTACAGCTGGTAGATAATCATCTTATTGAAAAAATGACATTAGTGAGCACTGAAGGTGAAGGCTGCAACGAAATAAAAAATTACAGCTTAGAAGAAAATAACTCTCAGTATAACTTGGCATTTTTTACCCATTCAAAACTGGTAAAAACATTTAGCATTAGTAACCTAGCGAATAAAGCAAGCATGTCACTTAGCTTAGACGCGGTGCAAAATGACACACCAGCTATTAAGGCTCAGTTTGCAAAATGGGATAACTTTCAAACCACCGACTATGCCGACATTGGCGATAACGAAAGCGACCCATTTTTAGCAAAAATGATTAACCTAGGCTTTATAGAGCACGGCGCCACCGGTTTTTATAATCCTCAAGGTGAGGCTATTCAAGGTGGACATCATCATTAGGTCGTTTTTTGGGCTTAGCAGAGTCTTCTGTTAAGCCATTTTCATAATCGTTGGCATCACAGGTATTTAAATTTTGCTGTGCTTGCTTATCTTGCTGTAATACCTGTTTTAAATCTTCCATACGTTGGCGTACTGCAACGCCGTAGCTGGCATCATCTCCCCAAAGCTCAGAAAGTTGTAACACAGATGCACGGTCATGATCCCTAAATAATTTACCAGCACGCTCAGCGTCTTCTTTGCTATTGCCAAGTAGCTGCAGTGATTCTATGGCTAAGTTAATGGCTGAGTCGACGGTTTCGCGGTTAAACGCATCCACTTTTAGATTCAGTAGTTGATACGCATGGCGACGATCGATTGCGCGCGCCACTATTTTTAATTGTGGGTAGTTTTTATGTGCCAGCTTAATAATTTCAATGGTTTTATCTGGGTTATCAATCGCAACAACCAGCATTTGTGCAGTATGCGCGCCTGCGGCTTCAAGCAGTTCTTGGCGAGCAGCATCACCGTAAAATACGGTGTTACCAAAGCGGCGCAGCAGTTCTATTTGGCTTGGGCTGTGATCAAGTACGGTAATTTCGTAGCCTTGTGCATGTAATAAACGTCCCATAATTTGCCCAAAGCGGCCATAGCCCGCAATAATTACGTGTTTAGCGGTATTTATTTGTTCTGGTTTATCAAACTCAGGCTTAGTGCTACTACTGCGTTTTTGTATTTGCTCATACAGCATCAGTAATAAAGGAGCTATCAACATAGATACCGCAACCACTAAGGTCACTAGACTGGTTTGTTCTGGGGTTAAAATACTTAATGTGGTGGTCACGCTTAAAAGTACAAAAGCAAATTCACCACCTTGTGCTAGTGCCAATGTAAACAATAGTTTTTGCTTTGAGCTAATTTTAAATGTGACAGCAAGGGCAAACAAAATGCAGGCTTTAATGACAATTAATAAGGCAACTAAAGCAACCACGGTACTAAATTGATTAAATAATAGCTCAAAATTAATTGAAGCCCCTACAGTGATAAAAAATAGTCCTAGCAATAGGCCTTTAAAGGGCTCTATGTCGGCTTCTAATTCGTGTCTAAATTCACTTTCGGCCAATACTACACCGGCTAAAAAAGTACCTAAAGCAGGTGATAGGCCAATACTGTGCATTACAAGCGAAATAGCCACGACTAAAAACAATGCAAAAATAGTGAATATTTCACGCATGTGAGTTTGTGCGATGTATCTAAACAGTGGCGCAGAAACATATTTACCGCCGGCAATAATAGCGGCAATAACAGCTACAGAAACGCCTACTTGTTGCCAAACAGGCCAGTCAGCAATGATTGAATCGCTAATTTGTTTTGAACTACTTGGTGCAGCAAAGGCCAGTAAGGGGAGTAGCGCTAAAATAGGAATAATGGCAATATCTTGAAATAATAAAACCGAAAATGCATTTTGCCCAGCTTCTTGCTTTAACCAGCCTTTTTCTTCGAGGCTTTGCAATACAATCGCGGTAGAAGAAAGTGCCAGCATTAAACCAATGGCCAATGCGGTTTGCCAATGCATGGTAAAAAACCAATAACAAAAGGCAAAAATAACCGCCGCAGTTAGCACCACCTGTAAGCCACCAAGCCCTAAAATAGAGTGCCGAAGCTTCCATAGTCGTGAGGGTTGTAGTTCAAGTCCGACTAAAAATAGCATCATCACTACGCCAAATTCGGCAAAATGCATTACATCGGTTTGATCCCCTACGACTCCCAATGCATAGGGACCAATTAGTATGCCAGCAATTAAATAACCCAGTACTGATCCTAAGCCAAGTCGTTTGGCAATAGGAACAGCCACAATGGCGGCGGCTAAATAAATTAAAGCAATTTCTAGCATGGGGTGCTCTCTTGAGGTTAGGAGTTATTTATATTTTGATACTACTATAAATTAAGTTTGAGTTAATTGTGAAAGAAACATTATTAACGCATACTAATCCGCAATACTATTTAATCATTTTGAACGGGTAAACCAGATGTTAGTTGCGTTAAAAACTTCTCTTTTAGAACAACTAAATAACAAAGTTTTACCTTGCTATCGACACGATTGCCTTCCCTCAAAATAGCTCACTTAATTAAGCGAATTGGTATTACTTTATTGTGTACCATTAAATTTAATAATATGTTTTTTATAGGAACTAAAATGAGTATTAAGCTGCTTTTAAAAATTATGCTGACCACTGTGTTTGCTGCGGTGTTTACACAAACGGTGCAAGCTCAACAGTACAAGGTTGAGTTTGAACCACAGCGAGCTGAGCTTGAACAGCAAATTACTGGTGATGAATTTAATGACTATTTAGTTAGTGCAAAAGCAGGTGATATCCTGAATGTGACTCTGACTCCTTCAAATTTAAGTAACTACTTTAATATTTTGCCCTTAGACAGTAATGAAGCCGTATTTATTGGCTCAATAGAAGGGCATGAAGCTAAATATCAACTCAGCACAGATGGAGATTATATTGTGCGAGTTTATTTAATGCGTAATGCAGCGAGACGTGGTGAAACAAGTGATTATAAGTTAACCATCATTAAACATGCAGGTGTAGCCGTGCCTGTAAAAACTATGCACCCAAGCTGGGATAGCGATGGCGATGGAATAAATGATTGTGAAAACGATGGCAGTTGTGACCACACCATTGATTATACAAAACCAAAAACGGTCAATTAATTGACCGTTTTATATGATTTAAAAATAAGATTAGATTATTAGTCTAGCTTTACTGAACCAGAGATATTATCGATACTAACATCGCCAGAGCCTGCTTCTGTAATTGTTAGCCCTTTAGCGTAATTAACGCGAATATCGCCAGAGCCATCTTCAATCGTCACGCTTGAGCCAATATGTTCAATCAACATATCTCCTGAGTTATCGTCTACGGTGACTGCGCCTTTAATATGTTTAATAGTTATGCCGCCCGAGCCATCTTCAACATTTAATACGCCTGTTACGTTAGTCACTTGCATTTCGCCCGAGCCATCTTCAATAGCGACATTACCACTGACATTATCAATATCAATGCTGCCTGAGCCGTCATTTAATACTAAGTCGCCGACCACATTTTTTACGTAAATACTGCCCGAGCCATCATCAATATTTAGGCTTTTAGCACCATTGATAGATAAGCTGCCAGAACCATCTTTTACATCAATATTGCTTTGCATCTCGTTAATAACAATATCGCCTGAGCCGTCGTTAATATCTAAATTTAGGGTGTTAGGTACGGTAACAACTAAATTGATACTTGGTGATTGCCCGCTGTAAAAGCTAATCCCATTATTACTTGTATTTTGTGCAACAAGTTTTGCTTGTGTACCGCTTTTCTCAAGGGTGAGTTCGTATTCATCGTCAATGTCGGCGGTGTAGATGATGGCATCAACGCTAATATTGGTTGCAGTATTAGAGCCCTGAATATCGAGCGAACCGGCACCACTTAATATCGTTAGGTGCTCAAGGTTATTGCTTGGTAGTGAAAGCTGCTGGGTTTGTTTAACTGATGCGACACTGGGCGATATGTGAAATACACAACCGCTGAGTAATAAAATGCCGCTAATTAGTGAAACGGGCTTAGTGAAGTTGAATAGAGTTGATGCGCTCATGTTTAGTCCTTTGATATTGATTATTTTAGTTAATATACAAAGTATAGAGCAAAATTGAGGCCGAAATGTAAGTTGTTGTTTTATATGAGATGGCAGCAGTAGTTAAAAAGTTAAAATGCTAAAATATGGTTAAAAATACTAAATGTTAATAAAAAGGATGCACACTGCATCCTTTTGTAATTACTCTATTGTTAATGGGCGTTTTACTTAAAAATTGTAAGTAATGTTACCGTATAAAAAGCGCCCATCTAAACTGTAGGGTGTGTAAGGCGTGTACGGAAATATTTGGCCAAAGTTAGAGTAGCCAATATTATCTACCGTTGCTTGAGGGTACTGATCGAACAAGTTATTTGCACCCACTGCAAATTTCCACGCTTCGTTAGGACGATAAGCGACTTCTAAATCGGCAATCCATTTAGCATCTAAATATTCATCACCCTCGCTGGTGGTTGAAATATCTGCCACTTCCCCATAGCGAGTTGCACGCAAGGTTGTTTGCCATTGGTTAAAGCTCCAAACAGCCGATAGGTTTAGTTTGTTATCGGGTGTGCCTTGCTCAAAACGGCCTACTTCACGACGGGCAAATACCACGTAGTCATCGCCTAAAGAATTTAGCTCGCTCGGGTTTGCATCTACATGAGTCACTTCGGTATCGTTAATGTTTGCCGCCGCATTTAAGCGCACATCACCCAATGTATTTAAATCAAGTGTGTACGTTGCCACAATATCAACACCTTGCGTGCGCGAATTGATGGCGTTGGTAAAGTAACGAACACTTTCGGTATTTAGCTCGCCAGCATTCGCTAGAATTTGCTGCACAGCGTTACCGCTTAAGTTTTCAGAGAGTACAATCCGGTCATCAATATCAATGCGATACGCATCAACTGTTAAGCTAAAGCCACCTTGAGTGTAAACAAATCCAGCGGTAACGTTAACTGAGTCTTCTGCATCGAGCTGTTTTGCACCTAACGCTTGCGCTGCAGGAGCAGAGCTTGGGAATAGACCAACTTCAAAAGGCTGGTTATTTTCGAGAATAGTCGATATTTGACGGTACGAGCTTTGTGCAAGTGACGGCGCACGAAAGCCAGTACTTGCCGCACCACGTAACGATAGGTTGTCGTTAATACTGTAACGCGTGGCTAATTTTGAAGTAAATGTGTTACCAAAATCGCTGTAATCTTCATAGCGACTGGCTAAAACAACATTCCATTTATCAGTTAAGTAAGTATCAAATTCAGCAAATACAGCAACATTATGACGACTTTCATTGGTTGCGCTTTGCGGCCCAAACCCAGGAAGCACTTGCGCACCGCCAGCAGCAATTGGGTTACCGTTGTTATCAAGCGCAGTAATATAAGAGGCTTCTTCGCCTTGCTCTATTTTATAGCTTTCACGGCGGTATTCAGCACCAATAGTGAAAAACACATCATCGGGTAGACCAAAATCAACGCTGGTATTGGCATCAAAATTAACTAAAAATTGATCGTAAACCATGGCGCCGTTATCAAACTCAGTTTGGCTGTTAGTACCTAAAGAAGTATTTAGGCTATTTACAACCCCTAAACCAAAGTCATTTCGGCCGTAGTTGGTGCTTACATCCCAAGTCCAGTCGCCACTATCGCCTTGTAAACCAAGTGCCAGCGAGTAATCTTTTACGTCGGTAGCAATTTGTGGCAAAAAGCCATTTGGGTATAGCTCTAAAACATTGCGGCTGTCTTTTGCACGACGGTAAAATCCGCCCGAGTTACCTTCACGCTCTGAATAGCTACCAAACGAATAAACATTAAAGCCATTCTCTAAATCGTATCCCATATTGTAAAACAAAGCGTAGTCTTCCAGCGCTGCTTTACCAAAACGGTGATTGTAGCGATCAATTGTAAATTCGCGTGGGTCTAGGCTGCCATCATCTAGGCGGCTGTATTGTTCGCGCGGATCAAAACCAGAGCGTTGAGTTGAGTCGTTATCACGGTATTCAATTGATACATTTACAAAACCATTGTCTGTTAATGAAAAACCTGAGTTTGCGCTAATTGTGCGGGTACTACCGTCGTTAACGTGACGATCGTCGCCTAAATTAAATGCAAGGTTGCCGTTATCATCCGCATAAGTGCTATTTAGTTGCGGTACACCGGCCATTTGGCTGTCGTATTGGCCATAAGTTACGCTAACACTGCCGCCTTCGGTGGCATCTTTTAAAACAATATTGATTACTCCCGCAATGGCGTCAGAGCCATATTGTGCTGCAGCCCCATCGCGCAGTACTTCAACACGCTTAATTGCAGAGGTTGGGATCATGTTTAAATCAACCGCGGTAGAGCCGCGACCAACCGTACCCCCTAAGTTTAATAACGCACCAGAGTGGCGACGCTTACCGTTAATAAGGACTAAGGTGTGATCGGGTGCAAGGCCTCTTAAAACCGCTGGGCGAGCATGATCGGTGCCATCAGAGAGTGTGGCACTTGGGTAGTTAAAGCTCGGGACTTGGTTAGCGAGCACTTGGCTAATTTCAAGTTGCCCCGTACTTGCCATATCGTCACTGCTAATAATATCTACAGGCACAGTACTTTGCGCAATACTACGCAAACTGCGGCGCGTGCCTGTTACTGAAATTACTTCGATATTTTCTTCGACTTGGTTAGTTTGCTCAGCCGCATTAGCAGCTGAAAAAGAGGCGCTAAGTGCGGTGGTAATAGCCAAGCTAAGTGCTAATTTTTTATTAGCTGATAAATGCTGAAAAGTCATTGAGCGTGCCTTGAAGATTTTGAAAAGGGCGCATCATATATAAGCGGCTAATGCATCGCAAAGATCTAAATTGACTAAGTTATTCAACTATTTTCATAAAAATAAGTGATCGGAATAATAGATTGAAATAGGAACAGACAAGGAGGCTAAAATATAGGATTATGCTTATTTAGGCAGCGAAAAAGACTAACTTGCTTTAAAGCTTTGCTAAAGGGGTTTAATTATAAAGAAGCTACAGGCCAAACGATTAATGTGGCCTGTAGGGAATTAAAAATTTATTCAGGTGCTACTTCAAGGGTGGTAAATAATACATAGCGGCTGGCGTCTACATCTTTTTCGTTTACTGTCACTTTTTGAGAGGTTTCGATTAGGTATAGGCCTGGCTCTTTCCACGTTGTGCTAAACATGCCGTTTTTGTCGGTCGTTACTTTTATTTCGCCACGTTCGTTACGGTAGCGTGTATCACCTTTTAAAATGCTTATTTCAATGCCTTCGCCAACCGGCTTTCCATCGCTTATTAGCTGAAAGCGCGCTTGCTCGCCAACAAATAAATCGTTTGGATGCGTTGGGCCGCTAAGCTCTAAGCCTTGACCTAATTGTGCTGGTTTAGAGGTACCATTATGACTAACAAAGGTATCAACAGTAGAGATGGTTTTAATTGTAGTGATGTCGCTGGCGTCTTTAGGTAGATTGGCATCTGCTTTTTTGGCGAATACACGGCTTCGCTCACCTGCTGTATTTTTGTAGAATGTCATGTACATAGGTTTTTGCGTCATCGCAATATGATAGGTGCCTTGTTGCTGAAGTTTTACTGCAGCAGAGCTTTTGCGTTGTAGGTAATAGGCACGAATGGTATCGGTAACTTGCTCGCCATTTGGGGCAAGTGCCATAAGCAGAGTATCGTCGTACTCTGCGCCTTTTGTGCTTGGACGAAATGCTTTATCAGGTGCAAAAATTTCGTTAGAAATACTCGCATCAATCATTACATAATGGGCTTTATCCCCTGATAGCGAGGTATGCGAAGGTAGTAACCAGCGGCCATGTGCACTTGCAGCTGTTGATACCAGCGCTGATAAACTCAGTGCGCCAATGAGTGCTGTTTTTAATAAATTAACGTTCATTATTTTTCCTTTAAATTTGAATGATAAGTAGGGACTACCTAGCGGATACAGTGACAAAGCTGGTTGAAAATTCGTTTTTGCCATCAATGGTTATTTTTCCTGATTGGGTTAAATCAAGCTCAATACGGCTGTAATCACGCCCGCCTTCTTCACGAACAACTTCAACATTTAACAGGTATTTTCCTGCGATAACTGATTTGCCATTAAGATCGTTTCCGTCCCAATTAATGGTATAAGTGCCTGCGCGTTTGGTTGCGCTACTAACCCCATCGAAGTTTGCATCACTTTTACCTGCTTTACGCCACCATTGGCGTAGGTCTTTAAACCATTCCGCTTTTTGTACCCAAAGCGCTAAAGTTGTGACATGTTTACGCTCTGGTGTTTCGAGCCAAACAGCAACATAAGGTCGATGATAGGGCTGCACATCTAACTCAGGTAAAGTTAATTCGATTTCTAATTGGGGTGATTGCGCTGCCACCGAAGTGTGAAAACACACGGCAATTAACAGCAATACGGTGCTAATTAAAGATTTAAACTTGAACATTAAAACACTCCTTTAATTTGTGGAACCCAGCATAAATAAATAACCAATGGTGTTGCGATTCCTAATACGGTTATCCATATTCCTGCTAAGCGTTTTTTTCTGTTTTGAAATAAAATAATCATGCCGGTGATGGCAAATAGAATCATCAGCACCGCTGATATATCAATAACCCAGCTCCATACTTCTCCTGAGTGACGACCTTTGTGTAAATCGCTGATAACACTTAAAAAACCACCGGTTTGATAATCGAGCAACAATTCGCCACTGATAAAATCAAACTCTGCATAGGCATAGCCTGCTGGTAATGGGTAGTCGAGCATAACCAGTGAATCTTGCTTTTCCCATTCAATGCTTTTCACTTTATTAAGCCCATAGTGTTTGGCTAAATAAGCTTCTATTTGGGGATAAATAGCAGGCAGGCTATTTAATTGTGTATTTGCTTGAGTAAGCAGATCTTGGGGGATTTGGACCGTAATTTGGCCATTTTTTTTATCGTTTTTTAACCAGTCAACATGGTTTAGCACTATACCGCTTACACAAAATAGAATAAGTAAAAAAAACAAAGCGGTGGAAATATAGATATGTAGGGTACGACTTGTACTATATAAAGTGCGTTTATTAACAAAGGGCATAAAAGGAGCTGGGTTATTTAATTTATACGGATGATAATGATTTGCATTAGCTGTTACAAATTTATTTACCAAACTTTACACTTTATTTTTTAGGAGGAGCTGAGGGCTTAGAAATTAAGTAAGCCATAACCAGCACTTCAACAACAGCCACTAGGGCAATAATCCAAGCTGGAGGGCTGTTGTATAATAAAAATATAAAGCCTATTAGCATACCTATACCCGCAGCATACTTTGCCTTTACAGGAACCACTTGATGGGCGCGCCAATGTTGTAATGTTGTGCCAAAGCGAGGGTGGTTTAATAGCCAAGACTCAAGCGCCACGGATGAGCGAGCAAAACAGGCTAAGGCTAAAATTAAAAACGGCGTGGTTGGCATAACCGGTAGGGCAACACCAATAATGCCCAGTAATACACACAGTAGCCCCAGCAATTTAAAGCCGAAATTTTTATAATAAATAAAAACGTTTTTTATGCTCACTTTAGCTCTTTTTTAATTAATTAAACGGTAAAAGGGTAAGCTAATTAAAAGGTAAAATGAAGAGAAAATGGCTTAGTTGCATGTTATCAACTAAGCCATTTAGGGTTAGCAAAGGAAAAGAATTTCCTGATTGCACTACCTATTAAAAGTAATAGCCTAAATTAATATTAAAACGGCGCTCGGTATCGCCATCACCAATAATGGTACCGCCAATAAAGGGTTGATTGCGGGCTTGTACGAAATCAACATAACTAAAGAATCCGCCAGCAGTAATGCTCATACCGGTTACATTCATCCAAGTATTGGCGCTATTATCTGACTTGTTGTAGATGATCCCATAGTCGTTATAAAACTGCAGGTTGGTAACTGGGCCCCATTCTAGTGCGTAGTCATAGGCAATATTAAAGTTGGTCATTGTGGCTTGGCTCGATACACTGTCATAATAGTCAAAAGCACCCACCGCAAAGCGGTTATTACCATCGTCTAAGTCGTAGTCATATTCACCGTGTTGCAATTGAATATTCCAGTTATTAATGTTGCTGTTTAAGTGAACAGCCCAAGCACTGTAATTACCAGCGCGGTCTTCACCGTCGTGAAGTCCACCACTGAGTAACGATACCCCGATGTCAGTTGTGATATTTTTACTATGCTCAAGCTGATAAGTAGCGCGACCAGCAAAGGTGTTGTATTCACCAAGTTGCTTTGCTGGCTCGGCATAGGTGCCTTCATCTGCAGGGCGACTACCAACAATATCATAAGAGTAACGATGATTTTTGTCTGATGCTGAGCCATCAACTCCACCCAGTTCATCATTTTTGAAAAAGCCTAAATCAAGTGTCCAGTTGTCTTTAAGTTTGCGCTTAGCAACCACACCTAAATCAAAATCATCTTCTAGGCCAACATAGTAGTTAGTGCTAAAAAAGTAGCTGTGGGAATTATAAGGACCGTTACCAAACGGCACGGCTGTTATGCCTGCCTGAGCTTCCCAGCCATCAATAAATTCGTACCCTAAGTAAGCGTACTTTACGACAGTCATATAATCGTAAAAGCGTATTTCACCATTGACTGAAATATCATTAATTTCGCCAGAGACATTTAACCGGAAAATATCAAAATCAAAGTCACCACCGCGATCTTCATTGTCTTCATCGTAAGAGTTTATACCGTAGTTAGCGCGAATAGCACCTCCTACCTTTATTCCAGATGATTGCTTTTCTTGCTGTGCAGTATCTGTAGAAGTAGCTTGCAACTGTTTACTAACTTGTTCTACTTGCTGAGACTTTTTTTCAGCGAGTTTGCTTTCAAGTTTATCTACTTGTTGCTTTAACTGCGTTAATTGGCTTTGGAGAGGTTGAAGATTTGATGCATAAGAATTGCTAGCAACACCACTTAAAATTAATGCGAGTGTTAGTTTTGAGAGTTTAGTCATAATAGCCGTTTTGATTGTGATTAAAAAATAAAGGCGCAACGATGCGCCTCTTAGTGTGGAAAAAGGAGAAAATGGCAGACTAATTTAGTTTATTGTTTTTATACTGCGTTTTATTCTTTAGAAGTTTGAAACAGTGCGCCTACTTCTAAAAGAGGAGAGGCATCTAGCTTATCTGCATCCATCATTGCGGCAATACGTTGCATTGATGAAAGTAGTAGGCTCTGTTCCCATTCAGCAAGCGCTGAAAATTTTTCGATAAAGTGTTCTTGCAAGGGCTGAGGCGCTTTTTCGAGTAATTCTTTACCTTGTTCAGTAAGGTATAAGCTGACCCGGCGTTTGTCCATTTGACTACGAACGCGTGTTACCAAATTCTTGCTTTCTATTCGGTCAAGAATATTTGTGACCGTTGCCGGACTTAAATTGACGTTTTGCGCAATACGACTGGCGGTAATACCATCAGTTTGAGACACTTCTTGCATAATAAGCAGTTGTGGTCCAGTTAAACCCGCTGTTTTATTAAGTTGTTTTGAATGTAAGTCAATCGCACGGATCACCTTGCGTAAAGAAACTAGTAACTCGTCATATTTTTGCATTTGTTTGTCTCATGAAAGGCGAATCAGTTGCCGTAATCACGAAATGTTACACATCAAATAAATTGAATTCAAATGATATATGTTGTTTTAGCCCGCTGTTATTAGTTTTTATTGGTTTTTATTAATTTGAGCAGTAATTAAAATGGCATTTATTATCTTTATTTTATTAAAAGTTAATAACACTCTGTTTGCTAAGGCTGCGCACCTTACGTAAGTTAAAAGCGATACGCAAGCCACAGGTTTAAAACTTTAGTCGTAATTGAGCCGTTGATGTGGCATAAAAATATAGTAACTAACTCAATTTAAATAACTATTCTATGTAGCTTATGCTTTAAGCATGCATTATTGTTTGTGTACAGTAACCTGAACTCAGGTTAAGTACTAAAAATTAGTCTCAGTGTTAAAGGAAATAAAATGCAATTATCACCCTCAGTATGTATTGAGCGTACACATAGCGGTTTGGAATTTATTAGTATTAATAGTCGCCAATGTAAGGCGAAGATATTTTTACAAGGTGGGCAAATAACTGAGTTTACACCCAAAGGTAAATTGCCACTATTGTGGGTGTCTGGGGATGAAACCTTTAGTGAAGGGAAGGGCATTCGTGGCGGTATTCCTATTTGCTGGCCTTGGTTTGGTCAACATGAAAATAAAGACTTTCCAGCACATGGTTTTGCGCGCACGCACGTATGGCAAGCCGATGAAGTGCATGAAACCGAGAACGAGATTACTGTTAGTCTTAAATTACCAATGAAGCAGATAGATTCTACCTTTTGGCCTCATCAATCTTCTTTAAGGGTTGAGTTTATTTTATCTGAGCAGTTAGAGGTGCGTTTAACCACCTGTAATTTAGGTAACACCCCATTTAGTTATACACAGGCGCTGCATACTTACTTTCCAACTGATGATATTAATAATACTCGCGTAACAGGGCTGCAAGGAGCGCAATACATAGAATTTGGCCAAGGGCCTTATCAGCAAAGTGATGTGGTTGGTTTTACCCGTGAAACCGATATGGTTTATACCCAAGCCGCGGCTGTGCAAACCATTGAAACTCCTCAAGGGATGATCAGCGTTAGCAGAGAAAACTCGCGCTCGTGCGTGTTATGGAATCCATGGATTGAAAAATCAAAGAGGCTATCAAATTTTGCCGATGATGATTATAAAAGCATGTTATGCCTAGAGGCTGCGAATGTACTTGAAGATGCGGTTACGCTTGAGCCAAAACAAAGTCATACCCTAGTAACAACAATTAAGTGGCTTGGCTAAGCCTACCATACGTGTAATGGAGCAAAGTGTGTTTACTAATCAACAAATAACCGACCTACCGCAACATAAAAGCATAGTGTTTGAGCCGCTTGCGGACAAAGCATTGTTGCATGCACAATTGAATTGGTTGTTATTTTTCATTCCTTTTTGCTTAGTACTAGCGGCTGTTTGCTATTTTAATACAGACTTTGCTGCTATGGCGCAAGGTTACTTATTGGTTGCTGTTCCGCTATTAATTTTACTGTGTATGTTATATAGCGTGTTCAGCATAAAATTACAGGGCAGCGCGTTGCGTACCCACGATATTGCTTTTAAAAAAGGCATTATTTGGCAGCAGGTGACAATTTTACCGTTAGCGCGTGTGCAGCATATTGAAATACACCGTGGGCCCATAGAGCGAAAGCTTGGTTTAGCCAGTTTAAGACTTTATAGCGCCGGCGGTATGAGTGCCGATTTACAAATTAGCGGCCTGACCCACGAAAAATGCAAAAATATTCGTCAGTTTGTACAAAGCTATCGCCACGATGAAACCGCAAGCGAGGTAGCTGCCATTGAGTGTTGATGCTGCGCAAATAACGTCACCTTCACTTAATTGGCAAAAAGTGTCGCCCTGGGCGCTGGCTTATTTTGTGATGCATTTTAGTGTGCGCTTCATAAAAGACGGCTTATTTAATTTACTGCCCGTGTTGGTGGTATTTGTTACCCAAGTAGAAAATAAACTCTTTTGGGGGCAGGTTGGGCTCGCGGTTGCTTTGACCTCATTGCTTGCCTATTGTTTTTTGTATTACCGTAGTTTTCGTTTTTGTATTACTGACGAGCATGAAATTTTACTTAATAAAGGCGTATTTAAAAAAGAGCGACTTACCTTAAAATTTTCTCGAGTGCAAAACGTAAATATAGCGGAGCCATTTTACTTCACCCCCATAGGGTTAGTTAATTGTATTTTTGATGCGGCAGGCAGTGTGGCTCAAGAAGCTGTTTTGCCAGGGGTAACTAAAGATTACGCGCAACAAATGCGTAAACGAGTGTTTGACTATAAAGCGCAGCAGCAACCATCAGCTGAGGTGGCTGATTCAGCGCAATCTCATATTGAAGAGCTGAGCGAAAATAGCTTACTCATCTCAAATAAAGAAATAGCTAAGTTTGGTTTAATGTCGAATATGGCTATTTTGGCACTTGCGGCAATTGCCCCTTTTATGAATGTGGCCATCGACTTTTTAGAGCAGCAATTTATAACAAAAATAGAGAGTTATTATCAACAAGAGCTCGGTTTGATGGCTAATGCAGCTGTGTTTGCAATAATTACTCTGATCATTATTTTGATATTTATAGCGGTACTTTTATCGGTAACTATGTCGCTCATTCGTTTTTATAACTATCAGCTTTACTTTAAAAATAATAAATTCAAACGTATTGCAGGGCTGTTAGAGCGTCATCAACTATCAATTAGTTTAGACAAAGTACAGTCAATCGTTATTAAGCAAAACCTAGTTGCTAGGCTATTAAAACGCTCTACTGTGGAGTGTTTGCAAGCCAGTAGCGGCGGTGCTGCAAGCATGGCGAAAAAGAATAAACAAACCTTAGTGCTGCCTGTGCTCACGCAGGAGCAAGTTGATAATGTGTGTCAGTGGATTTATCCGTGGTTTGACAGTAAAAAGCTGGCATTCAATGCGGTAGAAAGGGCGTTGTTATATAAAAACACGGTGTTTTATGCTTTGCTACCGAGCGTTGCTTCTGGTTTTTTTATTAGCTTTATGCAACTTAATATATTAATTGCATTAGCATTATTCTTGGTATTAGCCGCGTTA
This sequence comes from Pseudoalteromonas tetraodonis, assembly GCF_002310835.1. Lineage (NCBI taxonomy): Bacteria > Pseudomonadati > Pseudomonadota > Gammaproteobacteria > Alteromonadales > Pseudoalteromonadaceae > Pseudoalteromonas > Pseudoalteromonas tetraodonis. The sequence goes on along the minus strand of NZ_CP011041.1, from coordinate 3,295,871 downwards.
GTGTTTTTATCTTATAAACGTTATGGGTATTACCTTCATCAACAAGATGGGCGTTTTTATTTGGTGGTACGCAAAGGTATGATTGGTGTGCATTACCGGGTATTTGAGCTGTACAAAGCACAAAGCGCTCGCAGTGTGAGCACCTTTTTTATGCGTCGTTCTGGCTTAAAAAGCCTGTATATACAACTTGCTGCAGGCGGTGCGTACGTCCCATATTTAAAACAGCAAGATGCTGACTTCATTATAGATTTTACACTTATGCAGGCTGAGTCAGACCCTCGCAGTTGGATGTAACTTCCTTTGTTCAAAACTCAGATTAAATAATAAAGCGGGTGTAAATACACATTTGCACATGCTTTATTACACTTTTTTACTGCCCGTTTTTTCCATTTGATAATACTCTAAACATTATCAAATGTACTATTTAAGGGATTATTGTGAAAAAGTCACTCATTGCATCAGCCTTATTATTGGCTGCACCTAGCTTTGCTGCTAATTGGCAAACCATTCATACCGAGCATTTTAATGTTCACTTTAGTAGTGAGCATACTGATTTTGCTAAATCGACTGCTGTGGAGCTGGAAATTGTTCGCACTAAAGTGCTTGAGCAACAAAATCGGGCGCTTGATAAAATCGTCGATGTGGTGGTGTTTGACCCTCTAAATGCAGCGAATGGCTTTGCCTTACCAACCTCTAATAATCCTGTTATGGCGCTTTTTACTACGCCACCGCAGTCGGATACCGTGATATCAAATTCATCGGGTTGGCAGCAATTGTTGGTGCTGCACGAATACATTCATTTAGTCCATTTAGCGCAGCCAACCCGTAACGACTGGCAGCAAAAGATTCGCGGTGTATGGGATATATACGATTTAACCTATGGTGATACACCGCGCTGGGTAGCCGAAGGGTACGCCACTTTAATTGAATCAAAAATGACAGGTCGAGGGCGCTTATTTGATAACTATGCTGAGGCAATACTTAGAGAGTTTGCTCAGCAGGGAGCGCTTCCCACCTATGGGCAACTAAATAGCGATGAGGGCTTTATGGCGGGCTCTATGGCATATTTAATGGGAAGTCGTTTTTTATATTGGTTAGAGCAAAATTACTCAGAGCAGCTACTCGATAATGTATGGGTTCGTATGCGAGCAGTGAAATCACGAGATTTTGACGACGCATTTTCTGGTGTATTTGGGCAAAGCGCTGCAAGGTTATATCGTCGATTTATTGCTGAATACACTTATAAAGCGATGCAACAAGAGCAAACCGAATCATCACTTAATAGCAAGCTTTGGTTAGAACTTGATTTATACGCTAGCAATCCAGCTCTTTCAAATGATGGTAGCAAAATTGCGATAGTTGAACGTGATGAAAAGAGTAAAACAAAACTAATAATTTACAGTACAGAAGACAACACCAAAGCACGAGATAAGTTTACTAAGGTGCAAAAGGAGCTCCTAGAGAACGATAAGCAAGATGTTCCTGATACCCCGCCAATCGTGTTTAAGCGCGAACAAAAACAAGTACTAAATCAAATTAATCGCGCAGGTATTGCTAACCCGCAATGGGTAAATAACAACACACTTTATTTTAATGCCTACAGTAGTGAAGGATCGGGAACTTATAACAAAGTGTCTGACATTTTTAGCTACAACACCGACACTGGCAACATAGAGCAACTTACAGAGCTGGCCGGTATTCGCCGTTTTAGTGTTACCCGTGATGGTGAAACACTTTACGGTGAGCAAATAAGAGCTGGGTATTCTGAATTAGTAAAAGTCGATCTTAATACACAAACAATCACGCCATTTTTTACTAAGAGCTTAAAAACAAGTTATGATTACCCGACACTGAACCCCGATGAAACAAAATTAGCTTACTTATCAGCATCATTAAACGAAAATTGGCAGTTGTATATACAAGGCTTAAACGGTGATGCCAGGCGGTCAATCCCAATGCCTAACGGGTATCAGTATTTAAGTCAGCCGAGTTTCAGTCAAGATGGGGAATCTATCTATTTTGTTGCTGGCCTAAATAATAAAACTGATATTTATAATTATCATATAAAAAATAACACCCTCACCCGCTTAACTAACGGGCAAGAAGCGCTCGCATACCCGATTGAGGCTGAAGATGGCTCACTACTTTATTTCTCTATTAATGCCGATGGCCCTGATGTAAAAACGCTTACAACAAAAAACCGCACAGCCGTGACTGATTTCGCTGTAAACAGTGAAGCTCCATTGTTGATGGTAAATAAGCATACTCTGCCACCGGCAAAAATATATACCGATGAGATAGCAGAACAAAGCGATTACGCAGTACTTGATCAGCAAGCGACGTTTGCTTTGGGATCTCAGTATTATTCAGCGTCAACCAGTTTGCTAAGTGTAGGTATAAAAAGTAGCGACCTATTAAAACAACTTGATTTACAAGCGGGTTATAACATTGATTTGCATGACGGTGCATTACATGGCGGCTTTATACAAGCAAAATACAATGCGTTAAATACAAAGTTTAAGCTTGCGCTATTTGATTATAATTTGGATACATCACATCAATATCAACCTAGCTTAAACGCTGATATTGAAGCCCGAGGTGGTTATGCTGCAGTAAGCCACCCATTGAAGTTTGGCCAGTTACATTTAACCCCAGAATTGGCCTATAACTATACAGATTATAAAAATAGCCATAAAAATTGGACACGGTTGAGTATTGCTCAAAGCTGGCAACATGACCGCCAAGCATTTGCTATTGGGCAGAGTATTTATGCCAGCATTTATGATGGGCAGAATCACAGTAGTCATTGGCAAGGTTATGACTTGGCAGCAAAAATATTTGGTAAAGCGTTTGATATACCACTTTTTGTTAACTTTGAGCAAAAGCAAAGAGATGACAGTAGCCTGACATTAGGCGGCTTTAGTTCTAATTTAATTAATCAGCAGCAAAGTAGTGAATTTGTGCTTGCTGCTGAACTGCCTTTTTATAGTGCAACCACTGAGCGCTACCAAGGGTATGGTGGTGGCATTAGCTTTAAAGAGGGAATGCCTTGGCTTTATTACAAGCAACATCAATTAGATAGCAACGTTTATGCACAAAGTTACGGCTTAAAATACCAAGGTGACTTTAGCTTCGGGATGGGGCCTGCGGGCGTTAATGACTTAACCTTTGATATGGGGTTGTCGCGAGTAGAAGGTGACAGCTTTGAAGATGAAATGCGCGCGTGGTTAAGCTTTTACTATTCATTGTAAAAGCCTATTTAGCTAAGTTACTTACTCGCTTTTAAGGACAGTAACTTAGCTTGATATACATTTAACTTTTGCTTGTCTTTTTCGAGCTCTATCGCTTTCTCAAGTAATTTTTGTGTTTGGTGATTTTTTCCTTGTTGATAGCGAATTTTAGCAAGCTCTAAATAAAGTTCTGCAATATACGGCGCTTTTGTTATGGCTTGTTCAATATGCTCTGTAGCGGTATTAATTCGTCCTGTTTCTAGATCATTTTTTGCAATAACTAAAAGTTCATAAGGATCTTTTTCTACTTCAGCAAGTCGGCTTGCTAATTGTTCAACAAGTTGCTGATCACCAATTTGTTTGGCTAAAACTTGATAATTAGTAAGTAAATTTATATTTATCAGCTTATTATCTAAAGCAGTTTGGTAAATAAGCTGTGCACTTTTTAAATCGCCAGCTCGTCGATGTAAAATTCCAGCCATATTAAATAGCTCAGGATCATAAGGGGTGTATTTATTTGCTTGTAAAATAAGAGAGTACGCTTGATCAAGCTGCTTATCTAAAAGCGCGTCAGCAGCTAAGTTACTATAAAATTTAGAGATTAAATCATTATAATTAGCACTATCAGAATACACACTACCTCTGGTTGGGAAGTAGTCTATTAAGGTTCCTGGGCGAAAAAAAGTGATCACATTTTCTTCTTTTTCAGGCAGTTCCTCTTCTGGGGCATAAACTTTAGTTCTAAAATGGTTTGCTACATAAACCAAGTTATCTTCCTGTGCGTAAACTGGCTCGCTAGTCATTTCTTGAAAGCTGGTTTTAAGCCCTAATGTTTGTGCATAACTTTGGGTAAGAACAGCAAGGCTGATACAGTTACCTTGTGCAAGGTTGAGAGATTGAGATGATGTAAGCGTATCGCCATGATAATTAAAATTAGAGAGCTGATTTTCAAGGTAGTTATAAATAATACGGTCACTACGAATATTAGCTGTTTGTTGTTTTGTTACGAAGGCTAAAAAGCGTGCTTTTTCTGCCTCGGGAAGTTCAAATATAACCTTTTCAGAAGGTGTGGTTTGTTGTACAAATAATGTGTGATTAATTAATGAACTTAATTGTACGAGCTGAGTTTGCGTATTGATTTTGCTGCTGCACCCCACAACAAATAAAAAAGTTAAACTTATTATTACCTTGAACATATTCATTAACTCACTCCCTCGTTGGTTTCACTTTACAAGGGAGTGATTGTTTTATCAAGCATTCGCGCTTCGTCGTTGAGTTAAGCGATTTTTGTGTGATTGCTTTTTACGCTTACGGCGTGTGAGCCATAAATAAAAGCCTGTACCAGCGAGCCATACAGGGCTAAGGCCAACAATACACCATAGTATTTTACTGATAAGCCCAGCAAAATAACCAAAGTGTAGTTTTCTAAAACTGTCTATTACTTGCCAACCAGCACCAGCCTCTCGAATATCCCAGTTAGCGATGTGTTCACCTATTTGCTTATTATAGGTTATGGTATTGGCATATTCACTGGTAAGTGGGTTACTGGTATTTACTTCGCCATAAAGAGTGATATTTTCATCGGACTCTCGTGGAAAAACTAAAAAAGTTGTATTAAAAGTGGGTATTTGCAGCTTGCTATCATTAAGAATCCGCTCAAAAGAGATGTCGTCACTATATAATTTATTTGTAATAGTGTGGTGCTCTTCTTCTGCGTGTTCTATTACTTCGTGATACCACACTGCACCATTAAAATAACCACCTGTAATCGCTAAAACGATAAGAATAGGTGAGCCTAAAACACCGGTCATCTTATGAATGTCACTGAGTACTATTTGTAACGTTGCGCGCCAGCGTACGCTAAATAGTCGCTGCCAAAATTTGCGGTAAATAATTAAGCCAGTAATACCTAAAGTTAATAAAAATAAAGCAAAAAAGAACCCTAATACGGTGCCTGTTTGCCCTGGTAAACTTTTTAAGTCGTTAAGTAAAAAGGTGTAATGGAGCTCTAAAAACCAGTCGGTAAAATAATGAGTTGTGCTTACGGGTTCTGATAAAACTTCTCCTGTGTATTGGTCTAAATGCAACTTATACCAATCGTCAGTGCCACGCTTAACCAAATAAAGCCGGTCGGCGGTGGTGTTATTAAAAAGCTCCCAGCTTCCTACTACATACTCAGGAAAGGCTGCTTCGGCTTTATCTATTAATGAGTCCATAGGTAAGCGAGCAGCTTGCTGCTGTACCACAAAGTGTTTGTCAGGCATCAGTAAGCCGTCTATTTCACTTTTAAACACTAAAACACTGCCAGTAATGCTAATAACAATTAACGGAATAATGGCAATTAGCGCCAACCAACTATGAATTTTAAACAGTGTTTTTCTCATTATTTTAGCTTGTATGTTAAATTACACGTATGCGCATGATAACAGTTATCATTTGTATTGCAATTAGTTAAAGTGGCGTGCTGTGAAGTTTTAGTAACGGTTTTTGTATACTCAAGTTGCCATCACTAAAAACTAAAGTAAGCGTTAAGCTTGTATAAAACCTAGCCAGCCCTACAATGCGCGCACACAAATAAAGCCTTTAAAAACAGATGTTTAAAAAGTGTTTTATTTCTTCCTTTTTATTAACAACAATGTAACGAGCGAGGTTTGCTTTGGCGTATTATTTGCCTATTTTGTCAGTGTTTATTTTGGTTTTTAGTTTTTTACCGCTACTTAATAAAATTATTAAAAACCGCAGTGTATCGGGTGTATCACTGCTAATGATGACATTTGGTTTAGCGCAAAGTGTGTACTTTATTAGCTACAATCTTTATTTTGCTCGCTTTTATATTGCCTTGCCGTTTTTTGCGACAGGATTGTTGAGTGGTTTAATTTTATACTTTTTTGCCCGTTATAATGCCGCTAAACGTCAGAAGCTGCAGTTACTTGGCATGCTTAGCTTTTCGTTATTACCTTTTTTGTTGCTGTTAAACCCTAACCTAGATACTGCCTCTGTGCTAAACGGCTTAACTTATGTGGGCTTAATTATGAGTTCGGTTCGGGTTATGCCACAAACCTATAAAACATTGCGAACAGGGAATATTAGTAACCTGAGTGCGCGCTATTTTAGTTTGCAATTTATAGCAGGTATCTGTGGTTTGTTTGCAGAGCTAGCCATGCCAGTGCAAAGTACTTCGCATATATTAATGTTTATTATGATATTGCTAACTAATGCGCTGCAATTTGCGTGTATGCAGTATTATCGCGTACGTCCTGTGTTGGCATAAAATTATAGTGACCGTTAATTTCATTTGTGGCACTTTGAGTGACCAATAAATAAAAAGTGCCCACTATGAAATTAACTATCCATCAAATCGATGCGTTCAGCAGTGAACTGTTTAAAGGTAATTATGCTGCCGTGATCCCATTGGAGTCTTGGCTTAGTGATGATCTTATGCTGAATATAGCTTCGGAAAACAATGTGTCTGAAACCGCTTTTACTTGTCAGTCGGCAGATGGAAGCTTTGCGATACGTTGGTTTTCGCCATTAATGGAGATTGATTTTTGCGGCCATGCTACTTTAGCGGCGGCCTATGTGCTTTGTGAGCAACATAGTATATCGCAGGTGTGCTTTAGCGCAGAGGCGGTGGGCAAACTGATTGTTAATAAAAATAACGATGGCAGCTTTGCTATGACCTTTCCGAAACAAGCCCCTGAAGAGGTTCAGCTCATCCCTGATGCTCTATTAGCTGGCCTGTCTATACAACCTGTTAAAGTACTGAAAAACCGCCAAGCTTATTTTGCTATTTATGATAATGAGCAGCAGGTTGTAGATCTGAAAACAACTAATGAACAACTAAAAAAATTAGCCCCATTAGATGTGGTTGCAACAGCACCGAGTGTTGAGTATGACTTTATTTCTCGTTATTTTTGGCCTGCCAGTGGGAGTGATGAAGACTTTGTAACCGGCTCAATTCATACTGGGCTTGCCCCTTATTGGGCAGGGCAGTTTGGAAAAAATTCTCTCAGTGCTTATCAAGCCTCACAACGAGGTGGGAAGCTACACTGTGAAGTAGGCAATACAACAGTGACATTAACGGGTCATGCCGTAAGGTACCTTAAAGGCACTATTTACCTTTGAGTTAGTGTAAAAAAGGCCACGTATGACGTGGCCTTGGTTTACTCAGTGTTATTTATGCTTCTAGCGCTTTGCTAATTAAGCGGTCGATATATTTTTTATGTGCTTTGGTTGCGGTATCAGCGCCCCATGCAACCTTTTTATCGGCTATTTGAGTTAGCTGATATAGCGCGGCTGTTTTCGCTAAGTTATCGTATTTACTTGCTTTTTCTAGGCCTGCAATCGCAATTAGCTGATTAACATATTCAATCTGTAAATTATGACTGACTGAATTAGCGGTTTTACTATCAACAAAGATACTTGCAGTTAAATCCTCCATAAATTGCGTAAGGCTGTATTCATTACCATATAAAGCAGTATCTGAAATACGCAGTAACACAGCGGGATGTAGTAGTTGCGCTAGTACACTCTTTTGCATACCTAAAATCATTTTATGCGGTTTAGGGTCTTCGTTTTTACCGTAATGATTAAACCCACGACGCTGCTGCTGCATAAAGTTATACAATGGCTGCATGCTTTGCAGTACATTTGGAGCAAACACATACTCAGCTAAAATAGCCATTGCTTGGGTTTGACGCTCAAGTGGTACCGGTGTAAAAGGCTTTGCTGCATTTTCATCGCCCACGACGGCACGCTCTACATACACGCCACCAATTTGACGAGACACCACGCCTGCTTGTCCACGATACTGGCCAAATAGGCTGTTAGTTGAAGTAACAAGCTGTTGGTAAGACTCACCTTTTACTGTAGCTTTGTCTTTAAGTTCTGCAAAGAGCGTATTGATCAGTGCCATTCTATCTGCCCCGTAAGCTGCAGGGTTAGACGACAAGTCACCTATCATCACGCGAGGGTCTATATGGCGGCCAGGGGCACGCATGTCGTCGGCATCATTACCAAAGGCAAGCGCATGTTCGCTTGAGCGAGCGAGTATTTTATCAAGGCGAGCTTGCTCTGCAGCTTCATCTTTAAGCGCTACGCTGTAGCCGTAATTTATTGCCCAATCATCGTATGGACCTGGTTTAGTTTGGAAAATATCGCCTTGAGTCACACCCGTTGGCGCTATATTTGCTGGCGCATAGTCCATTACCGAGCCGGTAACTATGCCTTGGGTTTTACTTTTGTCGTGAACTTCTTTCTCATCCCACAAAATAGAAGACTTCATGTTGTGATTAAGACCTAGAGTATGCCCTACTTCATGTAAAACCAGCTGAGTTAAGCCTTGGCGTATCATTTGGGTATCTTCAATATCAGCGCCATTTGCTAAGCCCTTGGCCATTATTAGGCTTTGCTGTAATTCATGACCTAAAGAGCAATTGAGTTCTGAATAGTTGGTTGGCTGTGTATGGCTCATCGTGCCTTGAGTATACAGTGTGTCGTATATCCAGCGGTTTTTCATAAATACAAACTCAAGCATAATGTCTGAGCCTAAAATTTCACCGGTTAACGGGTTCGCTAATGCTGGCCCATACCCACCAAACGGTGGTTTGGGTGATGAAGTCCAGCGTAGTACGTTATAGTTAATATCGCCGGCATCCCAATCGGCATCGTCAGGTTGTATTTTCACTTCAAGTGCATTTTTAAAGCCTGCTTTTTCAAATGAGGTGTTCCAAGCAAGTACGGCATCACGCACGGTGTCACGCCATTCAACCGGTGTGGTGTTTTCTATCCACCAGGTAATCGGTTTTACTGGTTCTGAAAGTGCAGCGTTTGGATCTTTCTTTTGTAAATCCCAGCGCTTAATGACATCTTGGTATGGCGCCCAGTCGGTTGACGTCATTTTATCAAACTGATTGGTGAAATAACCAATACGTGCATCATCAAAGCGAGGTTGGTAATTGTTTTCTGGTAAAGCCACAAATGAATGTTGTACTTTTACCGACACACTTCGGGGGTCGCTTACAGCACCTGAACCTCGAACGGTTGGGCTGCTATTGGTAAAAACATAATCAACAACCACATCTAGGTTGTTAGGGTATGGGCGCTGTTTGATGATGCGTGATTTTTTATCGTCTAATTTACCTACTTTAAAACGCTTTTTAGCATTTTTATCGTTCGGGTTAGGCGTAGGAGACACTTTATGTAGCGCTTCACTTAAAAAAAGCTTATTTACATTAAAGGCTATTTTACCTTCTTCTTGTTTTTCTATTTTTATACTTGCAAGCACGGCTTCGCTGATATTAGCTTCACTGGCTTTGGCAAGTGCGCTATTTTCGTTAAATAAGTAGCGAGGGGTTTTACTAATAATATCAATACGATCAAAGTATTTTCTAAATTCAATCAGCTTTGTTTCACGATACGACCCACGAAAATGACCCGCATCAGTTACACCATCAATGGTATGCGCAAAGTACACAAAGGGCGTATCGAGTTGTGATTCGTTTATCACCATTAAGTGATCGCCGGTTTTTTCATCTTGGTAAAGATTAAAAATACCCGCAAATTCGATTTGCCCTTTAATCATTTCAGTTAATGTTTGTGGTTTCTTTTCTTCTTTTTTTTCTGCTGCAACAGCATAGCTGCCACTAAGCGCTATACTCAGCGCCAAGGTAAGTGTGGTTAATTTCATCGTTTAGTCTTTTTTAGTTGTTAATGTAATTTTACTGTACGGTGTGTCATGCTTTTTCGCACAGTATGATTAATAAATACTAACCTAAAGTGATTAGCTTTATGATTTATAATGGTAAAAGATTGTAACAATACATTTATAAAGCGGCTTAACAGTGCTTTTGACTTACCTTTTATTTGCTGAGGAAGACCTTATTTATACCTTTTTGTAACAGTTGCTTACAAATGTCACGTTAATGTTTCATTAAGCTTTGGTATCATAGTGCTAATAGTAATTTGGGAGAAATAAACAGATGCAAGGTAATGTACTTAGATGGGCTTTTCCATTTGTAGCACTGGCATTAGGTGTTGCTGGTTTTGTTGCAATTAATGCGATTGCAAAAGAGTCAGACAAAAAAGAAGTCATAGACACTCGACCAACGGTGCAAGTTGAAGCCGTTTCCGCTAACGATCATCAAGTTATCATTAATAGTTATGGTGAAGTGCAGCCACTAGAAAATACCCAACTTTCAGCGCAAGTGTCAGGTGAAGTCGTCAGCTGGCATCCAAGCTTTGTGGCGGGTGGTGTTGTGGGTCGCGGCGAAACCTTATTTACTATTGAAAAAGATAACTACGAGGCTGCGGTATTGCAAGCTGAAGCTGAACTTGCCCGCGCTCAAGCGATGTTAATTGAAGAGCAAGCGCAAGCCAAAGTCGCAGAAGACGAAGCAAAACGTTTCCCAAATAAAGCACGTACAGATCTATTTTTACGCAAACCACAAGTGCTGAGTGCGCAAGCATCAGTTAAGTCGGCGCAAGCAGCATTAAAAAGAGCCCAACGCGATTTAGACAATTGTGAAATCACCGCACCTTACGATGCATTAGTGGTTAGTCGGAATGTGGGGGTTGGCCAGTTTGTTAGTATGGGCGCTCAAATTGCCGAGCTGAATAATATTGAAACCGCTGAAGTGATTATTCCGATCGCAGGTTTTGACAGTGTGTTTTTACCTGAGCGCGTTAAAGGGGTAACGGCAACCGTTATTAAAACAGGATTCAATGGGTTTACTCGCCAAGCAGTAATAGACCGCGATTTAGGGATTGTTGATAACGCGACTCGCATGAGCAGTTTAGTGGTAAGAATTGAAGATCCTTACGGACTGACTAATCAGCAGCCTGCAATTAAATTTGGCACTTATGTACAAGTAAACTTTGCCGGCACTATGCTCAATAATATTTATCGTTTACCGCAAGAGTTAGTAAATAACCAAACCGTGTGGATAGTTAATGATGAGCAACAGTTAGAGCCGCGTAAAGTAAAAGTGATTCGTGAAGAAGGCGAATATTTTTATATTAGCGATGGCTTACAAGCCAACGATAAGCTCGTTACCACCTTACCGGAATACCCTCAAAAAGGCATGGCAGTAAAAATAGCCGGTTTAACAGAGACTAAAAATACAGATGCAGCAGAAAATGCATCCACTGAAAAACTTTAAGGTAGGGTGAGTTATGAATAACACAGAACAGCCCAATACAACCAAACAAACAGGGTTAATTGCGTATTTTGCTAACAACTCTGTTGCTGCCAATTTAATGATGTTTTTTATTATTGTAATGGGGCTTATAAGCTACTTTACCATTCAGCGACAAATGTTCCCTAATATAGAAGTCAACTATATTACTGTAAATGCAAACTACCCGGGGGCGTCGCCACAAGAAATTGAAGAAAGTATCTTAATAAAAATTGAAGAGTCGCTAAAAGATATAACTGAGATAAAAAAAGGGGTATATCGCGCTTTTCGTAATGGGGGTTCTGCCAGCCTTGAAATTAATACTGACGCAGAGCTTACTGACGTTCTCGATAAGGTAAAACTGCGAGTAGATGGTATCGCGACTTTTCCTGCAGGAATGGAGCCGGTTACCATTAGCCAAATAGAGTTTCGCCAAGATGTAATTGGCATGACGCTCGTGGCTGACCTACCGCTAAATGAGCTTAAGCCAATCGCAAATCAGGTTGAAGATGAACTCTTGCAGTTATCGAATGTATCTTTAGTGGTAAACGATGTGCCACTGGATGAAATTGCCATAGAAATAGAGCCCGACACACTGCGCCAATATAATTTAACCTTATCGGATGTAGCGAACGCGGTACGTCGTTATTCGGCTAACTTTTCAGCCGGACAACTAAAAACTGATGCGGGTGTTATTTCGGTTCGAGTAGAAAATCAGTTTTATTCTGGTGAAGAGTTTAGGCAAATTCCGGTAAAAATTGGCGCCAATGGTGCCAAAGTGTTGCTACAAGATATTGCTATAATCAAAGATCAGTTCGTTGAAGGTGAGCGTTACTTTAAATTTAATGGCGAAAACGCGGTTTATTTATCGGTAAAAGCCACCGAAGATCAAAACATTATTCCGGTGGCCGATTCGGTTAAAGCGTATATTGATCAAAAAAATAAAGAACTGCCATTGGGTGTACGTATAGAGCCGCTAATGGACTTTACTTACTATCTAAATGCACGCTTAGACATGATGAAAGCTAATTTGCTGCAAGGTGCAATTTTAGTCGCTATTATGCTTTCGTTATTTTTACGTTTTAAGCTCGCACTGTGGGTAATGATTGGTTTACCAGTGTGCTTTTTAGGTGCGATGATGCTGATGCCGTTATTTGGTATCACAATTAATATTGTGTCTTTATTTGCCTTTATTATGGTGCTGGGGATTGTGGTGGATGATGCCATTGTCATAGGTGAAAGTGCCTACACCGAAATAGAAAAAAAAGGCGGTGGTGTTGTTAATGTGGTTAATGGCGCTAAACGAGTGGCAACCCCTGCCACCTTTGGTGTACTAACAACCATTGCGGTATTTGCGCCGTTTACGCTTTCAAGCGGCCCTGAAAGTTCCTTTTTTATAGGTATTTCAGTGGTGGTGATTTTATGTTTAATATTTAGCTTGATTGAATCTAAGCTGATATTACCGGCACACATTGCGCATACTCACTTTTCACCTATTAACCCTGACGGTTGGCGAGCACGCTTTAATAAGCGCTTTTTTGGCTTTGTAAATGGACCGTATAGGCAGTTTATTGTTAATTGTATAAAGTGGCGTTGGACGGTGCTGTTTAGTTTTATTGCGCTACTAATTTTCACCTTTGCGTTAATATCGTCAAATCAGGTGAGAATGATCCCATCGCCTAAAGTGCCGCATGACTTCCCGCAAATTAATGTTGAGATGAACGATAACGTATCAGACATCCAAACTATTAATGCTATTCGCCAAATCGAAGCCATGGTGCTTGAAATAGATAAGCAAACCGAGCGAGAAGAAGGGCAAAAGATGATTCGCGATGTATTGGTATTTAACCAAGGTCGTACAGAGGCGCAGTTATTAGCGCCATTGGTTGATGAAGATTTACGCCCTTATAATGCCTTTGAGCTTTCGCGCCGCTGGCGTGAAGCGATGCCTAATATTGCGGGCGTTAAATCGTTAACTATTCAGGATGATGTTGGCGGTGGAGGTGGCGGCGGTAACGGTGAGTTTGGTTACTTGCTGTATGGCTCTGATATCGATACATTGAATGAAGCAGGGCGTCGCTTTATTGGATTATTGCAGCAGCAAGAAGGCTTATTTGATATAAGCTCTACCATTGATCCTGCTAGCAAAGAAGTACAAATGAGCTTAAAACCAGTCGCCTTTGACTTAGGGTTAGATTTGGCCTCAATTGCAAATCAAGTCGGTGCCAGTTTTTATGGTGGCGAGGCGCAACGTGTTATTCGTCGCGGTGAAGAAGTACGGGTGATGGTACGTTACCCTAAGCTTACTCGCGAAGCGTTTTCATCGCTTAAACACGCGGTTATCACCACGCCCCAAGGCAAAGAAGTATTGCTAGGAGATGTGGTTGAGCTAACTGAAACCCCTGGTATTAGTTATATTCGTCGTGAAGGCGGTTATCGCACTGTTTATGTGTATGGCAACATTGATGAGGAAGTGATTGAGCCAGGCGAAGTGGTTAAGCAAGTAAAAGAAAATTTACTACCACAACTGTTGGACGAATACCCAAGTGTTAAGTCAGAACTAGGTGGCGCAATTGAAGAACAGCAGGCGCAAGCTAATGAGCAACTGCTATTTTTTGCTGGTGGTATGATTTTAGTTTATATACTACTTGCCGTACCGTTAAAAAGTTACTCACAACCTCTCATTGTAATGTCGGTTATTCCATTTAGTTTAACGGGGGCAATATGGGGTCATTTTTGGTTTGGTTTAGATATTAGTTTAATGTCGGGCTTTGGTTTAATTGCTGCTGCAGGGGTGGTTATTAACGACTCCTTAGTGATGACTGATTTTATTAATCAGGCGCGTCGTGCTGGTATCAGTATAAAAGATGCGGTTATTGAAGCAGGCTGTGCACGTTTTAGGCCCATATTACTTACCTCAATTACGACCTTTGCAGGGGTATTGCCGATTATGTTTGAGACCAGTTTACAAGCCAAATTTGTAATACCTATGGCGGTAGCTCTGGGCTTTGCGGTTATGTTTGCAACACTGATCACCCTTATTTTGGTGCCGTGTTTGTATATTATTTTAACCGACATAGGCGCGCTATTTAAGCGCCCGTTCGCAAGTAAAAAAGCGAGCGTAAGTTAACATCACCCAGATCATGTAGCTGAAAAAAGCCAACCGTTTATAAAGCGGTTGGCTTTTTTGTTTTATGCTCATTAGTGCAAACTTTAGTATTGTTTTTAAACTCTGGTTACATTCTTTTGTTTGATTATTGCAACATTGCGAATTACAATCAGTCGGTATTGGTATTACACAATGGTTTTTAACCTAATACTTTAGTTAACGCATATTAGCTCACGAGCTAGTTTGCCTGTTGAAAGCCATATGTTATGGGCGACGTTTGACTCTTTAAGGTTTTGCAGTGTTTATACATTCATCATTAACATGTGGAGAATGGTTAACTATTGGCTGTCTTGGGCTCGATCAGTATAGCCAGCTCTTTGTTGGTGATACGGTTAGTGTGAGCTTTTACGATGAGCATGGCGAATTAACTCAGCTAGCGTTTGATTATGAAATACTCTCTCCAGAGCAGGGCGAACCGCATGCTTGGAGTTTGCTGGTGGTTGAGCATATTAATATGCATATTCCGCTTGTGTGCGCTGGTAGAATGACAGAGCAAGGATTGGTGGTTGCGTACCGACATAACAAAATATTTGCACTTGAAAGCAGTGGTATTTGTAGCGCGGTGGTTCACTTTAATCGCGCTGAAAAAAATAAAAAATTAATCACAGTCAATAGCCTTGGATACGACGCGGTTTATCCTCAAAATGGCGATATGTACAGTGCGGGCACCAAAGTATTACAGCCAAAAACAGGGCATATATACCAGTGTAAGGCATGGCCATTTAGTGAGTTTTGCCGTGTGAATGAGAATAGCGCTATGTTTGAGCCAGGCGTTGGTGAAAGCTGGGCGATGGCTTGGCAGCAAATACAGTAAATCAACTTCCCTTAGGTATAACGACAACAATAAAAATTCTCGTAGTTTTTAGTTATCGAATTTATACCGCTTTAGCCCACTCAACTATGAGTGGGCTTTTTTATTTTTATGATAAACTGACCGCCATTGTTATTTTTTAAGCGGTTTTTTTGTGTCTTCTTCTGATTATTCTTTAAGCTTATTACCTAATTTCCCTGTTGCTAAAAAGCAAGCTCATGCGCTGACTACTCATGCTAAAACACGCAGTGATGATTATTATTGGATGCGCGATGATGAGCGACAAAATGCCGATATACTCGCACATTTAGCGCAAGAAAATGCCTATTGTGATGCACAATTAGCTGCCATTAAGCCACTACAAAATACATTATTTGAGGAGCTTAAAGGTCGTATTGTAAAAGACGATAACACTGTACCGGTAAAAGACGGCCAGTATTGGTATCACTCAGAGGTTCGCGGAGATGATGAATATGCGCGTCATTATCGCAGCCGCAGTATGGCAATGGCTGATAAAGAACTACTACTTGATGTTAATGAGCTTGCCAATGGCTATGAATTTTATGAGTTAGGGGAAGTGGCACTGAGCCCCAACGAGCAATTAATGGCTTACTCTGAAGATACCGACGGCAGACGTATATACACAGTACGGTTTAAAGATTTAAGTAGCAATACAATGCTCGACGATGCACTTGAGATTACCGAGGGGCAAGTTGTTTGGGCGAACGACAATAAAACCGTATTTTATGTAAAAAAGGATTTAAAAACCTTATTGGGTTATCAAGTTTTTAGACATGAGCTAGGGACTGAGCAACACCAAGATGTGCTGGTATACGAAGAGCAAGACAGCAGCTTTTTTATGGGCTTAGGTAAAAGTCGTGATGAAAGCTTAATTATTATTGATTTAGCGAGCACAGAAACTAACGACATGTGGGTGCTTGATGCCAATCAACCGCAAGGTGAGTTTACCGCTTTAATGCCGCGCGAAGAGGGGCATGAATTTGATATCGATAAGCTTGGTGATACTTTTTATATAGTGACTAACTGGCAGGCCAAAAACTTTAGATTAATGACCGCAACAAGCGACACCATTGCTGATAAAAACCAGTGGCAAGCACATACCCCTCACCGTGAAACTGTATTATTAGAAGGCGTTGAACTATTTAACGACTTTTTAGTGCTTAGCGAGCGCGAACAAGGCCAAGCACGCTTTGTTGTGGTTAACAAAAACGGCGAGCGAATGAACCTTGAGTTTGATGATCCTTGTTACTACGCCGCTATTGCGATGAACCCAGAGCCAAGTGTAACCCATGCACGCATTTACTATTCAAGCTTAACAACGCCAGGTTCGCTCTATAATGTTGATTTAACCACAGGCGAAAAAACCTTACTTAAACAACAAAAAATACTCGGTGATTTTAACGCAGAAGGCTACCAGTCAGAGCGACTTATGGTAAGCGCTCGAGATGGAGTAAAAGTACCCGTGTCGTTGGTATATCGTAAAGATAGCTTTAACAAAGATGGCTCAAATCCGTTGTTTCAATATGGTTATGGCGCGTATGGGATCACCATAGATCCTAGTTTTTCGAGTACATCACTGAGTTTACTAGACCGTGGCTTTGTCTATGCGATTGCGCATGTGCGTGGTAGCGAAATGCTAGGGCGTTCATGGTACGAACATGGTAAAAAACAGCATAAACAAAATAGCTTTAATGACTTTATAGATGTAACCAAAGCGCTCACTGAGCAAGGATATGGCAACAAAAGTAAAGTGTTTGCCTCTGGTGGCAGTGCTGGGGGGTTATTAATGGGAGCTGTGGTAAATCAAGCGCCTGAGCTTTACTGTGGAGTGGGCTGCCATGTGCCATTTTTAGATGTACTCACCACAATGTTAGATGAAAGCATTCCGCTTACAACAAATGAGTATGATGAATGGGGTAACCCAAATGACCCCCATTTTTACGACATTATTGAAGCGTATTCACCGTACGACAATATTAGTGCGCAACACTATCCCAATATACTGGTGACAACCGGTTTGCACGACTCACAAGTACAGTATTGGGAACCAATGAAATGGGTGGCTAAAATGCGTGAATATAAAACCGATGATAATATTTTAGTGTTTAAAACCGACATGGATGCAGGACATGGTGGGGCATCGGGTCGCTTTAAAAGCTTAGAAGAAAAAGCGCTAGAAATGGCCTTTTTTATCGCTTTGTCATAGCCCGTAAATGATTGTTACAAAAAAGCCTCAGTAATAACTGAGGCTTTCTATTTTTTAAAATAACTTAATCTAGGTAGGCTTTTAACATCCACACTAGTTTTTCTTGCTCTTTAATGTAGTCACTCATTAATGACGCGGTACCTTCATCATCAGCTTCAGCGGCTTGTGCAAGAATATCGCGCTGCATTTTAATTAAGCTGCTGTATCCGGCAAGTAAGTTCTCTACTGCGGTTACGCCGTCGCTGATCCCTTTTGCTTCTTTAATTTCGCTTACTTCTAAGTAATCTGAAAATGCATGTAGCGGTGCACCATCAAGCGTTAAAATACGTTCTGCGATTTCATCTACTTTTAACAGTAGTAAGTTATAAATTTCTTCAAACTTTAAATGTAATTCAAAAAAGTTTCGGCCTTTAATATTCCAGTGAAAACCGCGCGCATTCATATATTGAATTTGATAGCTGCTTAAAAGCGTATTCAGTGACTTAATAATATCTTCACTTTTTGTACTGTTTAAACCAATTGCATTTACTTGCGACATACTTTGCTCCTTAAATAACCGTTTTATGAATTTGTTTACACCTTGTTCAATACAGTCAGTATTACCTAAGATGGTGTATTAATAAAATCGTTTATACATATTGGTGTCATAGCTAAAAGCTATCACCGTAGCTCGACTTTTTAAATAAGTTAGCTAACGCTGTTCAATAGATATGGGTTGTGTTTATAAAAATACTACCTTGAGCAGCGAAATTGTTTATTTTGTGAGTACAAAATATGATCTAAAACAAGCTTTTGACAGGCGCAGCGCACACTTATTTTATTTATTGATGTAGGTCAAAAAACGCTCATAAGTAAAGCGCATAATCACTATAACCCAACTTGATAGAGATCACTTTATTGAGTTAAGGGGCTACTTGATTAGATGCGGAGAGAAATTATGGAAGCTAAAACACGTAAAGAAAATAAAGCTGAACTCATCGTTATTGGTATTGCTTTGCTAGGGTTTGTATTAGGGTTAGTTGCGCACTTAGCGGGTGCAAGTTTTGCAAACTCTGATGCCTTTGGCTATATTGCTGCACCAATGCCCTTAGTGCTAGGTATTATATTTTTGATCAGCTACAAAGTGGCGGCTGCAGCCGAGGACTAAATGTCCTCATTCAAGCGCTCAAGAATATAATTAACGACTTGGCGTGAGTAAATCATACTGGTATGGCTTAAGTGAAATACCTTATGTTCGGCCATACCCTTTAGCTTGGTTTCATCTAATAATACGGTGCCATCAGAGCGGCTGCCTTTTACAATGAGTGGCATTAAGCCAATCGGTAAGTCGCCGGCAATGCTATATAGCTTGGCTTTAAAAGGCCAATCACCATTCTTAGAGAGTAAAAACTCAACGCTATTTTTTAATAATAGCTCGAACCCTTTTTGCTGCATTTTTTCAGCAATATGGCTGCCAGTATGTGGGGTTCCTAAGGTGATTACCTTTTCAACATGATGACTTGGCGCTGAGTTTGCCTCTAAATAGGCGCGAGCAACTAAGCCCCCCATAGAGTGACACACTAAAGCAGAAGGCTCGTTGCCAATAAATTCATCTATTTGCGAAAAAATAGCATCCCGATTAGGGTCACGCGTATTGTAGGTAAGGTTTAAAACTTTCACCCCCGACTCCTCCAAGCGTGAGCACAACGGGCGCATCACCAAGCCAGACATATATAAGCCATGTAAAACAATAACGTGTTTAACTTTCATATGCCCCCTAATACCAATTTTATTAAAAACATGATCATTCTAGCGTATTAAATAATCCGCTACCTACGTTAAAAATTATTTATATAGAACAACTATATGTCACAATTTTCGCCTTGTTACCGACTTATTTACTTGTCGCTATAATAGATAACTAATTTAATGCAATTGGTATAACCTATTCTAGTTACATTAATTGCTGAGGTTTTATCTCAATGTTAGTGGTGTCGGT
Source organism: Pseudoalteromonas tetraodonis (assembly GCF_002310835.1). NCBI lineage: Bacteria > Pseudomonadati > Pseudomonadota > Gammaproteobacteria > Alteromonadales > Pseudoalteromonadaceae > Pseudoalteromonas > Pseudoalteromonas tetraodonis. The sequence continues at coordinate 3,276,282 of NZ_CP011041.1, read as the reverse complement.
ATTAACCCAAACTTCACCATCTTGAATGGTAATTGCCAATTTAATATTACGATCAACCAACGCAGCTAATAGCTGAGTAGCAGCATAATCAAGACTAAAGATGCTTAAGTTTTTAAACTCATATAATTTAGGCTGATGCTTTTGCCACCAAATAGCTTGGTTATTCTCGCCATAGGTATATAAAATTACTTTTTTAGCTTTATTACAGGCTTTTTTAAGGCGCTTTTCATCTGGTAACCCCAGCTCAATCCACAGCTCTATTTCTTCACTGTAATTGACATGCCAAAGCTCCGGCTCATCATCAGCGCTTAACCCTTTGGTAAACTCTAAACCATCACAGCTATTAAGTGCAAAAGCGAGTAAGCGGATCATCAACCGCTGATCTGTTTCTGATGGGTGTTGTGCCAAGGTCAGGTGAAAGTCTTGGTATACGTGACGGTCCATATCGCTAAGCGATAACTGCGCCTTCATGATGGTAGATTTGAGAGCCATAGTGTCTTATATGAAAAAATTTGCGTCAGTATAGCGCAATTAAATGAATTGCCAGTTAAAATAGCTACAAATTATATGTTAGGAGTTAAAAATGGCTATCCAGTGGTTCCCTGGGCACATGAATAAAGCCCGAAATGAAATTAAAGAAATAATGCCACAAATGGATGTGATCATTGAAGTGCTAGATGCGCGCATTCCTTACAGTAGCGAAAACCCGATGGTGGCTACCCTGCGTGAAGGTAAGCCGGTCATCAAAATTCTCAATAAAGCCGATTTAGCTGATCCTAAAATGACGCAAACCTGGAAAGACTATTTTGAGCAAGAAAATGGCGTAAAAGCCATTGCATTTGGTAACGATAAAGCCGCAGAAGTGCATCGAATTAATGAGCTATGTAAAAAGTTAGTGCCACATAAAGTCGGTGCCGATAAGCAAATTAAAGCCATGATCATGGGTATTCCTAACGTAGGTAAATCGACGCTCATAAATGTGCTTGCTGGGCGTATAGTGGCTAAAACGGGTAACGAGCCTGCAGTTACTAAGGCGCAGCAACGTATTAAACTTGATGATGGCATTATGCTTTACGATACGCCAGGGATGCTGTGGCCAAAAGTAGAGAACGAAAACTCAGGTTATCGTTTAGGCGCAACCGGTGCGATACGTGATACCGCTATTGAGTACGAAGAAGTGGCAAGTTACACCGCTGAGTATTTATTGCATGCTTATCCTGAGCTTTTAAAAGCGCGCTATAAATTAGATGAACTGCCAGAAAGCGATTGGGAGTTTGTTGAAATGGCGGGTAAAAAGCGCGGCTGTATTCGCGGTGGTAACCAAATCGATACGTATAAAATGTCGGAAATTCTAATTAATGAATTACGAGATGGCATTATCGGTCGTATTACCATGGAAACACCTGCCATGCGTGAAGAAGAAGAAATAATGGTGGCTGGATTGCGCGCGGCAGCAGAGGCGAAAAAGCAAGCCAAAGAAGAAGAGAAAAAACAACGCCGAGCACGTGCACGAAAAAACCGTCGTTAATTTATAAAAGCGCAGGTTAAGGCCTTACGCACTAAATTACAGACATAAAAAAAGCCCGTAAGGGCTTTTTTAGTTTCATATCTACCGTCACCGATATGAGCAATGTAGCAAGTAAATGAGTAGGGCGGAAACAGGTCATAAACAGCAAGGGGCGTTGTGGTTTATAACAGGTTTCCATAGCTGTTAACGTGCGCCACACGTTGTTTCAGGGTCGAGAAACAAATGAACTTTTCCGTCACAAGAAGTATGCTTCGTCTTGTTGATAGTGATTATCAATTAGATTTAAATAACTGTCAACACCTAAATGCAAATAATTCTTATTTTACCTTTTTGTTCATTTATAGCACTAAAGTAAGGGCTGCTTTTTGCTACACATCCCCTTATGCTAAGTTAAGTATTATAAAAATAATAACAAGAACAAAAATATGTTTTCAATTTGGTTTATTAGCCTTATTGCTGTGGTGTATCTAGGGATATTATTTGCAGTTGCGGGCTGGGCGGATAGGCGTAAGGTACTTCCTTTCAAAGGTTTAACCTACGGGCTGTCATTGGGTGTTTATTGTACCTCATGGGCTTTTTACGGCACCACAGCACAAGCGGCTAGTAATGGCTGGTGGTTGGCGCCTACCTATGCGGGCACGATTATATTATTTATTTTTGGCTGGCAGCTGTATTGTCGTATTGCGCATATTTGTCGACAGCAAAAGCTTACCTCTATGGCTGACTTTATTGCTACTCGCTATGGGCAGTCGTCGAGTTTGTCAGGGCTTATTTCACTTATTTCAGTGATAGCAATTGTACCGTATATTTCTTTACAACTTAGTGCGACCGCACAAAGTATTAATTTACTCACCGACCGAGCCCCCACTCAAAGTAACCAAGTATGGGCAGATAGTACGTTTTATATTACGTTATTGCTGGCTTTATTTGCTATTTTATTTGGCGCTCGCAGGCTTAAGCCCAGTGAGCATAACCCCGGGTTAATTGCCAGTATTGCCTTTGAATCAATTGTTAAGTTACTTGCCTTTATTGCGGTGGGCTTGTATGTGTGTTTTTCTATATTTGATAGCCCTATTGCTTTGTATGAACAGGCGCAAGCGCTAAACATACCAACACACGTTGCCGCGACTCAAAGCCCCGTTTATGTCTATGTTGCACATACCTTGTTGGGGATACTGGCAACGTTATGTTTGCCGCGTCAGTTTCATATGAGCTTTATTGAAAACAATAACAATAATGAGCTGGCAACCGCTCGCTGGTTATTTCCGTTGTATTTATTACTGATCAACTTATTTATTTTACCTATAGCTTACGCTGGGCTGGTTTATTTTAGTGATAGTAGCGTTGGTCAAGATACCTTCGTATTAGCGTTGCCAATGGCGACAGATAATAGCGGGGTAACCTTACTGGCCTTTTTAGGTGGCTTTTCAGCGGCCACAAGTATGGTGATTGTGTCGGCAATTGTGCTGTCGGTGATGATCACTAATGATTTTATTAATCAGTTTATTTTGCGTCGCTCACAGTTAACGTCAAGCAGCCGAGGATTGGATAAAAACAACTTATTGCATGCGCGTAAAATTGTAATTGTACTTATTTTATTACTCAGCTATTTCACTCATAGAGTGCTGGCAGAAACCACCACACTTGCAACCGTTGGGCTTATGTCGTTTACCTTAGTTGCGCAATTTGCTCCTGCGATGATTATTGGTTTATGGTGGCGCCACGCATCGTGTCGTGGTGCACAGCTCGGTATTTTAAGTGGCTTTGTAATTTGGGGTTACACTTTACTGCTACCTAATTTAGCCAGTGGTTTTGGTAGTCAAAGTAGTTGGTTAATAGAAGGGCCATGGCAAGTTGCTTGGTTAGCGCCCACTAATTTACTTTCATTGAATTTAGAAAGTATTAGCCAATCATTACTGTTGTCGTTAGGGGTTAATACGTTAGTGTATTTGCTTGTACCACTATTTAGTCGTGCAACGCTTGCTGAGCGCCTGCAAAGCAATAAGTTCATATCTCAATTAAACGACTCGCGATTAAACACCACATTGCAGCCACTCAATTATGAAGATTTAGGGGCATTATTACAGCGTTTTGCTGAAAAAGACGCGAGCCATTCTTTAGTGCAGCAGTATTTTCCGCATGACAAAAGCCAATGGAAACGGATTGCTAATGTTGAGCTTGAGTTATTAGTTGAGCGTGAAATGTCAGCGGTTATTGGTGGTGCATCAGCACGGCTAATTTTAGATGTAGCGAAAAATGAGCAGCGTCAGCCTTTAGAGCAAGTTGCTGAGTTTGTCGATGAAGCTAGCCAAGTGCTTAAATTTAATCGTGATTTACTGCAATCTACCATTGAAAATATTCAACAAGGGATTAGCGTAGTAGATAGTGAGTTGCGTTTGGTCGCTTGGAATCAGGGCTATAAGCACATGTTTAATTACCCCGATAGTGCTTTATATATAGGCCGACCCGTTGCCGATATTATTCGCTTTAACGCTGAGCGAGGCTTATTTCGTGGTGAGGATATTAATACAGAAGTCGATAAGCGTTTAGCTTATTTAAAACAAGGCAGTGCGTATAAATATCAACGCGCACATAGTGATGGCCGAGTATTTGAAATGCAAGGAAATCCCTTGCCTGGTGGCGGGTTTGTAACGACTTACACCGACATAAGTGAGTTTGTAAAACAACAAAAAGCACTCACCGAAGCGAATGTTAGTCTTGAAGAAAAAGTGGCTACGCGCACTGCAGCATTAACACAGGCTAACCAAGCGCTTTCTAAAGCTAAGCAAGTAGCAGAGCAGGCAACAGTAAGTAAAACGCGTTTTTTTGCCGCGGCGAGTCACGATTTATTGCAGCCATTTAATGCCGCAAGTTTATTTTGTTCGCTAATGAACGAAAAAGCCCAAGATACTGAGCTTAAAGATCTAGCTATGAATATTAAAAATTCCTTAGCAAGTGCAGAAGAGCTACTTTCGAGTATTTTAGAGTTAACTAAACTCGATTCAGGTTCGTTTAAAGTGCAGTTAACGGAATTTAATGTGAGTAGTTTAATAGAGCCACTGCGTAATGATTATTTAGCACTAGCTCAAGAAAAAGGCCTCGGTTTTATCGTTGAGTCGTGCGATGCGCGAATTTATACCGACAAAGCATTACTTAAGCGTGTACTAAGAAACTTACTTAGTAATGCTATACGCTACACAGAGTATGGTGAAGTACGTTTAAAAGTTTTACTTGATGAACATCATGTATCGTTTGTGATTGAAGATACAGGCATAGGCATTGCTACCAGTGATCAGCAGAGTATTTATCAAGAATTTAAGCAGCTGGGCGATAAACCTAACGCCGAGGGATTAGGATTGGGGCTTTCTATCACCAAACGTATTTGTGATTTATTAAATATTCCTTTGGTAATGGGCTCTCAGCTTAATAAAGGCACTCAATTTACTTTAACCATGCCATGCAAACCTAGTTTAAAAACACCAGCCACTGCGCATGTACCTGCCAATTCAGAAACTGAATTGGGTCGTTTATGTATTTGGCTTGTGGATAACGATCGTAATGTACTTGAAGCGCTAAAACAGTTGCTAGAAAACTGGGGCTGTGAAATTGCCACCGCCACTAACTTAATTGAACTTGAGCAACTCAAAGCAGAAAATACACTACCACAACTACTTATTGTTGATTATCAATTGGATGATGGTGTAACGGGGCTTGAGGTGATTGAACAAGCAGGATTAATGACGTTGCCTGCCATTGTTAATACTGCAAACCATGATGAGCAAATACGCGAGCGCGTACTCGATGCAGGTTATCCTTTATTGTACAAACCACTTAAAGCACCGGCATTAAAAAGAATGATAAAACGACTGACTTTACTTTAAGGTAAGTGGGTTAATAACACACCAGAGCCTTGTTTTTCATGATTTTTAGCTATGTTTAAATCACTAATTGCGGGTGAAAGGCATGACTTGCTAATTATTATCGATTAATTAAACTTATTCGATAACATATCACAGGCTTGCTGATAATGTTGCCAGTAGCCAATACTCTTACTATTGAGTGGTTGGCGAATTTGCACTTTGCTAGCAGTAGCCGAGGCGCTGTTGCTTTTATAAAACGCTAAGCAGCTGGGCTGCCATTGTAAATTACAAAAATTAAATAATGTTTGAGTTTGCAAGGTGGCATCTGTTACTAGCTCTTCATAGTGTTGAATCATTACATTATTAGGATACTTTTTCTGAAAGTGGTTGATAAGTAACTTATAATCTTGATAAAAATGAGCAATATCTTGTAAGTCATAGCTGTAATGATGAAATGCACTGTGCGGGCTATATAGCTGCCTGTAATTTGCAATACAGCTATCCACAGGGTCGCGCAGCATACAGACTATTTTTGCCTCTGGAAACGCAGTTAAAATAAAATCAATAAAGTAAAAATTAAAGGGTTGCTTGTCACAGCTCCTAGATGAAGTCATCATGCCTTCGCAGCGCGATTGGTAGCCATTTAAGGGGTTATCAAGCGTAAACTTTTGAAATGCCTGCTCAATCATACGGATATCTAAAACATGTTTTGACGCCGCAGTGCTTTGAAGTAGCTGTGCAATGTCATTTAGCTCCCCAAGGCCGGTCACCTCGGTACTTTGATTAATAATTTTTTCTACTAATGTGGTACCAGAACGAGGCATACCCATGACAAATATGGGTGAGAAGTCAGCGTTTTTTGCTGTTAATTGAATCTTTTCACTTAATGCTATTAATTGTTGGCAAAATATTTGGTGTTTGCTGGCTTCATAGTTTACTTGATGTTTTATAGCCAATTTACTATCACGAAAGTAACTAAAAGCTTGTTCATAATCACCAATATGTTCGTGATTTAGTGCCAAACTGTGATAAATCATTTGCTGTTCTGTTGCAGTTAAGCTACTACTAAGTCGTTTTTTTAGCTCGGTAATATGTGTTTTTGCTTCAGTTGAGGTATTTAGTTCTGCAAGAGAGTAATGTGCTTGTAAGTAACTTGGCTCGCGTTTTATAAGCGCTAATAATAGCGTTTTTGCGTGATCTAATTGGCCATTTATTTTATAGGCAATGGCTAAGTTGTAATTAATTTTGGGGTGTGTAGGTGCGGCTTCATAAGCTATTTTTTGCCATGCTAAAGCATGTTTATAGTCACCAAGTCGAGTCGCTATATTAGCTAAGGTATCCCACTCTAGAGGCCCATAACCTTGATACTTGATAGCTTCCTGATAGTAACTGGTCGCCAATGTTACGTCACCCTTTAGTATCATTAGCTTAGATAAATGCAGCACATATAAGGGATGGTTATTGATTGTTAAGGCTTTTTCTATCAGTTGTATGGCTTTGTAGTTGTCGCCTGCAGCAATATTCACTTCGGCTAGTAGGTAATAGCAAAAATGGTCTGTCGCATCGTACTGTAATTGCTTAACTAGCAGTTGGTGAGCGGCGGATAACTGGTTATTGTTTATTGCTGTAAATACCTGTGTTTTTAACTGATGTTGATGTGCTGTTAGCATAAATAACCTTAACGAGAGGTAATAATAAAGCCTTGCTGATTATCAACAAGGCTTTTAACTATCGCTCAGTTTTATAGTTCAAAGTTATAAGTAAACTTCATACCAATAGTGCGAGGCGTTGTTGTATAGTGAGCGTATACGCGTTGTAATTCAGGTAACGCTTTATTAGCGCCAGAGGTCGACATACCAGCCCATGACTTATCACGGCGTACCGAAGTAAAAGCATACTTATCGAACAGGTTGTCGATATATAATGTAGCTGACCACATATCACCTGTTAACTTAGCTGATAAGTTGCTTAATGAATAGCCAGCTAATGTCTCACCATCGTCTCTTAAGCCCACTTTGGTAATCATATCGCTTTGTGCAGTCATACCGTAGTTAACGCTCAGTAGTTTATCGTCGAGCACATCTTGCTCATAACGAAGGCCGAATGAAAACTGATGCTCAGGGGCGCCGGGTAATCGATCCCCATTCATAGCGCCAATGCCAATACCAAATAAATCTGGTGCATCTTCAGTTAGTTCTGCTTTTGCATAAGCGTAAGTCGCGTAAGCTGTCCAGTGATCGCCAATGATTGCACGAGATGAAATTTCTACGCCTTTTGAGTTTGCTGAGCCTGCATTTGATGTAATAAGCTCTTGGCCATTAACAGTAGAGCTACCCACTTGGGCGTCATTCCAGTCAACATTAAAGAGTGCAGCATTAAAGTGCAATCGATTTCTGAGCCAGGTTGATTTAAAGCCAAGTTCATAGTTTACCGTAGTATCAGCCTTATAGTCTTCTTCACTTGGAAGAGCACAAACAATTTGCTGTTCTGGTAACACATCTGGACACGGCGCAATACCATTACCGCCACCAATTCGAAACCCTTCACTGACAGTAAAGTAAGCGAGTACACCAGAATCAAACGTATAGTTTGCATTAAATTTAAATAGATTACCGTTATCATTGGCGCTAACATTTTTCATCTCAATTTGGTCAAGAGACGAGAAATTGCCAGAATAAAGTGGTGTAGCTGACCCTGCATTGGTGGAGATATCATATTCATATAAACGCGCGCCCAAAGTGATATCAAACTGATCAGTAAAGCTATAGCCAGCCTCACCAAATAATGCTTTTTCTGTTATTTCTGAATTACTAAGGGCGATATATTCTAGATCTTTTTGTACGTTCGCAATACCACCGCCCCAAAAGTCAGTTAAGCCTGGGGTATATTCGCGGTCATCTGATAAGTTTTCTTGCTTATTATAGTAGCCGCCTACAATCCAACTTAATGGGCCCTCTGAAGCCGATACTAAACGCAATTCTTGAGTGAAGTTATCTTGATCTGAAGTATCTAAAGTTTGACCAACAAATGCAGGAAAATCAGCGTAACCAGTCCAAATATCATAAAGTAAGTCGGTTTGATCTCGCTGCCCAGACTGCTCATAGCTTGACCAACCAGAGGCTGATACAAGTTCAGCAAAGCCTAAATCAGCTTTGATTTCTAAGCTAAGTAAATCGTTTTCTTGCTCGCCCGGTTCAAGCACGCGAGCTGCGTTTTCATATTTACCTACAGTACCTTGAAGTGCGCTGCTATTTGCTAATGCGCCATATTGTGACGTTGAGTTGCCGCCATTTTCTTGTTTTTGATAAAAGTAATTGAGTGTTGCATCAATTGATGAGTTTGGCTGCCAACGAACAGAAAAGCGTCCCGTAGTGATTTGCTCATCGTTAACGTCATTAACGCGTTGTAAGTTTTCATCAATATCATCTTGGTTTGTAAAATCTGGATTAGGGTTTGAGACCCCTGGGTTTCGTACTACGTATTTATAATCAATATAACCAGGTCTGTCATAATGATTAACGCTGGCACGAACGGCTAATACGTCATCGATAAGCGGGGTATTAAATACCAGGCCAAACTCACCCCCAGTATCATCGCTTTCATTAATTGCGAATAAATCGCCACTCACGCTACCTTCAGTAATGTCTAATTGTGGTTGCTTTAATAAATAGCGTATAGCACCACCTAAAGTACCAGCACCATATAAGGTACCTTGCGGGCCAATTAATACTTCGACTCGATCAATATCAGTCAAGCGAAGATTAATATTAAGCGGTATTTCACCAACATAAGTAGCTACAGTGCCCCCATCAGAGCCACGATCTGACGAGTTAGTATTTAAACCTCGAACAATAATTGGAGAACCTTCACGACCACCTTGATCTGAAACTGTTAGGCCTGGGACCCAACGAGCTACATCTTCTAAATCACCAATGTTTTGATCCTTTATGACATCACTATTAAGCGCTGTAATATTTAAAGGAGCCTCTTGAATTGAACCTGAGCGACGTGTAGCAGTAACCTCAATCTGTTCAATTTCTTTATCAACTTTAGGCTTTTCTTCTGCTGAGGCATGATAAGAGGTGATTAATTGAGTTGTAATTGCGCAAGCAAGAATTTTTCTTTTAAACTTTTTCATTTTGACCCTGTGAATGTTTGTTTGATTATTGTTTTATATCAAGAAAGCATGTTAATGAGATGTAATCAGGTGCGGTGGGTGTGGCTTTAAAATCAATATTCATTAATCTAGGGAGGTTATTCATTAAAAAGGTTTTTTTCGGTGTTTTTTAGTTTTTTATTGCATAAAAATATCAACATGAAATTTTTTAAATTTGGTTTGTTTTTTGCAATTTTACATCATTTGTTAACTTTTTGGTTGGCGCGTTTGGTGGGTAGTACAGTCCGCGTATGAGCCAGCTAGTTGCAGGTGCTAATGTATGTATTAACAATTTCAGCTAGACAGCCTTAAAAAAGATTATAAAGAAATACTTAAAGTGTATTAATTCATATTAGCTCGCCTCTAACTTACCAACTTGAGATAGCTGGTTAAACAAAATGCCTGCTTGGGTACGGTTATACACATTCAGCTTTCGCAAAATGGCCGATACATGTTGTTTTATGGTGGTTTCTTGAATCGACATTTCAAAGGCAATTTGTTTGTTCAAAAGCCCGTCGGCTATCATCGCGAGTACACGGTATTGCTGTGGAGTGAGTTTTTCTAGGTTGCGGGCAAAATTGCTCTGTTCGTCATTAACAACCACATCAGTTAAGTCAATATCTGTTGGCAACCAGGAGTCTCCATTGAGTACATGTTCAATGGCTTCACTGATCACATCAAGGGATGATGACTTTGGAATATAGCCTGCAGCACCTAAGCTCATGGCTTGTTTTATGATAGTGGGGGTTTCGTTAGCCGATACCATAATAATTAATATATCAGGGTATTGATTTCTTAGTTGCGAGAGCGCTTGTAAACCATTGGCGCCAGGAATTGTTAAATCTAAAAATATCAGCTCTATCTCGGGGTGTGATTTTAATAAGCTAAATAACCCATCGATATCGCTGGTTTCTTTTATATATTGTTCTGGTACAGAAGTCGCTGCTGCTTGACGTAGCGCACTTCTGAATAAAGGGTGATCATCAGCAATTATGGTATTCACAGCACAAGCCATTTCAAATAGTCTCCAATGCAATAAGTTATATGTGATTTTGCGATGTGAAACAAGGTTTGTCTGTGGGGATATACAGACAAACCCTAGGGTCTGTTCACCTTTCAAGATTGAATTTGCAGCATCAATGCCAAACAGGCGCTGCCCTTCGGGTTCTTCCGAGGGGCGATTTACTCTTTGTTGCTCGGTTTTTACTTAGCCCACTAGGTTACAAACCTCGCGCCGCGATTAAAATAGCCCCTAGTTTGAACAAATTTCAATCCGCAAAGGTCAACAGGCCCTAGTGATATTAAATTTTAAAAACGATAGCCCACAGTGAGTGATATTGTGCGGGGGTCACCGTAATAACCAATTAAGGTATTATCGCCACCAAGACCCGGTGTGTATTTGCTGGTATCAGTTGGATCTGACGGGTCAGGTGCTACAAACTGGTAACCACCAATCATGTATTCTTCATCGGTTAGGTTTTTACCATAAATACCCGCAGTCCAATGGCCATCTGCGCTATACCAAGTAACACCAATATTTAATAATCCGTAGGCGTCTTGTGTTAAGAGGCTATCTTCTTCGAACAGTGCGTAATCACCGCGATGGTAATAATTTCCATTCATAACAAAGTCGCCCATTTCTGTGTATAAACGATAGGTAGCACCTAAGTTGAAAGTTAGATCTGGGGTGTTTGAAACACTAAAACGGTCTGATTTATCAAATGTTTCACCGGTATCAGGATTGGTATCAATTACATTTTCAAAACTACTGTCGATGTAACCTATTGACGCGTCGAAAGTTAGTGCATCGTTTGCAACATAGCTAAGTTCTAATTCAACGCCATCAGACTTAGACTCGCCAATATTACCTAAGCGCTGGTTTAAATCGGCGGCGCTGTCACCGGGTAATACCGATATGTACTGACGGTCTTTATGATCAAGTGTGAATACAGTTAAATTTGCGCGTAAATTATCATTCCATTCGCTTTTCATGCCTAACTCAATAGAGTCAACCACTTCGGGCCTTGCTGCAGGTTCTGCTGTTGTAGCTCGTGGATTAAATGTCCCTGACTTAAACCCTTGCGAGTAACTAGCAAAAAACATGATGTCGTTATTATATTGATATTCAACACCCGCACGAGGCGTAAAGCGTGACCAATCTTCGCTGTCATCTAGTACCGTAGGCACGAGTTGTCCTTCTGGGCGAACATAACCCGGGATCCAACCTGATTCAGGGTAAACAATGTCAAAAATAAGACCATTATTTACAATCGCTTCTTTGCTGTCTTTGGTATAGCGAGCGCCAAGTGTCATTGACCATTTTTCATCAAAGTCGTAGCTTCCTTGTATATAAGCCGCTTTGCTGGTGGAATTGCTGCAACCGCTTACTTCACGCGTAAGCCCAGGGGAACCTAAACTTTGACCAAGCACACCTAATATTGCTTCAAACTGGCCACACGATTCACCATCATAATAATAAAGCCCTGAGACCATTTTATAGTTATCGCCACTGTGATTTAGCTGCAACTCATGCGTGGTTTGTTCATCGTCATAAATGGCTGGAACATCAAAAATAGGTAAAGAGGTATTATCAAAGTCGATATTGGTTGGTGAATAGCTTTCTCTTGTTGCTGCAACGTATTTAATACTCGTGTTTGCACTCATATCCCAGCGAGCAGTTAAGCTCATACCTTCAAGTTCTACTTTGTTCCATGTTGGTAAACTAGTATAAGAGTCATACACGCTATCTGGCACAGGTGCATTAGTTAATATGCTTGGAAGTAAGCGATACCCGCCTTTCGCGTTAGAGTCATCATCGGTTTTATCCCACGCTAAACGAAAGAATAAGTCATCTGTAGGGGTGTACTCTAACGTCACCCGTGCTGCGGTAACATCTTTGTTATAGTTTTCGCGGTCTTGATTATCAAGCGCTGACGTTAAAAATTCACCATAGCCATCACGGTTCAATGTGGCAAAACCAAAACCAACATAGAGTTTTTCGTCAATAAGCGGGAGCTGCCCAGTGACTTTTAAATCTTTTTGGCTGTAGCTGCCTACGGTGCCTTGAATATTTAGCGTTGCATCTCCGCTCATTTCTTTGGTGACATACTTAACTGCACCACCAATAGTGTTTTTGCCATATAGCGTACCTTGTGGGCCACGTAACACCTCAATTTGTTGTACATCAAGTAAGTCGAGCACGGCACCTTGCGGGCGGGCGATGTATACATCATCAATGTAAATACCTACGCCAGGTTCATAGCCCCAAAGCGGGTCTTGCTGACCTACACCGCGAATAAACGCAGTGATGGTAGAGTTAGTGCCTCGGCTTGATTGTAGCGTAGTGTTGGGTGAAAACTGCTGTACTTCAGTCATTACGCTGATGCCGTTTTCTGCTAATTCTTGTGCGCCAATTGAGGTTACGGCAACCGGAACTTCTTGTAAGTTTTCAACGGTTTTGCGAGCGGTTACTTCTATTCGCTCTAACTCTGCTTTTTTTACTTTAGGCGCTTGTTCAGCTGCCACACTTGTTGCACTTAATAAGGCGAGTGAAACAGCGAGTGTAACGGGTGTGATATTTTGTTTGAGCTTTATCATTGGTGTGTTCCTGTTGTTATTAGTTGATTATTTGTTTGCTCATGTCACCTGCACTTAATGTAGAAGATAGTGTTAAAAAATGAATTAGTACCATAGTGCTATAAAAGCTTAACACCTTGACTTATATGATTTTTGTGTAAGTTTTATAACGTATAGTACCTTAGTGCTATGTCTTTATTTGCGCTGAGCGATAAAACTAACAACAGTTACTGCGATGTCACCTCATCTGGGTAATAACAATAATTATAGGAATGTCTATGCTGAGCATGATAGGGCTGTTAGGCGGTTTAATACTGCTGATAATTTTAACGTTGCGCGGGGTCAATTTATTTATTGCCGCGCCAATATGTGCATTGTTGGTGGCACTAACAAGCGGGATGGCTATATTCCCGGTGACTGCCGACAGTAATTTTATTAACGCGTACATGGATGGCTTTGCTGGATTTTTAAGTGCATGGTTTTTTATGTTTTTACTGGGCTCGTTGTTCGGTAAGTTTATGGAAGATACTGGTGCAGCAGATAGTGTAGCCAGTTACATTGTTGGCAAGTTAGGTATGAAGCATGCGGTGCTGGCGGTGGTGATTGCTTGTGCCGTGCTGACTTATGGCGGAGTCAGTGTATTTATTGTGGCGTTTTCGGTTTACCCAATGGCGCTCAGTTTATTTAAAGATGCCGATTTGCCGCGGCGCTTTATACCCGCAACATTAGCGTTTGGCTCAGTGACATTCACTATGACCTCTGCGGGCTCGCCTGAAATTCAAAATTGGATACCCGTAAAGCATTTAGGTACCTCACCCTATGCGGCATGGGAAGTAAGCTTAGTAGTGGCCATTTTTATGGCAACAGTCGGTTACTTTTGGCTAAATAAAATGATTAAAAAGGCGGTTGCCAAAGGTGAGCGTTTTGCTGCTAGAGAAGACGACCCAATTATTTTAGAGCGTGAACGCCCTCATCCAATCACCGGCGTAATTCCTTTGCTGGTGGTGCTACTCTTATCATTTATGTTGCATGATGTTTTACAACAAACCGCACTAATTGTGGCGTTGCTTGGTGGTGTTTTAAGTATTGTGGTCATCAATTACAAGTATTTTCATAACATGGCAAATGCCATCAATATGGGTACCACTGGCGCCTTAGTTGCTATAGGTAACACTGCTGCTGTAGTAGGGTTTGGCGCAGTGGCTAAAGTATCACCGGCGTTTATTGCTGCTGTTGATGCTATGACTCATATGCCAGGTAATGAGTTAGTGGGGGCTGCTGTTGCCGTGAGCGTAATAGCCGGATTAACGGGTTCAGCATCAGGCGGGCAAGCGATTGCACTACCGCTTGTGGCTCCTGGATATTTGGATATGGGGGTTAATCCAGAGCAATTACACAGAGTGGTTGCTATTAGTTCTGGTGCATTAGACAGCCTGCCACATAATGGTTACGTGGTCACAACTATACGTGCCATTTGTAAAGAAACACATCAACGCGCTTATTGGCCATTAGCCGCATTGACGGTGGTTATCCCATTGGTTGGGGTGGCTCTTGCGCTGAGCTTATTCATCACTTTTTAAGGAATTGCAATGAAAACAATATTAATAATAGGGTTGCTGTTTTTATTTAGTAGTACGGTGTCTGGCGCTGATAAAGCCGAGCCGTTACTAGTAGAAAAGCAACATTTCAGCACAGAAAACTTCACAACGGTTTCTGGCACAACGTTGCCACAGGTTGATATTGGTTGGGAAAGTTATGGTGAGCTTAACAAAGCCAAAGATAATGTAATCTTGATCACTCATTATTTTTCAGGAACCTCTCATGCAGCAGGTAAATATTCAGCCGACGAAGCCGTAGCAGGATACTGGGATGCGTTAATTGGCCCAGGAAAAGCCATAGATACTAACAAGTATTTTGTGATCAGCTCTGACACCTTAGTCAATGCTAATTGGCATGACCCACACGTAATCACTACGGGGCCTGCATCAATTAACCCTGCGACAGGTAAACCTTATGGCTTGGATTTTCCAGTGGTTACTATTACTGATTTTGTTAACGTACAAAAACGCTTATTAGAGAGTTTGGGTATTACTAAATTACATGCCGTGATGGGCGCATCTATGGGCTCTTTTCAGGCGCTAGAGTGGGCAACGCGTTATCCAGATCAGGTTGAACGCCTAATCCATGTTATTGGTGCAGCAACCATGGATGCATGGACTGTCGCTGCGCTTGAAAAATGGGCACTCCCCATTCGTTTAGATAAAAACTGGCAGCAAGGTAATTACTACGACAAGGAGCGCCCATTAGATGGACTTGCCGCAACCATGCTAAATATTACCCAAGATGCGATGCATCCAATTATTTATAACGCTAGCTTCCCTGACTTTAACGTACTTGATGAAGGCGCGTTAAAAGACATTCGTACCTTGCCTAAGTTAAACCAAGTACTAGCACAGCGTGCAATGGCGCGTGCACAAACCCAAGATGCAAATCATGTATTGTATTTGGTACGGGCATCACAACTGTTTACTGCCGGTATGGAAGGCAACTTAAGCGCAGCACTTAAAAAAATTAGCGCTAAAACACTGTTATTGCCTGCAACCAATGATTTACTGCTACGCCCTGAAAATATGCGCACTGTATATGAGTCAATGAAGTCGCTTGGGAAAGAGGTTCAGCTTTCTGAAATTGAAGGCGGCTGGGGGCATCTCGATGGAATTTTTTCAATCTCGCCTAAAGCGCAGCTGATCAGTGAATTTTTAGAGGAGTAGCAGTATGAGTAAAAACGTATTAATCACCGGCGCGGCTAGTGGTATAGGGCTACACATTGCTGAGCAGCTAGCCCTAGCTGGGCATAGCATTATTGTAACCGACCTTAATGAACAGGTAGCTCAACAAGCCGCGCAAAAAATAGTTAATCAGGGCGGTAACGCTCAGGGCTATGCATTGAATGTGGCAGATAGCCAAGCGATTGAAGATTTTTTTAGCACTCTTACGCAACCTGTGGATGTATTAATTAATAATGCAGGAATACAGCATGTAGCTAAATTAGAAGACTTTCCTGCAGATAAGTGGCTGCTTTTACAGCAAGTGATGTTGGTAGGTCCCGCAATGATGACTAAAGCGGTACTGCCACGCATGCGTGAGCAAGATTTTGGCCGCATCATTAATATAGGTTCTATTCACGCCATGGTGGCCTCTAAGTATAAATCTGCTTATATCGCCGCGAAGCATGGCTTAATTGGCTTTGCTAAAACCATAGCATTAGAAACAGGTGATGCCAATATTACTATTAATACAGTGTGCCCAGCGTATGTAAAAACGCCATTAGTGGAGCAGCAAATTGCCGCACAAGCCAAAGAGCATGGTATTTCTGAGCAGCAAGTAATTGACACCATTATGCTGGCACCCATGCCGAAAAAGGCATTTATCGGCTTAGACGAAATCTTGCATACCGTGAGTTTTTTAATGGCAGATGCTGCACGCAACATTACCGCTCAAGCAATCGCCATTGATGGCGGTTGGACTGCACAATAAGGGGGAGCTAATGGCAGGTTTTGATAAAGTAGTAACAAGCTACAGTGACGCTATGACTGGGCTTGAAGATGGCATGACCGTGATTGCTGGTGGTTTTGGTTTATGTGGTATTCCTGAGGGATTAATTGCACAGATTAAGCGCCAAGGCACCCGAGACTTAACCTTAGTATCGAATAACTGTGGTGTTGACGGCTTTGGATTAGGATTGTTACTTGAAGACAAGCAAATTAGCAAAATGATTGCCTCGTATGTGGGCGAAAATGCGTTATTTGAGCAGCAGTTACTGAGTGGCGAGTTAGATGTTGAACTAACGCCACAAGGGACGCTAGCCGAAAAAATGCGCGCAGGCGGCGCCGGAATTCCAGCATTTTATACCGCAACGGGTGTCGGTACGCCTGTGGCTGAAGGTAAAGAAACCCGTTCAATCAAGGGGCGCGAATATTTATTAGAGCCCAGTATAATCGGTGACTTTGCCATTGTTAAAGCGTGGAAGGCAGATCGCTATGGTAATTGTATTTATCGTCATACAGCGATGAACTTTAATCCAATGGCCGCAACCGCAGGTAAAATAACCGTATTAGAGGTTGAAGAAATTGTCGAGCCCGGAGAGCTTGAGCCAGGCCAAATTCATACGCCAGGTATTTATATCGATCGCGTTATTAAAGGTGAGTTTGAAAAGCGTATTGAAAAAACCACCACTCGAGCGGCAAAGTCCTAAGGAGCACATAATGGCATTAACACGAGAGCAAATAGCAAAACGCGTGGCAATGGAATTACAAGATGGCTACTACGTTAACTTAGGAATAGGGATACCTACATTGGTGGCCAATTATGTGCCTAAGGGCATTGAGGTAATGCTGCAATCAGAAAATGGGTTACTGGGCATGGGGCCCTATCCTACCGCTGAAAATGTAGATGCCGATATGATCAACGCAGGAAAAGAAACAGTAACCGCAGCTACGGGTGCCGCTATTTTTAGCTCTGCTGAGAGCTTTGCCATGATCCGCGGTGGGCATGTTGATTTAACCGTGCTGGGTGCGTTTGAAGTGGACCAAAACGGTAACATTGCCAGTTGGATGATCCCTAATAAATTGGTCAAAGGTATGGGCGGGGCGATGGATTTAGTGGCTGGGGCAAAAAACATTATTTGCACTATGACCCATGCTAATAAACACGGTGAATCAAAGCTACTGAATAAATGCAACCTACCGTTAACCGGCGTTGGTTGTATCAATAAAGTAATTACTGATTTGGCTCTATTAGAAATAAAAGATGGCGCTTTTCATTTATTAGAATGCGCACCCGGTGTGACTATTGATGAAATCAAAGCCAAAACTGCGGGTAATTTAGTTATTAGCGACAAAGTCAAAACTATGAGTTTTGAGTGATTTTACTAACGATTTACATGGAGCAAAATAATTGTGTTTGCTTCATGTCATCATCCGATTGCGCTTTTGACGTTCAACAATGACGCTGATAAAGACTTAAGTCGTTTAAATACAGTTTATAATATGCCTCTTTTAAGCCCATCTCATACCTCAAAATATCTTTAAAGCAAGTTTTTTATAAATTGATTGCATTTTAAGCGACTTCTATGGTGATGTTCGCTTTAAGTAATGCTATACTCCCGCCGAATAATTTATCGACTTTATTAAGAGTAAAATTAATGGCAGATTTATCGAAGTACAGAAACATTGGTATTTTCGCGCACGTTGATGCGGGTAAAACCACAACTACTGAGCGTATCCTAAAGCTTACAGGTACTATCCACAAAACAGGTGAGGTTCATGATGGTGAATCGACTACCGATTTCATGGATCAAGAAGCTGAGCGCGGTATTACTATCCAGTCTGCGGCAGTAAGCTGTTTCTGGAAAGATCACCGTTTTAACGTTATCGATACTCCTGGACACGTTGACTTCACCGTTGAAGTTTACCGTTCACTTAAAGTATTAGATGGCGGTGTGGGTGTATTCTGTGGTTCTGGTGGTGTTGAGCCACAATCAGAAACTAACTGGCGCTACGCGAATGAGTCAGGTGTTGCACGTATCATCTTCGTAAACAAATTAGACCGTATGGGTGCTGATTTTTTCCGTGTAACAGCGCAAGTACAAAAAGTACTTGGTGCTACTCCACTTATCATGACTTTACCAATCGGTATCGAAGATGAGTTCTGTGGTGTTGTTGATGTTTTAAACAAAAAAGCATACATCTGGGATGAGACAGGTCTTCCAGAAAACTACACTATTGAAGACGTTCCTGCAGACATGGTAGAGAAAACTGATGAATACCATGAAATGCTTATCGAAACTGCTGTAGAGCAAGACGATGACCTAATGGAAGCGTACATGGAAGGTGAAATCCCTTCAATCGAAGACATCAAGCGTTGTATCCGTAAAGGTACTCGTGACCTTGCGTTCTTCCCTACATTCTGTGGTTCTGCATTCAAAAACAAAGGTATGCAACTTGTACTTGACGCAGTAGTAGATTACCTACCTGCTCCTACAGAAGTTGATCCTCAACCTCTTATGGATGAAGAAGGTAACGAAAACGGCGAGCATGCAATCGTATCTGCTGACGAACCTTTCAAAGCGTTAGCATTTAAGATCATGGATGACCGTTTCGGTGCATTAACATTCGTACGTATCTACTCTGGTGTGCTTAACAAGGGTGACACTATCCTTAATGCATTTACTGGTAAAACTGAGCGTGTTGGCCGTATGGTTGAGATGCAAGCAGATGAGCGTAAAGAGCTTACTTCAGCGCAAGCGGGCGATATCATCGCTATCGTTGGTATGAAGAACGTGCAAACTGGTCACACTCTTTGTGATCCTAAGCACCCAGTAACACTTGAGCCAATGGTATTCCCAACTCCAGTAATCTCGATTGCTGTACAGCCTAAAGATAAAGGCGGTAATGAGAAAATGGGTGTTGCTATCGGTAAAATGGTTGCAGAAGATCCATCTTTCCAAGTTGAAACTGATGAAGATTCAGGTGAAACTATCCTTAAAGGTATGGGTGAGCTTCACTTAGATATCAAAGTAGATATCCTTAAGCGTACTTACGGTGTAGACCTTATCGTTGGTCAACCACAGGTTGCTTACCGTGAAACTATCACTCGTGAAATCGAAGATAGCTACACGCATAAGAAACAATCTGGTGGTTCTGGTCAATTCGGTAAAATCGATTACCGTATCAAGCCTGGCGAAGTGGGTTCTGGTTTCACGTTCACATCTTCAGTTGTTGGTGGTAACGTACCTAAAGAATTCTGGCCTGCAGTTGAGAAAGGCTTTAAGTCAATGATGAACGAAGGTGTTCTAGCTGGCTTCCCAGTACTTGACGTTGAAGTTGAACTTTTCGACGGTGGCTTCCACGCCGTGGATTCATCAGCAATCGCATTCGAAATCGCAGCTAAAGGCGCTTTCCGTCAGTCTATCCCTAAAGCGGGTGCACAACTTCTTGAGCCAATCATGAAAGTTGACGTGTTCACGCCAGAAGATCACGTAGGTGACGTAATCGGTGACCTTAACCGTCGTCGTGGTATGTTAAGCGACCAAGAAGCTGGTTTAACTGGCGTTCGCATTAAAGCAGACGTACCGTTATCAGAAATGTTCGGTTACATCGGTTCACTACGTACAATGACATCAGGTCGTGGTCAGTTCTCTATGGAGTTCTCACACTACGCACCATGTCCACAAAACGTAGCTGACACAGTAATCGCTGCAGAAAAAGAGAAAAAAGCAGCTAAGTAATTAGCACTTTAACTCTTTAAAAAAAACCCGCACTTGTTGCGGGTTTTTTATTGTCTGAAGGTTATTAAGCTCGAAAATTAAAACGTGCGGTCATAAAAAAGGAACAACAGTTAGTTGCTCCTTTTTTATTTATTATGACTATACCAATCTTCAAAATAGCTGACTTAATTAAGCGAATTGGTATTAATTTAGCTTATTAGCTGTTTTTGTGATGAGTGCTTTAAACTTCTTACGATGTGATTCACTACTAAAGCTCTGAATAGGCATGGTTACTTTATGTTCTTGTGGTAACAGCGGTATTGCTGTTGAATAACGCCCTGCAGGTGGAACGGTTATCTCTTTGAGGTGTACTTTAAGTGCCGCTAATGTTGCATCATTATCGACTTCACTCGGGCAGAGAAAAATCCCCCATTTTCTGAGCTTAACGCCTAGCTTGATACTACTTGAATAGCGCACAATAGGTGCAGCGAGTATGAGCCCTAATAAAATAGGAGATAACCACCAAAAAAAGACTGGCGTAAAGTAATAAGCAACGCTACCCCATACAATGGCAATCAGCGAAGAAAGCAATGTATAACTAAACGCTTCTTTCCATGGCACCATTCTGCCTTCACGCGGTTGAGCGTCCCATTTTACTTTTTTACCTAAAAATACACAGACTACAAAATATGCATGAAAAACCATCATTAATGGTGCCACAATAATGGCAAACACGGTTTCAATTATAGACCCTAAAGTAAGTTTTAATGCACCACCAAAGCGCTGCTTACGGTGTACTAAGGTAACAATCACGCCCATGAGTTTAGGCAATAATAAAATAATGATAGTTAGGTAAAGTAATGAGTCAATGAGTTCTGTTTTGGCTATTTGCCAAGTTGGAAATAGTTGATAGGCGCGATTAAAATAGACATCGCTATTTAAAGCGCGTGTTACCGCATCTATGGTACTTAACGCCAGCATAGATAACCAAATGAGTGATGATATATACGCGGTTGCACCCAGTAAAAAATGCAGCTTACTCATTAGCTTTAATTTTGCTGATGATAATAAGCCAAGGTGTTGAATATTACCTTGAACCCAGCGTCTATCGCGTACAGCATAATCTAATATGTTGCTCGGAACTTCCTCGTAACTGCCTTCAATATCGGCAAGTAATAATACGTCCCAATTCGCGCTATGTAATAAAGAGGCTTCCACAAAATCATGACTTAAAATTTCACCACCAAAAGGCGCTTTACCTTTTAGTGTTGGCAAGCCACAGCAATCAATAAATGCTTTGACGCGAATAATGGCATTATGGCCCCAGTAATTGGCTTTGTCGGTCTGCCAAAAAGCAGAGCCGGTAGCTAACATTGGACTATAAAGAATTGAAGCGAACTGTAAAAAGCGTCCAAAAAAGGTATCTTGGCGCACAGGAATAGGGATAGTCTGAATCAATCCCGCTTGTGGATTATTTAGCATACTGGTAGTGAGCTCTAGCATGCATTGGCCAGTCATTACACTATCGGCATCCAATACAATCATATGCTCGTATTGGCTACCCCAGCGCTCACAAAAGTCGGTTAAGTTACCCACTTTACGATGTTTGTTATCTTCACGGCGACGATAAAATACCTGCTTTGCAGTATCACCTAAGCGCTCACATAACGCATGCCATGCACTTAATTCATTACTAGCAATAGTTGCGTCTTGTGTATCGCTTAGTAAATAAAAATCAAAGTGTTTTAATTGCCCTGTCGCTTTTAATGATTGTAAGCTGACTTCAAAGCCTGCAATCACTCTGTGCGTATCTTCGTTATATATAGGCATAACCACAGCTGTTTTTTGCTGTGATAGTGCTTCACTGTTAATAGAGACCGGCTTTATTTTTTTAAGTGTGAGTGGATCTATCCGAAATAGCTGCAGTATAAAACCAATACAACCACTACAAAATGCGGTGACTATCCACGCAAAAGTAATAGAAAATAAAGCAAGAAGTGCATACTCAAGCAAGGTCATGCCATTTGAGTTTAAAATTTCAAACATAATTGAAATGCCATAGCCTGAAAGACCAATAGCAGCGATAGCAAATAACCACACACGAAGTGTTTTAAAAGGCATCGGCGTGCCTGCGCTTTGTTTACTTGATGTCATTTGGATACCAAACATAGCTCCATACCTCGCTCACTTCTTTATTACGTAGCTTTAGCGATAAACGCATATCTACAGGATCACTACCTTGGGGAGCGACTTTAAAAGCAACACGCCAACCTAATGATTTTGGTAATTTTTGCACTGTAATATCGCGGGCTTCACCGGTAGTAAGCTGAAGATCTGCGCTAAGTGCTAATTTTGCTGATAACTGATTGATATCAGGGCCGGTAAAGTCAACAGTAAATTGACGATGGCTTTTTGGCGGTGGATTATCTTCACCAGGTAATGCGGCACTACCAATACGCGTTCTAGCTACTTTGGCCAAATTATTTTGGCTTAGATAATCATTAAACGTCGTCATCTTATAGCTAAACTTTAATGCCTCTCCTGCTTTGAACGGCTTTTCAGGAACCCAATAACTTACAATATTATCGTTTGTTTCAGTATCTGTTGGAATTTCTACTAGCTCAACACGGCCATTGCCCCATTCACCTTGTGGTTCTATCCAAAGGCTAGGGCGGTCATGGTAATGCGCTTCTATATCAAAGTAGTTATTAAAGTCACGGTCACGCTGCACAAGGCCAAAGCCTTTTGGATTCTCATAAGAAAAAGAGGTTACACTGAGTTGGGATGGATTATTAAGCGGACGCCATACCCAATTGCTCTCTTGTGACTGCGTGAGCAAACCATCTGAATCATGTACTTCAGGGCGGTAATCATCAAAAAACTTAGTGCTATTTTCACCGTGATAAAACATGCTCGTTAATGGCGCTATACCTAGCTTTTTAACATCTTTACGCGCAAAAATTTGCATGTCGACGTTAACTCGTGTCTGTGTGTTTGGGTCTATTTCAAACTTGTAGGCTCCCGCTACCGATGGGCTATCGAGTAAAGCAAAAATAGTAATATTAGTTTGCTCTGGTGTTGGTTTTACTAACCAAAACTCTTTGAATGAAGGAAACTCTTCACCAGATGTTTGTGCGGTATCAATTGCCAATCCGCGTGCTGATAAGCCATAAACTTGATTAGGTCCAACTAGGCGAAAATAAGAAGCGCCCTGAAACACCATAATTTCATCTTTATAGTCATCGTTATTTAGTGGGTAATGCAATCTAAAACCAGCATGCCCTAACTGTGTACCTTCAACACTTTTTGCTATTTCATCTTTTAGGTGTGCTGCTGTTCCATCATATTGATAAAAGTCTGTGCTAAATGGGAGGCGGCTAAGTTTGGCATCTTGATCAACGATATTGATTTTGACTGGGGTTTTATATAAAAAACCTGGGTGAAACAGTTGCAGCTCATAAAGCCCTTCATCTTTCCATACCGATTGATCGTGTTTGAAGCGGATTGAGCGGTAGTCTTGATAATCAATACTATTGAGCGCTTCTATTTGTATGTTTTTAGGTGCAATGTAATCTTGCTCAGCAAGCTTTTTAGCACGCGCACTTATCACATCAAATAAGCTGCCTTGTGGTATTGCCGCTTCTAATGAGATTGCTGCAATGGCGTTGTTCGTTCCCCACAGTGAAAAAACTATCAACATCCCTACCAAAGGTTTAAAAGCCCTTTGACAAGTTGATATAAGGTGAATGCGTTCTTTCATTTTGAATCCTTTATAAAAATATATTTACAGCGAGAGTAACGTCTATCTCAATGGTTTTTATATGGGTTAGCAGGACTGGGCAATTATCGTTTTAGCGCAGGTGTAGTAACGCAGCTTCACACTTTGTATTTATTAAACAATAAATGAAAGGTGTGAAATTTGATAAAGGCCATATCAAGGTTTGCATAGATAGTAAGCAATGTTTGCTGAAGCTTGTCTGAATTACATTTGTATAAAAAATAAAAAAGCCGCGAAAGCGGCTTTTGAGTAACTATATAGATATTTTAGGTCACAATACCTAATTGTTAACCGACTAATTAAGCTTAATCAGCATACTTTGTTGCTTTGTACGTTAATTTAACATTACCAAAAGGAATGGCGCCGTTTACACGCACTCGCCACTTACCTTCTTTAGGGTTGGTAAATGAACAGCTTTCACTATTACCGAAGCTTATTGAGGCGCAATCTTTTCTGAAAAGAGTCGGGTTTCTTTTATGGCGTACAAATAAGTTTGCATCACCCCAGCCACCGTCAAGGCTAACCGTTAGCTCGTCATAACCTTGTGGGATTTCAAAGCTGTAGCTTTTCCACCAAAACCACCCGCCAATATTATTAATTTCGCCAATAATTACTTCAGGTTCTGGCTCAGGTGGCGCGATAATGGTCGAGCGAATATCGACAATAACAGGGTCATGATCTGACGCTCTGTAAGGACCTTGAGCATATAAGGTTGATTGTTGTGCGTCAGATTTAAATTCAACATTATAATCAAGCGAGATAGGCTCATCGGCATTAATGTGCCAATCGGTTGCACTGACTACTTTATTTAATAAGCTTGGACTGACTAGGGCGTGATCTAAACTACCCGCTCGGCCAGAAAAGCTATAAGAGTAACCTAAAGTGTTGCCATCTAGCTCAGCAACCACATTTTTAAGGCCTTTATCAGCAAATGCACGGATAGGATCTTCCATTGCATAGGCGTTCATGTCGCCAACAAGAATGATATCTTCATCATCAACCCCTGTTGGTTTGCTATTTAACCAATCAGCAAATGCATTGGCGCCAGCAGTTCGAATTTCGTTCCAACATGCTTGGCCGTCATTTTGATCAGCGTTTCCACCAGTTGCACTTCCACAACCACCTTTAGATTTTAAGTGAGCAACGGCAACAGTAAAGACTTCTTCTGTCTCTAAAGACTTAAAGCTTTGCGCAATAGGTGCGCGATTGCTGTAGTCAAAAGGCGCGTCAGTTGTAATCGCTGCTGTTCCTACTTGCTGTACTTTATCAGCACGATAAATAAGCGCGGTAGTAATAGCGTCGGTGCCGATTTTATCAACACCAAAGTCCACAAATGCATATTGATTTTGACTGTCGGCATCATTAAGTGCATTTACTAAGCTTGCAACTGCACTAAATTCGCCAAAGCCGTCATTTTCAATTTCCATTAAGCCAATCACATCAGCTTGCATAGCACTGATAGCACTAACTAGTTTGGCCTGTTGACGAATTAATTCTACTTCTGAGTCAGCGCCTCGGCTAGTTGGGAAACCGCCGCCTTGGCCATCGCCATTAAAGTAGTTAAGCACGTTAAAGCTGGCAACACGTAAATCAGCGTCAGGGTTTAACTCTGGCGCATCGGTGCGTGGATTCGTAGCTATAAACTGAGGTGTGACCGTTGGGTGAATACGGTAAGTGCTAAAGCTGTACGCTAGGGCGCCAGTAACGGTATTTACTGTATCGCCAGTACGCAGCGTATTCTCTGCTGATAATCCAGGTACAGGGTAAGCAATAGGATCGCGATTTTGACGAGTTGAGCCATCATCTACGAGTATTTTTTTAGTTAGATTTTGCGCTTCAACCGCATTTGCTGCCGCACCAGGAAGTGCAACTTGTGTCCCTTGATATAAACGTTCGGTGGCAAGCTCTAATTCACCGTAACGACCTAAACCATAGTTATTCGTGACAACTAATGGCTGCTCTAGGGTCACCAACATACCTTCAAATACTTCTAACTCACTTTGATCGATAACGGGTAAAGTGATTTTAGTCGGATAAGCTGAAAGGCCGGTATCACAAATAGCAACTTGGCTAACATTACCAATTTGGGTGGCATCAAAGTACTCTTCAACAGTACCTTGTACGCGAACATGGTCGCCAACATTAACATCAGTATTGGTAAAGTAAACAAATACACCTTCAGAAGTAAGGGGATTTGTATCTTCATCACTATTAAGTGAATTTACAAAAAAGCCTTTGAGCTGATCATCTGCTTGGAAATCAGCTGTCACAACGCCTTCAAATTCAACCACAGTGTTAACCAGTGGACTGCTTGCGCCTTCACCTTGAATACTGCTAATTAATGTTTTATCAGCGCCACATAGTAAAGGATCTTCAGGTTCTGGCTCAGGATCTGGATTAGGTGAAGAATTCCCTGCAAAGATACCTAGATCACTAAAATCATCTTGATCAAATTGCAGCCATAGCTCACTTGGATTAAAAGCGCCATCGGCATCAGTGCGTCCGTTTAATTGAGTTTCTTTACGGCGCAGTGTTTTATTTTGTGTTTGTACGCCACCTTCAGACCAAAATGAACCTGGATCTACGCCGCGTTGACCAAAGCTATCAATAACGGTTGAGCCTTGCGTAAGTACCAGTGCGTCATCACCATTAAAGTTAGTGACGGCGCTGAGTTGATCTGCTTTTTCTTTTAATTCAACTGAAGCATTACCATTAACAATGACATAAGTGCTATTAGCAGCAAGTTCACCGGTTAAATCGAGCGTATTGTTTGCCTCTGTATTGCCATTTGAATAGAGACTTAGGGTGTAGCCATCCAATGACAGTGGGGTTGTCGAATTATTAAATAGTTCTACTGCTTTATTATAGCTACTGCCCTCTACGTATTCTGATATAACGAGGTTAGCGGTAGCGGGTGCACTGAGGCTTGCTAACACAAGCGCCAATGGCGTTATTTTTGTTTTCAACATTATTATTTTTTCCCGTGTTTTTGTTTCCCCAAATGGGACGCTTAGTGTAATGAAAAATGATTACAAATAGAATACAGAATGTTAACAATATTAAGTTTTGTTATTTTTTGAGGTAGAACGTACAGTTGTGTGTTTAGTTTTAGGTAAGACAGAGCCTGTGTAGTGTGATTACTATCTATAAAAATAGGGGGTAACGCTGCATAAATGCCAACTATGTGTTGTTCTTAAACATAAAAAAAGGGCAATAAAGCCCTTTTATATCAATATGCTTTTATTACTTATTTAAATAGCGGGCTGCCTGCTTTGCAAAGTAAGTCAGAATGCCATCAGCACCTGCACGTTTAAATGCTAATAGAGACTCCATAATAGTGGCTTCCTCACTCAGCCAGCCGTTATCAATAGCGGCTTTATGCATCGCGTACTCACCACTTACCTGATAAGCAAATGTTGGTACACCAAATTCATCTTTAACGCGGCGTACAATGTCTAAATAAGGCATACCTGGCTTAACCATTACCATATCGGCGCCTTCTTGCAAATCAAGAGCCACTTCGCGAATAGCTTCATCAGAGTTGGCAGGATCCATTTGGTAAGTTTTTTTATCAGCGCCTTTTAAGTTTCCTGCTGAACCGACAGCATCTCTAAATGGGCCATAGTAGCTTGATGCATACTTTGCTGAATAGGCCATAATGCGAGTGTGAATAAAGCCATCGGCTTCAAGGGCTTCACGAATTGCACCAATACGCCCGTCCATCATGTCTGATGGAGCAACAACATCAGCACCTGCATGTGCGTGTGATAGCGCCTGCTTAACTAAAATTTCGGTAGTGACGTCATTAATTACATAACCTGCATCATCAATAATGCCGTCTTGACCATGCACAGTAAATGGGTCAAGTGCAACATCGGTGATCACGCCAAGCTCTGGAAAGGTTTCTTTTAATGCGCGTACAGTTCTTTGTGCTAAGCCATCATCGTTATACGCTTCTTCAGCGAGTAGAGACTTTTTATCTGCAGGCGTAACAGGGAAAATAGCAAGCGCAGGGACGCCTAAATCAACTAATTCTTTAGCTTCTTCTAGCAGTAAATCAATTGATAAACGTTCAATGCCGGGCATCGATTCAATGCTTTCACGACGGTTTTTACCTTCAAGCACAAAAACAGGATAAATAAGATCATTAACACTCAGCTGGTTTTCAGCCATAAGGCGACGAGAGAAATCATTACGGCGCATTCTACGCATGCGAGTATATGGGAAAAGGTCTAGTCCAGATTGGGCCATAAGTTATACGCTCCTACTGTGAGATTGGAAAATTAACCACTTGATTGCGGCCATGTTGTTTTGCTAGATAGAGTGCCTTATCGGCACGCTCAGTAAATGTTTCAGGGTTATGAACATCATCGGCAATATGAGTATAAACACCGGCACTAATGGTGTATTTAATCGTAGTACCTGCAACACTGACAGTGTTTTTTTCTATTGCGCACCGTATTTGCTCGGCAATAGCTAACGCACCTTGATTATTAGTATTGGGTAGCAGGACGACAAATTCTTCACCACCATAACGCGCCACTTCATCAAGAGGACGTTTTAATTGTTGTTTAATAACATCACAGACTGCTCGAATTACCTGATCGCCGGTTAAGTGGCCATACGTATCGTTGATTGCTTTAAACTTATCTATATCAAGCATAATGATGCTCAAGGGTGTTTGCTCACGGCGTGAACGGCGAATTTCCATGATTATTTTTTTATCAAAAAAGCGTCTATTTTTTACCCCTGTTAGAGCATCTTCCATATTGAGTTGTTCAAGCTCGCGGTTTTTATCTTCAAGTTCCCTAAGTGTGACTTGTAACTCAAAGGTGCGCTCATCAACTTGGTTTTCAAGTTCATGACGAGTGCGCTCTTGTAATTCAATTCGTTCATTTAACAACGCGTCTTGCGCTGCACTTTTTGCAATCAATGCCTGTTGTGTTGTGACTTGCTCATCGCGTTGTAATATAAATAATTTTATGACGGTGTAGCTTAAACAAAATGAGCAGCTTAAAGAGGCCGCGAAGGTGAGTATTAAGCTGGATCTAGTGACGGTATACAGGCCTGTTAACGCAACGGAAAAATGAATGACTACAATTAAAAAGAACCCGAGTGCCATAAATAGAGATTTATTGGGGCTCGTGGGGTTTTTTCGTAGGTAAAATAATGTTGTGACAACATGATAACTTAAAATGACAGGAATGCTTAAAATAGCAAACAAAGCCACGCTTGGAGTAGGCAGCAACCCTATAAGTACAATAACCAATGCATATAAGGTGGTAATTATTGTTTGCCCTTTAACTAAGTTGGATTTAATGGGTATGCAAACATGGCGCTGTAAAGGAAGAAACAATACCGTGATCAGCATTAGCAAAATAGGCAGCATTAATTGCTGTAAGGCTGTTATGCTTGGAGGGGCATAACGAAACCCAAATCCGCCTAAATATGCTAAAAATAGGCTAAGCATCAGTGTAATCACACCTGCATAGGCAAAATAATGTTTACGTGAAAAAGCAAATAAAACCAAGCTACTGATAGCCAAAGAAAAAATAAATCCAATCAGTAATCCATAGTGCAAGTTAAGCATACTTTTATGGGCTAATAATGCATCTTGTTGCCATAAGGTGAGGGGGACGCGAAGCCCGATTCCCGCATTATTATTAACGTTAAGATAAACGGTGGTTTCGCTGTTAGCGGGAAGTGTTAATTTAACCAGCAAAGACTCACTTTTAATCGCTCTATTAGATAAAGGAAGAGCATCACCAAGATGTTCCGATTTTAGTTGCTTCTCACCCATAAAGTGGTACAGGTATACATTGTTTAGAAGTGGGTTATCTAACGATAAAATTGGCTCTGTTGGCTTATTAAGATAATTATTTAGTTGAAATTTAATCCACACAGGGCGAGTTTCAAGACCTAAATTAAGCGGTTTATTATTAAGTGACTGCCATTGTTGTAAGTTGCTTTGTTGCGCATCTTCTAATGAGTTGGGGGTAAATGAATAATGAATAGACTCTATTTTTTTTGAGCTAAATTCACTATTTATATCAATTGCAGTTGCAGGGAAACAGGATGTAAAAAACACCATGATGAATGCCAGCAAGGTGCTAAAGATGCGCATTATTTTTTCTCTAATCCAAATAAGCGATTAAAGTTTTCACGAGTATGCTTTGCCACTTCAGATGCCGGAATGCCATAAAGCTGAGCAAGCGTGTCACACACATAATGCAGCAGTGCTGGCTCGTTTCGTCTTGATTTTGGCTTTGGTTTAACTGTACGAGGAATTAAAAAAGGCGAATCGGTTTCTATTAATAAACGTTCAATAGGAATACTCGGTATAAGTTGTTGTAACTCCTCGCCACGTCTTTCGTCACATACCCAGCCGGTAATACCAATATAAAGTCCTAAGTTTAAGTAACCTGAGAGTGCTTGTGCATTACCTGTAAAGCAGTGCAGTACACCGCGAACAGTAAATTCTTTTAAAATAGTGAGCATATCCTCACTGGCATCACGTTCATGCAAATAAACAGGCAAGTTGAGTTTTTCAGCTAATGCGAGCTGACGACGCAAAACAGCACGTTGTATATCTCTAGGGGAAAAGTCGCGATTGTAATCTAGTCCGCATTCACCTATGGCAATAACCTGCTCATTTTGAGCGAGCTGAGTAAGTTGTTGCTCAAGCTCAGGGGTTGCTGTTTTAGCGTCATGAGGGTGAATACCAGCGGTAGCATATTGATTATAGTGCGCAGCAAGTGCTAATGATTCTTCACTGGAGCTGATATCACAGCCAATAATCAGCATTTGGTTTACGCCCGCATCTTTTGCTCTGGCGAGCACCTCTTGATGCTGACCATCAAATTGATGATTAGTTAAATTTACGCCAGCA
Organism: Pseudoalteromonas tetraodonis; assembly: GCF_002310835.1. Taxonomy (NCBI): domain Bacteria; kingdom Pseudomonadati; phylum Pseudomonadota; class Gammaproteobacteria; order Alteromonadales; family Pseudoalteromonadaceae; genus Pseudoalteromonas; species Pseudoalteromonas tetraodonis. Next base: position 3,245,228 of record NZ_CP011041.1, on the reverse strand, counting down.
TCAATTAACGTGTATTGCATTACTGAGTACGTTTTACACGAATTGAACGGTTTTGATCTGCTTTTTTGAGTAAAAAAGAGTTGAATACGCCACGGCTAATAATAACAGTATCGCCTTCGTCTAATCTTAAGCTATCTGAACCAATTTGACGCCATTGCTGGTTATTTTCTAAGGTAATGATTAGCTCACCATAAGGTGCTTTTTTAACAGATGAAATCATTGACGTAATAGACTCTTCACCATTTTCCACAATTTCTTTATGCTCTAAACCAAACTCTTTTGCTTTAATGGCCACAGGCGCTGTTGCAGCGGGAGTTTCAGCTTTTACATTTGTTTGTGCCGATTTGCTTAGCTGGCTTTGTGCTGGTTGTGTTAATGACTTTCCGGCAATGGTGTTGTCGTAGCAGAGTAAACGATTAAAGTCGTTTTCAATAAAACTACAGGCTTGCAAAGCTTGCTCATTAATAGGAGTAGCGGCTACAACCGGTACGCTGACTAAAGCGAGTAAAGAAAGTAAATACTTGTTCATATTATTCCTTAGATTCTTGTTGTGGTTTTGCGGTATAAAATTTAGCTAAAATTAAACCAAGCTCAAATAAAAGCAGCATAGGTAGTGCCAATAGGGTTTGTGAAAGCACATCAGGTGGCGTTAAAAACATTGCCACTACAAATACGCCAACCACTATATAGGGACGCTTTTCTTTTAGACTTTGTGTGGTTGTTGCACCGCTCCAGCAGAGCAACATAATTGCAACTGGGATTTCAAATGCGATCCCAAAAGCAAAAAACAGCTTGAGCACAAAGCCTAAATAACTACTTATATCGGGCGCAAGCGTCATCATTTGCGGCCCTACACTGGTGAAAAACCCTAAAATTATAGGTAGCACCACAAAGTAACAAAAAGCAATGCCACTATAAAATAAGATAATACTGGAAGCCAATATGGGCATCAGCATTTTCTTTTCATGTTGATATAAACCCGGGGCTATAAACCCCCAAATTTGATGCAAAATCCAAGGAATGGCAGCAAATAAAGCAACAAACAACGTCAGCTTAAAAGGGGCAAAAAACGGTGCAGTAACATCCGTTGCAATCATAGTGGCTGTACTAGGTAAATGAGCAACTAAAGGAGCGGCTACAAAGGTATAAATATCGTTTGCAAAGTAAATTAAGCCAATAAAAATCACTAAAATACTTAATAACGATTTAATTAGCCGGTCGCGCAATTCAATTAAATGAGCGACAAACCCTGATTTTACTTCCTCAGTCATTGTGTTTTATACCGTGTATTAAGTGCATGAAAAAAAGAGAGTGCTATGTTCACTTTGAGTCATCTGTTTGTTGGCTATTTGATGCTGGCGTTTGACTTTTTTTATAACTATGGGTGACTGATTGCGCCGCTTGTTGTAGCTCAGAAACAGAGTTTTGTAGGTCAGGACTTAAATCTTTAAGACCTTGTTGCTCTGCTTTTTTTAGATTTTCGTGTAGTTCATGCACACGAAGCTCCTCGCTCACCTCCGCTTTTACGGAATTGGCCATTGCTTTTGCTGTTTTAACCCAACGGCTCACAGTTCTAATAGCGACAGGTAAACGCTCAGGGCCAAGCACCACCAAACCGACAATAAATACAACAACAAGCTCCCACATTCCCATGCTGGTTAAACCTTGTCGTTGTCTTTAGTTTTGCTAGTTGTACTTGAATCGATAGGTGTTGATTCTGCTGATTTTTCAATGTGTTCTGTTTTATTTTCGCTGGCTTGTTTTTCAGCGCTTTGTTCATCCGACATCGCTTTTTTAAAACCTTTAACTGCGCCGCCTAAATCACCACCGATACCGCGTAGCTTTTTGGTACCAAATAAAAGTACAATGATTGCAAGTACAATTAATAGCTGCCAAATACTAATACCACCAAACCCCATGGTTTTCTCCTGCTTTTAAAGCCGTTAATATTAAGATTAAATGCTGATTATACGCCCACAGCGGTAAATAGCACTTAGTTTATGCGCGGCGCCAAGCCGCTATAAAGCCAACTACAGCACAGCCTAAGACAACGCCAGCAGCCATTAAGTTGTGTTGTAAATAAAATAAAGCTGAAACGATCATCGCTGCACTACTAAAAAGTCCTAAAACCAAGGGCTTATGTGAAACCGTTGATGTTGGAGGTTGTGCGTGCGGTGCTCGTTTTAAATTTTGATAAATTAAATCAGGCAACTCAGGCATCTTTTCTGCCCAAAACGGTAAGTTTGCATACATTTGCTTTAGTACAGAAAGCGGGCCAACCTGTTGTTTTACCCAGTCTTCTAAAAACGGTTTTGCGGTTTTCCACAAATCTAGTTGTGGATAAAGCTGGCGACCTAAGCCTTCAACATACAACAAGGTTTTTTGTAATAATACGAGTTGTGGTTGAACCTGCATATTAAAACGACGTGCGGTATTAAATAAATTAACCAGTACATGGCCAAATGATATTTCAGCAAGTGGTTTATTAAAAATGGGCTCGCAAACGGTACGAATAGCAAATTCAAACTCTTCAATGCTGGTATCGGGCGGCACCCACCCTGAATCAACATGCAGCTGAGCTACTTGGCGGTAGTCACGATTAAAAAAGGCAATAAAGTTTTCAGCTAAATAGCGTTTATCTTCTTTGTTAAGTGTTCCCACAATGCCGCAATCTATGCCAATATATTTAGGATTATGCGGGTTTTCGCGCGACACAAAAATATTGCCAGGGTGCATATCTGCATGAAAAAAACTATCGCGGAATACTTGAGTAAAAAACACTTCCACTCCGCGCTCAGCTAGTAATTTCATATTGGTATTTTGTGCCATCAGTGCTTCAGTATCTGACACCGGAATACCGTAAATTCGCTCCATAACCAGCACATTATTGCGGCTATAGTCACTGTATACTGTTGGAATATATAGCGATTCTGAGCCTTCAAAATTACGCTTTAATTGAATGCCGTTAGCACCCTCACGCATTAAGTCGAGTTCATCGAGTAATGTTTTTTTATACTCTTTAACCACTTCTACAGGGCGTAAGCGTTTCGCTTCATTAATTAACTTACCAACAACTTTAGCTAATTTTTCCATTAAGGCTAAATCGGCATTAATTTGCTGCTCAATGTTAGGGCGAATAACTTTAATAACAACATCTTGCGATTCGCCCTGCGTATCAACTAGGGTGGCAGTATGCACTTGAGCAATTGAGGCCGATGCCAAGGGGGTTTGTGAAAACTCGCTAAATAGCTGGCTAATATCATCTATTTCTAATGCTTTTTCGATGATCTTTTGCGCTAATTCACCTTCAAAAGGTTCTACCTGATCTTGTAAAAAGGCTAACTCTAGCGCGATATCGTGGGGTAACAAGTCACGACGGGTTGAGAGCATTTGGCCAAATTTTATCCATACCGGGCCAAGTTGTTGCAGCGCTAAACGAAGTCTTAAGCCCGGGGGTTTATTTTTGTGTTGGTTGCGCAACCAAAACAAACTTCCTCGTGCAAGTTTAGCAAACCAAGGTACTTTGTGTTTTGGAATAAGCTCATCGAGTCCGTAGCTAAGCAGGGTTTTAGTTATGTAATACAGTCGGGCAGTTGACACAAAAAATCCTTAGCGCGTTAAAGTGCTTTAATTAGGGCGTTAATGCGTTGCTCAATGGCAGCAACTTGGCTTTTTAGTGCTCTATTTTGTTGTTTAAATTGCGCAAGCTCTAATGGGTGAATTGTAATTGCCAATTCATCTTGGAACAGGCTAATCAAGGTGCTATCGAGCTGTGATTTTGCTTTTTTACCTTGCTGCTTAAACGACTGAAAGTGCAAATAAAGTTGCTGTGCAGGTGCATCCCCAACATACTTTGCTAGTTGCTCTGGCCAATCAATGTCTAAACTTGAAAAGGCGGAGCTATAATTTTGAGCTATGTTTAAATCCCCTTGCAAATCAAGTTTGTCTTGACGTATAAGCTGGGTAAGCATGGCTGGATTTTTAAGAGCTAACAAGGTGTTTATATTGGCACTGATCATACAGTCAGCGTCAGCATGTGCTAATGCAGTGTAAAGATGTAGCTGCTGATTGGCATAAGTAATGGCTATTTTTTGCTGCCAATCTCTAACTTCAACTAATAAACGCTGATGTTCTACCGCTTTTAGCTTATCGACTAAGCTCGGGTCGAGTTTAAGCGCTTGATTTAATACTTGTTCAATAAGCGAAAGCACAAAGCTCGGTAGCATAAAAAAACTGCTTTCAGCCGATTGTTCTTTATTGTTTTCTTCAAGCGCCATAAATTACTAACCTTAGTATTTAAACCCACGGTGAAGTGCAACAATGCCGCCTGTAAGGTTTTGATAAGTTGCTTGTTCAAATCCTGCTTCGACCATCATCGCTTTTAGCGTTTCTTGATCTGGATGCATACGAATTGACTCAGCTAAATATTGGTATGATTCACTATCGTTAGCAACCAACTTACCCATAGTAGGTAAAATGTTGAAAGAGTAAAAATCATATGCTTTGCTCAACAATTCTTGCTCTGGTTTTGAAAACTCAAGAATGAGTAAACGACCACCTGGCTTTAAAATACGATACATAGAGCGCAGCGCTTTATTTTGATCCGTCACATTACGTAAACCAAAAGCAATCGTAATTAAATCAAAGCTATTATCAGGGAAAGGCAAGGCTTCGGCATTCATTTGTACGTAATCAATGTTGCCTACAAGGCCTAAGTTATGCAGCTTTTCGCGGCCTACTTTTAACATTGAAGAGTTTATATCACCTAAAACAACCTGACCGGTTTCGCCAACAAGCTGGCTAAACTTTGCAGTTAAATCGCCAGTACCACCGGCTAAATCTAATACATGATGACCTTTACGAATACCTGAGCTGGCAATTGTTTGACGTTTCCATAAACGATGAATACCAAAAGACATGAGATCATTCATAACATCGTACTTTGTCGCAACAGAATGAAATACATCAGCAACCATAGAAGCTTTTTCGGTTTCGGCAACAGTTTTATAGCCAAAATGCGTGGTCTTTTCAGGGTTCTCGTTCATGATTAATCTCTATCGTGGTAATAAAGACTAGTGTACTTGATTGTGCACCAAGGGTGCAATTTGAATATGATTTATCAGTTAATTTTATTGTTTGAACAGTGTACTGGGTTATTGAGAAGAGTGTGACTTAAAAGCGGCGTTTGAGGCACTTTTAACCAGCTGGTTAAAGTCGCCTTGTTGTTGCTCAGTGATCCCTAGTGAGAGAGAAATGGGGGGTAGTTTTAGATCGCTTTTTGAACTAATAAAACGTAGCTTTTCAACTCCGCTTATCACTTTTTGTGCAATAAGGTTAGCGGTTTCGGGCTCTATGTTAGCAAGTAAAACGATGAATTGATCTTTTGCAGAGCGCCCAGCTAAGCCACTTTGCGAAACATATTTTTGCACTTGCTTAGCCACTTTATTTAAAATCACTTCGCCAATGGCATCGCCAAAATTATTAATAAAATGCTCTAAATTATCAATTTGAATTGCAATAGCTGAGATTGATTTGTCTTGTTTTAACCATAACTGTGTTTGTTTGGTTAAATAATGGCGTTTATATAAGCCAGTTTGTGGGTCAATCACATGTTGTTTGCGTAAGGTATTAAGTTGTTTTTTAGTTGCTTCGTGTAGTTTTTTGGCCTGACTTAGTTGGTGTTTAAATTGTGCTTGTTGCGTTAATAAAAGCTGAGTTTGTTCATTAAGCCTTTCTAAAGCAATACGGCTGTTGGCAATATTATTTTCATCTAGAGAGTGCATACAGTCATTAACATGACCTGCAAAGTCATTTAGCTTTTTTTCGGTCTGTTGAGCATTTTGCGATAGTGAATTGATCACGCCATTGACGTTTTCAATTATTGCTACTTCGGTTTTATGCCCTTGATTTAAATATTCAAAATAGAGTTGTTCAATAAACAGCTCATCAATATTTTGATGGGCATCTATGGCATTATCAATGGCATTATTAAGCGCAAAATGGATTTTACTAATGTATGTATACACAACTTGAAAATTTAAGGGGGTAGGAGGCAAAACATGATGCTCTAAAAACATACATACTTTTGTCATTTTTTCTTGTGCTAAAGCCATGGAATCATGGAACATCATTTGCAATTACCAACCAAATACGCATAAATGCTGATTTATAAAACTCGTCCAATGAGGCAATTTGCTTCCAAGCAACGATACAATAATCATTATATCCGTTATTTAAAAGTAAAATGAGTCGGAGTTGGCTAAAATAGCACTATAATTTCAATAACCGTTGTTTTTCTGAGCAATTACTCTAAGTTATTTATAGTTTTGTATTAACTTAAGTTAATACAATGTCTCACGGGCGTATATTTTGCGCAGTTGGTCGTATATCTATTTGCTATTTATCTAGGCTACGATAGGTTTATCACATCTGTAATATTACTAAGATCACTCACTATGAATTTATCTCTTTCAAAACAAATGCGTCTTTCCTTATTAAGTGTCACTTTAGTGTGCTCACTAAGCGCGTGTCAGCTCACCGCAATTAATGCGGATCAACAATTTACGCAAGCGGCTGAAAATATCGTACAGCATCGCCAAAATGTTAGCCCGTATAGTAACCCCGAAGGAGTTGATGGCTACTTATTACCTAATTTGTCAGCTGAATTTTTAGCGCAGCAATATCAAAAAAACACCCAGTTATTAGCAGATTTAGATGCCATAGATGTAAGTAAGCTCAGTGATGAAAACCAAATTAACTACAGTATTATTCGAGCGCAAGTGCAAAATAGTGTTGATGAATATGTATTTAATACGCACTACATGCCTTTAACGTCAGAATATGGATTCCATTCAAGCCTATCGTTTATTGTTAATAGCTCTGATTATAAAACCGCACAAGATTATCAACACTATTTAAAGCGATTACAGCAAGTTCCGCGCTTTTTTGAGCAAAATATGGCATGGATGCGTAAAGGATTAGAGGTTGGTTTAACTCAACCCAAAGCGGTGTTAATTGGTTATCAAGACTCGATTACTGCTTACATTGTTGATGACGTCACACAATCTGAATTTTATAAGCCATTTTTAAACAATACCGCGGGTTTAAGTGATAGTGAATTTGCAGATTTGCAACAACAAGCTAAAGCAATTATCAGTAGCCAAGTTATTAATGCCTACAAAGACTACTTAACTTTTTTTAATAACGAATACTTACCAGGCGCACGTAGTGATATTGGTATTTCGTCAACACCAAATGGTGAGGCCTTTTATGCAAATCGTGCTAAATATTACACCACCACACAAATGACCCCAAAAGAAATACATGAGCTGGGTTTAGCGGAGGTTGCGCGCATTCGTAGTGAAATGGAAGCGGTTATTAAAGAAGTAGGTTTTAAAGGCACGTTTGCAGAATTTATCCACTTTTTACGAACAGATCCGCAGTTTTACGCCACAACGCCTGAGCAATTATTAAAAGAGGCCGCGTATATTGCCAAAAAAATGGATGCGCAGTTGCCTAAATTATTTCATACCTTACCGCGCAAACCTTATGGCGTAGCGCCGGTGCCTGCCAATATTGCTCCTAAGTACACTACTGGGCGCTATTCGGGTTCGAGCCGTGATGATCAAGCCGGCTTTTATTGGGTGAATACCTACGCTTTAGATAAACGACCACTCTACGCTTTAGAAGCATTAACTTTGCACGAAGCTGTTCCGGGTCATCATTTACAAATATCACTCAATGCAGAACTTGAAAGCTTACCTAGCTATCGCCGTGATGCGTATTTATCAGCGTTTGGTGAGGGCTGGGGACTGTATTCAGAGTACTTAGGTGTTGAAGCGGGTTTTTATCAAGACCCGTACAGCAACTTTGGTCGTTTAACCTACGAAATGTGGCGTGCTGCACGTTTAGTGGTTGATACGGGTATGCACATGTACGGCTGGAGTCGTGAGCGTGCAATGAATTTTATGGCCGATAATACGGCGCTTTCATTACACAATGTAAAAACAGAAACCGATCGTTATATTTCATGGCCTGCACAAGCGTTGTCATACAAAATTGGTGAGTTAACAATTAAACGTCTGCGTGCAGAGGCCGAGCAAGCATTAGGTCAGCAGTTTGATATTCGTGAGTTTCATCATCAAATATTGCGCCATGGTTCAGTGCCTTTGTCGGTGCTTGAGCAGCAAATACGTTTGTATATACAAGCAGAATTAGCAAAAACAGATAGCTAAAAGCGCATTATTTTGAAACTATAAAAGTGTGGTGTTATTTAATGACATCACGCTTTTTTAGCATTTAAGGATAAGTAATGAGTCAATTTATAATGTTCAGTATCGATGTGTTTGCCAGCTTATTTATTGTTGTATTTGGATTGCTGGTTATATTAATTGCTATTTTTTATGTTCGAGATGTTACCCAAACAAAGCATGCTATTAGGCGTAATTATCCAGTAATTGGACGTTTTCGCTACTTTTTTGAACGCCAAGGTGAGTTTTTTCGTCAGTATTTTTTTGCTCTCGACCGTGAAGAAATGCCCTTTAATCGCGCCGAACGCAGTTGGGTATATCGGGCTGCTAAAGATGTTGATCATACGGCTGCTTTTGGTTCAACCCAAAGCTTAGAAACGACAGGCACCGTAATGTTTATGAACTGCGCATTTCCTACCTTAGATGAAGAAGCCCTAGCGCCTAGCAACGTAACGCTTGGGCCTTATTGTAAATTTCCTTACACCACAAATTCGTTATTTAATATATCGGGCATGAGCTTTGGCGCGTTATCTAGTCCTGCTGTTCGTGCACTCTCAAAGGGGGCAAAATTAGCCGGTTGTTGGATGAACACGGGGGAAGGCGGACTTAGTCCGTATCACTTAGAAGGTGGTGCCGATATCGTGTTTCAAATTGGTACGGCTAAATATGGTGTACGCGACGAGCAGGGAAATTTAAGCACAGAAAAACTAAAAGCCGTTGCTGCACACCCAGCAGTTAAAATGTTTGAGCTGAAAATGAGCCAAGGTGCCAAGCCAGGTAAAGGCGGTATGTTACCTGGGCGAAAAGTGAATGCTGAAATTGCTAAAATAAGAGGCATACCTGAGGGGCAGGATTCAATTAGCCCAAATGGGCACCCAGAAATAAAAAATCCAAACGATATTTTAGACATGCTCACCACGATAAGAAGTACAACCGGTAAACCGACAGGCTTTAAAGCGGTAATTGGTGAACATGCTTGGTTAGAAAGTTTATTTGCCGAGATAAATCATCGTGGTATTGAGTCTGCACCCGACTTCATTACCATAGATAGTGCTGATGGTGGTACCGGCGCTGCGCCTCAGTCTTTACTCGATTCGGTGGGGTTACCGCTAAAAGAAAGTCTTCCTTTAGTTATTCAGTTACTAAAAAAGCATGGCCTTAGAGAGCGAGTTAAAATTATTGTCTCTGGCAAATTAATTGTGCCCTCAAAAGTTGCGTGGGCATTAGCACTAGGTGCCGACTTTGTTGTGTCTGCACGTGGACATATGTTTGCACTAGGCTGCATTCAGGCTATGCAATGTAATAAAGATACCTGCCCCACAGGAATTACTACGCATAATGAACGTTTACAGCGTGGTTTAAATGTTGAGGATAAAGCGCAGCGGGTCGCAAATTATAATAAATACATTCATTACGGTGCGGGGCTTATTGCACATTCTTGTGGCGTTACCAGTGCTCGCGAATTAAAACGCAAACATGTGCGTATAGTGCAAGAGAGCGGTCTTTCTGAGCCACTAGATAAAATGTACGAGCACTATCATTAAATATAGCTTAAAAGGCGCTTAAAGCGCCTTTTTTAATAAAATAAAGACTTAGTTTAGGGTCAAACAGACCCTAATTTAAATGGCTTATTAGCAAGCTGAAAAACGCGTCTTTAGTATCGCAAGTGTGGGCATTTAAAATCAATTGCTCACCCAGTGCTAATGTTTGTTTTTGTACGTTTAACCGTGCGGCCTCATCGGTAATGCCTTCTATATCAATTACATTAGCAAGGCCTATAGTGCGTCTAATTAGCTCTATGCCACAGTAGCCAATAGCATCTTGTAAAACATGTTTCATAAAATACTCTGCGTAGCCTGAAGCTTTAAGTGTCTCATCAGTTGTTTGCTTATTTATGAGCTCAAACCACTGTTGTTCAAATGTGGCGTAGCATTCAACCAATGTACTTAATAAATGGGTTTGATAATTACGACGTGCTACAAAGTCGTCAATGCGACCGTGCTGAGCACAGTAATTTAGTAGTAAGTTACCGATAAAAGATCCAATATCAAAGCCAATAGGGCCAAAAAAGCCAAACTCAGGGTCGATCATTTTAGTGGTAGTTTGATTAACAAAAATACTTCCGCTGTGCATATCGCCATGCAACAAGGTTTGTGGGTTCGATAAAAAGTTAGCTTTTAGCTTTGCTACTTCAAGTTTTAATGCCCCGTTTTTACGAATAGCCTCAACTTCAGTTTGTAATTGTGCCGGATAGTTGTTGCGTTCATGTTCTGTGTACGGATCGCTAAAAAATAAATCTTCAGTAATTTGGCACAGTTCAGGGTTGGTAAATTGGCTAATACGTGCTTTTTTATCTTGCGCTAATAAATAAAAGTCAGAGTTATAAAAGCCCGTTTGGCTTAAATACACAGCTACGTGGTGAGCAAGGTTTGGAAATTGTTCAGCATTATTTTGCGCTGTTCGCAAAATTTGCAAATCACCTAAATCTTCTAAAATGGTCAGAGCTAAGTCTTTATTGTAATGTAAAACAGTAACCGTATGCGCAGGGCAAATAGTCCCATGATTAAGTAAAACTTCTGCCTCAATTCGTGCCCTATCAAGTGTTAATGGCCACGACTCACCTACACAACGCGCATACGGTAAAGCTTGCTTTAATATAATACTGTTGTTTAGCTCATCCGTAATTCTAAATACTAAGTTGAGATTACCGTCACCAAATTCATAAGCGGTAAGCGCTTGTCCCGGCTTAAAAAAGTCGTATTGATTAGATTCAATTAATGAATTGATGTAATTAATAGCGTGCTGTGCATTAAAAGCAACATAGTTAGTCATGGTTTTATTCTCAATAAAGATGCATTTAAGCATTCTATACTTTTAAATGTTTAGATGTCTATAAGTCCAACTTGAGAGTTCTTCAAAGTGGTGTAAAATAACCCTACGCACTTCTAATCTTTTAAGCCTTATGCAAAATTTAATCGCAAGCAGTTTAAAATATGAAAATAGTACGCTGAGCGTACTTGATCAATATTTGCTTCCTCATCAACAAGTGTGGCATGAATGCCACACTGTAGAGACAATGAAAGAGCTGATCATCAGCTTAAAAGTGCGTGGTGCGCCACTTATAGGCTTAGGGGCCAGTTTATTAATTGCTTATTTAGCTGAGCAAGGTATGACTAGAGACGCGCTTGCAACCGCCATAAATGAGCTAGAAGCCACTCGCCCAACAGCGGTTAACTTAATGCATTGTATGGCGGCGTTGCGCCAAGCGCTTAAACAAACTGATTATGTTGCCAGTATTGTTGCAACGGCTGAGCAGTTATTTATTGAAGACATTAAGCTATGTGAGCGTATGGCAACACGTGGTGCCGAGCTAATAAATAGCGGCGACAATATATTAACTCACTGTAATACCGGCGCTTTAGCCACTGCGGGCATAGGTACGGCATTGGGTGTTATTTATAAAGCACAACAAGTCCATGGCAATGTCCATGTGTGGGTGGATGAAACACGCCCCTTACTGCAAGGCGGGCGTTTGACCGCGTTTGAATTGGAGCGTTGGCAAATACCTTACACGCTAATTTGCGATAATATGGCGGCCAGTTTAATGGCTGCAGGTAAGGTAGATAAAATTGTTGTAGGGGCTGATCGTATTGCTGCTAATGGCGACTTTGCCAATAAAGTCGGTACTTATAATTTAGCGGTGCTTGCGCATTTTCATAATATTCCATTTTATGTGGTGGCACCGGTTACTACGCTTGACGTAAATACTGCCCAAGGTAGCGATATAGAAATAGAGCAACGTAATCCACAAGAAGTGCGTGGTGTTAGTGGTAGTTTTGGCGAGGCATTGTGGGCTCCCACGAATGCTAATGTATATAACCCCGCATTTGACGTAACACCCGCAAACTTGGTTACTGGGTGGGTGTTAGATACCGGTGTTTATAACCAAAGTCAGGTAGAAAGTGGCGTGCTTTTAAAGCTGAAGTAATTTTGCGATGCGTTTGGTCCACGTTATGTTTATTAGTGTGGACCAGGGTTTTGAATGATTAAATTACGGTAATAATGGAAATTGCTCTGCAATCGGTGATTCCGTGCTTTGTGCTACCCAACCTTGTGTATTGTTAAATAGACGAATAGCGGTAAATTCTGGGTCGCTACCCATATCAAACCAATGAGGGGTCAGCTTAGGTACTGAGATCAAATCGCCTTGTTGACAAAGTACTTGGTACACTTTACTGCCAATGTGTAAGCAAAATAACCCTTGGCCTTTGACAAAAAAGCGTACTTCGTCTTCGCTGTGAGTGTGTTCAAATAAAAATTTTTTGCGCAATTCTGCAGCATCAGGGTTGCCTTTAGCTAGTGATATAACGTCAACAGTTTGATAGCCGCCTTGCTGTTTTAAGCGTTCAATATCGCCGCTGTAGGCAGTTAAAATATCATTATTGCTGGTGCTTTCAGTGATCTCGGTATTTGCCTGCCATTGCTCAAAACGCACATTAACCTTAGCAAGTTCAGCGGCAATATTTTGAACGTCGCTACTGGTCAGCAGTGCATTATTGGCGTCAGAATCTGCAAAAATAGTGAGTTGGCTCATGCTAAATGCTCCGCTTTAAATTGGCTAAAATCGTTAATGTAGCTGTGCTTTGATGAGCTTTCTTGCCCATCGCGAATTAAATGTAAAGTTTTAAGCCCAACGGTTTTTGCAGCATCAAGCTCTGCAACTACATCACTTAAAAACAATACTTCGTCTGGGTTAAAAGGCAATTGCGTTATTATGTTTTCATAGGCGCTTGGCGCTTGTTTAGCGCCTACTTTGGTATCAAAGTAATCACTAAATAGTGAGCGAATATCGCCAAAGTCAGAATACTGAAAAATTAAATGCTGTGCTTTCACAGAGCCCGACGAATAAACGTATAACTGTTGGCCAGCTTGCTTTTGTTGTTGTAAAAATTGATAAGCATCTGGGTATAAGTGACCAGTAAAATCACCGTTTTCATAGCCTGTTTGCCAAATTAAACCTTGTAATTGTTTAAGTGGCGTTATTTTTTTATCTTCTTCAATCCAAGTAAGTAAAGTGCTAATAACGATGTCGATATCGGCATTAGGCTCGTTAATTTCAGCTTTTACAGCGCTAATTTGTTCTGCTACTTCAGGCTGTTCTGTGTGACCGCGCACAAATGCAGGCAGTTGTTGTGCGGCATAAGGAAATAGCACATCTTTTACAAACGAAATACGCGTAATAGTGCCTTCAATATCAGTTAGCAATGCTTTGATCATAGTGCGGTTCCTGTTATTTTTAAGCGTTCTAGCTCGCAACTAAATAAAAACTCTAATGCCTCTAAATGGCGGCGAACTTCATCAATGTTACGGCCAACAGCATATAAACCATGACCTCTGATCAATACGGCATGCTTAATTGGTGAGTGTAAGTGATGGTCGCTCACAAGTAGGCTTAAACGGTCTATATCTTGATCGTTATCGAAAATAGGGATGGCCAGTGATTCTAAGTGCGATGTAATACCGCTGAGCGCTTTTTGCATCTCGTAGCCGGTTAGTTCAAGCTGATGGCGTTGAATAATATTTGAAAGTACAGTTGCCGCTACCGAGTGAGTATGCAAAACATATTGCGCGTCAGGAATAAGTTGATACAAGCTCAAATGCAGTTGTGTTTCGGCTGAGGGTTTTATTGCCCCTGCAACACGCTCACCTAAATGATTTAATTGTAGAAAATGCTCAGGCATTAACGCGCCTTTGTCGTGGCCACTGGCTGTGACTACAAAGCCCGTACTGGTGCGAGCTGAAAAGTTTCCACCTGTTGCGGGTACCCAACCTTTTTGACTGACCCATTTTCCGGCTTCAATAAGTTCTGAAATAGCGGTATTGTTTTGCATACATTCCTCACTAATGAGCATAAAGCTATTTGTTTTAGACGGCTATACTTCTGTTTTAAGCAATGATAGCATCGCTTTGGGCGTAAAACCATCATTAAGGGTAACCAGTGTTTGAAAGTAAATTGCCAAATTTAGGCACCAGTATTTTTAGTCAAATGACTGCTTTAGCAAATCAATTCGAAGCGATTAATTTATCGCAGGGTTTTCCTGAGTTTGATGCGCCTGAGCTACTTAAAAAACAGCTTAATCATTATGTGCTTGAAGGAGTTAATCAATATTCACCTTCATCTGGTGTACCGCGCCTGCAGCAACAAATTGCCCAGTTAGCAAAACGAAAATATGCGGTTGAAATAGATGCCGCGCAGCAAGTAACGGTAACCTCAGGGGCAACCGAGGCGCTGTTTGTTGCCATTCAAGCGCTAGTGCGCGAAGGTGATGAAGTCATTGTATTTGACCCTGCTTATGACTCTTACCAGCCAGCGATTGAATTGGCCGGTGGTAAGTCAGTTAATATTGCTCTGCATGCTCCGAGTTATGTAATTGACTGGCAAACGGTGGCTGCGGCTATTAATAGCAAAACGCGGGCTATTATTATCAACACTCCACATAACCCAAGTGGTAAAACGTTAAAACAGCACGATATTAATGCCCTAAAAGCCTTAGTCATCGAGCATGATTTATACCTGATAAGTGATGAAGTATACGAGCATATTACTTTTGATAAGCAACCACATTTAAGTGTGTTACGAGATGAGGAATTGTTTGCTCGCAGCTTTGTGATCTCAAGCTTTGGCAAGACTTTTCATAGCACTGGTTGGAAAATGGGTTACTGCATCGCACCCGCTACACTTGCGGTCGAGTTTCGTAAAATTCACCAATATGTGACTTTTTCAAGCTTCACGCCTGCGCAACATGCACTCGCCGATATGTTAGAACAGCAAGGTGAGCATGTGGATGCGCTAAGTGAGTTTTATCAACAAAAACGCGATGTGCTCAGTAATGCTCTACAAGATAGCCGCTTTAGCATTTTACCAAGTGAAGGCACCTACTTTTTACTGCTTGATTACAGTGATGTATCGGATTTAAATGACGTAGAATTTTGCCAATGGTTAGCAGAACAAGCAGGCGTTGCAGCCATTCCACTGAGCGTGTTTTATCAGCAACCAAGCAATGATAAAGTTATTCGTTTATGTTTTGCTAAAAATGATCAAACCTTAATAGAGGCGGCACATATTTTATGTCAACTTTAACCTTCGCATTATTACAAAGCTCGCTGCATTGGCTCGATAAAAAAGCCAATTTAGCTATGTTTGAAAAACAGCTTGCTAATATCACCAATCAACCTGATTTAATTGTACTTTCTGAAACCTTTGCCACTGGATTTGCGGTTAACCTTGACTGTGGCGAAGCTGAAAATGGCTCAGTACTGAGTTGGCTCAAGGCACAGGCGAAGCACTATAATGCGGTAATTGCAGGCTCGGTATTGGTAACCCAAGGAAGTAAAAAAGCGAATCGGTTTTACTGGGTACAACCAAATGGAGAAGTGAGCTATTACGATAAACGGCACTTATTTTGTTTAGGTAACGAAGGCGAGTTTGTAGTGGCAGGACAAACGCGTGAAGTGTTTGAACTCAATGGGTTTAAAATATTGCCACAAGTATGCTACGACTTACGGTTTCCGGTGTTTCAGCGCAATAACAATGACTACGACGTGATGATAAATATTGCCAATTGGCCAGCAGCAAGGCGCAATGTATGGGACACTTTATTAATGGCACGAGCAATGGAAAACCTATGCTACGTGGTTGGCGTAAACCGGGTTGGTGAAGATGGCAATGGTATTGACCACAGTGGTGGAACTGCAGTGTATGACTTTAAAGGTGAGCCACTGATTAAAGCGAATGACGACCAGCAAGCACTACTAACAATCATGTTAAATAAAGCGCCGCTTGATGAGTTTAGAGCTAAATTTCCGGCACATTTAGATGCTGATGCTTTTACATTGGTATAAATTAGCGCCCAGCCGATAAAGTGCTAAAATAGCCGCTGATATTTTTATTGGCGGCTTTATGAATACAACCCTTATTACACCGGTAATTTTAGCTGGCGGCATTGGCACACGGCTTTGGCCGCTGTCGCGCCAAGCAATGCCAAAGCAGTTTTTATCTTTGCTTGATAATAAAAACCAGCAGTCGTTATTGCAAAGCACGTTAGTGCGTGTTGCAACTGAGGACTTTAATCCCGCTATTTTGGTCTGTAATGAGCAGCATCGATTTATTGCCGCGCAGCAGGCAGCATTTGCAAAGCCCCATGCCATAGTACTTGAGCCAGAAGGCAAAAATACCGCACCAGCCATTGCCCTTGCCGCGCACTATGCATTAAAAAATAATATTACAGGTCCTTTGTTGGTGATGCCTGCCGATCATTATATTGAAGATTTTACGCCATTAACTGCTCAGTTATCTGATGCGGTGACACTGGCTGAGCAAGGTAAATTAGTTACATTTTCAATTACGCCAACAGAGCCGCATACCGGTTATGGCTATATCAAACAGGGCACAGCAATTATAGGTACTGCTTGCTTTGAGGTAGACCAGTTTAAAGAAAAACCTGATTTAGCAACTGCATCAACCTATTTAACTGAGGGCGGTTATAGTTGGAACAGTGGAATGTTTTTATTTACTCCCGCTGCATATCTAAAAGAGCTGGAACGCTTTGCGCCAAAAATAGCTAAAAGTGTTGCTAGTGCCACTGATTTTAAACAAGACTTAGCGTTTACAAGAGCAAATACTCATGCACTTGAATCTTGCCCAAGTGACTCGATTGATTATGCTATTTTAGAGCGTAGTAATAATGTGGTGGTAATGCCCGTTGCATTAAATTGGAGCGATGTGGGTAGTTTTTCTGCACTCGCAGCGTTGAGTAAAAAAGATCCACAGGGTAATAGCCCACACCAAGAACATATCGCCCAAAACAGTAGTAACAACTTAGTTATTAGCGAAGATGGACACACAATAGCGACGTTAGGGGTAAGCGATTTAGCGGTTATTCATACCCACGACGCCACTTTAATTGCTGATCAAAATGCGCTTGATGCCCTCCCGTTATTACTCAAGCAATTGACAACAACACATAATAACAAACTGACACACCATCAGGTGGTTTACCGCCCTTGGGGAAATTATCGTACGCTGGTAGAAAGTATCGGTTTTAAAGTAAAAAAAATAACCGTTAATAGTGGGGCTAGGCTCTCAACGCAGCGTCATCAGCATCGCGCTGAGCATTGGGTTGTGGTGTCGGGCACTGCAGATATATGTATTGACCAGCAAAGCTTAACGCTGACCCATGACCAGTCTTGTTATATTGCTGCAAAACAGCTGCACAGTTTAGCGAATAATCAGCCCGAGCCCTTAGTTGTTATTGAAGTGCAAACGGGTGCCATTTTAGATGAAAGCGATATAGAGCGATTTGACGATATATACGGCAGAAAATAACAGTATAAATAGTGAAAATGCTTGATTATTTGTCACTGCAGTAAAACTTGGTAGCCCGTAGCCCGTAGCCCGTAGCCCGTAGCCCGTAGCCCGTAGCCCGTAGCCCGTAGCCCGTTTTTACCCTAGTCCTTGCCGTACATACTTTAAATACGCCTCTAAACTGTGTTGCCACAGTGTGCTGGCTTCATTTAACGAGTTATTTAATGGTTTTTTATCTAGTAAGCGTCGCTCAATTTTTTTTAGAGCTAGTCCATAGCTATTAAAACCAAGTTGCATAGCGGTGCTAGCTTGGCGATGTAATAACTTAATGCATTGCTCGGTGTCTTGCTCTAATAAAGCTTGGCAACGGCTCAGCTTATTACGAGCAGAAAGAATAAATTCATTATAGATAGAAGACACTTCATCAATACTAAAAGAGCTTGTCAGGGTGTCTGTTGCGGTTTCATCGTATAACGTATCAATCAGCTCGACGGCAATATTAGCTGTTTGTGTTGACTGTGAATCACTCAATGCTTGGCGTAGTTTCTCTTGCTTTAATGGCTTGCCAACAATGTCTTTAATACCCAGTGCTAAGTATTCTTTTATTTCATCAGGGCTCAAACTGGCAGTAAAGGCCAGCACCGGCGTTCGCTGATTTTTATGCTCCACCCGTTTGAGAGTTTTTAGTACCTGTTGCCCTGTTAAATCGGGTAAGTTCATATCAAGTAGCACCACATCAAAGTGGTATTTTTTCATTAACTCAATCGCACTTTTGCCATCTTTAGCGAGCTTAATTTTATGCTCGTCGTCAGCCATAAATTCAACGGCAATTTTTTGGTTCAGATCTAAATCTTCAACAAGTAACACATCAAGCCCAGTTAAATAATCCTTACTTTGATGGCGTTGCTCTACGAGACTAAGCTCACCAATGGCTAACGTCATGTTAAAGCTAAAGACACTGCCTACTCCCAGCTCACTGGTAATTTCTAGCTGGCTATTAATTTTATCGAGAAGACGACTGGTTATAGCTAGTCCTAGGCCTGTTCCGCCTTTTTCTTTACCGGCACTGCTTTGAATGTAGGGCTCAGTTAAATAATCAATTTCATCTTTTTCAATGCCTGGACCTGAATCGAGTACGCTTACTTTAAGGGTATGATCTAGCTGGGTTTCATTAATTAAATCTATTTGTACTTTTACCATCCCCGTATCGGTAAATTTAATCGCATTACCGACAAGGTTAATAATAATTTGTCTGAGTTTTTGTTGGTCGCAGTAGTAACAGGCTTTGTCGGGGATATTACAGGCGAGCTCAAATTTAAGTTGTTTTTGTTCGGCCAGAGGGCTTAACAGCAAACATAAGTTTTGCAGCCACGTTTTAAACTCTATGTCTTCTTCGTACAGGGCTTCGTCGTGCTGATCTAAGCTTGCATATTCCAGCACTTTATCTACCAGTAAGTTGAGTGACTCTGCTGAGTTGATAATTGCCTCACAATAGGCTTTGTTACGGCTGTCGCTGGTTTGGTTTAATACTAGTTGTGCACTGCCTAATATGCCGTTTAGTGGTGTGCGTATTTCATGGCTGATGGTGGATAAAAACAGTCCGCGAATTTCTAAATCTTTATGAGCTTTTTCGGTGAGTTTATTAAGTCGTAATTCCCTGCGCTCATTACATAACAACGCCATACCTGCAGCATAGAACATGGGGGCAATAACACTATTTAAAAATAACAGTGAGTTAAACCATGAATTTAAAATGGCATCCTGTTGTGCAATGTCATCCATAAATAGGCTTCGGGTAATAAAACTTGCTGCAACTAAAGTTAAAATAATTATGTAAACAATACTGGCGTTAGGGTAGGGTTTTCGCGCATATTTTATAAATATAAATAATAAAAAAGTGGCCTCTACAATATGCTGCAAATCAGAAATATATACCCGTGAGCGCATTGAGGGCTGTAAAAATGTGAAATAAACAAGCAGCAAAGCGCTGAGCGCTGTAAATAGGCAAACAAACTTAAGGCCACGACCATGATAATTTAAAAATTGACTCAGTGACAAACAATGCACAATAGAGGCTAAAAACATCATGTTATTAGCAAGGGTAATGGCAATCTGATCAGGAATTTTGCCTATTAGCGCAAAACTAACAATGGCAGCTAATAGCAGTAAAGGATAGAAAATATAAAGTAACGTGCCGGGAACATGCTTATTGGTACGCCAGGTTAAAAAGTTCAGTAGCGTCATCACTGTCATAACGGCGATACTGGCAAAATAAAGCGTAAATGAGTCGAGCATTAAGACCCCAACAGCGTTTTTTAAAGAAGATATAAAAACAGGCACTTAAAGTGCCTGTATGGTATTTATTCAAACAAACGTTAACGAATTTCGTCAGGAATGTTTTGTTGTGCCCAAGAAAGTAATTCAATACGGTTACGACATTTAGTTTTTCTAAATGCACTGTATAAATGAGTTTTAACCGTATGCGGGCTAATACTTAACTCTTCAGCAATTTCTTTATTTTTAGAACCATTACTCATTAACGAGATAATTGCTTTTTCACGCTTCGTTAGCTTTATTGGTTCAATATCACCATCAGTTAGCTTATGCAGGGCATCTTTATTAAATTGCAGCATGCGGTTAAGCGCATTACACATAATGTCACGACGATACCAAAGCTGATCTTCGAGTAATAAACGAATCCCTTTCATGAGTACATCGGCATTATCTGTGGTGTAAAATACACCACGAATACCGCTAAGTAATGCGCGATTAGCAAGCTCTGGGTTTTCATCTAAATTGAACAACACAATATCGCACTTGATGCGTAAATTAACGAGTTGCTCTTTTAGCTTTGTCCATGCGTCTTTACTTGATGTTTCAATGAACAATAAGCGAGTACCTACCGGAACATCTAAAATATTTGTACCCGTAGTTACGTCAAGGCCTTGCGTTTTTAACAATGGCTCTAAAACGTTAATACCAATAGTGTTAATTGGTTCTTCATCTAACAACAAAAAGGCTGAACTGCTCATGTTTTTTTACTCTTTTATAAAGCTGGCTAATTAATTTTACCACAATCCCTACACACCTTTTGTATTAGAAAATCATTATTTCACTGGAGAAAAGGTGCGATTTCCGATTATTTAAACATAAAATGTTGCAAATAAGTAATTGTTTTTTTTCGTGTAGTAAGAAAAACGCCGTATTTTTGATTTTTTTAAACTAATCTAAGATTTAACTAAGCACTATAGCGCCGTTTTTTTAGTTTCTTGGTATGGAGGCCAGCCCATTTCTTTACCTGCGAGCATATGTAAATGTATGTGATACACAGTTTGGCCACCATGTTCATTACAGTTCATCACAACGCGGTAGCCGTCATCGCTAAAGTTGTGTTGCTTGGCCAGTTTTGCGGCGACCGTGTATAAATTACCAACTAAATGTGAGTTTTCATTATTTATATCATTTATAGTGGCAATTGGTTGCTTGGGAATAATTAATACATGAAATGGCGCTTGAGGATTAATGTCTTTAAACGCTAGCGTGTCATCGTCTTCGTAAATAATATCTGCTGGAATTTCGCGATTAATAATTTTAGTAAAAATAGTCTCTTGGCTCATAATGATGACTCTAATTTATTTGATTAATATATGTGTCACTAATGACAAATTTTGCTAGCAGTGTCAAACTGAAATCAACTAAAGGAGTAATTATGCGTAAATCAATATTATTAGGCAGTGTAGCGGCGCTCTTAGTGAGTGCATCGAGTTTGGCAGAAAATATTCACTTTCCTGAGGAATTTGTTCCTTTGCAAGTGGGTGAACGAATAATTGAAAGTTCGCTTTTTAGTCGTGTTGATGATGTTGAATTAGCACCGGGTACTTATCAGCTAAAACTTAAATACACAGATTTATATGACTTAGGTTATGACGATCATGAAGTGATTGAGTCAGAACCTTTTTGGGTGAATGTAACCATTGAAGCGGGTAAAGATTACACCTTAGTATTTAATCGTGCTGAAAATGCGGTAGCGGCAAAAGTATTTGCTGAGGCACCGCAAGTGAGTTTAAAAGCAAAAGGCAGCACCTTAGCTAAGCCATTAAATATTATTGCCGAACGACAAGTTCAAAGCGCACAGTTTAACCAGCAAACAACAGCAACCCCAGCGGGCCCGCAAAAACCGAGTCGTCCCATTAAACCGATTACGCCAATTAATGGAAAAGGCATGCCAAGTGCGGCAAATATGCTCGACTTTTGGTGGCAACAAGCAACGCTCGCTGAAAGGCAGGCTTTTTTAGATAAAGTAACAAAATAATTAAGCATTAAAAAAGGGCCAAATTGGCCCTTTTTAGTTTATTGGTAACGCTATTATTTATTCAAATAACGCGTCAATGGTACCTTGTGCAAGTGGGTGATAACCCGGACGTGCTTTTAAGTACACGCTTTGTGCCCAGCCTTTTTTACCATGTGTAATAAGTGCTTTGTAAAGTGGCACTATTAGCTTACGACGACCAATACCCGATAAGTGTTTATCAAGCGCAGGGTAAATCGGTTGGTAACCGTTACCCACTGCTAGCATGTACCATGCAAATGCGCGTTCTGCGTTAGTTGATTGGGTTAAGTTAAACTCGCCGTCTAATTCAGTCATTTTTTCAATGCTTAAATCGCGCGGTAGGTTATTTAAAAAGTGCAGCCACTCATGCACTGTCCAATTTGCAGTAGGTAATTGTGCGGCAGTTGTATCCCCCTTTAACCATGCTTGTGTTGCAGCATCTACTTTATCGAACGCATCAGAGGTAGGGTTAGGTGCATCACTTGGTAAACCTGGCTCAAAAATCCACTCGTTCACTTTATCCATGCTCACTACACCAGGGTACTTTTCAATTAAGTTAGCTTTGATGTAAGTCACAAATTGCGCAGTGGTTAGCGATTTAAACGCAAATTCATTAAAGTAAGTTTTAACAAAGTCATCAAACTTATCACGGCCATATTTTTCTTCTAGGTAGATTAAAAATAGCTGACCCTTTGTGTAAGGCACTGAGCTAAACGCATCATCCGGATCGCGGCCATTAAGTTTTAAATTAAGGCGAGTGTCTGGTGCATCAATGGTTTTAAGTTGCGCACGCAGACCAGCAGCATCAAGCGCTTGCTCCATTACTGCACGGTCGCGACCAAATACTTCTTCCATAATGCGGTTTTCAACGTAAGAGGTAAATCCTTCGTTTAACCATAAGTCTTCCCATGTGGCATTGGTTACTAAGTTACCAGACCAAGAGTGAGCAAGCTCATGTGCAATCAGGTTAACTAGGCTTTTATCGCCAGCAACAACGGTTGGGGTAATAAATGATAGACGCGGGTTTTCCATGCCACCAAATGGGAAGCTAGGCGGTAGCATAAGTAAGTCATAGCGACCCCAAGCATATTCACCATACATCGCATTGGTTTTGTCGATCATCGCTTGGGTGTCATTAAACTCAGCAACTGAGGCATCCAAAATAGTCGGTTCAGCAAAAATACCGGTTTGTTTAGACATCGCTTTAAATTCTAAGTTACCAGCACCAATCGCAATTAGGTAAGGCGAAATTGCTTGTGGCATATTGAAGTGGTAATCACCGTCTTTATAAAGGGCATCTTTATTATCGGCACTCATTACCGCACGCACATCTTCAGGGGTATGAATACGTGCAGAATAAGTCACACGCATTGCTGGGGTATCTTGCACAGGGATCCAACTACGTGCATGTATCGCTTGCGATTGACTATACATAAACGGGTGCGTTTTACTGGCTGTTTGCTCTGGCGTTAACCACTGTAAGCCCGACGCTTCTGGGCGACTGTTGTAGTAAATACGGACTTTTTCAGCTTGGCTTTTAAATGTAATGGTTAGTTTTGAGCCTTTAACATCGTCGCGATTAGCAAGGTTAAAACTGGCTTTATGCCAATTGCCATTGGCTGTTTGATACATCACTTTATCAATATCAAGATCGCGGGTATCAAGTACTAGCTTTGTGCTTTTCGCGTTTTGCCATTGTAGCGTATGCTCAACAAAACCTTCTAATTGCTTGTCGGCAAAGTCGATGTCTAAATCAAGGTTTAAATGCGTGGTGATAACATCATCAAGGTTGGCGTAGGAATTTTGATCAATAGCGCTAGCCATTACTTGCGAGCACATACCGGCCATAGCGAGGCTTAAAAAAAGAGGTTTGATTTTCATAATTACCTTGAGTACAAATAAAAAAGTACCCGTTTTATAACATGATTGCCACAGTGGGTTGAACAATTTTTACAAGCTGATGCGCAATTTGCGACGATGAGTTAAACTAGAGCGATTAATTACTGGTACCTTTAGGACCCTTGTGGCGCACTCATTACAACCCCTACATACATTTGCATTAAGTAGCCAATGCCAAAATTTTATTGAGATCACCGACTCAGCGCAGCTTCAAACTCAGAGCTTTAACGCGCCTTTTTGTCTGTTAGGGGAGGGCAGTAATACCATTTTTTTAAATGATTATGCTGGCACGGTTATTAAAATGGCGACCCAAGGAATTAATATTACTGAACGGGAAAATGATTTTTTAGTCAGTGCGGCTGCCGGTGAAAATTGGCATCAATTAGTGACTTACTTGCTTGAGCAAAGCATAGCAGGGTTTGAAAATTTAGCACTCATACCTGGCACAGTCGGTGCTGCGCCAGTGCAAAATATTGGTGCCTACGGTTTAGAAATAGCACAATTTATAGAAGCTGTTGACTATTTTGATATTAATAGCAACTGCTTCAAATCTTTAACTAATCAGCAATGCCACTTTGCTTATCGTGAATCGGTTTTTAAACACGCGTTAAAAAATAAAGCGGTGATCACCCAAGTGCACTTTAAACTGCCAAAAATATGGCAACCAGTACTCAGTTATGGACCGCTACAACAACTAAAAAACCCGACGCCACAGCAAGTATGTGAGCAGGTGATACAAACACGCAATAGCAAACTCCCAGACCCTTATAAACTAGCTAATGCTGGGAGTTTTTTTAAAAACCCCATTATTACGAATGCTGCGTTAGTGCCGTTACTTGCGCAGTTTCCTGAGTTACCTCATTACCCACACGGAGCCGGTCATCATAAAGTTGCAGCGGGGTGGTTAATAGAGCAAGCGGGATTAAAGGGATATAAGATTGCCGGTATTGAAGTGCATCAGCAGCAAGCTTTGGTGCTCGTTAACCATGGTCACAGTACAGGGGATGATTTGATCAGCATGATCACCCATATTCAAAACACTGTTTTAGCGCGCTATAACATAAACTTAGAACACGAAGTGCGGTTAATTGATCAACACAATGAATGCCATATCTCTTTGGAGCAATCAGCATGAAAGCACCTGATGGAAACAAGCTGGCTATTTTAAATGCGCTTAATAAAGGCGGGTTTGTCTCTGGGCAAGCTTTAGGAGAGGAATTAGGAATTAGTCGTGCCGCTGTTAGTAAACACATTCAAAGCCTACAAGCTATGGGCTTAGATGTATTTAAAGTTACAGGTAAAGGCTATTGCTTAAATAACCAAGTAGGATTACTTAATCAGGAAAAAATACAACAGCTTTATGCTGAGTTAGGGCAAAATACCGCTAATATTGAAGTGCAGCCGCTCATTGATTCAACCAACAGCGAACTAATGCGCCGCATTCAGGCTAAAACACCACTTCAGTCGGGCACGGTAATCGTTGCCGAAATGCAGCAAGCAGGTCGGGGGCGTCGAGGGCGTGTATGGCAATCGCCATTTGGTGCCAACTTATACTACAGCTATTTTTGGCGATTAGATGATGGTTTACAAGCCGCTATGGGTGTATCGATTGCGGTTGGTTTAGCGGTGTATGATGCGATAAAAGCACTTTATGGTATTGATGTAGAGTTAAAGTGGCCAAACGACATTTACATAAACAAACAAAAGCTCGCTGGCGTATTAGTTGAATTAGACGGGCAACCACAAGGGCCCTGTCAGTTGGTGATAGGAATTGGTATTAATTTAAATATGCCACAAAGTGCAAGTCAGCACATTGACCAAGCATGGACAGATTTAAGTCAGCACACCCAGCAGCTAGATAAAAATCAATTAGTAGCTTCATTAACTTATTGGTTAGAGCAGCGCTTAGCGCAATATCGCGAGAACGGCTTACAAACTATGTATCAACAATGGAATGCATTAAATGCGTTTGCAGGCGAGCAGGTAGAGCTTAATACTGGGCATCGTAGTTGGCGTGGCATTTGTGAAGGTATAGATGCGCACGGTGGTGTACGTATTCGCCAAGACGGCGAAGTAAAAAGTTATTATGGCGGCGAGATTTCATTAAGAAAGGCGCAAGCATGAGATTGTTAATTGATGTAGGTAATACTTCACTCAAAGCCGTATTGTGGGAAAACGGGCAAATACAGCCATGTGATATTAATAATATTTCATGGCAGCAAATTACGGTTGTTATTTACGCTTGTGTTGGTCGTAGCGAGTTACTTAAACAATTATTAGCGCAAGCCAAAACGCATAATATTGATTGTTTTGAGGCTACGGTTAGTAGTGAGCTTGGTGGGTTGCGCTGCGCGTATCAGCAAGTAGGTAATTTGGGTATAGATAGATGGTTGGCGCTTATTAGCGGTTATACGCTTTACCCTAATACGGCTGCTATTGTTGTTGATGCTGGCACGGCTACTACTATAGACGTTCTCAATAATGATGGGCAGCATCTAGGAGGCTGGATATTACCTGGGCTTGATTTAATGACCTCATCACTCACTCAAAATACTCAGCGGGTATTTGATGATGCAAACACGCCATTTGCTAATGAGCTTGGAAAAAACACCCCTAATGGGTTAAAAAACGGAGCCTTAGTGGCAACTATGGGTGCCATTGAGCAAGCAAGATTGCATTTAAAGACAAAAAATAGCCTCTTAATTTTTGCGGGTGGTTATGGTCAGCTGTTACAAGGGCATTTTTCACAGAGTATTTTCGACCCAATGCTAGTAATGAAAGGCTTAAATTACTGGTATGAGTTAGCTAAAAAGAGTTAAAAACAACAAAAAAACAGCTTTTTGCGCGAATAGTGAGCATTTGAAGCATTAAATCACATTTTTTTTAATTTTTTGGTTGCATCCCAATAAACCTTACTCTAGAATCTCGCCCCGTACTAAAGCAGTGCCGACTTAGCTCAGCTGGTAGAGCAACTGACTTGTAATCAGTAGGTCAACCGTTCGACTCGGTTAGTCGGCACCACTTTCCTTTTACCGGAAGTGCTTAGTAAAGAATTATCGTGGAGGGGTTCCCGAGCGGCCAAAGGGATCAGACTGTAAATCTGACGGCTCAGCCTTCGCTGGTTCGAATCCAGCTCCCTCCACCACTTTATTCTAGACGGTTAGAGGTAGTTTAAGAACAGGTTCCTTAAAGCGGGCATCGTATAATGGCTATTACCTCAGCCTTCCAAGCTGATGATGCGGGTTCGATTCCCGCTGCCCGCTCCAATTTGATGATGCTGATATAGCTCAGTTGGTAGAGCGCACCCTTGGTAAGGGTGAGGTCGGCAGTTCAAATCTGCCTATCAGCACCAGTCAATCGAATCGCCTTAAACACTTCCTTTATCTGTCAGAAAAAACTATTTGAAATTTGAAAAAATTAACTTAATCTACCTATGGTGGATTATTTTCATATGTAATCTAGATACACAAAACTGATAGGTTCCGTCATGGCAAAAGAAAAGTTTGAACGCGTAAAACCGCACGTAAACGTTGGTACAATCGGCCACGTTGACCACGGTAAAACTACACTAACTGCAGCAATCACTAACGTACTTGCAAAAGTATACGGCGGTGTTGCTAAAGATTTCGCATCAATCGATAACGCTCCAGAAGAGCGCGAGCGTGGTATCACAATCTCAACTTCACACGTTGAGTACGATACGCCTACTCGTCACTACGCACACGTAGATTGTCCTGGTCACGCCGATTATGTTAAAAACATGATCACTGGTGCTGCTCAAATGGACGGCGCTATCTTAGTAGTTGCTGCGACTGACGGTCCTATGCCACAAACTCGTGAGCACATCCTACTTTCTCGCCAAGTTGGCGTTCCTTACATCGTTGTATTCATGAACAAATGTGACATGGTTGATGATGAAGAGCTACTTGAGCTAGTAGAAATGGAAGTTCGTGAACTTCTTTCTGAATACGACTTCCCAGGTGATGACTTACCACTAATTCAAGGTTCTGCACTTAAAGCACTTGAAGGCGAAGAGCAATGGGAAGCTAAAATCGTAGAGCTTGCAGAAGCACTAGATACTTACATTCCAGAGCCAGAGCGTGACATCGATAAGCCATTCATCATGCCTATCGAAGACGTTTTCTCAATCCAAGGTCGTGGTACTGTTGTAACTGGCCGTGTTGAAGCTGGTATCATCAACGTGAACGACGAAGTTGAAATCGTTGGTATCAAAGAGACGACTAAGTCTACTTGTACTGGTGTTGAGATGTTCCGTAAGCTTCTTGACGAAGGTCGTGCTGGTGAGAACATTGGTGCACTTTTACGTGGTACTAAGCGTGAAGACGTTGAACGTGGTCAAGTACTAGCTAAGCCTGGTTCAATCAAGCCACACACTACATTCACTTCAGAAGTATACGTACTTTCGAAAGATGAAGGTGGTCGTCATACTCCATTCTTCAAAGGTTACCGTCCACAGTTCTACTTCCGTACAACTGACGTAACAGGTGACGTACAGTTACCAGAAGGCGTAGAAATGGTAATGCCTGGTGATAACGTTAAGATGACTGTAACGCTAATCGCGCCAATCGCGATGGACGAAGGTCTTCGTTTCGCTATCCGTGAAGGTGGCCGTACTGTAGGTGCTGGTGTTGTAGCAACTATCGTAGAGTAATAATTAACGTTTAAGTTAATTGTTAGAAAAAGGTCACTTAGGTGGCCTTTTTTAATGGCTGCGATTTACATCATGTGAAGGTGGCGCAGTTACCTTAGGCGTAGGTGCTTTGTAGCAACGTTCAACGAGTAATAATTAGCCTAGCTAATTAATACGAAAAAACCCGAGCTTAGCCTCGGGTTTTTTAATGTCTGCAATTTACTTCATGTGAAGGTGGCGCTCTTACCTTAGGGGTAGGTGCTTTGTCGCAACGTTCAACGAGTAATAATTAGCCTAGCTAATTAATACGAAAAAAACCGAGCTTAGCGTCGGGCTTTTTAATGTCTCAAGAAAAATACAGGTTTCAGGTATTAGGTGCGAGGCTTCAGGCAGAGCAAAGCGGTATTAATTTGATCATCGTAGCATGGGTTGAGTTTTATCGAACTCAGAGGATAAAGCATGAAGGTGGCGCACTTACTTAGGCATCGGTGCTTTGTAGCAACTATCGTAGAGTAATCATTAGTTGTAATGCATTAAGCATTAATAAAACCCGAGCTCAGTCTCGGTTTTTTTATGCCTGAGGTAAAATGTAATTATTAATGTTATCGCTGTAACAAAGTAGGAGTATGGACTTAATTAGTTAGTAACCAGCATTCTTACGTAATTCATCAAGCATATCTTGGTTACCCATCATTTCGTCAAGCGTTGCCCTGACTGCATTGTCAGAGGTATTGTCATAAACTGAAAGTAGATGTTGCGCCATTTGCTTCGTATAACCACCTTGTTTATTTTGAGCTTGGTAGTATTGCGCCATCAACCCTTGTGCAGCTAAGCGACGGATATAATCATTCGAGTCTTGCTCTAACAAGTTTGTAAACTGCTCTGCAAGGCGGTAATCAAGTACCGGTGTTTGAGTTGATAACTCAACAGCTTGAATTTTAAACTTTTCGTCACTACTGTTGTTCGCTAAATTTAAAATGTTACCCACTACTTCATAGTCATACTCAGGCATAGTAGATTTATTTAGAATATACATATTCATTTGCAGTTGGCTCAGTGCAGCTAACCTATTTAAATCAGAGATGCTTGGATCTAAAGTTTGCTCTCTTAATTGAGAGTTTATTTGTTTAGCATAATCAGGTTCTGATTTGATCCTTAAATCATAGTCTTCTGGTAAATCTGCATAAAAGCTATAAAGAGGATTTTGCTCACGTCGTTTTTCATCTTCTTGCTGCTGTTTTTCCTCTAGTACGTCAAGAACAAGCTCCTTAAATTCGTCGGTATCTTGTTCTTGATAAGAGTCATTAGCGTGCAGTTTTAAGTTTGCTATTTTGCGTTGTAGCGAACTTACTTTCTTGCTTAGTTCGTCAATTAGGGCTTCATTTGATTGCTGGTATTCTGCAGGAGTACTAATAGAAACTGTGGAGCTTAGCTGTTGCTGGTTGGGTTTATTAAGCGAACTGGCCTGATCTTTAAAAAATGTTCCGTAGCATGAAATTACCAAGGCAAGTGTTGCTATAGCAATCGCAATAGTTCCTTTGTTTATAGTCATAAAATAATCAGCCTCTAAAATGGGTAATTTATCTGTTTTCGAAATATAAGTCTGTTAAAAAGTGTGTTAAATGAGGGTTAAATATACGGGTTAATTAAGAATGCGGGGCGTGAGTGGCGAAATACGGTGTTTAAAGTGGCTATAAGCGCTAGACCTAAGCCTAGCGCGTAAAGCTTAATGAGATTTTGCGTATTGCTCAGCTTGCTTCCACACTCTTAGCGTATTGCAGCTTAAAATCTTTTTAATATCGCTATCGCTGTAGTCTCTGTCCATTAAACCTTGAACTAGATTGGGGTAGCTAGACACATCTTTTAAACCGATAGGCAGTGAGTCACCTACGCCGTCGTAATCAGAGCCAATACCAACATGCTCGATACCAATTAACTTCACAACGTGATCAATATGATCAAGCACTTGCTCTAAGCTTGCAAATGGGTAAGGGTTTTTAGCGCGGTACATCGCATCAAAATCTTTACTTAACTTAGTACCATCTTTTTTTACCGCTTCTTTTTTACTTTTTAACTGTTTGCCCCACGTACCTGCTTTAGCAGTAACAAAGCTTGAACCAAAGTTAATTTGAATAACACCACCGTTCTTTTTAAGAGCTAATAACATGTCGTCATTCATATTACGCTCAAAACCTGGTGTGTATTTACGTAGTGATGAGTGTGATGCAATCACAGGGGTGTTAGACAGTTCCATCACTTGATAAAACGCATCGTCCGAGATATGAGACACATCAATCAGCATGCCGATATTATTCATCTCTTTTACTAGTTCTTTACCAAATGGGCTTAGGCCTTTCCACTTGCGACGAATATCGTATGATGAGTCAGAAATATGGTTGCTTTGCGAGTGAGCAAGGGTGATATAGCGCACACCACGGTCAAAAAAATGCTGTAGGTTGTTTAAATCGCCTTCAATGGGTGAGCCGTTTTCCATGCCCATAGCAATCGACATTTTACCTTGCTTAAATTGTGCTTCGATATCGCTTGTTGAGCTGGCAATGGCAAACTTGTCAGGTGCACGTTGTGCAATTGCTTCCATACCATCAATCAATTGATTCGCTAATTGAAAGCTTTTGCCTTTGCCTTCAAACTCTAAATGAGCAGGAATATAAATCGACATAAATGGCGCGTTTAAACCGCCTTTTACTGCACGAGGGTAATCAAAATCGCCGCCATCAGTAGCTTTAGTTACATCAGCCCATTTTGCGTGAATACGGTAAGGTACATCAATGTGGGTATCGATTAAAATGGTATCGTGTGCAAGCTTAATTGCTTTATCCGAGGGATTAATTTCTGCGTGTACTGCACCTGTTAATGCAATCGACATTGCAATAACTATTGAGCTTAGTTTTATCATTTATAATGGCTCTTTAAGTTAAAAAAGCCATTGTCTATTTTTACGCCGTGTCTGACAAGTTTACTCGTCGAATTGCGCTTCACTTTGTAGTGCTTTGAATTCACTTTTAGAAATTATGGTGACCGACTCATGTAGCTCAGAGAAAAATACCATAGCTTCGCCGCTTTTTAATTGCTGATTTACTTGCGCTACTTTACTTTCAATACTGAACTCTTGTTCGCCATAGTCAGTGCCTTCGCGCAAAACGTAGCTTTCAATTAGGTTGTACAGTGTGTCTTTATCAAGTTGTTCAAAAGGAATAATCATAGCCACTCTTTATCGGTGTTATTAAATACACATTGCTTAAAATAATCAGGCACCACTTGCTCTAACCAAAACACGGGTTTAAATGGGTTGTTACCGCTAATAAAACCTACGTGGCCGCCCTTCTCTGAGATACGCAGCGTAACATGCTCACTCACATTCTGACTACTTGGAACTGCTTTAATCGACAGCATAGGGTCGTCTTTGGCATGAATAATTAGTGTGGGTGTCGCAATATCTTTTAAATACGGCATGGCACTGGCTTTTTTGTAGTAGTCGTGCGCATTTTCAAAGCCATGTAGCGGTGCTGTAAGCTGGTTATCGAACTCTAATAAATCGTCAATTTCCATTAACTGATCGGTGGTGATCGGTATTTGCTGTTTAATTTGTGGTAGTTTGCGTTGCATCGACTTTTTCATCCGATCGAGCAAATATTTTTGGTAAATTTTACCTAAGCTTTTACGAATAACATCACTAGATGATGACAAATCATAGGGCGCAGATATCACGGCGGCTGCACTAAGCGGGCAGTGAATGTGTTCTTCCCCTAAGTATTTAGCCAGCACATTACCACCCAATGAAAAGCCAACCGCCACAATCGGGCGCTTTGGAAATTGCTGTTTTAAATGGTTTATAAAAAAAGCTAAATCGGCAGTGTCGCCACTATGGTAGGCTCTTGGCAGGCGATTGACTTCGGTTGAGCAGTTTCTAAAGTGCATTAGCACCACTGCAAACCCTTGCTTTTTTAATGCTTTCATCATGCCTTTGGCATAAAAACTATTTATGTTGCCTTCAAGTCCATGAAGTACCACTGCGAGCGGCGCCGTTTCGTTATGCGGGAGTGACCAAGCAAGCTCAATAAAGTCACCATCGGGTGTATCAAGTTGCGCAAGTTCGTAGCGAGTATGGTGAAAAGGGCGAAAAAAACGCGGCATTATGGTTTGAACGTGTCGGTTGGTCATCCACCATGCGGGTTTGAACTTAGGGATCATGTCTGTACTACGCACTTTGCAATAAACGAAGCGCTAGTGTAGCAAATTTTTTATATTTAAAAATAAAAAGCGCCTAATCAGTAAACTAATAAGGCGCTTTGTGCGTCGTGCTTAATGCTGTTCTTTAATATCTGCATCGTGTACTTTTTTCATGAAAAAATACACAAAGAAGAGGCATAAACTAATAACGACGCCTAAAAATCCAAATGATAAAAATAGTACTGGGTCGCTAAAAAAATCTCTAAAGAATACGTCCATAATGGCCTCCTGATGTCTATGGGTTAATCATAGGCTGGCTTGGCAGGGCTTGATATGATCCAGATCAAGCTATTTAAAAGATTATAAAATGGGCAATGCAGATGTTGATTTTGATCAATAAAGTTAAGTCGATTTTGCACTTTTTAGTAAATTATCTGCGATTTTTTAATCACTTTTATAATAAAGATGGTCAGCAAAGTTCAGCTTTGAATAACCGTTGCTTTGTTTTAGGTTAAATAAAATAAACCTAGTGTTAAATATATTTGACATGGCTAAAGAGTGAACTTATAGTTTTAAAGTCAAAAATATTTTACTTGGGGTTAGCTTTATATGACTCGTTCAGAGCACTTTAAAGAATTTTTACAAAGCATAAGTTTTAGAGAACTGACGCTGAGTATCGATTTACTAGTAAGCGTGTACATATCTTACTTTTATGTAAACAGCCTAATGAATGCGAGTACGCAGCAGCTTAGTTCTGTTTCTTGGTTATCTGGTTTATTGCTACAGGTGTTAATTTATTCTGTGATACTTATAGTATTGAGCTATTTATTACTTTCATTTATCAGTGATAATGAATTAAATCAGCCACCTGATGTGAGAGAAAAGCAAATAAATTTAGTGGGTTATAAATATAAGGCCATAATATTACAGACGGGAATTTGTGTTGCTATTGTTCAGTATCAAATTGAAGCTAATAACTGGGGCCCAGCCATTGAATATAATATTCCATACTTACCAATGCACGTCATGGTAGGTGCTTTTTTGATTGCCGAAATAGTCAACTATATAGCGCAGCTTTATAAAGGTAGAACGGGTAATATTTATGAGTGAGTATGTAATAACTAACTCTATTCGAACATTACGCTTTTTACGCGATGAAATGACGCAAAAGCAATTAGCAGATGCTATTGGTGTAACTCGGCAAACGGTAATGGCAATTGAGGCAAATAAATATTCACCCTCTCTAGAAGTGGCTTTTAAAATTTCTATAGTTTTTAACTTGCCATTAGAAGAGGTGTTTCAATACAAAGCCAAAGATATGCAGCTTGGTTTATAAAACAAACCAAAGTAACCACGTATATTACGAGCTAATATTCATAATATAAGTGATATGATGAAAATAATGGTGAAAAATCATGCCAAATATTTATCGCTGTTATTGGGCGTTGAACAGGCTGTTAAATCCATACTATTAACTACATCAATCAATATTATTTGTTGCTGCTTTTCTAACTTCAACTCGGCGCCGAGAAGTGCTTTTCGAATTGCGGCGTAATCGGTAATCTCGGTTTGAATTGTTTTTAAATAGGCGCGGGTAGTACGTAGAGGCTTTAATACCTGCTGCTCAAATTCACTAATAGATTGTTCAAGCTTGCTCAGCTGTGTTTGGTTAATAGCTAGATTGAGAGAATCTAAGTAATACAGCAACAAGCATAGGTTGACGTTTTTACCTTGCAGGTTTTGGTAATCTAACAGGCGCGCTTGCATGCCATCTTCGCTATAAAGCTGACATGCAAACTGCCAAAAATCGTTGCTGTTAAGCAAGTTCATCGGCGAATGCCTGTTCTTTTTGTTCCATCTCTTCAAGGGCCATTAATAACTCTTCTTCAACATTATTAAGCTTAGGCGTAAGTGTGGCTTGCTTGGTAATTAGCTCTTTGAGCTTAGCTTTATTTTCATCGTTATAAAGTGTGTTATCGCCGAGCGCCTCTTCAACGTCAGCTAATTCTGCAGCAAATTTATCCAATTGTTTTTCAAGCTTTTCAATTTGCTTTTTAAGCGGTTGAATCGCTTTTCTAAACTCGGCCTCTAAGCGCTTTTGCTCTTTTCGGTTTACTTGTGAGTGGGCTTTTGGCTCGTCATCGGTGTCGCTTTTAGCGGCTTCTTTATTAGCATTAAGCAGCCACTGATAATACGCGTCTAGGTCGTAACCAAACTGAGTAACTTCGCCGTTATCAACTAAGTAAAATTCATCAGCGGTGTTTTTAAGCATGTGGCGATCATGCGATACCGTGACCATAGCGCCTTCAAAGCCTTGTAATGCCATAACCAATGCGTGGCGCATTTCTAAATCAAGGTGGTTGGTTGGCTCATCGAGTAACAGTAAGTTTGGCTTTTGATAGACTAACATAGCTAGCACTAAGCGCGCTTTTTCGCCGCCTGAAAAAGGGGCAACAGGGTCGAGTGCTTTATCGCCTACAAAGGCAAAGCCGCCTAAAAAGTCACGCAGTGATTGTTCGCTGGCTTTAGGGTTTAAACGTTGCAGGTGAGTGACGGCACTGGCTTTTAAATCAAGTGATTCCAATTGATGCTGCGCAAAGTAGCCAATGTTTAACCCCTGATGCTGAAACACTTCACCTGCTTGAGGTTGTAAGTCACCAGAGAGCAGCTTAATAAGTGTTGATTTACCTGCGCCATTTCTACCAAGTAGTGCAATACGGCTGCCTGGCACTAAGTTCAGCTTAATACTGTTTAAAATGGTCACATCGCCATAACCAGCTTTTGCTTTGTCGAGCGTCATTAGCGGGTTAGGCAGAGCGGTTGGCTCGGCAAATTCAAAATCAAATGGCGAGTCAGCATGTGCAGGGGCAAGTTTTTCCATGCGTTCTAGCGCTTTAACGCGGCTTTGTGCCTGTTTGGCTTTACTGGCTTTAGCTTTAAAACGAGTAATAAATTGCTCTAAGTGGGCAATTTGATCTTGTTGTTTTTCAAACATGGCTTGCTGCTGTAATAAACGCTCAGCTTTTTGGCGTTCAAACTGCGAGTAATTGCCTTTATATACATTGATAAGTTGTTTATCTATATGCCAAATTTGATCAACCACCGCATCTAAAAACTCTCGATCATGAGATATCAGTACCAGTGTACCAGTGTATGCACGTAAAAAACGCTCAAGCCAATACACAGCATCTAAATCAAGGTGGTTTGTAGGCTCATCCAGTAACAGTAAGTCGGCATCGCGAATAAGCGCTTGGGCTAAGTTTAAACGCATACGCCAACCACCCGAAAATGCACTTACCGGATTTTCTATTTGGTTATTAGCAAACCCTAAACCATGTAATAGCTCTCCTGCCTTGGCTTCTATGCTATAGCCTTTAATATTTTCTAGCTGAATATGCACTTTAGCTTGAGTGTCGCCATCATTGGTTTGCTCAGCTTCACGCAAAGCAATTCGTAGCGCATAATATTCAGGGTGGCCTTGCAGTACGTAATCTATAGCGCTTATTTCAAGGGCGGGGGTTTCTTGTTTTACTGAGGCCAGTGACCAATCTTTAGGAATACTGCAATTACCGCCATCTAATGAAAGCTCAGACTTTAATAAACTAAATAGCGTTGACTTACCACAGCCATTAGCACCAACAAGGCCTACTTTGTGCTCTGGAAATAATGTAGCCGATGCATTTTTTAATAAAGCTTTGCCACCGCGAAGCAGTTCTATTTCTGAGATTTGGATCATAAATACGTTACTTTACTGTGCCTTGATTGAATTGCAGCCATTATAACACGGATCTTATTAGCTATATCAATCGTATCAAGTAGGCAAATATTGCGATAAAATAACGTCAGTTAAAATGGTAGGAAAAACGAAGTGAAACATAAAAAACGATTTATTGCTGGAGCAACGTGTCCTGAGTGTAAAACCATGGATATGTTAATGCTCTACAAAGAGCATGACGTAGAAAAAGTTGAATGTATGCAGTGTGGTCATAAAATGGCTCAACCAGAGCAGGCTGTG
Source organism: Pseudoalteromonas tetraodonis (assembly GCF_002310835.1). Classification (NCBI taxonomy): domain Bacteria; kingdom Pseudomonadati; phylum Pseudomonadota; class Gammaproteobacteria; order Alteromonadales; family Pseudoalteromonadaceae; genus Pseudoalteromonas; species Pseudoalteromonas tetraodonis. The sequence continues at coordinate 3,208,529 of NZ_CP011041.1, read as the reverse complement.
CAGGCATCAACACGCCAATTTGAACAGATCATTGGCGTGTTTAATCCAGGCGACTAAACCTAAACAGTTTAGTAATGCGGTGGCGGAGGCTCCGGCATATTCGACATCATAGGTTGCGATGCTTGTGACTCTTTAAGTTTTTCAGCCAGCAATTCGGTTTGGCGCTTTATTTTTGCCAACTGTTGCTGGTGAACTTTTATTTCATCATTCAAAATTTCAATTGTTTCGTCTTGAAAAGCCACTTTAGCCTCAAGTTCCATTAGCCGATGTTCAATTGTGTTCATTTGGTTCTCGTATAATAAAGCGCTCAGCGATTCCGCTCGAGCTTTCAGTTAACAATGATTTACCGTTATCTGTAAATGCCACATCAAGTACCACTGCCGATTTGGGCTTACTGCCTTCTCGCGGAGTGACTTGCCATGTTTGAATTTTTTCACCGCTGGTTAGCTGCCATAAATCAACCCGTTTATTGGGTGAACCGGTTGCTAATAAAGTGCCTTGATCGTTAAAGCGCACTGCGGTAAAAATTTTCTGACGCGCAATATACTTTAGTTTACTAACAAGGTCACCTGTAGTCAGCTTCCATACATTTGCTTGTGCCATACTGTCGGCGGTAAAAGCATAGCGCCCTTGAGGATCTAAAGCGACCTGCGTTACTCGGGTTGGGTGATTAAAGCGATGAACTACTTGCCCACTTTGAGTATCCCATAAGTAGGCAACATAATCGTTAGAGCCGCTTAGTGCATAGCGCCCGTTGGGTGATAGGTCAACGGTATTTACTTTTTCTTGATGGCCTAAAAATTCAATGCGCCTACCTGTGTTAAGGTTTATAAATACCACAACGCCATCGCTGCGCCCGTAAACAACACTTTGGCCTTGGTTGCTAATGGCAATATCGCGAATGCTGGCTTTTTGTATTTTATAAAAGCCTTTATTTTTGCCGGTGGCAATATCCCAGACCGCAAAGGTGGTTTTTTCGGCGGTAACAGCCACGCTATTATCAAAAGCAATGGCTACGGCATAAACTAAGCTATCTTCAGCCTGCTGTTGAAACCATTGGTATTTAAGCGCTTGCTGTTGATTATCCCAAAGGGCGACCCCATGATGGATAGAAGACACTAAGCTGTATTGACCATCGTGCGATAACGCAGATGAAAAGGCGCCCTGTGCAGTGTGCTCAAAACTGGCCACTGCTTGTTGTTTTTCATCACTACATGCAATTGTTAATAAACAGCAAGTGGCGACTAAAAAAGTACGAAATAACGACATATTACAGGTATTTCCTCTTAACTCTTAGTGACTGAGAGGTTAGACTAGGTCTCGTTAAACGCCTAGGTTGTTTGTCTAATCACTGGATATGTTTTTAGTTTAGCTATTAAACAAGCAGCCTACCATGTAGGCCGTTAATCTTTAACTAGTAATATTACAATAAATGGCAACTGCAAAGTGTGTCGGAGATTTAAAATGAGAAAGACGATTAAATTGTCATTGATTGCAGCGTCAGTTTTAGCGCTTACAGCTTGTAATCAAGAAGCAAAAAAAGAGCAAGCAGACGTTAAGCTAGATACTGTAGCACAGCAACAAGCGTACGGTATTGGTGCATCTGTGGGTAACTTTTTAAATAAAGACCTAGCGGATAAAAAAGAAATTGGTATTGAATTAGACCAAGCTTTATTAATGCGAGGCTTTGAAGATGCACTTGCGGGTAATGCAAAAATTGACGAAGAGAAAATTCGTGAAGTACTAACAGCATTAGACGAATCAGTGCGTACTAAACAAGAAGAAAAAGCAAAAGTAGAGTCTGAAAAAAGCAAAGCTGAAGGTGAAAAATACCTAGCTGATAACGCTAAAAAAGAAGGCGTGATGGTTACTGAGTCTGGTTTACAGTACGAAGTAATGAGCGAAGGCGAAGGCGCAAAACCAGTAGCAACTGATGTGGTTAAAGTACATTATAAAGGCACATTGTTAGACGGTACTGAGTTCGATAGCTCTTACTCACGTAACGAGCCGACAACGTTCCCACTAAACCGTGTAATTCCTGGTTGGACTGAAGGTTTACAACTTATGCCTGTAGGGTCTAAGTACAAATTTACTATTCCTTCAGACCTTGCTTACGGCGATCGTGACTTAGGTAAAATTCCTGCTAATTCAACACTCATTTTTGAAGTTGAATTATTAGAAATTCAAAATGATGCAGCAGCTGCCGCTGCAGAATAAGCGTTATAGATAATAAAAAAGGGACCTTAGGTCCCTTTTTTATTACGTTGAATAACTAATTAGTCAGTGTGATTAGAAAATAAGTTATCAATCAGCTCATCTTCAAGTGCAAAGCGCGCTTCGAGTGCTTCACCCATTACTGAAAGATCGTTATCAAAGCCTTCTAGTAAATCTTCAGCGTCTACCTCAGCGTACTTATCGTTGAAATCCAGAGCGATGTCAGTGGTATCTGAAATACGTGGGTATATCGTATTAGCGAGTTGCTGGCTTTCTAGGCCTTTCTTTTCGCAGGCTTTAGCAATATCGTCGTACACTTCAAAGTGGCCGGCAGATAAATAATCCATTAAAATTTGGCAAAATGCCTGAATTTGTGATGGTTCAGGCAAAGACTGATCTTTTTTCTCATAAGGTGAAAAGCCTGCAATTTTACAGTAAAGCACAATCAACTCTTGGCGTTCGTTTAACCAATTATCGATGACCGTATGGCTACCCCCCCACTTTTGTTGAGCTTTTTCTACACGCTTCAGCATAATTCTTCTCCTAAGCTGGGTTGGATTTTTTAAATTAAAAATAAAACTTATGTTATCCAAGATATATTTAATTGGCGTGTATATCAACAAGTAAAATAGATGTAATACCAGAGGGAATTTTGTTTAAGGGTATAAGTTGTAAGTAATTTATTCCAGGCAAGAAAAAACCACCTATTACGGTGGTTTAATTTCTTTATTAGACTTGTTTAAACAAGCATTCTTATTTTTATTATTTTTATATTAACAATTTTTGTTATTGTTTTGTTAACGCGGGAGATACAATATCAAGCTTTTTTAGATGTTGCAAATAGTTTAATGAAAAGTTTTTATTATTAACGTTTGTTTGGTTGTTTTATGTACAAAGTAACATGAAAATTAAAAATTACTTGATCTAGCGCTACTCTGTAGCGATTTAATCGCTTAGCGATAGAGGGGGCGTGAATATGGTGGTACAATCTTGCACAATTTCTAAAAGCCCTAGGACTCTATACGCTATGAGCGAATTAAAAAACGACCGTTATTTACGTGCCCTTGCCAAGCAACCTGTTGATGTCACGCCGGTATGGATGATGCGTCAAGCAGGACGTTATTTACCTGAATACCGTGCTACACGTGCACAAGCGGGCGATTTTATGAGCCTGTGTAGAAATGCTGAGTTAGCCTGTGAAGTAACATTACAGCCTTTGCGCCGTTACCCATTAGATGCAGCTATTTTGTTTAGTGATATTTTAACTATTCCCGATGCAATGGGATTAGGCTTGTACTTCGAAACAGGCGAAGGCCCTAAGTTTGAACGCCCAATTTCGTCACTAGCTGATGTTAAAAAAATTCCTAAACTTGATCCTACCGATGAGCTTGGCTATGTAATGAACGCAGTGAGCACTATTCGTCGTGAACTTAAAGGCGAAGTGCCATTAATTGGTTTTTCTGGTTCGCCTTGGACACTTGCAACTTACATGGTTGAAGGTGGTAGCAGTAAAGTATTTGGTAAAATCAAAAAAATGGCGTTTGCTGAGCCGCAAACACTGCATTTATTACTCGATAAACTAGCTGATTCGGTGATAGATTACTTAAACGCGCAAGTTAAAGCGGGTGCGCAATCGCTAATGGTATTTGACTCATGGGGCGGTGTACTAAGCCCGCGTGATTACAATGAGTTTTCATTGCAATACATGCATAAAATTGTTGATGGCTTAATTCGTGAATACGATGGCCGTAAAGTACCGGTTACTTTATTTACCAAAAATGGTGGTCAGTGGATTGAAGCGATTGCCGCAACGGGCTGTGACGCAGTAGGTTTAGATTGGACTATTAACATTGGTGATGCTAAACGTCGTGTTGGCGATAAAGTTGCACTGCAAGGTAATATGGACCCATCAATGCTTCATGGTACGCCTGATCGTATTCGCCAAGAGGTTGGTACTATTTTAGAAGACTTTGGTACTGGCAATGGCCATGTATTTAATTTAGGCCACGGTATTACACCAGATGTTGACCCAGAAAATGCCGGTGTATTCATTAACGCCGTGCATGAATTAAGTGCGCAATATCATAAATAGTTTCTAAATAACGATGAGTTATTAAAAAAGCCCGCTTGATTCAAGCGGGCTTTTTGTTACCTAGTGCTTAATATTACTTAAACAAGCGATTTAAACCATTTAACGCCGCAACTCGGTAGGCTTCTGCCATCGTTGGGTAGTTAAACGTGGTATTTACAAAGTAGTCGATGGTGTTGCCACCATTTTTTTGTTCCATAATAGCTTGGCCAATATGCACAATTTCAGAGGCACGCTCACCAAAGCAGTGCACGCCGAGTACTTCTTTGGTTTCTGTATGAAATAATATTTTTAAACTGCCCACATCGGTGCCTGCAATTTGCGCGCGGGCTAAATGTTTAAATTGCGCACGTCCCACTTCATACGGTACTTTTGCAGCAGTTAATTGCTGCTCTGTTTTACCGACAGAACTCATTTCAGGAATAGTATAAATACCGGCTGGAATATCAATAATCAGCTTTTCATCACAATTACCACACGCGATGGCATCTGCGGCAATTCGACCTTGATCAAAGGCAGCACTCGCAAGGCTTGGATAGCCAATAACATCACCTACCGCGTATACATTGTCTACTTCTGTTTGGTAGGTTTCGTTTACTTTTATCTGTCCGCGGCTATCTGCTTTTAAGCCAATGGCTTCTAAATTAAGGGTATCAGTGTTACCTGTTCGGCCATTGGCAAATAAAATACAGTCAGCTTTAACACGTTTGCCCGATTTTAAATGCATAACAACGCAGTCATCACGGGTTTCAATGCGATCAAACTCTTCGTTATGACGAATTACAATACCGCTATTCCAAAAGTGATAGCTTAATGCATCAGATATTTCAGCATCCATGAACGCCAATAAGCGATCGCGAGTATTCACTAAGTCGACTTTGGCACCTAGCCCTTTAAAGATAGACGCATATTCACAACCAATTACACCCGCGCCGTATATAAGTACGCGATGCGGGTCGTGTTCAAGGCCTAAAATAGTGTCACTTTCGTAAATTCGTGAGTGGGTGAAATCCACCCCTGGTGGGCGATAAGGTCGTGAGCCGGTAGCAATAACAATCGTTTGTGCAGTAAGGCGCTCAGTAGAACCGTCATTACGTCTAATTTCAATAGTGTGCTTATCAACAAAGCTAGCGTCGCCTTGAAACATATGAATGCGGTTACGATCGTAAAAACTGCTGCGTAAGTTTGACTGCTTTGAAATTACCGAACTGGCATGGCGTAAAATATCAGGAAAGGTAAGTCTTACCGGACGCTCGCCTACGTTAAATAAAGGATTTGCTTTGTATTCAATGTAGCGACTAACAGAATGACGAAGTGCCTTTGAAGGAATGGTACCCCAATGTACACAGCCACCACCCACGGCTGTTTGGCGTTCAATAACCGCTACTTTTTTGTTACTTTTAGAGAGGTTCATAGCGGTCCCTTCACCGCCAGGACCCGTGCCAATAATGATTGCATCATATTGGTATGTCACGGGTACTTTTTTCTTTTCTGGTTGTTTGGCCACAGCCACTCCTATTTTAACTAAAAGAGGCTTTTAATAACCTCGCATTAAGTGCTAGCCATGCCTGTTTTTGTGTTTCCCAGGCGGCCTCAAGCTCGTGATATTGTGCCATTAATGCCGACTTTTCACACTGCTTTGCCATATTATTTTTTTTAGCTTCCAACACTTGTTTTTGTAATGAGCAATAATTTTGCAGTTTTTTAAGCAACAAATCGTACTCTTGTTGTAATAATGTAAGCTTATCTTGCGCTAAAGGCAATTTTGCGAGGCGACCTTGTGTTTTGCTCATCAAGGTTTCTGCTTTAGCTTTTTCTATGCGCTCAACCGGTGTGCGCTTTAATTTACTCGCTAAACCAAGTGCAGCTAACGAGCGGATCATCCATTTAGTTGGGTCGTAATGAAACCACTTAATGCCGTTGCGGTAATCGCTAGCAAAAATATGATGAAAGTTATGATAACCCTCGCCATAAGTAAATAAGGCTAAAAAGCCGTTATCGCGTGCGGTATTTTTTTCTGTGTAAGGGCGAGAACCCCAAATGTGCGCAACAGAGTTAATAAAAAAGGTAAAATGCTGGCTCAGTACTAAACGAAGTAGTCCCGTTAGTAATAACATGCCCCACACATCACCTAACATTAAACCTAATACCAGTGGTAAACCAACATTCATGGCAACTACCAGCTTTAAGTAATGTTTATGTTGCCACATCACTATTTTATTGCGTTGTAGGTCGCGGCAATTGCTGTAATCACCGTAGCTATCGCCTTGGTAGTCGCGCAGCATCCAGCCTATGTGACTATACCAAAAGCCGTTGGTAGCGGCATAAGGGTCTTTTACAGGGTCATCAACTTGACCGTGGTGAATACGATGATCGCTGCTCCAATGCAGCGCACTGTTTTGCAAAGCAAACGCGCCGCCTAAGGCAAAAATAAATTCAACGACCGGGTGTGCGTTGTAGGTTTTGTGCGCCCATAAACGATGGTAACCCGCAGTGATCGATAATCCCGCGAAAAACATGCAAGCTACAAAAGCAGCCCATTGTGTGCCTGTAAAGCCATAGTTAAACCCATACCAAGGTACAAGTGTAACAGCAGCCAAAAACGTCAGGCTAAAGAAAAGGACGTTGGTCCATATAAGTGGTGGTTTTTTCATCTTTCTCATTTCTCAGCGTACAACTGTACGCTAAAATAATATTTCAATCTGCTGCCGTCAAGTATTAGACTGTACTATTAGCTATTTTTTTAATTAAAAATTTATTACAAATTCATTCAGGGAGCTGTTGATGTCGGGCGTTAGAGCACAACAGAAACAAAAAACACGACAAGCATTAATTGAAGCTGCTTTTAATCAGCTTAGTGCTGATCATAGCTTTTCAAATTTGAGCTTGCGTGAAGTAGCGCGCGAAGCCGGTATTGCGCCCACCTCTTTTTACCGTCACTTTAAAGATATGAACGAGCTAGGTTTAACCATGGTTGATGAAGCGGGTTTAACGCTGCGTCAGCTGATGCGTCAAGCTCGTAGGCGAATAGCCAGTGGCGGCAGTGTAATAAATACGTCTGTGGTTACTTTTATGGAGTTTATTGATAACTCTAGTAATCAATTTAGATTATTGCTGCGTGAACGCTCAGGTACCTCAAAAGCATTTAGAGCGGCAGTAGCACGTGAAGTGAAACACTTTATTTTAGAGCTTGCTCATTATTTAGAAAGTGAAACGCCCTGTGATGCGATTCATGCGTATATTCAGGCAGAGGCTATGGTTACGTTGGTATTTAATGCTGGCGCCGAAGCGCTAGATATTGAAGGTCAGCAACGCGATGAATTAATTGAGCGAGTTATTTGGCAGTTACGCTATATTACTCGTGGTGCGTCAAATTACGTACGCGCAGAAAAGAAAGAGTAAATATTAAAAAAAGTTAAAATAAGCACTGTACTTTACGGTGCTTGTTAATTTAAACGCCACGCCCTCCAAGGTTGAATTCTTTATCTCTTTTTTATCTATTTATTGAATTTAAAATCCCTTAAAAGTCTTGTGTAATTATTTTTATGGCATTTTTATGCTTGCACCTACTGCGCTGCAATGATAAAAATAAGCCTCATTGGACACACACACAAGAAAACAAATGCAAACTAATCGTTTAATTACACTAAAACTAAACCTCTTACTGCTGTGGCAAGTGAGCGGGGATTAGTGTGTTTGCATTGAGCTAAACAACAAAACCCCGCAATTGCGGGGTTTTTTTTATCTCGCTGCAGGGATAAATCGAAATTTGGGTAACACAGGAATGAGAGGCAGTTATGCAAGAGCAAGATAAAGTATGGATTTTTGATACCACCTTACGTGATGGCGAACAGGCACTTAAAGCAAGCCTGACTGAAGATGATAAAATTCAACTAGCGCATACCATTAGCCGCTTAAATGTGGATGTCATGGAAGTGGGCTTTCCGGTTTCGAGCCCCGCTGACTTTCGCTCAGTGCAGCGAATTGCCACTGAAGTAAAAGGCCCTATTATTTGTGGCTTAGCACGCTCGGTTGCCAAAGATATTGAAGCCTGTGGCGAGGCGCTTCGCAGTGCACAGCAAAGCCGTATTCATACTTTTATTGCAACCAGCCCTTTACACCTTGAGCATAAACTACGTATGAGCTTAGATGATGCAACCGCGATGGCGGTTAAATCAATCAAGCTTGCCCGTAATTACACTGATGATGTGGAATTTTCATGTGAAGACGCAGGACGTACACCACATTGGGATTTATGCAAAATAGTTGAGCAAGCTATTAATGCCGGTGCATCCACGATTAACTTGCCAGATACCGTCGGTTTTGTAACGCCAGATGAATACGCAGCAATGATCCGTCATTTAATGAACAACGTGCCAAATATTGATAAAGCCCGTTTAAGTGTGCATTGCCATAACGACTTAGGCTTAGCCGTTGCTAACTCTGTTGCTGCCGTTCAAGCCGGTGCGCGCCAAATCGAATGCACCATTAATGGTATAGGGGAGCGCGCGGGTAATTGTTCACTTGAAGAAGTGGCGATGATCATGAAAATGCGCAAAGACCATTTAAACGTATATACCGATATAAAAAGCGAAGAAATTTACCGCGCCTCTCGCCAAGTAGCCAAAATTTGTAATATGCCGGTACAGCCAAATAAAGCGATTGTTGGCGAAAATGCGTTTGCCCACAGTTCAGGTATTCACCAAGATGGTGTATTAAAAGCGCAAAATACCTATGAAATTATGTCACCTGAAAGTGTGGGTGTGCCAAGTAATCAATTAAATATGACCTCGCGTTCAGGGCGTCATGTTATAGAGCATCGCTTAGAAGAGTTAGGTTATCAAAAATCTGATTACGACATGGATAGCTTATACCAAAGTTTCGTTGCGTTAGCTGACCAAAAAGGCACAGTATATGACTACGACCTAGAAGCAATGATTTACTTTAATCAAATCAGTGACAAAGATGAAAAATATCAATTAGAGTTTGTTCACTCTACGTCGAACTCTCAATCGGTAGCCAGCTCAACGATAGGTTTGTTGATTGATGGCGAAGCAAAACAAGAAGCGGCCACAGGTAACGGCCCGGTAGAAGCCTCATTTGCAGCCATTGAGCGCTTAACTGGTATGAGCGTTGAAATGATTGAATACAATTTAGAGGCCACCGGCCAAGGTGCAAGCTCATTAGGACAAGTGAATATTATTGCTAAATATGATGGCCGTCCTTATCACGGTGCCGGTATTGCGGCCGATGTGGTCGAAGCCTCAGTACGCGCTATGGTTCGGGTTTATAACTTAATTTATCGAGCACAAAAAGTGTCTGATTTAAAACAACAAAGGAAAGCAGGATGAGTAAAACACATTACAGCGTTGCCGTATTAGCGGGCGACGGTATTGGCCCAGAAGTTATGGCAGCTGCAGAGCAAGTGCTTGATGCAGTAAGTGATAAGTTTGGCTTTACTCTGAACCGTGAACACCATGCTATTGGTGGCGCTGCCATTGATGAATTTGGCAAAGCACTTCCTGATACGACCTTAAAAGCGTGTGAAAACGCCGATGCTATTTTATTTGGCTCCGTGGGTGGCCCTAAGTGGGAACATTTACCACCGAATGACCAACCGGAGCGCGCGTCATTGTTACCACTGCGCAAGCACTTTGGTTTGTTTTGTAACTTACGCCCTGCTCAGTTGTTACCCGCATTAAGCGCTGCATCACCACTACGTGCTGATATTAGCGAAAAAGGGTTTGATATTTTATGTGTGCGCGAGCTAACGGGTGGTATTTATTTTGGTGAGAAAGGCCGCAGTGGCGAAGGGGCAGAAGAAACTGCATTTGATACGCAAACTTATTCACGTAAAGAGATAGAGCGCATTGCACGTTTTGCTTTTGAGGCCGCTAAGTTGCGCAGCAATCATGTGACCTCGGTTGATAAAGCCAATGTTTTAGCATCAAGCGTTTTATGGCGCGAAGTGGTAACCGAAGTGAGTAAAGACTTTCCAGAAGTGAGCTTAGATTACATTTATGTAGATAACGCAGCGATGCAACTGGTTAAGCAACCTAGCCAGTTTGATGTATTACTTTGCGATAATTTATTTGGTGATATTTTATCGGACGAGTGCGCCATGATCACCGGTTCGATGGGGTTATTACCGTCGGCAAGTTTGAATCAATCAGGCTTTGGCTTGTATGAACCCGCGGGTGGTTCAGCGCCTGATATCGCCGGGAAAGGGGTGGCAAACCCAATCGCACAAATTTTAAGTGCCGCATTAATGCTACGTTACTCATTAGGCCAAGACGAAGCGGCTCGTACGATTGAAAAAGCAGTCGCAGAGGCGGTTGAAGCCGGTGTGGGAACGCCAGATATTTATCCGCAGGGCGGCTATACCACCACCGATGTAGCAGCGGCCATCGTTTCACGCATTTAATTATTAAAGCCACAGCACCGTCAGGCTGTGGCTCAATCAGATCAGGGAGTTAGCAAGTGGCCCAAACCTTATACAATAAAATTTGGCAAGCACATACCGTTGCCAGTATTAATGAGCAAACCGATTTACTTTATATTGACCGTCATTTAGTACACGAAGTGACGTCACCACAAGCATTTGCAGGCTTACGTGAAAAAAATCGTAAAGTGCGTTGTCCAGAAAAAACCATTGCCACCATGGATCATAATGTTTCAACTAAAAGTCGTTCACTGGATGCAGCCAGCGAAGTCTCTAAAAATCAATTAATGGCACTGGATGCAAACTGTAAAGAATTTGGCATTTTGCTGTACGACTTAAATTCAGTAAACCAAGGCATAGTGCATGTTATTGGCCCTGAGCAGGGGATTACTTTACCAGGTACCACTATAGTCTGCGGCGATAGTCATACTTCAACGCATGGTGCGTTTGGTGCCTTGGCACATGGTATTGGTACCTCAGAGGTTGAGCATGTATTAGCTACGCAAACGCTACAGCAAAAAAAGGCGAAGTCGTTAAAAATTCAAATTAACGGTGTATTACGCCCTACAGTAACAGCTAAAGATTTAATTATGGCGGTTATTGGTAAGCTAGGCACTGCTGGTGGCACTGGCTATGTGGCGGAATTTTGTGGTGAAGGCATAGAAGCTCTATCAATGGAAGCCCGTATGACATTGTGTAACATGAGCATTGAAATGGGTGCCAAGGCAGGTTTAATTGCCCCAGATAAAATCACTTACGAGTACTTAAAAGGGCGCCCGTTTGCACCTAAAGGTGCTGATTTTGATGCCGCTGTTGCCTACTGGGAAACTTTAAAAACGGATGATGGTGCTCATTTTGATTTAGAAGTAGAGTTAGATGCAGGCAGTATTCAACCGCAAGTTACTTGGGGGACTAATCCAGAGCAAGTGATTGGCGTTGATGAATGTATTCCAGATCCAGATAAAGAAACCGATTTAATTAAAGCCGATGCAATTCGCAGTGCGCTTAAATACATGGGCTTAAAAGCGGGCGATAAACTATCAAGCGCCAAAGTAGACACGGTATTTATTGGCTCATGCACCAACAGCCGCATTGAAGATTTACGCGCTGCAGCAAAAATTGTTGAAGGTAAACAGGTTTTAGCTGGTATTGAAGCGCTGATTGTTCCAGGCTCAGGCTTAGTTAAGCAGCAAGCTGAAGATGAAGGCTTAGCCGATATTTTTAAAGCTGCAGGGTTTGAGTGGCGCGAGCCGGGTTGTTCGATGTGTTTAGCTATGAACGATGACCGTTTAGGAGCTGGTAAACGCTGTGCTTCCACCTCGAATCGTAATTTTGAAGGTCGCCAAGGGCGCGGCGGGCGTACACACTTAGTGAGCCCTGCAATGGCGGCAGCAGCTGCAATACATGGTCACTTTGTTGATATTAGAGGAGAAGCTTAATGAGCATCTATTTTAGCGGCTTAATGGCCCCACTTGATAAAAACAACGTCGATACCGACCAAATTATTCCTAAGCAGTTTTTAACTTCAACCAGCCGTGATGGTTTTGATGCAGCACTGTTTTACGATTGGCGTTATTTAGATAATGGCGAGCCAAACCCTGAATTTATTTTAAATCGTCCTTGTTACCAAGGTGCGCAAATATTATTAACCCGCGATAATTTTGGCTGTGGCTCATCACGCGAGCACGCACCATGGGCATTAAAGCAATATGGGTTTGAAGTGATTTTAGCTGAAAGCTTTGCTGATATTTTCTTTAATAACTGTGGTAACAATCAAATGCTTGCTATTACATTGCCAGCGCAAACGCTGGAAGAGTTATTTGTGTTAAGTGAGCAGCACGACGATATTCACATTGATGTGGATCTTGAAAACCAGTTACTTACCAGCAATAAGTTTGCGCCAATTCGCTTTGATATTCGCAAAGACGTGAAAGAGCGTTTATTAAGTGGCTTAGACTTTATTGGTGTAACCGAAACCCTCAATCCGCAAATTGATGCGTTTGAAAAGCAGTTAGCCGCAGAGAGACCGTGGCAGTAACCTTTTACATATGAAACTGGAGCGCAACTTAGGTTGCGCTTTTTTAATCGCTTATATTAAAAAACCACGCAATAAGCTTGCTAATGTAATCATTGCCATTAGTAATAAATTGAGAGTTTTAAATTTCTGGTAGCGGACTACCTTTGGGTCGTTGATAGTCGAAAAAAAACCATCTTTAAATGACTCAGCAAGATTGGCATAGGGTGTCCCATCTAATGAATTTTGTGATAATTTTTTCCATTGTTCTGGGTGCTGCTCAGCAAGGTGTTGATATATGTGCAGAGTGTAGCGATTTTGAATAATTAATAGTAATACGATGATTATTAAGCCGATATATTTTTCCATTTAAATATGTGCTCCGCGCTAAAACTGGCTTTACGTTTATACCAATCCGCAATAATACTCAATCATTTTGCGGGGCTAAACGTGTCGCTATCTGTGTTAAAAAATTCTAATTTCGAACAACTAAATAGCGAATTTTTTGCCTAGCTATCACCCCGTTTTTCCTGCCTCAAAATAGACCGCTTAATTAAGCGAATTGGTATTAGTTATTTCCCCTTTATCAAACAACAATATTTAATTTCTTATCTTCTTTCAAGCGATATTTTTTTACTAATTAATTAAAGTAAAACCCTATTGTTCTGTTAATTTTTATTGCTGTTCATCGTGATTATTTTCTTTGTGTTTGCTTAAACGCTAAGCTGATTTTTTACATGTTTAGGGACACATTATGAAATTATTAACAGCTGCAGCGTTTATGCTGGCATCCACTGCTGCATTAGCACGTCCAGCGCCTTTGGTATCAATTCCAAGTCATGATAGCTTTTTCAATAGTATTGCTGCTCACTGCGGTAAAGCTTTCGAGGGTAAAGTAACGGTTGATAATGCAACAGGGCCGAGTTCATTTGCCGATAAAAAGTTAATTATGCATGTGCGTAAGTGTAATGACCGTGAGTTACAGGTGCCGTTTCATGTCGGTGATGATGCTTCACGTACGTGGATCATTACTAAAACAGGTAGTGGTTTGAGCCTAAAGCACGATCATCGCCATAAAGATGGCAGCGATGATGTGTCTACTATGTATGGCGGTCATACTGTGGATGCGGGTTTTGCTAATATGCAGTCATTCCCTGCAGATCAGTATTCAAAAGAGTTATTTGTTAGCCAAGGCATACCGCAATCGGTAGGCAATACATGGCAAATGTATATTTACCCTGAACAGTTCACTTATCGACTTATTCGCCAAGGTCGCGAATTCCGTGTTGATTTTGATTTAACTAAACCTATCACACCACCGGCTGCGCCGTGGGGATATGGCGTTAACTAACTTAGTTCAGGTTAACTACAGTAAAACCACAGGCTATTTTAATACTCAGTGGTTTTACTGAAAATAACGAGGTGTTATTTTTTTGAGGTTTTTTCTGCAGGCATTTCACACTGCACAAATACACTGAGCGGTGGCTGATAAGCACGCGGTTTAGTTGGAAAGCGTTGGTACTCCTGCACGCCCTCAGTCACTTTTAACATAAAAGGATTATCGTGACATAAACGATTTGCGTGGCGCAACAAAAACACACTTTGGTTTCTAAAATGTGGGTAGTCGTCAGACTGTATTTCTAGGTGGTAATTGTTAGTGTCTATTTGAGTTTGCTTATAATGCACCTTTTCATCAAAATCATAAAGTCGCTGCATTTCACTTTGCTCTGCCGACACACTCAAACACCCCGTTAATAAACACCAGCTAATAATTCCATGTATGTAATGATTGGCTTTTATACTCATAAACCTTTAACTCCATCTTGATTTTGGGTAGTGTGATCAGCATATCTATTAAACCCGTTATGATATAAGTCTAACACCCAAAAAGGGGAAATGTGATGTTCAAGCAAATTAAACAGCTTTTTTCGAGTATTGATCAGCAAGATTATGATATTGAACAACATGATTTAAAAACAGCGGTTGCCGCATTATTAATTGAGGTAATGCGAGCGGATAACGATTTACAGGCTGATGAGCAACATACGCTAAGTCTAACATTAAAAAAATATTTTGATTTAACGGATGAAGCAGTAGATGAGTTAACCGAGCAAGCAAGTGCAAGCTTAGATGACGCCATTGATTATTTTCAATTTTCTAAGCAAATTAACAATCAATGTAGTGCACAGCAACGCATTGATATAGTTGAATTACTTTGGCGTTTAGCGTACTCCGATGGAGAACTTGATCCACAAGAAGAATACGTTATTCGTCGTGTTGCTAATTTATTGTATGTTACCCATGAAGACTTTATTGCTGCAAAGCTTGCAGCAACAAAGTTATAGTGGCTGCTTATTTAAGCTTACTTGCTACGCTAACTAACTGCTGTGCAAGACCAGCCACTTTTTCAGCGGTAGCGGGGTCGCTAATTCGACCGTTGTCATCTAATAAAGTATGAATAGCCGGTACTGCCAGTTGGTTCGCTAATACTAAGCTGCCAATGCCTGATAATATATCACGCACATGATTTAAGCCCCGTAAACCGCCCAACCCACCTGGTGAGGCTGCATATAACGCGGTTACTTTATTTGCAAATGCAGGCTCTGCGCCTTGTTCGGTGCGCGATGCCCAATCAATAGCATTTTTTAACACGGCGGTAATAGAGCCATTATATTCTGGGCTGGCCAGCAAAATGCCATCGGCTGCGCGAAGTTTGTCTTTAAGTTGTTGTACACCGGCTGGTGTGCCTTGTGCCTCGAGATCTTCATCAAACATAGGAATGGCTAAGTCTGCGAGTTTAATCACTTCTACTTCAGCGCCACTTTCTAAAGCAAAGCGTGCCGCTTCGTTAATGAGTTTTTGATGAAAGCTATCTTTACGTAAGCTACCTGCTAGGGCAATAATTTTTGGTGTTGTCATGAGCTGCTCCTGATAATGAGTTTGTATAATGTGACTTTAACAAATAATCACTTGCAGAAAAGCCAAATAAACGCAAAACTTGTGTGCGTATATGCACAGATTAAAGAGTAGTTATCATGGCAATTCAATTTAATGATTGGCAAGACCTGAAGGTTGCTTACGAGGTAGCGCGCTTAGGTACTTTAACTGCCGCTGCCGAAGTGTTAGATGTTCACCATAGTACGGTGCTCAGGCGAATAAATAACTTAGAAAAAAGCTTAAATGCGCGACTATTTCATCGCCATGCTCGCGGCTACAAAGTCACAGAAATTGGCGCTAAGTTATTTACCACAGCACAAGCGATTAATGGTGAACTAGAGCGCCTACATAATGACATTATTGCTGCAGATAGCACCTTGCAAGGTAGCTTGTTACTCACCACAGTTAGTGGCTTTATTGATGTATTAAGTGAGGTGTGTGAGCAGTTTCAAACCTTGCATCCGCAAGTGCAATTACAAGTGATTATGGATCAAAAACGCTTACGTTTAGATCATGGCCAAGCACATATCGCAGTAAGAGCTGGACCCAGACCGGATGAGGGTGATTATATTGCTCAGCATTTAGCGGCGCTCTCGTCAGGATTTTATGCATCAAAGCATTACATTAGCCGTTATGGGTTGCCACAAACATTAGCGCAACTATCGCTGCATAGCTTTGTGTCAGGTGTAGCAGGGTATAATGCCAAAGTGCCTTACTTTGCATGGGTTGATGAAAATATTCCCCCGTCGCAAGTTAAGCTAAGAGTGTCAGAAACCTCAGAAGCGACCCGCGCCATAGTAAAAGGACTCGGTATTGGCGGATTACAGCATGATGTTGCAGCGCAATACTCTGATTTAGTCCCTGTACTGCCTAATGAACTGAGTTGGCCAACCGATTTGTGGCTGGTTACGCATCATTTAGTGCATCGAACGGCAAAAGTTCAAGCGTTTAGTCAGCTATTAAAAAATTATTTTAGGCAGCGAAAGTTAAGTTAAAAAGGCTACAACGATTTTTTTATTGAAACACCTAAGCGCTTGGCTAGCCGCGTTAAGTTAGCGCGGTCGACCTGTAAACTACGCGCTGTGCTTGCCCAGTTATAATTATGTTGTTTAAGTTGCTGTATTATAAGTTGCTGAGTATAGGTATCTGTGGCTTGCTTTAACGAAATGTTGTTTGCTAAAGGTGGGATTACAAGCTGGTTTGAGTGTTCAAGAGCTAAGGTGTTAACAGCGCTTAAATTTAGCTCACAATGCGCAGGTTCAATAGTAATAATTGGTTGCTGCCACTGATGTTGTTTAGCCTTTAATGCAGCCCGATTAATCACATGCTCAAGCTCCCTCACATTGCCTGGCCAGTCATATTTTTTAAGCAGCAGTTGCGTTTCAATACTGAGTTTTAGCTGTTTAATAGCGAGCTTGCGGGCTGTTTTTTCTGCAAAATAACCAGCTAATAAAATAACATCTTCATCACGGGCTTTCAATGGAGCGACTGTGAGTGGATAAACACTTAATCGATGGTACAAATCGGCGCGAAACCGTCCTTGTGTTACTTCGTGTTTTAGGTCGCGATTGGTTGCTGCAATCACTCTAACATCGACATATTTAAGTTCATCTTCGCCAACGGTTTGTACTTCGCCACTTTGCAGTACGCGTAATAATTTACTTTGCATAGCCAGAGGCAGCTCGCCGATTTCATCTAAAAATAAGGTGCCGCCATCGGCTAACTGAAATTTACCTTGGCGAGCATTTTGCGCACCCGTAAAAGCGCCTTTTGCATGGCCAAAAAATTCACTTTCTGCGAGGTTTTCAGGCAGTGATGCACAATTTAAATGAATTAATGGCTGATCTTTACGTGCGGAGTGTAAGTGAATATTACGTGCCACCAACTCTTTGCCGACCCCAGTATCACCTAAAATAAGGACACTAAAGTTTGATGCCGCAACCAGTTTTATCTCATTTTTAAGCGTTTGTATTGCAGAGCTTTGGCCAATAATTTCACCACCATCACGTTTGAGCGCCTCACGGTTTAACGCTTGTACTAATTCACTAGAGTGCTGCGCATGTTGTTTGTAATGGGCAAGCTCTAGGGCTGTTTTAAAGTGCGCACTGCACAAGGTTTGTAAGGTGTTGAGTGTATCAGTGGTGATACCGTCAAACGCATTGGCGTTAAGGCTATCAAAGGTCAGAATGCCAAGTAGTGCGTTTTTATCATAAAGGGGTAACCCTAAGCAGGCATGCACTGGAATATCACCGGTTTTAGCCAGTAGTAGCCCGTCGTATGGATCAGGTAGTGGACAGTCATGTGCAAATTGCAGAGCCAAACGACTACTGCAGATGGCTTTAAGGCGAGGATGCTCCGCAATATCAAAACGTCGTCCTAGGCTATCGGGCATAAGGCCTTTAATGGCTAAGGGTTTTAATTGCTCACCTTGGCGAATCAATAATGCACTGGCATCGCTGGGAATAACACGTTCAACCGTGGCTAAAAGTTGCTCAAAACTGTGAGCATGTAACGTACTTTGCGCAAGTTCTAATGCAACTTGCGTCAGGTTGAATTGTTGGTTCATGTCAAAATGACCTGTTAGTGTATTTTTACAGGTTTTATAGTAGGTCATAAAGACTCATCTTGTAAAGCGAGTTAATTTAACTTATTGAATATTATAGGTTTAATTAGTTGGCACGCTCTGTGTAATGCTAAATGCAAGCAGTTAGTTATTACATAGGAAATAAACATGTTATCCGATAAAACCATACAAATAGTTAAAAGCACGGTGCCATTGCTTGCAGAGGCAGGTACGGTCGTAACCGATCATTTTTACAAGCGCATGTTTAGTCATAATCCCGAACTTAAACATATTTTTAATATGACTAATCAAGAAACGGGTCGTCAGCAATTTGCATTATTTAATGCATTGGCTGCGTACGCGCAAAATCTTGATAATTTAGCCGTGTTAAAAGAGGCGCTAGCGCGAATTAATCATAAGCATACCAGCTTAAATATTTTACCTGAGCATTATCCTATTGTGGGCGCACATTTAATCGGTACGTTAAAAGAGCTTATTCCTGAGCAGTTTACTGCCGATGTTGAATATGCGTGGCGCGAAGCCTACGGTGTACTTGCTGATATTTGTATTACCGAAGAAGCGGCATTGTATGCGCACAGTAAAAACAACCATGGTGGCTGGGCAGGCACGCGCCAGTTTGAAATTACTGATAAACATATTGAATCTGAATTCGTAACTAGTTTTACGCTAACACCTGTGGATGGTAAAGCAGTTATTACCTACAAGCCAGGACAGTACATTGGCATTAAAGTTAAGCCTGAGGGCGCAGAATATGAAGAGATCCGCCAGTATTCTATTTCGCAAAAGAGCAATGCTAAAAACTATCGTATTAGCGTTAAAAAAGAGTGCCAACCAAAGCCTGGCGTGGTGTCTAATTATTTACACTCACTAGAGCAAGGCGCACGAGTAGAGTTATACCCGCCAGCGGGAGACTTCATTTTAAAAAATGAGGCAACTCCAGTGGTACTTATTTCAGCAGGCGTTGGCCAAACCCCGATGATGGCGATGCTTCAAACGCTACTTAGTGGTGATAAAAATCAAGCGATTAGTTATTTGCACGCATGTGAAAACAGCCGCGAATTTTCATTTAAAGGGTATTTAGCGCAGCAAACGGCAATGCATCCACAGCTAAAAACATTTACTTGGTTTAATCAAGGTGGCGAGGAGTGTGATTTCACTGGGTTAATGGATTTAACGGTGCTTGAGACATCATTACCTATTAGCGAAGGGGCATTTTATTTGTGTGGACCAGCATCATTTATGGCTTACGTAAAAGGCCAGCTACTTGATTTAGGTGTGCAAAGCTCAAACATTCACTACGAAATATTTGGACCACACCAAGCGTTATAGGTTAATTAAAAGCGTGTGTTACACGCTTTTAATTTAAACTTACAGCTTTTTACTATTTGTGTTAGCAGCATAAGCTTGTTGTTGCCAAGCATTAAATAGCTTTTGTTGTTTAGCTGAAATTTTTAAACCATACGTTTTTTGCATGTAAGCGTACGCATCGGCAATGCGTTTACGTGCATGAACAGGCGGTTCAACAACACGTTGTTTAAAATTAACTTTAACCTCACAGCGACCATATTGCGTCGCGTTTTGGGCTAACATGCCAAAGCGGTAGTTTGAGCGATCGGCGTTAATTTCACCAATTGCAGGGGCTAAATTGTTTATATCGGCTTCCATCATGCGAAACTTAGCGCTAACTTTGCGGCAGTTTTTACGCCCACCATCTTGCCAACATTGTAACTGGTGACCAAATTCCCATGCAGGGACAATATGTTCCCATTCAATTCGCAGGGCACGTTGATTTACTTTGCCTGAGCGGGTTAGTGTGTTGCGAGGCACGTAGCCACAATGGGTAGGGTCGGGTACCAACTTTTTGCCTTGTTTTTTTATATCGCAACCACAATAAATACTTTTAGCGTTTTCGGGAAGGGTATTAATTAAGTGCTTTTTGGCACTCGAAAACCGCGTAAATTGTTCGCCCATTGCTGAAAAACAAGCACAGCAAGCCAACAAAGCTAAAATAAACCGAATCATATCCATCACATACGTGAACTACAGGAGCGGCTAGTTTAAGGCCTAGAATAAAAAAGTAAACTGCCGCCGGCATGCTTTAATTTTAATTTGCGTATTTTGTAGAGGGCGTTTTTGAGGAGTAAATAGTGGGCAATATTCATAGGCTAACGCTAAAAATGCGTTAATGCAGTGATTCCAGCATTGTTGATTTGGTATAACGGTAAAACTGCGTTAAAGTTTGCAATGAAATTAATAGAGGGTAAAAACGAGATAATGTCGGAAATTCAATTTTTAAATGTAGATCTAGAGCTTGAGTCAAAGCAAGATATTAGCGTATTAGTTGCTGATTTAAAAAAGGTCGCAACTATTTTACATTATGATAAAGACGAATACCGTCAACTTGCTCGCATTGAGGTTGCAGGTGAAATAACCACGCCAGATAAAGCGATTAATCACTTGTGTGAGTTAATCGAGTCGTGTTCACGCAATGCATTAAAGCAATGGTTGAGTTGTTCACGCAGAACTTTCGATATGGGGTTTGAGTCTGGCACTTCGCCAAAATGCTTTAACCAAGCCTTACATGCAGATACCTTGTTACGTATATCTGCAATTGGTGCAGGCGTAGAAATTACTATTTACCCTCTCGAAAAGTAATTTAACTTCAACCTTGGTTAACAGATTTACTAGCCTTTTCGCTCAACTACGGCTGCGGTCATACGTGATACGCAGCAAAGCTCATTGCGGCTATTGGTTATTTTAATATCCCAAACCGAGCTGCGTTTGCCGATATGATAAGCTCTCGCTGTGGCCGTTAATGTGCCATTGCGTGATGCCTTTAAATGACTTGCACTGATCTCTTGGCCAACACAATAAAACCGATTGAAATCAACTACAAAATTAGCGGCATAACTTGCTACTGTTTCAGCAAGCACCACATTTGCACCACCATGAACGATACCCATAGGGTTATGATGCTCTGGAATTGCCGGCATAGTTGCCACTAAGTAGTCATCACCAATTTCACTGATCTCTATTCCCATGGTTTTCATGAGTGTCCCTTGGCCTGTAATACCTTGATCTAATTGCTTACAAAACTCTAATGTAATCGGTTGATGCCAAATACTCATGCTAGCTCCTTGGATAAGTAATTGAGAATTAAAATTTATTAATATGATAATGCGTTGCTAATAATTACATTTATCACCCTGCTTTTAAAGTAGGTTATTGTTTGATGATAACGGCATATAAGGCATTAATTTATATTTGCGATTTTTAAATAACTGTATATACTCACAGTTAATTGTACTGTATGGAAAACCAGTTGTATGCGACCATTAACGAAACGCCAAGCGCAAATACTCGAACTCATTAAAGTGTTTATTAAAGACACTGGTATGCCTCCTACACGTGCCGAAATTGCACAAACACTGGGTTTTAAAAGTGCGAATGCTGCAGAAGAACACTTAAAAGCACTGGCCAAAAAAGGTGTTATTAAAATGAAGCCAGGCGCGAGTCGGGGCATTCAGCTTGTTGAAGAAGAGGAGCCAGAGCAGTTGGGCTTGCCTTTAATTGGCAGGGTTGCTGCCGGTGAGCCAATATTGGCGCAACAGCATGTAGAAAGCCACTGTAAAATTGACCCTTTAATGTTTAAACCTGCGGCCGATTTTTTATTGCGTGTTAACGGTATGAGTATGAAAGACATTGGTATTATGGATGGTGATTTACTTGCTGTGCATAAAACCCAAGTTGCCGAAAATGGACAAGTTATTGTTGCCCGTGTTGACGACGATGTAACCGTGAAGCGTTTAGAAAAAGCGGGCAGAAAAGTACTCTTACATGCTGAAAATGATGAGTTTTCAGCTATTGAGGTCGATTTAGAAAATGAGTCGTTCAATATTGAAGGCTTAGCGGTAGGTGTTATTCGTAACGCTGACTGGATGTAGTATTAAAGCATAATTTAGCGCTTAATAGTGATTAGGCGCTGGGTTTGTTAGCAGCACAATGTCTAACTTATCAAATGTATGACTATATGTTGTTAAGTGCTTCTCCTATCATAAATAAAATCACTAAATACTTTATAAATAAACAAATTTACTCTGCTTTTTTAAGTTAACAATTTTTTATATTTCTATCCTGTAATTTCAATACACCCCTTACTAAACCTGACTCTTAGATTAATTGCCTGACTAGTTGCTATTTTTTTAGCTGCGCATTTTAAAAAATACACCTTGTTTATTTTTCATACTCACCTTGCTTATTGTTTATTTTTTAACTAGTTGTTAAAGAGCTGGAATAAAAATAACTCACAGCTTAGTCGTTTTGAGAACACACATTTACTAAATCCAGCACCCTTATAAAAAATAAAAATAACGAATAGGCGTTTAAGCCGTATGCCTCTTCGCTTTGCGTCAGCAATAGCATCAAAGGAGCCGTCACATGGGTAAGCTGAGTTCTTCCTTGTGGCTTATATTGTTTGTTTTTTCGCAGAATGTGCTTGCTAATAGCCAATATAATATGCGTAAAGGCGTAACCGATATAAGTAATAATGTATACCAACTGCACATGACTATTTTTTTAATATGTTGTGTGATTGGGGTGATCGTATTTGCCATTATGTTTTGGGCACTCATTCATCATCGCAAATCTAAAGGGGCTGTCCCTGCCCAATTCCATGAAAGCACCAAAGTAGAAATACTGTGGACTGCGATCCCTTTTGTCATATTAATTGTTATGGCCATTCCTGCGACTAAAACCTTAATTGCCATGGAGGATGCCAGCAAAGCTGATCTCACCATTAAAATTACAGGCTCACAGTGGAAGTGGCATTACGAGTATATGGGGGAGGACGTTGAGTTTTATTCCATGCTAGCTACACCTCAAAATGAAATAACCAACCTTGCTGATAAAAACCCGAATTATTTACTCGAGGTCGATAAACCGCTGGTACTACCAATTAATCAAAAAGTACGTTTTTTAATGACTTCAGATGATGTTATTCACTCATGGTGGGTGCCTGACTTTGCCGTTAAAAAAGATGCAAACCCTGGGTTTATTAACGAAACATGGACCAATATTAATGAGGTTGGTACTTACCGTGGGCAGTGTGCAGAGCTTTGCGGTAAAGATCATGGTTTTATGCCTGTTGTGGTAGAAGCTAAAACAGAAGAAGACTTCAAAACGTGGTTAGCAGAGGCTAAACAAGCCAAGCAAAAAGCAGCTGAAGCAGACGCTGCGTTATTAGACCAAGTTGTACCAAAAGAAGAGCTGATGGCGCTTGGTGAGCAGGTTTATATGGCGAGCTGCGCGGCGTGCCATCAGCCAACAGGATTAGGCTTGCCGGGTGTTTTTCCGGCTCTTAAAGGCAGCCCAATAGTCATAGGTGATATCAAAGGGCATATAGATATTTTGCTCCACGGTAAACCAGGTACGGCTATGCAGTCTTTCGCAAAGCAATTATCAATCAAGCAAATAGCAGCTGTTATTACCTATAAACGCAACGCGTGGGGTAATGACACTGGTGATGTAATTCAACCGAGCGAGATACAAGCGGCACTGGATGCTGATGGGGAGGCTAAATAATGAGTAGCATTGCAGAACAACCTAATACCAATGAGGCTCATCATGCCCATCAACCTGCCACAGGCTTTAAGCGCTGGTTATTTACAACCAACCATAAAGATATAGGTAGCTTATATTTAATTTTTTCACTCACCATGTTTTTAATTGGTGGGGCAATGGCGATGGTTATTCGAGCTGAGTTATTTCAGCCGGGCCTACAACTGGTTGATCCTCACTTTTTTAATCAAATGACCACAGTGCATGGTTTAATAATGGTGTTTGGTGCGGTTATGCCAGCCTTTACCGGCTTGGCAAACTGGATGATCCCGCTAATGATTGGTGCGCCAGATATGGCCTTACCGAGAATGAATAACTGGAGCTTTTGGATTTTACCGTTTGCGTTTTTAATCCTATTAGCTTCATTATTTATGCCTGGTGGTGGCCCTGCATTTGGTTGGACCTTTTACGCGCCGCTTTCCACCACTTATAGTAACGACAACACAGCAATGTTTGTATTTGCTGTGCATATTATGGGTATTAGTTCGATTATGGGGGCCATTAATGTGGTGGTCACCATAGTAAATATGCGTGCTCCGGGTATGACGTGGATGAAGCTGCCGTTATTTGTGTGGACATGGTTGATCACGGCGTTTTTACTTATTGCAGTTATGCCGGTACTTGCTGGTGCAGTTACTATGGTGCTCACCGATAAATACTTCGCGACCAGTTTCTTTGATGCCGCTGGTGGTGGCGATCCGGTGATGTTCCAACATATTTTTTGGTTTTTTGGTCACCCTGAAGTTTATATTATGATTTTGCCTGCCTTTGGCATTATTTCTACGATTGTTCCCACCTTTTCACGTAAAAAACTATTTGGTTATGCCTCTATGGTGTATGCCACCTCCTCCATTGCCTTGTTGAGCTTTATTGTGTGGGCGCATCATATGTTTACCACTGGTATGCCCGTGGCGGGTGAGTTGTTTTTTATGTACGCGACTATGCTGATATCGGTACCTACCGGCGTAAAAGTATTTAACTGGGTAGCGACTATGTGGCGCGGGTCTATTAGCTTTGAAGTGCCAATGCTGTTTAGTATCGCATTTATTGTGTTGTTTACTTTAGGTGGTTTTTCGGGGTTGATGCTAGCGATTACACCTGCCGATTTCCAATATCATGATACCTATTTTGTGGTTGCACACTTTCATTATGTACTCGTAACGGGCGCGGTGTTTTCTATTATGGCGGGGGCTTATTATTGGCTGCCAAAATGGACCGGAAACATGTTCAATATTACCTTAGCAAAATGGCATTTTTGGTTGTCGTTAATAAGTGTAAATGTGCTGTTTTTCCCAATGCATTTTGTGGGGTTAGCCGGTATGCCACGCCGTATTCCAGATTATGCGCTACAGTTTGCTGATTTTAACGCCATTATTAGTATAGGTGGGTTTGCCTTTGGTTTATCGCAATTATTATTTGTGGTGGTTGTGTATAAATGTGCAAAAGGGGGCGACAAAGTGCCTGCAAAAGTTTGGGATGGAGCTGAGGGGCTTGAATGGGAAGTTGATTCACCTGCGCCTTATCATACGTTCTCAACGCCGCCGGACATTAAATAATGACTCACTTGCCGTTATTAAAAAAGCTGGTGGTGATTTGCATTGCAATGTTTGCATTTGCATTTGCCATGGTCCCTTTGTATGACGTGTTTTGCGATATAACGGGGCTTAATGGTAAGCCCTCGTTAGAGCAGGCACAGCAAAGTACCTTGGTCACTGAAAATAGAGAAGTCAGCGTTAGTTTCACTACGCATGCGCAAAGTGGTGCGCCTTTTGAAGTTAAATCTAAAGAGTACAGTGTAGATGTAAAGCCTGGGGCTATGCGTGAAGTTAAGTTTAGCGCTAAAAATAACAGTAATGAAGATAAAGTAATGCAGGCTATACCGTCGGTAGCACCAGGAAAAGCGGCCAAGTATTTACACAAAATAGCGTGTTTTTGCTTTGATCAGCAACCGTTAAAGGCAGGTGAAGAGCTGGAGTTTACATTATTGTTTTATGTAGATACTGAATTACCCAGTGATGTAGAAGAGTTAACCCTATCTTATACCGTATTTGATATTAGCGAGCGGCTAGTAGCCAGTAATAACTAGCTTATAAAACTAGTGAAAAACTAGGAGCAAATAAAATGAATCAAAAATATGAACATTATTATGTACCAGAGCAAAGTCCATGGCCAATAGTTGGGGCAGTTGCGTTATTTTTTATTGCGGTAGGCGCAGCCTTAACCGTAATGGATATGGGCAAAGAGGGTGGTAATGGCGTTTACTTGTTATACGTAGGTATAGCTGTACTCCTTTACATGCTGTTTAGCTGGTTTAAAAATGTCATACACGAGTCTGATCAAGGGCTTTATTCTGCACAAATGGACCGTTCTTTTAGGCAAGGTATGAGCTGGTTTATTTTTTCAGAAGTGATGTTCTTCATGGCATTTTTTGGGGCGCTTTTTTATGCTCGCATGTTTTCTGTGCCTTGGCTTGGAGGTGCGGATAACAACGCCATGACAAATGAAGTATTGTGGCCGACGTTTGAAGCCATGTGGCCATTGCTAAATACCCCAGGAGGCACTTCGACCCAAGCGATGGGCTGGCAAGGGTTGCCGCTTATCAACACCCTTATTTTGCTGGCCTCGTCGGTAACTTTACATTTTGCCCATGTGGCGATGGAAAATAATAAACGTACCCCACTCAAAGTATGCTTGGGAGCGACCATTTTACTCGGAGTGTGCTTTTTAGGGCTGCAGGTAGAAGAGTATATATATGCTTATAACGATCTTAACTTAACCCTTGATGCGGGCATTTATGGCAATACCTTCTTTTTGTTAACCGGCTTTCACGGCATGCACGTCACCTTAGGAACAATTATTTTATTGGTGGTGTTTTTACGCATTATGAAAGGACATTTCACTAAAGATAAGCACTTTGCCTTTCAAGCTGCAGCTTGGTACTGGCATTTTGTTGATGTTGTTTGGCTGTGTTTGTTTGTATTTGTGTATGTGCTTTAGTGATTAAGGGAGACTGATTTGCCTTAATAAAACCAAGTTTTAGTGCGGCAATCACCATCACTAATACCACAACAGAAAATAACACCCGACGCCCTAAAAAGTGAGACATAGGGCGTCCATTGGTTTTCCCTGACACCATAATTAATAAAGCACGAAATAAATTAAATAATATAAATAATAACAGTAGAACAATAATAATTTTAATAATCACTGGATTATACCCTTATGCAGTTAGTTGTATTTAACAAACAAAAGCTTAGCTCAATAATAACAATTTGCTTGGTTGTTATTGTGGTATTGGTTTGTGTGCGACTAGGGTTTTGGCAATTACAGCGAGCAGAACAAAAGCAACAGCAGCTTAGTGCCATTGAAAATATACAACAACATGGCGTAATGAGCTGGGCAGAGTTACAACAGCTGCCAAAAGAGTGGAACAAAACCGGTGTATTGGTTTCGTTAAATGGTTATTTTGACACTAATAATTATTGGTTGCTTGATAATCAAATCTATAATGGTCAGGTTGGTTACGACTTACTGGCATTATTAAAACTGTCTGATGAATCACGCTTTTTGTTAGTGAACTTAGGCTGGGTAAAAGCAGAACGTTCAAGAGAAATCCTACCAAACGTAACAATACCTAGTGGTAAATTTACGTTAACGGCACAAATTAAAGAAGATAATTTAAGTGGCTTTACCTTAGCCAATAACAATACTCAGTCGGATTTAGCCAAACGAATTCAAATCATTGATTTACAAGCATTGAGTAGCCAATCTAATCGCCCTTTAGTGAATTTTATGGCTTACCGCCAAGGTCAAGCTGATGAAATTGCTGCCCCTCATTATGAAGCCGTTGTTATGAGTCCAGAAAAACATTATGCCTACTCAGTACAGTGGTTTTTAATTGCGGTTGCCTGTGTGGTGGTCGCTATTTTTGCAAGCAGGAAGAGGATAGATAATGAAAAATAAACCCCTGTTACTCTTTGCTGTGTGCTGCGCTATTCCCTTAGTGCTGGCTTACAGCGCGTTAAAACTTGATTGGCTACCTACAGCAATTACTAACCATGGTGAATTTTTAGAGCGTGAAATTAAGCTAGACAATTGGGCGCAGCATAATCCTAAGCAATGGACCATCGCTTTAAATTATTCAGCACAATGCAAAGCGTCTTGCACAGAGCAATTAGCCGCTTTAGACAATTTATATGTTGCCCTTGGCAAAAACCAACACAAAGTTGATATGGCTATTATGGGACAGCCTGAGCTAGTTACAACGCGTTGGCATGTTATTGATGAGCAACAGCAGTTAAAACCTGCCAGTTTGTATTTAATCGATCATATGGGGCTAATTGTACTGGAGTATCCATTTAGTTCTCAACCACAAGAAAACCGTTTGATCCAAAAAGGGTTATTAAAAGATCTAAAAAAATTACTCAATTACTCTCGTTCGAGCTAAGTAGAGGATGCTATGTATAAAAACTATAAAAATTTGGTATTAGCAACGAGTTTATTCGCATTAATTGTGGTGGCTCTGGGCGCATACACGCGTTTAAGTGACGCAGGGCTTGGTTGTCCCGATTGGCCTGGTTGTTATGGCTTTTTAACCGTGCCTAAACACGAAGCAGAGATTGCACAAGCGATTCAAAGTTATCCCGATATGATATTTGAAAAAGCAAAAGCATGGAAAGAAATGATCCATCGCTACTTTGCAGGCACGCTTGGGGTATTAATTTTAGTGTTGTTTATTTTAGCTTTTCTAAAGCGTCAGTACCCAACCACGCCTGTAAGGTTGCCTATGATATTGCTGCTGCTTGTTATTTTTCAGGCCGCATTAGGTATGTGGACGGTTACTATGAACCTACAGCCGCTTATAGTTATGGGGCATTTGCTCGGAGGATTTAGTATTTTAGCGTTATTAACGCTATTGTATTTGCGTCTGACCAGCCAACCTATTACGGGTGGTGATGCGAGCGCAAAACCTCACTTTAAATTAAGCCTCGTGGCATTAACGGTACTGATTTTACAAATCGCCCTTGGTGGTTGGTTAGCGGCTAATTATGCGGCTCCACATTGTAATGGCTTACCGCTGTGTAGTTACGCTCAGCCTTTTTCATTCAGTAGTGTCTTTCAGCTCCCCCTTGAGCACAGTAATTATGAATTTGGTGTGTTGTCGCAACAGGCGCGTATGTCTATTCATTTACTGCATCGAATATGGGCCTTAGTTACTTGCATTGTTTTAGCCTTGGTGATGTGGCGTATATACAGTCATGCCTATTCGCAAAAAATTAAAAGCTGTACGGTGAGTGTGTTAGTGGCGTTATTCTGCCAGATAGCTTTAGGGTTAGCCGTGGTGCATTTTCATTTTCCGTTAGGCGTGGCACTGGCGCATAACTTAATGGCTGCCATACTGTTATTAACTATGGTTAGGTTATGTTATTACCTAAAAGTACGTACTTAGAGGGGGAATGATTATGGCACTTACAATTAATAAAAAAGCAATGCAGCCCGTTTACAGCGCATCGTTATTGACTAAAAGTTACCACTTAATCCAAGATTATTTGGCAATAAGTAAATTTAAAGTAGTGGCTATGCTAGTGTTAACAGCATGGGTTGGCTTAGCACTAGCCCCTGATGTTGGCAGAGGTGTTGGGGTTCAGTTCATCAGTTTATTAGGGATTGGATTACTCTCTGCGGCCGCCGCAGTCATCAATCATGTGGTTGATAGCGAAATTGATAGCAAAATGGCACGCACCCGCCATCGCCCTGTTGCTAAAGGGCGTTTAAGTAAATTACATGCACTGAGCTTTGCTGCTGTGATTGGCGTTGCGGGCTTTATTATGCTGATGTTGTGGGCAAATACGCTCACAGCCATACTGACCTTATTTGCACTTGTTGGTTATGCGTTTATTTATACGTCATTTTTAAAACGTGCCACACCACAAAATATAGTTATAGGGGGATTAGCCGGTGCAATGCCTCCATTACTCGGTTGGGTGTCTGAAACAAATCAAATGGCGGCAGCCCCTTGGTTGCTGGTGATGATTATATTTACCTGGACCCCACCTCATTTTTGGGCGCTCGCCATCGCGCGTAAAAGTGATTATGAGCGGGCTAAAATCCCCATGTTACCGGTCACCCATGGTATCGATTTTTGTAAAACATGCGTGCTTGCATATTCGGTATTACTCGCCATTGTATGTGTGTTTCCTTATTTGATTGGCATGTCAGGGCTTATTTATCTAAGCGGGGCATGTCTTCTCAATATTGTATTTATATACAAAGCAATTAACTTAAAGTTTGCCGCCAAAGAAGACACTGCGATGGATTTATTTCGTTTTTCGATTATTCATTTGATGATACTATTTATCATCTTATTTATAGATAAATGGCTAGTTATATGAAGCAGTTATGGTGTGGTTTAGTTGTTTTTTCAGTACTCTTTTTATCGGCCTGTAGTGATAAAAAAAATTTACAAGATCTTGATGCGTTAGTTTATGAAACCGCAAAACCGTTATCTGACTTTTCGTTGAGTGATCAACAAGGGAAGTTAGTAACCAAACAGCAGTTTTTAGGCCAATGGAATTTAGTGTTTTTAGGTTACACAAGTTGCCCTGATATTTGCCCGATGACGCTAGCTAAGCTCAACAATGCCTATAAAAATTTGCAGGCTGAGTATCCACTACAAGTATGGTTTATATCTGTTGATCCTAAACGTGATATTGCTCAAAAACGTAAAGAGTACATAGATTACTTTAATCCAGATTTTTTAGCTGTATCAGGTGAACATAAAGACTTATTTCCATTTGTCCGCGAGCTTGGATTAATTTACGCAATTAGTGATAGTAATGAATCCGACTATGCAGTGGATCATAGTGCATCTGTTGCCCTTGTTGATGGCAGTGGCGCACTAAGAGCTATTTTTAAGCCTGAATTTAAACAAGGTGATGTGCCTTTGGTTAATACTACAAAATTAACCGCAGAATTTATTGAAATAGCCGAATACTACAAAAACTAGCTTTTAAAGGTTTTACGATTTTAAAGGGGCTTTATGCCCCTTTTCGCGTTTTTTATTAACGGTTTTTAATTAATTAGTTATTTTTTAGTCGTTTTTATGGCGTTTTCATTATCTCGGTCTAAGCTTTTGTTATGGATTGAGTTGATAAGGAAAAGCTTAAAAAATGCTTAAACTACCAAACGAACTTTCAATTGTTCATGTTGAAGTTTTACATCAAGATTTATTAAGCGAACTTAATAATAGCCGAGATATTTGCTTAGATATTAGCGATGTAATGTCTGCTGATACGGCCTCGGTTCAACTTTTATGTGCCCTACAAAAACATCTCCTTACTATTAATCAAAAAATTGCCTGGGTTGGCAGTAGTGATGCATTAACCAATGCCATTGATCAACTCGGTTTAAGTGAATACCTAGCACCAGAAAGTACTATTTAGAGGTCTATATGAAAAGAATATTAGCTGTAGATGATTCTGCATCAATGCGTCAAATGGTGAGTTTTACGTTAAAAACAGCAGGGTTTGATGTTACCGAAGCCAAAGACGGTAGTGAGGCATTAGCGATTGCCAAGCAGCAAGGTTTTGATGCAGTTATTTCTGATGTAAATATGCCTGTTATGGATGGGATCACGCTTATTAGAGAGTTAAGAGGGCTTCCGAATTACAAGTTTACACCGCTACTTATGTTAACCACAGAATCGGGTATGGATAAAAAGGTAGAAGGGAAAGCTGCTGGGGCAACAGGGTGGATTGTAAAGCCCTTCAATCCAGATCAACTATTAGCCGTGCTAAAAAAAGTAATCCGCTAACCTAGGAGTGCACTGTGAGTATTGATTTAAGCCAGTTTTTTGAAGTGTTCTTTGAAGAGAGTTTTGAAGGCCTCGATGTTATGGAGACTGAATTACTCAACTTAGTGCCGGGCGAAGAAGACTTAGAAACCATTAATACTATTTTTAGGGCTGCCCATTCTATTAAAGGAGGCAGTGCTACCTTTGGGTTTAATTCAATCGCAAACTTCACTCATGTTCTAGAAACATTACTGGATCAAATACGTGAAGGTCAGCGAAATATAAGCAGTGAACATATTAACTTATTACTTAAATCAGTAGATTGTTTAAGAGCCTTGTTGCATTCGCTTAAAGTACAGGAAGAGCCTGATTTAAGCCAAGCTGACTCATTACGAGAGCAGTTTGAAAGATTACTTGGCATGCCTGAAAGTGAAGCCGTAGTGGCAGAAGCCAGTGTTGAACAGGTCATTATTAATACTTATCAAATTGATTTTAAACCGCATTTTCATTTGTTTAAAACGGGTAACGAACCGCTGTTTATGATCAGTGAATTAGCTGAACTTGGTGAATTGGAAGTACAAGCGTTTACAGATGTCATACCTGATATTAAAGATTTAACGACCGATGAATGCTTTTTATATTGGCGATTTTTCTTAAACACTGACCGTGACGATCAAGCAATTAGAGAAATTTTTGAGTGGGTTGAGGACGATGCCGATATTAAAATTGAGCTTTGCGGTGGCTTATTTAATGATGGTAAAGCAGCAGAAGCTGCAGTGGTCAACGAACCTGTTATTGAAACACCAAAAACGGTTGTTGAACCCAAAACCAATAAACCAAAAGCACCAACCAGTGCAAAAGCAGCGCCTGAGTCAACTTCCATTCGTGTTGGCATTGATAAGGTCGACTCACTGATTAATATGGTTGGAGAGTTGGTCATTACCCAAGCGATGCTAAATCAGCTTAGCGAACAAGAAATGACGCCTACCACGGTGACCTCGCTTCAAGAGGGGCTTGCGCAATTAGCGCATAACACCCGCGACTTACAAGAAAACGTGATGCGTATTCGCATGCTGCCAATTAACTTTGTGTTCAGTCGTTTTCCACGTTTAGTACGTGATATTGCCCAAAAGCTTAATAAAGAGGTGGAGTTAAAGCTGATAGGAGAACAAACAGAATTAGATAAAACCGTTATGGAAAAAATATCCGATCCTATGGTGCATTTAGTAAGAAACTCATTGGATCATGGTATTGAAACGGTAGAAAAACGTATTGCAGCAGGAAAAGATCCTGTGGGTAAGGTTACATTAAATGCCTTTCATCAGGGCGGCAATATCGTCATTGAAATTATGGATGATGGCCAAGGTCTTAACACTCAAAAGATCAAAGAAAAAGCGATTACCAATGAAGTGATCGCCGCTGACAGTGAGCTAACAGATGATGAAATTAACGAACTCATTTTTATGCCAGGATTTTCTACCGCTGATGAGGTCAGTGACTTATCTGGCCGTGGTGTGGGTATGGATGTGGTTAAGCGTAATATTCAATCATTAAATGGCTCGGTAGAAGTGACATCTGCTGCTGGAATTGGTTCTACTTTTACTATTCGGCTACCGCTCACTTTAGCTATTTTAGATGGGCAATTAGTCAAAGTAGCCAAGCATACTTACATTATTCCACTGATCTCGATTGTAGAATCGTTGCAAATTGATATTGCAAAAGTAAGCCGTGTTGGTAAAGACCTAGATGTACTCAGATTACGTGATGAATACATTCCTATTTTACGTTTATACGACATTTTTAATCACCAAAATGCCATTGAATCGTTAGATAAAACCTTACTAGTTGTCGTGGAAAACGATAATCAAAAAGTAGGGTTACTTGTCGACGATTTACTTTCACAACAGCAGGTGGTTATAAAAAGCTTAGAGGCTAATTACCACAAAGTGGATGGTGTGTCGGGGGCAACGATTTTAGGTGATGGGCGTGTTTCGTTAATTTTAGATATTAGCGGCTTGATAAAGCTTTCAGGGTTAAAAAAGCCAGGTAGCCAAGCATTGAGTATTGAGCCATCGACCATCTTGGAGGATTCATGTTCTCTGAATCAATAGCATTAAATAGCAATATTGAACTACAGCGCAAAGAGGGCATTAAGCAGTTTCTCACCTTTATTATGGCTGAAGAAGAGTACGGAGTAGATATATTAACGGTGCAAGAAATTCGTAGCTGGGAAGATATAACCGCACTGCCAAATGCCCCTGAGTACGTAAAAGGCGTGATTAATTTACGCGGCACCATTGTGCCAATTATTGATTTACGATTGCGCTTTGGTTTACCCACCATTGAGTATGGACCGTTAACGGTAGTCATTATTGTAAAAGTTGAGTTTGAGCAAGAAAGTAAAGTGATGGGGATCACGGTAGACGCCGTAGCGGATGTTTACAGTATTGCTGAGCAAGACGCTAAAGCAGTGCCAAGTTTAACCCAAACAAATGAAAGTGAATATGTCGCAGGGCTAGTGAATGTGGGTGATAAAATGGTCGCGCTAATTAACCTGCAGGCAACCATGAATATTTAGCGGTAATAGTAACTAAATAAAGCAAATAACTTAAAGGTGGTGATAAGCATGGGATGGTTTAGTAATTCAAAACAGTCTAAATCAAGCAATGATTTGATTATAAATGCATTGCATAAATCATTAGCAATAATTGAATTTGAGCCTAATGGAAGAATCATTACTGCCAATGTTAATTTTCTTCGTGTAATGGGCTACTCACTCGCTGAGATTCAAGGCCAGCACCATTCTTTATTTGTAAGCCCTAGCGAAACGCAAAGTGATGAATATCGTCAATTTTGGCAGCGTTTGAACGCGGGTGAATTTATTTCAGATGAATTTAAGCGTATTGGAAAAAATGGCAAAGAAGTCTGGATCCAAGCAACATACAATCCTGTTATAGACTCGCAAGGGCAAGTACTTAAAGTCGTTAAATTTGCAACAGACATTACTGAGCAAAAGTTAAAAGCGGTTGAAGCTGCAGGCCAAATTACCGCAATCAGTAAGTCACAAGCGGTTATTGAGTTTAATTTAGATGGAACCATTATTGGCGCTAATGATAATTTTTTAAAAACATTTGGTTATCAGGCAAATGAAATACAAGGGCAGCATCATAGATTGTTTGTTACTTCTGAATATGCAAATAGCCAAGAATATCAAGCGTTTTGGGATAAACTTGGGCGTGGCGAGTATGACAGTGGTGAGTATTTAAGAATAGGTAAACAAGGCGAGGAAATTTGGATATATGCCTCTTATAATCCTATTTACGATATGAATGGTAAGCCATTTAAAGTGATTAAGTACGCCACCGATATCACAGCGCAAAAAGAGCTAGAAAAAACCTCTAAAAAAGCGGCCGACTTGGCTAACGCATTAAAAGTATGCCAAGCAAGTGTGATGATTGCTGATAAAAATTTAAACATTATTTTTGTGAATGACTGCATCAAGCAAATGTTTAAAGCACGTGAAAAAGAGTTGCAAACTGTTTTACCTAGTTTTTCAGTCGCTGGGTTAATGGATATCCGTGTTGATGAGTTTCATCAGGAACTAGCTAATCAGCAAGAGCGACTAAAAAACTTAGATGCTCCTTATAAAACTACGTTGAATTTAGCTGGTCTTATTTTTGACATCATTGCTTCTCCTTGGACTAATCAAGATGGCAAGTGCTTAGGTACTATTGTTGAATGGCAAGATATTACTGATGAGGTGTCTAAAGCGGATGCTGAACGTGCTAGAGCGCAAGAAAACTTACGTGTTCGCCAAGCATTAGATACCGTGGCAACCAATACCATGATTGCTGATGCCTCGAATGTCATTGTGTATATGAATAGCGCAGTGAGAAATATGATGAGTGTTGCGCAAAATGATATACGCACTGACTTACCTAACTTTGATAGCAAGAACTTACTTAATCAAAGTATTGATATATTTCATAAAAATCCAGCCCATCAGCAAAATATGTTGGCTAAGTTAACGGATACTTACAGTACAGAAATTAAAGTGGGCGGCAGAACCTTTGGTTTAGTGGCAAACCCTATAATCACCACAGACAATGAGCGTATTGGGACGGTAGTTGAGTGGGAAGACAGAACCGCAGAAGTTGCTATTGAAAAAGAAATTGCTCAATTAGTCGGCGCAGCAAGCAAAGGTGATTTAAATGCACGAGTAGCTGAGCAAGGTAAAGATGGCTTTTTCTTACGTTTAGCTCAGGGTCTTAATAGTTTAGTTAAAGTGGTTGACGATGCGGTAACTGATACTGGCAATATGCTCGATGCCATGGCCACTGGTGATTTATCTAAACGGATTGAAAAAGAATACCAAGGCTCGTTTGAAAAACTTAAAACAGATGCAAATGCGACAGCAGATAAACTAACTGAGGTTATTAACCGAATTAATACATCAGCCACTTTGGTGGCCAGTGGAGCTGAAGAAATTTCACAAGGCAATGCTGATTTAAGCCAGCGCACAGAAGAGCAAGCGTCATCGTTAGAGGAAACGGCCTCTAGCATGGAAGAAATGACCAGTACAGTTCGCCAAAACGCCGATAATGCTAAAGTGGCAAATGACTTAGCTGAAGAAACCTGTGATAAGGCGATTCAGGGTGGAGAAGTGGTTAATAAAGCGGTAACCAGCATGTCTGCGATTAATGAATCGAGTAAGAAAATTGCCGACATCATTGGAGTGATAGACGAAATAGCATTCCAAACCAATTTGCTTGCACTTAATGCTGCCGTAGAGGCTGCTAGAGCCGGTGAGCAAGGCCGAGGTTTTGCGGTTGTTGCAGGTGAAGTACGTAACTTAGCGCAGCGCTCGGCAGGTGCAGCGAAAGAAATTAAAGAGCTAATTAGAGACAGTGTTGGCAAAGTTGCTGACGGTAGCGCGCTTGTGAATGAGTCAGGTGTGACGTTACAAGAGATTGTGGTATCGGTGAAACGCGTAACGCAAATGATAGCCGATATTACCCAAGCCTCTGAAGAGCAAAGTGCAGGTATTGAGCAAGTAAATAAAGCTGTATCGCAAATGGATGAAATGACCCAGCAAAATGCGGCATTAGTTGAACAAGCATCGGCTGCAGGTGAATCAATGGCGGAACAAGCCAATGAAATGCGCCGTTTACTGCACTTTTTCTCATTAGGCCAGCAAGATATGGCAGTGGTATCGCCTGTTATTCGCACACCTGAAATATCTCATCAGCAACAAAATAGCTTCGTTAGTAATAAAAGCAAAGGTGAAAATTTTGTAGACTCGGCTGAAGAGTGGGAGGAGTTTTAAACTCACTTTAGTTAGGTTCACCTGCAATGTATGCGTGAACCTCGCTTTATTTTTAAATGAGAGCAAATAATGAAAGAGTTTTTATTAACGGATAGTGATTTTAAGGAAGTGGCTCATTTAGTTTATAACGCCTGCGGTATTGTACTAGGAGAGCATAAGCGAGAGATGGTCTACTCACGCTTGGCAAGACGAATTCGTGAGCGAAAATTAACAAACTTTTCAAGCTACCTCGATTACTTAAAAAATCATAAAGATCAGGAGTTTGATGCATTTATCAATGCCATTACCACTAATCTAACCTCTTTTTTTCGTGAAATGCATCACTTTGAGTTTATAAAAGATCAGTTAATACCAACCCTGTTAAAGACAAATAAACAGACTAAGCGCATTCGAATTTGGTCTGCAGGCTGCTCTACCGGTGAAGAGCCCTATAGTTTAGCAATGACGCTGCAAGGAGCTTTTCCAAGTGATTGGGATGTGAAGATATTAGCCACTGATCTTGACTCTAATGTACTGGCGAAGGCGCAAAGTGGTATTTATACCGCAGCGAACGTAAATGGTCTTGATGATGCTTTACTAAAACGCTGGTTTTTAACCAGTAAAGATGGGCAAAGTTATAAGGTTAAACCTAAGCTGCAGCAATGTATTTCATTTAAGCGTTTAAACTTATTACAAGACTGGCCAATGAAAGGCTCGTTTGACCTGATTTTGTGCCGAAATGTAGTGATTTACTTTGATAAAGAGACAAAGGATCAGCTTTTTAACCGTTATGCCGATATTCTTAATGACCAAGGTTATTTATTTTTAGGGCACTCAGAAACCATGGGTAAAGAGCATGTTTTATTTAAAAACTTAGGGAAAACCATGTATCAAAAAGTAGCCCATGCACACGCAATTTAAGCCAGTATTAGCGGGTTTTGAGCATATTAAACGCTATTGGGACGCCTCGCGAGATCGTGTGGTCGCTAAGGTATTACCAGGTGAGTTTTATGTTTCTAAAAATGATGAGCTAATCACCACCGTCCTAGGATCGTGTATTGCTGCCTGTATTTACGACGATAAGCTAGGCATAGGCGGGATTAACCACTTTATGCTACCAATTCAAAAAGGTGAGCGAATTGAGCAAGCGCATAGTTTAAGTTGTCGTTACGGTAATTGGGCTATGGAATATTTAATTAATGAAGTGCTTAAAAATGGCGCATCCCGGGCAAACTTAAAAGTAAAACTGTTTGGGGGAGGCAAAATAATTAGCGCCATGACAGATATTGGTATTGGCAATATCAGTTTTGCCAATGCATATATAGCAGAAGAAGCGCTAAATTTAGTGGCGCATGATATGGGCGGGCCTTGGCCACGAAAAATATTTTTTAATCCTCATAATGGAAAAGTACAAGTTAAAAAGCTACGTAACTTACACAATAATACGATTGAAAAACGTGAAGTGCGTTACTTACATAATCTTGAACAACAAACAAAAGCCACTGATATAGAGCTGTTTTAAGGATGGCTATGATTAAAGTATTAATAATTGATGACTCGGCACTGATCAGACAATTGCTGACAGAGATACTGCAACAGGCAAAAGATATTGTGGTAGTAGGGGGGGCACAAGACCCATACGAAGCCCGAGAGATGATCAAAAAATATAATCCGGATGTACTAACGTTGGATGTTGAAATGCCAAAAATGGACGGCATTAGTTTTTTAAAAAACCTGATGCGCTTACGTCCTATGCCGGTTGTGATGATTTCTACACTCACACAAAAAGGTTCACCCATTACGCTTGAAGCGCTTGAGATTGGTGCAGTTGACTTTATTGCTAAGCCAACAGTTAATGTTAAGGAGCAAATGAGTCAATATGCTGATATTGTTCAGCAAAAAGTCAGAGTGGCAGCCAGTGCACGGGTTCGAGGCTATAAAAAAAATAGTGCTGTAGCAGAACCTATCCCCACTAATGCCGAATTTTTAGTAAATAAAGTGATTGCGATTGGTGCGTCAACCGGAGGCACGGAGGCGATAAAAGAAGTACTTATACGCATGCCAAAAAACTGCCCACCCATTGTAATAACGCAGCATATTCCTCCTGTATTTAGTACCTCATTTGCAGAGCGAATGCAGCGCACCTGTACCATTAACGTAAAAGAGGCACAACAAGGCGATAAGCTGGTAGCAGGATGCGCTTATATAGCTCCCGGCGGGCTACATTTACGCATTAGCAAACAAGGCAGTGCATTATATTGTCAGCTTGATGATGGTGAACCTGTAAATAGGCATAAGCCTGCAGTAGACGTATTGTTTAACTCATTACTTGAAATTGGTGCTAAGCATATTGTTGCTACCCTATTAACCGGTATGGGAAGTGATGGCGCGAAAGGTTTACTTGCGTTAAAACAACAAGGGGCTTATACGCTGGCGCAAGATGAGTTTTCGTCTGTGGTATGGGGAATGCCCAAGGCCGCTATTGATATGGGGGCTGCAAATGAAGTAGCACCGCTGGAGAAAATGACCCAGCGGTTATTAAATCAAGTGATTAAAAAATAGAATTTAATTGATCACCCAAGGCTGTGAAAACCAATAATAACTGCCTGCTTTTTTTATTGAGGGAGCGGTGCAGTTAAAGCGAGAGCGGCCTTTATTAAGCTGCTTTGGCGAGGTCACCTCAACCGTATTATCGTTTAACCAATTTAAATCAGCTTGCCCAACGCTTGATACATAACAGGCAAATTGGCTTTTATGAAAATCATCAGTCTCTAGATTTATAGTTAACGACGGTGGATTTTGTGTGGTTACACTATCTTCATAGGTTAATTTATTAATAGTAAAAGCAGTTGAATTGAGCTTGGTAATTAACGTATCTAATTTGCTATAAAAACCAGATGCGGGAAAACGTGGTAAACGGCTAAAATTAGAATGTTGATTAACTGCACCAGAGTGCTGACCAATGCCAATAAAGCCTAGTTCAGTAACGAGAGCTTGTAGCTGATTGTTAAACTCTCCGTATGGATAGGCAAGGTATTTATAATCGTGGCCTATTTCTTCTTTAATACGCTGCTGTGAACTAAGAATGTCGTTTTTAGTGCGTTCACGCCATTGGCTTTGTGTTTCATTTTCGCGCTTTTTATGCAGATAGTTATGCTCGGCACTATGGTTGGCAATAAGGGCGCCTTTTTTTGCCAGCTCTCTGAGCTTATCCCATCCCATCACATAACCCGCTTGTTCATCAATGAGTTTTGGGTTTACAAAAATAGTGTACGGATAGCCAAATTTCTCAAGAATAGGCGCAGCTTGTTCGTAGTTATTGTTGTATCCATCATCAAAAGTAATCGCGAGCGTTTTATCGTCTAAAGCCTTACCTTGTTTTAATGCGCTAATCAGCTCATTTAGTGGAATAACGTTAAAGTTATGCTCTTTTAAATAATTTAAGTGTTTAGTAAAAGTGTTGGCGCTTACACTGGTCACCGCGGGAAGGGTTTCACTGACGTGATGATACTGTAGAATAACAGCTGCTTGCGCACGTAAAGAACCACAAATCAGGAACAATAATACTAAATGAAACAATTTCTTATACATAATAAAGCACACCATAAAAGCTTGTTGTTGTTAGCCGGTCCAATGATATTATCAAATATTACTGTGCCGTTGTTAGGAATTGTTGATACGGCAGTGATTGGTCACCTGGGGAGTGCGCATTATTTAGCGGGAATTGCCTTAGGTTCTACCGTGATCTCCATTTTATTTTGGCTTGCTGGTTTTTTAAGAATGAGCACCACTGGGCTGGTGGCACAGGCTTACGGTAAAAATGATTTAACTCAGCTTGCAGCTTTACTTAAGCGCAGTTTGTTATTGGCCAGCAGCGTAGCTCTAATTCTGATTTTATTATCCCCCCTTATAAAACATGCCATTGCGTATTTATCTGCTGCCAATAGTGATGTGCTCAATGAGGCCTATCGGTATTTTAGTATTCGTATTTTTAGCGCCCCAGCAGCGCTATGTAACTTAGTATTATTAGGCTGGATGCTCGGCGTTCATTATGGGCGAGGGCCATTTTATTTATTGTTAGTCACTAATATTACCAATATTGTACTCGACATTTATTTTGTAGTTTATCTTGATTGGGCGGTTGCAGGGGCGGCTTGGGCATCATTAATAGCGGATTACACGGCTTTAATTTTTGCTTTGCTGTTAGTGGTTCAGCTAGCTAAAAAACAGGGCATAAGTTTAGCGGTTGCAAATTGGTTTAGCATGGAAAAAATGGCAGGATTATTAAGTTTAAATCGCGATATTTTTATTCGCTCTTTAGTATTGCAGTTATGTTTTAGCTTTATGACCTTTTATGCTGCACGTATAGGTGAAACTACATTGGCAGCCAATGCGGTACTACTCAACTTTTTAATGTTGGTCAGCTTTGCGCTTGATGGAATTGCTTATGCGAGCGAGGCAAAAGTAGGCCAAGCGAAAGGTCAACAAAGTGTTGAAAAGATAAGGCTATGGGTAAAAATAAGCGTATTTTGGGGCATGTTGTTTGGCATTTTGTATAGTGTATTTTTTATATTATTTGGCAGCTCTATTATAAAGCTGTTGACTAATGTACCTGAGGTTATTGAAGAGGCTACTGATTACTTACCGTGGGTAATTGTGCTGCCAATTTTAGCAATGAGTTGTTTTTTGTTTGATGGTATATTCGTTGGTTTAACACGTGCTAAAGCAATGCGAAATAGTATGCTGTTATCGGCGACAATAGGTTTTTTTGGGGTGTTTTGGCTATTTAAGGAATGGCAAAATAATGGCTTATGGTTGGCAATGAGTTGCTTTATGCTAATGCGGGGTGTAACACTTATAATTAAATATCAGCAGCTAAAAACTAATAATCAATTACTTGATTAAACCGTTATTTCCATAGATCGGGGTCGTTATTTTTGGCAGGAATGTTTTTCAATACTTGCGAAAAACGATTGGCAAAAATACCCGCGTAGCCCCAGAATGCAAAAAACAATGCCGGCGCTAAAATTACTATGCCAATGACTTGTAAACTATAATGACTGTAATAACCCAAAGTGATAAATATCACGGCCAGCACAAACAGTGCTAGGCCGCGAAAAAAGCGCTTTAGACTCAACTTAGGGTCGCTCCCTAAGCGGTAAATGAGTGGCTTTAGCATAGTGGGTTAATACTTAGTAATAAGAGTGCTCGCCAGCTTCGTGATCGGTTATGTCAGCCACACCGGTGATCTCATCAAACTTAGCAATCATTTCTTTTTCAATGCCTTCTTTTAGTGTGACATCAATCATAGAGCAACCATTACAACCACCACCAAATTGAAGCACAGCAATACCAGCAGCGGTGATCTCTACTAAGCTTACTTGGCCGCCATGATTTGCAAGTTGTGGGTTAACTTCTGTTTCTAACATGTGTTGAACGCGTTCATTTAGGCTTGCGTCTTCACCTAGCTTACGTGCTTTAGCATTAGGCGCTTTTAGAGTTAGCTGCGTGCCCATTTTGTCAGTAACAAAATCAATTTCAGCTTCGGCTAAAAAAGGCGCGCTTTCGGCATCAACAACA
Source organism: Pseudoalteromonas tetraodonis (assembly GCF_002310835.1). Classification (NCBI taxonomy): domain Bacteria; kingdom Pseudomonadati; phylum Pseudomonadota; class Gammaproteobacteria; order Alteromonadales; family Pseudoalteromonadaceae; genus Pseudoalteromonas; species Pseudoalteromonas tetraodonis. The sequence goes on along the minus strand of NZ_CP011041.1, from coordinate 3,165,956 downwards.
GCGTCAAAACCGTTAAAGTTTAGGCGAATATCGCTCTCTTCTACCGCGTCTTCTGGACAATAAGAAACACCACATTCAGCTTGTGATGTACCAGGATTAACAACAAACACACGAATATTCGTTTGTTGAGATTGATCTGCTAATAGCTTAGCAAAATGCGCTTGCGCTGTTTCGGAAATTGAAATCATAAAACCGTCTATACTTGACTAAATTACTCGGATACTGCATATCATACTCCGCTCATCGTGTTGCGGCTAGTGTTGAACGTAAAAAGTTGGCATCTATTTTAAGCAATGGTAGCGTGCAATTAACAAACATTTTTAGAGTGATTTATATGCGGTTTATATTAACAGTAATGGTGATACTAGCCAGTTTTTCAAGTGTGGCAAAGCCCCTGTCGTATTATTTTGAGCAACAGGTTGAATTTGATCCCAGCATTCCAACACCTGAAAAAGTACTTGGTTATCAAGTGGGTGAATGGCATGTAAGGCATGACCAACTTGTTCGCTACATGGAAATTTTAGCTCAAAAAAGCGATCGAATTAATTTTGAAGTAATAGGCCGTACTCATGAGCAGCGCCCACTAGTTATGCTCACTATTACCGCAGCTAACAAACTAAAAAATATAGAGCAAACTCGCCAAGCACACTTAGCTCGCCTAAATAATTCAAACAATAAAACAGCGGAGCAGCCAAGTGTTGTGTGGATGGGTTACAGTGTTCATGGGAACGAATCGTCAGGGAGTAATGCTGCCTTGCTAGTGGCTTATTATTTAGCAGCCGCGCAAGGTGATGAAATAAATGAGCTACTTAACAACACGGTGATTTTACTCGATCCGTCGCTTAACCCAGACGGCTTAGCACGTTTTGCTAATTGGGCTAATAGTAATCGTGGAATGAACTTATCGTCAGATCCGCAAACGCGTGAGCATGTAGAGAGCTGGCCAAGTAGCCGTACCAATCATTACTGGTTTGATTTAAATCGTGATTGGCTTTTACTGCAGCACCCTGAGTCGCGAGCGCGTATAGCCAAGTTTCATTATTGGAAACCTAATATTTTAACTGACTTTCATGAAATGGGACCAAACAGTAGCTATTTTTTCCAACCAGGGATCCCAAGTCGTAAACACCCCATTACCCCTGAAGAAAATGTGAGCCTAACCAAAGCAATTGCAAATTATCATGCAAAAACTTTAGATGAAAACAACGCACTGTATTTTACAGAAGAAAGCTTTGATGACTTTTATTATGGCAAAGGTTCAACTTACCCTGATGTAAATGGTGGTGTCGGTATTTTATTTGAACAAGCAAGTTCTCGTGGCCATATTCAAGAAACGATCAATGGCCCGCTAACTTTTGCGTTTACGATTAAAAACCAACTTTTAACCAGCTTATCTACGTTTAAAGCAGCGATTGATAACCGCCAAGCTTTACTTGAGTATCAGGCTAACTTTTATAACAAAGCGGTTGAGCTTGCCAAAGATGAAGACTATCAAGGCTATATTGTTCAAGGTGGGGAAGACAAAACACGTACTAACGACTTTTTAAGCATACTTAAACAGCACCAAATTAATGCTTATCCAGTTAAAGAGGGACTAAAAGCTGAAGGTAAAAACTTTACCGCTAATAGCTATTTTGTGCCGCTTGCGCAACCACAATACCGATTAGTTAAAGCTATTTTTAGTGAACAGCAAAACTTTGCCGATAACACTTTTTACGATGTATCAGGTTGGACATTAGCGCATGCGTTTAATTTACCATTTGCTAAAGTAAACAGCCGCTGGGGATTAGAGGTTGATACTACGGCTTGGCAAAAAGCAAAACAGCCTGTTTTAACGCCGCTAACTAAAAACTATGCCTACGGATTTGCTTGGGACGACATGCTTGCCCCAAAAATGCTCAATAGTCTGTTACAGCAAGGTATTAAAGCACGTGTTGCATTAAAACCATTAACCGCAACATCAACGAGTAATGAGATAAATTTTGATGCTGGCAGTATTATTATCCCTGCAGGACTGCAAACAGAGACTGATTGGGTGGCAAAGCTAAATCAAGCACAAAGCCAATTTGATATTGAAATTAAGCCAATTACCACAGGCTTAACCAGTAAAGGTGCCGACTTAGGCTCGCGCTCTATGGCGGTTGTTTCTGCGCCTAAGGTGTTATTAGTTGGCGGTAAAGGGGTTAGCCAATATGAAGCAGGTGAAGTGTGGTATTACCTAGATCGCTTTGTAGGCGTAGCGCCTACCATTGTTGAAATGAACCGTTTAGCGTCTTTAGAGCTCAGTAATTACAGCCATATTGTTTTGGCGCATGGCGATTATGCGACGTTATCTGATACCGACAAAGTGGCAATTAAAAGCTGGGTGAGAAAAGGCGGCGTTATTTGGGGTCATAAAGGCGGGGCAAAGTTCTTAGCTGATCAGCAGTTATTAAAAGCAAACTACTTATCACGTAAAGATGTTGCCAGCGCATTTGATACTCAAGGTTTAAAATATGCAGACAAAGACCATCTAGCGGGTCGCCAGCGTATTGCAGGCGCTATATTTAATACTGATGTAGATACAACGCACCCACTGACGTTTTCATTTAAGCGTGACACACTGCCAGTATTTAAAAACAGTACCTGGTTACTTGAAGCCTCTCAAGCGCCGTTTGTAAATATACTCACCTATACACAACAGCCGTTACTTGCTGGTTTTACTGATGCAGTTAATGTAGAGCAAGTGGCCGGCGGTGCTGCGCTAATGGCTCACTCTTATGGTCGAGGTAGTGTGATTGCGATGACAGACAACCCTGTATTTAGAGGTTACTGGTATGGCACCAGCCGATTATTAAGTAACGCTTTATTTTTCGGTCATACCTTTCGTGTCAGTGGTAACTAAATCTAAAGTGGCGTTAAACAGGTCGTAAATGCCCAGACTTGTTTAGCGCCCGCTTCTTTTAGCGACAAGGTGGCTGCATTGAGTGTTGCACCTGTGGTCATAATATCATCAATAATGACCACCGTTTTACCCTCTAAATTGGCAGTACATGAAAAAGCCTGCTGTAAATTTTTTATCCGCTTTGTTTTGCTCAGTTGTGACTGTGCCGAGGTGTTTTTATTGCGTATTAAAACATTATTCAAGACCTTAAAGGATGACAAACAAGGCTGCCATACTTGGGTAACCTGATTAAATCCTCGACTAAAAAAACGCGACTTGTGCAAAGGTAAAATAATAAATACAGCAGCAGCTAAATGCTGTTTATTAGTAAAAATAGTAAGTTGTTTTTTGATGACTTGCTGTAGTGCTTTTTTGTAATGAATTTGATTATTAAATTTGAGTTGTTTTAGCCATAAATCAAAAGGGGGTTGATAAAAAGCACAGGCAAATAGTTTCTCAAAGCTGCAGTTAGGAAACATTTCTACAATATCTGGGCGGTAAAATAAATTGTCATACTCAGCCAAATCTAGCAAAGGCAGGTCATCTAAACAAAACTGACATAGTCCCATTGAGCTGTGTATCTGATTCTGGCACAACACGCAATACGAGGGAAACAGCCAATCAGTTAGGCTAAGTTTCATTCGCTGATTCTCCTCATTACAAACTCCCCCTAAAACGCTATCATAGATTTAAGTTTGGTTAAGGTTAGGCAAATATGCAAAATGAATGTGTGTTGTTGCATGGTTGGGGAATGAACCAAGGCGTGTGGCAGTTAATAAAACCAGAATTAGAATTTTTATATTCTGGTAAGGTACGTTGTTTAGACTTACCTGGTTACGGTGATCATGATGTCTCTTTGGATCCGTATACTTTACATGATGCAGCTCAGTTGGTGAGTCAGCAATTAAAACCAAAATCTGTTTTGATGGGATGGTCTTTAGGCGGTTTGTTTGCCATTTATATTGCCAAACATTGGCCAGAAAAAGTGTCAAAAGTTATTTTAGTTGCCTCTACTCCTTTTTTTGTAGAGCAATTGCCCTGGGAAGGTATTAAACCTAAAGTGCTCACACAGTTTAAAGAACAGCTATTGCAAGAGCGTTCAAAAACGATAGAGCGCTTTTTGGCGATTCAAGCGATGGGCAGTGAGTCGGCGCGAGATGATGTAAAACAGCTAAAACAACTATTGAGTCAGTCACCGCCGCCGAGTAATCAAGCATTAAGTGTGGGGTTAGATATACTGCAAAGTGAAGACTTACGTGAATTATTTTCTCACTGTCCCGTCGCGATTAGTGGAATTTTTGGGCGTTTAGACTCTCTCGTTCCTTATCGAGCAATTGAAAAAATGGTCGCACTTAATTCTGACTTTGAGTACGAAGTGATAGACAAAGCATCACATGCGCCATTTATTTCTCATAAAAACGAATTTTTATCTGCCGTTAAATCAATGCTTTGAAGCAAAGCCATGAATACAGCGGTTTAAAGCTTTATTTTGCGTGATTTTTGAGCGATAATTAAACAATATTTATTTGCTGGAGGTTTATTATTATGCCGATTGGATCTGTATTTAATAGCGGTGTTGAAGGGTTTAATAGAGCCAGCCAAGGTATTGAAAAGGCCAGCGCTGAGATTAACCGTGCCAGCATAGAGCAGCAAGATGATTCTCAATTAGCGCAGCAACGTCAATTAACGGCTGCTCGCCCTGAAGAAGCCGTAACCGCGCCGGTATCCCAACCTGCACGAATTGATGATGCATTAGTAAACTTAAAAGTTGAAGAGTTTAATGCCAAGGCTAACACGCAATCAATTCAAACTGCAGATGATGTACTAGGCACTTTAGTTGATATTAAAGTGTAATTCCTCATGAATATCGTCACGCCGTTTCCGTCTATCAATATAAACACTGCAAATGTTTATACGGAGACTGCTCGGCGTGACAATCAGTTACGTGAAGTCATTCCCCCAGCCGCTGCAAACACCGCCGGTAGTACTGAAAACAAAGCTCAAAGTGATGCAGAAAAAGCCAAACTACCTGGTAACAGCGATAGTTCAACTTATACTGCAAGCGGCAAAATTGCAGACAACAAAACTATTGAACAACGCGAAGGCAATGCTGATAGTGATCAAGATGATGCCGAGCAAGAAAAACAGCAAGCTGCCGAAGAAGTTAGTGAGCAAGAAGAGCTTCAACTTGAGCAAGAACAGCAACAAATTAAAGAGCTCAAAGCTCGCGATACCGAAGTGCGAACCCACGAGCAAGCGCATGCGGCTGTTGGTGGACAATATGCCGGTTCACCCAGTTACGAATACCAAATAGGCCCCGATGGCACTAATTATGCCGTAGGTGGTGAAGTACCGATTGATGTTGGGGTTATCAATGGCGATCCGCAAGCAACCATCGATAAAATGCAAACGGTACGTGCTGCTGCACTAGCACCAGCAGAACCCTCAGGTGCCGACAGAGCGATTGCGGCAGACGCCACACAGAAAATGGCTGCCGCACAAGCTGAGTTAGCTTCAGCTGATGACGAAGACAGCAGCGAAGATAAAAGCAGAGTCAGTGAGTCGTTTTCTAATAGTGAAAGTTCAGAAGTAAAAACCGCTAAAAGCGAAGAACAATCGCGTGATATTGAAGTTGAAGCGCGTGCAGGACGCATTGCTAGCTTTTATCAACTGGCGACATCACCCGCGATTCAGAGCGAATTTTCAGCGCAAATTTAGCTGATTAAAAATAAAAAAAACCGCCTAGGCGGTTTTTTTATTTTTAAATATATCGTTTAAATTACTTTTTCACTTTTGCGTTAGCAAAGGCGTCAGCAAAGGCACTCCCCATCATCGCATTGCCTGTATCGCGTTTAGGTTTAGGCGCTCGTGCTTGGTTGGTATTATTGCTGCGAGGCTTTTGCGGTGCCGCAGCTGCTGCTTTATTGCTGGTGTCTATGTCGTCATCTAGGCGCATAGTAAAACTAATGCGTTTACGGGCAGCATCGACTTCAACCACTTTTACTTTAACAATGTCACCTGCTTTAACCACTTCGCGTGGGTCTGAAATAAACTTGTTAGTAATAGCTGAAATATGTACGAGTCCATCTTGATGAACACCCACATCAACAAATGCACCAAAATTAGCAACGTTAGAAACCACACCTTCTAAAATCATACCAGGCTTAAGGTCACTAATTTTTTCAACACCGGCTTTAAACTCCGCGGTTTTGAATTCAGGACGTGGATCGCGACCTGGTTTATCAAGCTCGCTAATAATGTCAGTCACGGTTGGTAAGCCAAATTTATCGTCAATATAGTCGTTTGCAGCGAGTTTACTTAAAAATTCACTGTTACCAATTAAGTTATTTACGTCTACCTGATTATGTTCACAAATACGCTTAACGATTGGGTATGCTTCAGGGTGAACTGATGAGTTATCTAGCGGATCGCTGCCATTATTAATGCGTAAAAACCCGGCCGCTTGTTCGAATGCTTTTGGCCCTAAGCGTTCTACTTTTTTCAACTGACTACGTTTTGTAAATGACCCATTCGTGTCACGGTAGTTTACAATGTTTTGAGCCAACGTTTTGTTTAAGCCAGAAACACGTGCAAGCAAAGGCACTGAGGCCATATTTAAATCAACCCCCACACTGTTTACACAGTCTTCTACTACAGAAATTAGGCTTTGCCCAAGTTGGCTTTGTGATACATCGTGTTGATATTGGCCTACACCGATAGACTTAGGCTCTATTTTAACTAGCTCAGCTAATGGATCTTGGAGGCGACGTGCAATAGATACTGCACCGCGTAAAGATACATCTAAATCTGGGAACTCATTAGCGGCAAATTCAGACGCAGAATACACCGAAGCGCCGGCTTCACTGACCATAATTTTATTCAGTTTAAGCTCGGCATTGGCTTTGATAAGTTCGCCAACCAGTTTATCTGATTCGCGAGAAGCAGTGCCGTTACCAATCGCAATAAGCTCAACTTTATGTTGGCGACATAATTGCTCGAGCGTACGCAGTGATTTATCCCAATGATTTTGCGGTGCATGTGGGAAGATTGTTTGTGTAGCGAGCAGTTTTCCTGTGCTATCGACTACCGCAATTTTACAACCAGTACGCAAGCCAGGATCTAAACCAAGTGTTGTGCGAGGGCCTGCAGGCGCTGCCATTAATAAATCTTTTAAATTTTTAGCAAATACGTCAATGGCACCGGTTTCGGCTTTTTCACGCATTGCGGCTAAAAACTCGTTTTCTAAGTGTAGCCCAAGCTTAATTTTCCATGCCCACTGCACCACAGTTAATAACCATGCACTAGCAGGTTTGTTTTTAATATCTAGGCGGTAATGATCACTGATCATTTGGGCACATAACTGGGCTGGATTTTCAGCACTTGGCTCAGGATTAATCGTTAACTGTAAAATGCCTTCATTTCGTGCTCTTAGCATGGCTAACGCACGGTGCGAGGGCACTTTTTTTAACGGTTCTTGATGCTCAAAGTAGTCTCTGTATTTAGCACCTGCTTGTTCTTGCCCATCAATTAACTTACTCTCAATCGCCCCATTTTGACTAATATGGCTTCTAAGCTTAGCGAGTAATTTAGCGTCTTCAGCAAAACGCTCCATTAGAATAAATTTGGCACCATCAAGGGCTGATTTTGTATCAATAATGGCTTTATCGGCATTAATATAGTGAGCAGCTTCAGCTTCTGGGTCGAGCATTGGGTCGTTAAATAAGGCATTAGCAAGAGGTTCTAAACCGGCCTCAATAGCGATTTGACCTTTAGTGCGACGCTTTGCCTTATAAGGCAAGTATAAATCTTCAAGCTCGGTTTTACTTTGCGCTGCTTTTATATCGGCTGCTAATTCCCCAGTAAGCTTATTTTGAGATTCTATCGTCGATAGAATAAAGCCACGACGTTCTTCAAGTTCACGTAAATAAGACAAACGTTGTTCTAGAAGGCGTAGTTGGGTGTCATCTAATCCACCGGTCACTTCTTTTCTGTAACGGGCAATAAAGGGGACGGTTGCGCCTTCATCAAGTAACTTTGTTGCTGCAACCACTTGTTGCTGCTGTGCATTTAGCTCAGTTGCTAAACGTGCAGAGATATCGCTCATGCAAAAACCTTTTAATACAAAAAATAAGACCAGCTAAGAAGTTAACTGATGCGTCAATGTCTTGAATAATATCACAGGGGAAGGTAATAAAAAGCTCTTAAAGCAAGCTATTTTACTTGCTTTAAGATGCCATTACTGGGGTTGGAACTATACTAATAAAAAGCTGATTTAGTGAGGGTGCTCTATACTTTCGAGTACTTCACTAAATGTGTGCGCTATTGGACTAATATGAACAGGAATTTGCAGCTTACGTGCTATATCGCGTGCTGAAATTAAACCACTTATTTCATTATTAGCCGCAGTGACTAATAAAAACATAGCGCCATGATGTTCCATAGTTTGCAGTGCATCACCAATGCATGAGTAGCTTAAGCTTTTCATACTTACACCCATTAAATTACTTAGCGGTGTCATTAAATAGCGCAAGCTAATTTCACTACGAGGCAAGCCTAAACGCTGTGCTAAAATCATGATTTTTGAGCTTTGTAAATCAGCACTCGCCACTATACCTACTAGCTTTTGCTGCTCATCAGTTACCAAAATAAAATCAGAGCGTTGAGTCGTTAACTGTTTTGACGCTTGTTCAATTGTTGTATCAAACGATGCACGCATCGGGCTTGTATCAGTAAAACTAGTCACCACTTGTGTAGCAGGTGAAGTTAAATCAATGACAGCTTCATTAGTAAATGTATTCGCAATAGTGCCATGCGAAATATCTTGGGTACGGAGTTCTTTAAAGTTAGACATAATATCCACCTAATTAGTTATAAAATTTAATAATGTTTAAAAGCAAGTTATTAAACTAAATAACGGGTGGCGCTCGCGGGTGTGCATGGCTGTAAGGTGTGACTAAAAGGCTGCTTTCATAATGAAAGTAAAACGCTAAAGGAAGTGGTTGAATTTCTCTAAGCGCAATAACACCGACATGAGAATCTATATCGGTGTCGAGGTTTGCTTGGTCAGGAGAGTCGCAAACAATAAATTCTGCAGGTGTAAAACCAGCATCAATTTGCGTATTTTTGGGTGTTGCATGCAATGTCAAACTTACACTCATAAAGAGTGTAAACAATAGGGCATGTTGTAATATGCGCGCTGTAATGTTTGACATAGTGACGACCTTAATTAACTACTCTCAAATTAATACATCATAACTTGAGTTACTTTAGTTATAGCTTACTCAGATAATATAAACAATAAAAAGTTAATATGATCTGAATCAAAACTAAGCCGTTTTATTTTTGGTAGGAAATATTATTTACATACCATTGCTTAGCACCTTGAGGGGTCATGACCTCAAAATCATCGTCTACTTGTTTTTTTAATAATGCTCGCGCCATCGGTGAGTCAATAGAAATGTAATCGTTGCGATCATAAATTTCATCGGGACCGACAATTCTAAACTTCTTACACTCCCCAGCCTCGTTTTCTATTTCAACCCAAGCACCAAAAAAAACTTTGCCGTCTTGCACGGGTGAGTAATCAACAATTTTTAAATCGGGGATGCGCTTACGTAGATAGCGCACTCGGCGGTCTATTTGGCGTAATAGACGCTTGTTATACTGATAGTCTGCATTTTCAGAGCGGTCACCAAGGCTTGCAGCCCAACTCACAATTTTAGTGACTTCTGGGCGTTTTACATTCCAAAGATGGTCATGTTCTTGCTGAAGTTGTAAATAACCTTCGCGAGTAATTAAGTTTGTTTTCACGCCGTGTTCTTGTTTAATTTTCATGTGTGGCACGGTATTAAAATAAAGGCAGCTTGTCGAGATAAAATAGCCACCAATGGGTTTGAAATGTTCAGTAACAATCTAAGCACTTAATTAGTTTTTTATTATTAAGTTTTTCATTTATATTAACTATTAATAAATTATAAAAATAAGCAACAGATTATGGGACAAGAGACAGTAAAAGTATTAGTGGTTGATGACGATAAACGTTTGCGCAGTTTGCTTGAGCGCTATTTAGTAGAGCAAGGATTTATTGTTAGAACAGCCGCAGATTCACAGCAAATGGATAGGCTTATTGAGCGTGAAAACTTTCACTTAATGGTGCTTGATTTAATGCTGCCCGGAGAAGACGGGCTCTCTATTTGCAGACGGTTACGTCAAAAAGAAAACCAAATCCCAATTGTGATGTTGACCGCTAAAGGTGATGAAGTAGACCGCATTATTGGTTTGGAGCTCGGTGCTGACGATTATATTCCTAAACCGTTTAATCCACGTGAGTTACTTGCCCGCATAAAAGCAATTTTACGTCGCCAATCAAAAGAAGTGCCAGGGGCACCTTCAGCAGAAGAGAATTTAATTGAGTTTGGTAAATTTACTTTAAATTTAGCCACACGAGAAATGAGCGAGGGGGATAATACCGTATCGCTCACAAGTGGTGAATTTGCCGTATTAAAAGCGTTGGTATCTCACCCTCGAGAGCCGTTAAGTCGTGATAAATTAATGAACTTGGCAAGAGGTCGTGATTACAGTGCGCTAGAGCGTAGTATTGATGTGCAAGTGTCACGCCTTCGCCGTATGATTGAAGTGGATGCGGCTAACCCGCGTTATATTCAAACTGTATGGGGATTAGGTTATGTGTTTGTTCCTGATGGTGAAAAGTAATAATTATGGGGATGTTTCCACGTAGTGCGTTTGGGCAAACTGTTTTTTTAGTAGCAGCTTTGTTGCTGATTAACCAAATTGTATCCTACGTCACAGTAAGTTTATATGTTGTTAAACCCACTATTGAGCAAGTTAATTTGATGCTTGCTAAGCAAATTAAAACTGTATTTATTGACTGGGAAGATGGTGTTGAAGTAACCGATGAAGTTTCAGAAAAGTTTTTTGCAATAACCGGTATTGAGGTGATGACTCAGCGTGAAGCGATGCGCAATGGCTTAGGGCAAAGTCGTGAGTATTCAGGGCTATCGCGAAGTATGTCAGAGCAGTTGAATGGGTTTTCTCGGGTACGCATTAGTCAAACCGATCCACTTATTTATTGGGTGGAAGCCCCGCAAGCACCGGGCTATTGGGTTAAAGTCCCCTTAACCGGATTTAAAGAAAGTAATCTTGAATTTTTAACTTTTTACTTATCCAGTATAGGCTTTTTAAGTGTATTAGGCGGGTGGTTATTTGCAAGGCATTTGAACCGACCATTAAAAGCACTGCAACAAGCGGCAATAAAAGTAGGCGTTGGTGATTTTAGTACTAAGTTACAAGAACAAGGCTCAAGCGAAGTTATTGAGGTAACGCGCGCTTTTAACCAAATGTCGCGAGGTATAGCAGCCCTTGAAAATGATCGTCGATTACTCATGGCCGGTGTCTCTCACGACTTACGCACACCGCTTACCCGTATTCGGTTAGCCACAGAAATGATGGTTGATGAAGATGATTATTTACGCGAAGGTATTATTTACGATATTGAAGATATGAATGGCATTATTGATCAGTTTATTGAATACTTACGCCATCATAAACGTGAAGAACAAAGCTATGAAGATATCAATGCGTTAGTAGCCGAAGTCGTACAAAGTGAATTAAAGCATCAGCGTGTTATTACGTTTGAAAGCAATCCTAACCTAGGTAATATTCCCATAAGCTCAGTGGCTATTAAGCGAGTAGTGACGAATATGATTGAAAATGCACTGCGTTACTCGCAAGGGGATATTGAGGTGCAAAGTTATTTTAATAGCAATAAAAAGTACGTCATTATTGCGGTTAACGATAATGGCCCAGGTATTCCTGAGAGTGAATTAGAATCAGTGTTCGAACCATTTAAGCAAGGTGACGCTGCACGAGGCAGTGAAGGCAGTGGTTTAGGCTTAGCTATTATTAAACGCATTATAGACATGCATAATGGCAAGGTTGTGCTCTCTAATCGCCCTGAAGGTGGTTTAAGTGCGCAAATATATTTACCGGTTAAAGTGGTTAATCAAAACTAAATAAAGCTATCCGCCGTTATATGCGGATAGCTTTAACCATTTTATAGTGCTTTAAAACGAATGGCTGTACCACCACTGGTGGCCAATTTTAGTGTGAGTTTATCATTTGCGGTAACAGTGCGTTTTTCGATTTTTAAATCGTAAGGGTTGTTCTTCCACTCTGCCTTATCACCATCTTTGTAGATTTGCGCTTCAAACTGTTTATCTTTATCTAAGAAGTCGAGTTTAACCTCAATGGTGCGGGCGTTTTCATCAGTTACAGCGCCTAAGTACCAGTCATTACCAGTGTAATGATCGCGTTTACGTTCTTTTCGTGCAAATACAATAAAGTCGCCTACTTCTCCATCAAGCGCAATACTTTGTTGCCAATCGGTCGGTACGTCTTGAATAAATTGAAAAGCATCGGGCTTAGCTAAATAATTTTTAGGTAAATCAGCCGCCATTTGAATTGGGCTGTACATTACAACATAAAGTGCTAATTGCTTTGCAAGTGTTGTTTGCGGGCGATTTGTATCGCCACCTAAGCCATTAAAGCTCATATCAAAAATACCTGGCGTAAAGTCCATTGGGCCTGCCAGCATACGCGTAAAAGCAAGCATTGGAATGTGCTCTGGTGGATTGGGTGGCGTGCCCCATGCGTTAAATTCTTGGCCGCGAGCGCCTTCACGAGCAATCCAATTAGGGTAAGTACGGCGAAGGCCGGTGTCTTTTATTGGCTCATGAGTATTAATACTTATTTTATGTTTTGCAGCTAGCTTAACGTTGTATAAGTACTCATTAACCATAAATTGGCCGTCATGCCACTCAAAACGGGCAATGCCGTTTTCATCAATGCGTTTAATATTGCCACCATCGGCCACATAACCGGTTTTAATTTGGCTTACATTTGATTGCTCGTAAAGCGCAAAAGCGTCTTCCATTTGATTACGATAATTTGTTACGTTACCTGAAGTTTCATGGTGGCCAATTAACTGCACCCCTTTTTGCTTACCGTAGCGGGTAAGCTCCTCAATATCAAAGTCATCATATGCTTGGGTAAAGCTAAATACATCGCCATTAAAAAACCAGTCGCCATCCCAACCAGTGTTCCAACCTTCAACTAATACACCATCAAAGCCGTATTTTGCGGCAAAGTCCATGTAGTATTTAGTATTTTTTGTGGTAGCACCGTGTTTTTCGCCACTACCCCAAGTATTCTCATTGATGTGCATGCCCCACCAAATACCTACGTATTTGCCTGGTTTAACCCAGGACACATCACCGAGCTTATTTGGCTCATTTAGATTTAAAATAATATCTGAATTAACTAAGTCTACCGCATGTTCGCCAATTTGAATGGTGCGCCAAGGTGTATTAAATTCACCGTGCTTTTTGACTGCTATACCATCTGACCATGGCGTTAAATCGGCGCTAAAAGTGCCTGGGCGACGTTGGTTAAGCACCATGCCCGCATAATCGACTAGGGCTGCTTCATGAATACTGACATGTACACCGTTACCATTTTTAAAGGTAAAAGGGGTGTGAGCGAGTGCAGCATCTTGTAAGGCTGTGGTGTTGTAGACATATTCGTAACGATTCCAACCGCGAGCAGGTATCCACCATGCGGTGGCTTTATCGGCACCGGCGATGGCAAACTCGGTCAGCTCTTTAGTAATTTCTGTTTTTTCAAAACCGGCTTGTTTAGGGACTTCATAGCGAAATCCCACACCGCTATCAAAGGCTTTAAATCGCACTGTGTATGTGCCACCGTGGGGTGCGGGTTTATTAAAGGTAACGGCAATTTCATTGTGCTTGTCGACAACGGTTTGACGCTCTCCCCAAGGTTGCTGCCATTGACTATCTGTTTGTGAGCGAGTTACTTCACTAATAACAAAACCTTCATCAAATGGCGCTTGGCTTTTAAATCTAAAACCTAAATGTGACTGCGTAATAACAGGTTTACCGTTAAAGCTAATAGAATAGTAAGGAGATGAAGATTGATCAGATATGGTGATTTTAATTTTTTGATCAGGCGATTCCAGCATGGCTTCTTTTGCAAAAGCGCTGCTTGAAAGTAAAGCAACTAGCAGTAAAGGTAATCTCATTGTGTGTCCTTTATGTCAAATTGTAGACTATGAGCATAAAGTGAAGGTGGGGTTATTACGAGATGACTGCAAACGTATTCAGTGTAATTAAACACATAAAAAAGGGCTCTAGCGAGCCCTGTTTTATATTTATAACTTATTATTTTTTATCAAAAGCGCGTTTCATGTAATTAGGTGTTGCGAGTGCACCGTGATGAATGCCGCCATTGTAGTATTCACTATGCTGTGCAATTGTTGCTGCGCCGTCTTCTCTAAAGCCATTAAATGCCTCAGATTTGCGAGCTAGCGTCACTGACCATAACCCACTTGGGTAAATAGGTTGTGGGAATGGGAGTGTTTGTAAATCGTTAAAACCAACACTTAGCATAGCTTCGCGCATTTCAACCAACAGTGGCATATGCATTAATGGCGATTCACTTTGTTGTACCAGTATTCCACCAGGGCGAAGTGCGTTTAAACAGCTAGTATAAAACGCATGGTTAAATAAACCTTCACCTGGGCCTACCGGATCAGTACCATCAACAATCACTACATCAATAGACTCACCAGCTGCTTCGCGCATGTATTTAATGCCATCGTCAAACATCACAGTAGCACGTGGGTCATTATTTGATTCACATAACTCTGGGAAGTACTTTAACGACATTTGGGTAACCACTTCGTCAATATCTATTTGAGTTACAGTTTCTACGCTTGGGTGCTTGAGCACTTCACGTAACGTACCGCAATCGCCGCCACCAATAATAACTACGTTTTTTGGGTTTGGATGCGCCAGTAATGCTGGGTGGCTGATCATTTCGTGGTAAAAAAAGTTTTCACGGCTACTTACCATAGTACAACCATCAATGATCATTAAATTACCAAAGTCTGTGGTTTCAAACATTTCTACTTTTTGAAAAGGAGACTGTTTTTCATCTAACTTTTTGTTAATACGTAATGAAAATGCGCTGCCATCGCGGTCGCTAATTTCAGTAAACCACTTACTTTGATCTAAATTTGCCATAGTTGTTGTTACACTTTTGGTTGAGTATGAAAAAAAGGAGGCAATTCTGCCAGTGCTTGGCCTATTGCTCAATCAAATTTTACTCTCTTTAGCGAATAAAGTTAGCTATAAAGAGGGGAAAGTTCAATTTTTGTTAGCTTAGCAGATAGTGACGTATTAAAATGCCCCTTTACACCTAATTTAATAAAGAAGAGTTGCCATGACTTGGGGTTTAGAAACAGCACGTGCTACATACAATGTTGCTCATTGGAGCGATGGTTATTTTGATATTAACGCACAAGGTGAGTTGATAGCCTATCCTGATGGCGACCAAACAAAACCTGCCATTTCTTTAAGTCAGCTTACTGAGCAATTTAAGCAGCAAGGGTTAACATTGCCCGTACTGGTGCGCTTTACTGATATTTTAAAAAATCGTGTAGATACGCTCACCAATGCCTTTACTCAAGCGCGCACTAACCGCGAATATAACGGCAAATACACCTGTGTTTATCCTATCAAAGTAAACCAACAGCGCTCTGTTGTGAGTAAGTTATTAGCTCACCCAAGTGGCCTAGTGGGACTTGAAGCTGGTTCTAAACCTGAACTAATGGCCATTTTAGGGGTGGCGAAAGAGCCTATTACTATTGTATGTAACGGCTACAAAGACAGCGAGTTTTTACGTTTAGCCTGTATTGGTCAAGCAATGGGACACAGCGTTAAAATTGTGGTTGAAAAACTCTCAGAGCTAACCACATTGCTTGAAGAAATTGATAATTTAGGCATTGAACCGGCTATTGGAATTCGTATTCGCTTAAATTCGGTTGGCAAAGGTAAATGGCAAAATACCGGTGGTGAAAAAGGTAAGTTTGGTTTAACCGCAGGACAAGTACTCAGTGCAGTGGAAGTACTTAAGCAACATAGCAAGTTGCATTTAATGCAAATGGTGCATTTTCATATTGGTTCTCAAATCGCCAATATTCGTGATATCCATCGTGCCTTGCGCGAATGTGCTCGCCATTTTGCTGAATTAACTCAATACGGTGTACCGCTAAATACGGTTGATGTGGGTGGCGGGCTTGGCGTTGACTACGAAGGCTCAGGCTCACGCAGTGCCTGCTCAATGAACTACACAGTCGAAGAGTACGCGCGTAATGTAGTGAATGCATTTGCCGATGTGTGCGATCAGCATAACTTAACGCACCCTGCTATTATTACAGAATCTGGCCGTGCATTAACGGCTCATCATGCAGTGTTGATCACCGATGTCATTGATGTAGAAAAAGCACCGAATCATTTAAACCCAGAACCGCCATTGGAAAACAGCGCATTAGTGCTAGATGAAATGTGGCAATGCTTACAACGTTTGAACCCACGTATGGCACTTGAAATATATCATGATGCTATGCACTTATTTAGCGAAGCACACGATCAATACGTGCATGGTTTAGTGAGCATGCTAGAGTGGGCGAAAATAGAGCAGCTTTACTTTACGATTTTACACCGAGTTCGTGCATCGTTAAGCGTTAACGCACGCGCTCATCGCGAAGTGCTGGATGATTTAAACGAAAAGCTAGCCGATAAACTGTTTGTGAATTTTTCATTGTTTCAGTCATTACCTGATGTATGGGGTATTCAGCAGTTATTTCCGGTCATGCCCATCGAAAATCTAACGCAGCCGCTTACTCAGCGCGCGATTATCCAAGACATTACTTGTGATTCTGACGGGCAAATACGTGAGTACGTTGAAGGTGCAGGTATTGAAACTAGTTTACCTATCCCTGAATATACACAAGGTCAGCAGTATCATATTGCCATGTTTATGGTGGGGGCATACCAAGAGATTTTAGGTGACTTACATAACCTATTTGGTGATACCGACTCAGTCCATGTTGAGCTTAATGAGCAGGGATATGTATTAACCAATGCCATTAAAGGAGACAGCGTTAAGGATGTATTAAAATTTGTTGATTATGATAGCGAGTTATTAGCTGATAACTTTGCCACTCAAATTAATAAACTTGATGTATCAGAACACTGTAAAGAAGGGTACCTAGCCGAGCTCAATGCAGGGCTTGAGGGCTACACCTATTTTGAAGATTAATTTAGTTGCATAGTTAAGCGCGGTCTTAGTGGCTGCGCGATGTTTAAAGGAATAGAAGTAATGTCAGTTATTCGCAGTGTATTTAGTATTTTCTTTTATACAATAAACACTCTTTTTTGGTTTGTGCCTATTTTTATTTGTGGCATCGTTAAGTTAATCCCAATCAAACCACTACAAAAATTAATGAGCTGGACGGCCAAGCAATGTGCCTCTATTTGGGTGACCTTCAACACGTTAAATCAAACGTTATTAACGCCAACTAAACTTAATGTTATTGGCCTTGAAGAGCTTAAATTAAAAGATTGGTACCTAGTTATTGCGAACCATCAAAGCTGGGTGGATATTTTAGTGTTACAGCGGGTGTTTAACCGAAAAATACCTTTTTTGAACTTCTTTTTGAAAAAAGAGCTTATTTACGTACCTGTTTTAGGTTTGTGTTGGTGGGCACTCGACTTTCCTTTTATGACCCGTACCAGTAAAAGCCAATTAAAAAAGAATCCTAAATTGCGTGGTAAAGATTTAGAAACCACCCGTAAAGCCTGTGAAAAATTTAAAGAAATGCCAGTCAGTGTGGTTAACTTTGTTGAAGGGACGCGGTTTACAGCGCAAAAGCATGCGCGTCAAAATAGCCCGTTTCCTCACTTACTTAAACCGAAAGCGGGTGGTGTGGCGTTTGTAATGCAAGCCATGGGTGAGCAAATTTCTAAAGTGGTAAATGTCACTATTCATTACCCTGAGGGCATTCCTACCTTTATGGATTTTGCAGCCGGTAAAGTAAAACACATTGATGTACATGTTGAAGTAAAAGGCGTTAGTGACGACTTAATTGGTGATTACACTAATGATCCTGACTTTAGAGTACGCTTTCAAAGTGAATTAAACCGCGTGTGGGAAGAAAAAAACCAGACGTTGGTTAATCTCAAACAAAAATAACAAAATGAGCTGACAGTTATGCTAAAAAAATGGTTACCTAATTGGTTAAATGGCTTAATTGTTGGCTGTGTTTTATTTGCTAATTTAATAATATTTGGCGCATTAGTGCTTACCCTAGGGTTAGTTAAATTAGTGCTGCCCATACCTGTAGTGAGTAAATTATTACACAGTGCGTATAAAGGGTGGTGCAAAGGTAACCGCTTAGGGCTGTGGTTAGGCTGTAATAATATTAAAGTTAATATTAGTGGGGAGGTAAACGCCAACAGTTGGTATTTGCTAATCAGTAATCATATTAGCTGGCTTGATATTGCGGTATTGAGCTCGTTGGATGCATTGCCAGCCCCTAAGTTTTTTTTAAAAGATGAGCTTAAATACGTGCCATTTATTGGCACTGGTGCGTGGGCGATGGGTATGCCCTTTATGAAACGAGTGACCAAAGCGCAATTGGCTAAAAATCCGAATTTAAAAGGCTTAGATGTCGAGCGTACTAAGCGCAGTTGCCGTAACTTTCGTCATCATCCTACAACCATAGTTAACTTTGTAGAAGGTACGCGTTTTACTGCGCAAAAGCACCAGCATCAACAAAGTCCTTTTCAGCATTTATTAAAACCTAAGGCTGGTGGAACTGCTTTTGCCTTAGAGGTTTTAAACGAGCAGTTTGACGCTATGCTTAACACCAGTTTAGTGTATAGCGGTCAGTCAGATCATGTGTGTCGTAATATTTTAAAAGGCGAGCTGGAGTCTATTCATATTACTATTGAGGTTATGCCAATAAATACACAGATGATTGGCAGTTACCAAACCGATAAGGCATTCAGGGCCCAGTTTCAGCAATACTTAAATAACTTATGGACAGTAAAAGATAAGCAATTAAGCGCTATTCATATTCAGCAAGCTAGTACTGAATTAACACCCAGTAAGGAAATTGAAATACCATGAGCAAAACACACCTACAGGAGCTAATTACTCCTTGGTTTGAAAAAGTCCCCGATGCTTTTTTTCTCAGCGCAATCACCGCCTCATCAATTGGCATCCTTTCGTTATTATTTGTTTACTTATTTACTCGTCGCTTGATGTTACCGGGTATTCAAAAGGTGGTGACTAAACTCTCTCCTGAGCGTATTGGTTCATTGTCACCTATGTTAACTAAGCTGAATAAACGAATTGCTTGCTTGTTATGTTGTGTACTTTTTTTAGCCACATTTGATAGTGTTTATCCGGTTAATGCAATTGCTCAAGAGATCCTTAAAACCATTGGCCAAGCATTATTAATTATTTATATTGGTTTTATTATTAGCAGCATAGTGAGCATTGCTGGCGCTATTTATAACCAATTAGATTTTGCTCGCGAAGTACCTATTCAAGGCTTAATTCAAGTGGTTAAGCTGATCACCTTTATTGTGTGTTCAATATTAATTGTTAGTATTGTGCTTGAAAAATCGCCGACTTATATTCTCTCTGGTTTTGGTGCTATTGCCGCTGTTACTTTATTAGTATTTAAAGACACCATATTAGGTTTTGTCGCCAGCATTCAAATTGCCGCTAATCGTTTGGTGACCTATGGGGACTGGATCCAAGTAGATAACTACGGCGCCGATGGCGAAGTAATTGATTTAGGACTTAATACTGTAAAAGTGCGTAACTGGGATAACACCATAACGACCATCCCTACTTATATGCTGGTGGCCGGTTCATTTAAAAATTGGCGCGGTATGCAAGAATCTGGTGGGCGACGCATCAAGCGTTCTTTAAACATAGATATGAATAGCATTTTCTTGGTTAATGATGACTTTAAAACACAAATAGAAGCGGCTATACCACTGCAAGAATATATTCGACTAGGCACCCTTCCCGATCCGGTGTCGAACTTAGGGCTATTTCGTCGCTATGCAGAGGGTTACTTAAAACAACACAGTAAAATCAATACCTCGCTCACACTTATGGTGCGTGAACTACAACCGCTTAATCATGGCTTACCGATTGAGTTTTACTGCTTCAGTGAAGACAAACGTTGGATATCGTACGAGCACTTACAAGCTGAAATTATGGACCATTTACTGGCCGTATTACCTGTGTTTGGGCTGCGCGCTTATCAAAGTGTCAGTGGGCAATTAAGCCCAGCTGACGGGGCCAATATGGCAGGTAAACCCAGCATTAAAGTGCCCAATAATGCTGTCCAAGGCCAACACCAATAAACAATAACAATAGCCACCAAATAGGTGGCTTTTTAATACGTAACCATGCAAACGCAGCAATCACTAATGCAATTTGCCAAATATTGCTTACGGCAGAAGTCCAAATGGGTGAATATAATACAGCTGCCAAAAAGCCAACTACAGCAGCATTAAGCGCTGCAATTGAGCTGGCAAAGCGAGGATTACTGGCCAAGTTTATCCAGCTTTTTTGAAACGCCAGCATCAGTAAAAAACCGGGTAAAAATATCAATAATGTTGCGATTAGCGCACCCACTAATGGTTGTGCAGAGTTCAATTGTGCCCCCAAGTAGGTGGCGATAGTAAACATTGGGCCAGGAACGGCTTGGGCACTGGCGTAAGCCGTTAAGAATTGATCATTACTCAGCGTTGGAACTCCCGCTTGCAAAACAGGTAATACAACGTGTCCACCACCAAATACCATGGCACCTGCTTGGTAAAAAGGCGCGAATAACGCAGCGTTTTCGCCAAGTGGGATAAAGCTGATGGCAAGTAGTAGTGCAAATAAGCCAAGAGCAATCCAATTGATGTTGGTTTTTTCTCTGCTAACATTTTCTGTAGATTTAGCTAAGTTAAGTAAAGGCCATAAAGCACCGATAATGGCAGCGGTTACTAAAATGGCGATTTGAGTGCCCAACATAGGAAATAAAATCAGTGCTAAAGTACTCATTATTGCCAGAAGTTTAAGTACCGCACTGGTGCAAAAGCTTTTCGCCATACTAAGGGTCGCATCAGCAACAATAACCACGGCAAATAGTTTCAAACCTGCAATAATAGCAAAATAAACAGCATCAAACTGATGTGCACTTATTGCTATTAGCACCATGATCAAAAACGAAGGCAGGGTAAAGCCTATAAACGCAGCGATACCACCGAGTACACCCGCACGTTCTACGCCAATAGCAAAGCTAATCTGACTTGAACCAGGGCCTGGCAGAGCTTGACTTAAGCTAATTAGCTGCGCGTAACGCGCTGTACTTAACCAGCGAAGCGAATCAACAAAGTGGTGCTTAAAGTAACCTAAATGCGCGGCAGGGCCGCCAAAGCTCATGCAGCCAAGCAAAAAGAACTGTCTAAAAATCGCAATTAACATAGTGGCAATCGCCTTTTGATAAATCATAAAATTGTCACAAACAAGTATGACATTATTATGAAACGCTATCACTACTTCCTTATTTGATAGGCAATATCAACGCTTATACGTTATTCTTCATTGTTGGTTCATACATATATTTGCATAATCGCAATAATAAATTCTAAATGAATAGGAAATCACCATGACGTTAACTAAATCACTTTTAAGTGTCACTGTCGTTGCTGTATTACTTTCTGGCTGTGAAATGAATAACACAGGTAAAGGTGCCGCTATTGGTGCAGCCGCGGGTGGTATTTTAGGTAAAGCTACAGGTAATCATAAAGATAAGCGTATTTTTATTGGTGCAGCTATTGGTGCGCTAGCGGGTGCTGCTGTAGGTGATTACATGGATAAACAAGAAGCTGCTTTTCGTGATGAGTTAGCGGGTTCGGGAGTTGAAGTGGTTCGTGAAGGCGATAACTTACGCTTAGTGATGCCCTCTAATATTACGTTTGCGACTGATCAATCTTATATTTCATCGGGCTTTCATGACACTCTAAATGCGATAGCAAGTGTAATGAATAAATACGAAAAAACCTACTTAAGTGTTGAAGGTCACACCGACAGCACGGGCAAAGACAGTTACAACATGACTCTTTCAGAGCAGCGTGCACAAAGTGTAAAAAACTACTTAGTGAACCAGCAAATTATGGCGGCACGAGTAAGCACGAGTGGCTATGGCGAATCACGCCCAATAGCGACTAACGACACAGCGAATGGTCGTGCGCAAAATCGCCGAGTAGAAATTCAAATTGTACCAAACACTCAAGGTTAGCTTTTGTAATTACAAACCGCGTTTGCGCGCGGTTTGTGTACTTATTTAAAGGGCACTTTTAAATAAGTTAGTTGTCATAAGGAGTTCTTCATAGGGACATGTTTATGACAAATTGGCGTACAGCAATTATTTTATCGGTATGTTTACATGGGTTAGTTTTGTTTTTTTTAACTACCTTAAAAGCCCCTAAAATTAAACAGCCGCAATTAACGCCAATTAAAGCGTATATGGTGAATGTGCCTGCCAAAACTAAAGTAACGCAACAAGCCACTCAGCAAAGCGCTAATAAAAATGTTAATACAGAAATAACCCCAACCAAGCCTGTTAATGCAACCCAATCAAAACCACTAAATGCGACTAATAAAAAAACAAAGGAGACGACTGAGCCGGTAAGTACCACCTCCATAAACACCCACCCTGTAACCGCAAAGTCTTATAAAAAGATCGACCTGAAAAAAGGGCTCAATAGTATTTTACAGCAACAAACTGGCTATTCTGATACTGCAAAGAATGACCCTCAGAAAAAGCGCATTACCGTCCCAAAAGAGCATGCAGGGAAGGTGAAGCCGCTATTAAAAATAGAGCAGCAAAATATGCAATTTACCACTTACCGACGAGGTGATAGCTGTTTTAAAAAGGTATCCGTTGGTGCTGGAGTTATGCCAAAAAATGACTTGCCAGAGAGTTATATTGTTGGTGCAAAGTGCGATAAAACCAAGCTAACTGAGGCTTACGATACCGCAATGAATAAATGGCTTGATAAAAAGTAGCGACTAAATTGCAATCAATCTAGATTAAACTGTAATTCACATAGCTTTTGATACAAAGGGTTGCTTGCCATTAATTGCTGATGAGTGCCTGTGGCTTTTATTTCGCCATTTTCCATTACCACAATCATATCGGCGTGTTTTACCGTGGCTAGTCTATGGGCAATAATCAGCGTTGTTCTATTTTGCATTAAGTGCTCAAGTGCGGCCTGAACATGATGCTCGCTTTGCGCATCAAGTGCGCTGGTAGCTTCATCGAGTAGCAGTATTTCGGGATCTTTTAAAATGGCGCGGGCAAGTACAATACGCTGCTTTTGCCCACCCGAAAGCCTAACACCTTGCTCACCTAAAAAGCTGTTATAGCCTTGTGGTAACTGTTTTATAAATTCATCAGCATGTGCATGTTTGGCGGCCGCATAAACTTGCTCGTCACTGGCGCTTGGGTTGCCATAGCGAATGTTATGCATGACATCAGAGCTAAATAAAATCGGGTTTTGTGCCACCATGCCCATTTTGTTGCGTAAGGTGTTTAACGACAACTGTTTAATATCTATATTATGAAACTTAATCGCTCCGCTGGCTGGATCGTAAAAGCGCTGCAATAGTTCAAATAAGGTAGTTTTACCCGCACCGGAAGGGCCAACAATAGCCACAGTTTTACCTGTTTCAATATTTAAGCTGATATTATTTAATGCGCTTACATCTGGGCGAGAAGGGTAATTAAAACTAATACCTTCAAGTGAAATTGCACTGTTGCTGGTTGTTGCATGTAACTCATCATCTTGTGGAATTTCGGGGTTTTGTATTTTACTTTCAACGGCGAGCAGTTCGAGCAATCTTGCTGCGGCTCCTGCGGCGCGCTGTAGTTCACCATAAACCTCTGCAACGGTCGCTACCGACATGGCCACCATAATGGCATAAAACACAAAAGCACCGAGTTCACCGCCCGTCATAGTGCCTGCTAACACATCACTACCGCCTACCCAGAGCATGGCACTAATAGCACTAAAGGTAAGAAAAATAACAGCTGCAATTAAAAACGAACGTTGTTTAATTCGGCTTTTAGCCACATTAAAGGCCTTTTCGGTTTCAAGCGCAAAAGCAGATTGTTCTTGATGTTCGTGGCTATAACTTTGTACCACTTTTATGTTTTGAATGATCTCACCCGCGTAGGTGCTTATATCGGCAATAGCATCTTGGCTAGAACTGGCGAGTTTGCGCACCTTTTTACCAAACACTATCATAGGCACCAGTACTAAAGGGACGCAGGCCACAACGACCAAGGTAAGCTTTAAATTAGTAACAAGCAGCATAATTAAACCACCGACTAACATTAGCGCGCTTCGCAGTGCCATAGAAAATGACGAGCCAATAATAGATTGTAATAATGTGGTGTCGGTGGTTAAACGCGACATCAGCTCGCCGCTACGATTTTCTTCAAAGTAACTCGGGTGCAAGGTAACAATACGATTAAACACGGCTTTTCGAATGTCGTTACTGACTCGTTCGCCAATCCACGACATTAAATAAAATCGGCTGAATGTACCCACTGCCAATAAACTGATTAAGCCAATTAATACCAAAACAGCTTGTTGTAATTGCGCTTGCGAGCCGGCAATAAAGCCATGATCAATCACAAATTTAACGCCTTGCCCTAGCGATAAGTTAACTCCTGCGGTGGCAAGTAACGCCACTAAAGCCCCTAAAACTACCCATTTATAAGGCTTAATAAAATTGAATATAGGGAATAAAGCGCTAAAGGCGGCTTTATCTGAAGCAGGCTTGTCTGTAGGCATAGTAGATTCTTATTGATGATTAAGGTATAGATATGGCATCAATAGATTAAAAATCAATAGTATTAAAAATCATCAATAAGGAAAAATTATGACAACTAAACAGGTAACAGGCGAGTTTACCGTTTCATTAGCGCCTATAGAGGGGTATGCACACGGGCAGCAAGGCGTTAATTTAGGTCGTATGTCGATTGATAAACAATTTACTGGTGGCCTAACCGCAACTAGCCAAGGTGAAATGCTCAGCGCCATGACCCCCACCCAAGGCAGTGCCGGTTATGTGGCTATTGAACAAGTAATAGGCGAACTTGATGGTTTGCAAGGTGGTTTTGTACTGCAGCATTTTGGCACCATGGATAAAGGCCAAGATAGCTTGATTTTAAAAGTGGTACCCGACTCAGGCACTGATGAGCTCGCAGGATTAACCGGCAGTATGAAAATACGGATTGAGCAAGGGATTCACCATTACGATTTTGAATACATGTTATAAGTTCAATAAGGATTAAAATGCAAAAAGTAATCGAATTCAGAAAGTCCCGTTTTTTGGGTGGGGTAGATATAGTCGCACTAAATGATCGCATACAGGAATTAAACCAAGACGGCTGGAAAGTAATAAACGCAGTGCCATTGACAGGCTTTTATGGGCAAGTGCATGGTTATGCATTACTTATTGAAAATGAAGAAATATAAGGGTTACTAATGGCATTATCATTATGGTTTAGCTTAGCACTGGTATGCATGATGGGCGCAATGTCGCCAGGGCCTAGTTTAGCTGTGGTATTAAAGCATAGCTTAAATGGCGGGATGAAAAATGGCATGCTGGCAGCGTTAAGCCATGGTTTTGGGGTTGGCTTATATGCAGCGGCCTCATTATTGGGATTAGGCGCATTGATGTTGCAGTTTCCTACTGTGTATCAATTTTTAGTGTACTTAGGGGCAGCCTATTTAGCGTATTTAGGTTTGAAAATACTATTTTCAAAACCTAACGACAGCGAGCTGCAAGTTCAAAAAAGTGCAGTGAGCAGTTCTAAGGCGTTACAAGATGGTTTTGCGATTGCATTTTTAAATCCTAAGTTGGCAATTTTCTTTTTGGCGCTATTTTCGCAGTTTATCGATCCAGAAAACCTTACATTAAACATCGGTATTATTATGTGCTTAACCGTTTTTGTAATAGATACTGGGTGGTATTTATTGGTGGCTTTACTCACTGATGTGTCTAAAAAGCGCTTTGGCTTTACCAAGCAAAATGTGTGGTTAGATAGACTATTAGGTATGGTATTTATTGCGCTTGCGATCAAAGTGGTAATAGGATTTTAACTATCAAAGTGATTGAATTGCGTACAGTTGGTAATTAATGTAACTTAAAAAAACTATAATTTAAAAGTGATAAAACGATGTCTAATATAATTTTAAAAAGTGCCACTTTTGATAACAAAGTCAAACAGTACTGGATGTGTTTAGCTGCAATATTTAGCCTTTTTCCAGTTGTAACTATTGTGCTTTTACCCGTTGTATTGCTTTTGGTGTGGCTAGTCGCAAGGCGAGTATTAGCAGCTATGTCGGCCGATTTACTAGAGCGCAAGCTAGTGGTTAAACGTGGTATTTTGTTTAAAGAAGAAAAATCGATTCCGCTTGAAAAAATCACTGATGTGGGATTAAGTCAGGGGCCATTAATGCGACTATTTGGTTTATACCGCTTAAGCTTTGAAACTGCAGGGCAGTCTGGTCACGGTGCATTAGTATCGTTACTTGGGGTAGTTAATGCCAGTGAATTTCGTGAAGCCATTTTAACTCAAAAAGATAACCTCACTTCAGATCAGCCAGCCCAATCTAATAACGATGAACCACAAAGCCAAGTAGAGCTCATCCGCTCGCTTACCTACAGCGTAAAAAATATCGAGCAAATGTTAGTCAACTTGTTGGATGAGAGGAAGTAAGGCGCAGGTATACATTAATTTTCGGCGATCGGTTGATCGCCGAGAGATTTAATTTTTGGCCTTTAAAATGCCTGACAAACAGCTTCTGCTTTACAGGTAATAACTGTGACGTTTTCATAACCTACGCGTGTCAGTGCTTCAGCGCTTAATGTTGCACGCGCACCACTAGCGCAATGTAAGTAAATAGGGCGTGCTGCGTCTTTTTCTATTTCCATTAACTTCATTTCAAGTAAGCCGCGCGGAATATTAATTGCGCCAGTAGCGGCTTTGGTTGCATGTTCAGCCGGTTCACGCACATCAATGAGTAATCCTTTGTTTTCACTGATCTCTTGTTTAGCTTGTTCGGCGTCGATGCGACGTTGATTAGGCGTAATAATTTTTAGTAAATCGGGGATAGATGTAAGCATGGTGATTATTCCTTAAAGCCAAGTTTGCGTAATAGAGTGATCATTGGGCACCAGCTAGTAAAAGCTGATTGGATTAAGTTTACAGCGATAAAAGCGGTAAAGTATATCCACTTCGGATCGTGATACGTTTGCAAAAGGATTGATACAACAATCATGATGCCAGCGATAAGACGAAGTGCGTTATTGAGTTTCATAATAGTAGGTCACTTATTTGATTGAGTACAGAGCTACTATATTAGATATTATTAAATTAGTAAATTCTAATATTAGACATTTCTTATCTAGCAATTTATACTAAGTGCATATTTTAGAATAAGAGCATAGTATGAAAATTGACTTTACAGCGATGGCGACTAATGTGGATCAAGCTGAGCAGCTATTAAAAATATTAGCGAATAAAAATCGACTAATGATTTTATGCTCATTACAAGATACCGAAATGAGTGTTTCGCAGCTTAACGAAGCCGTACCGCTAGCGCAGTCTGCGTTATCACAGCACCTAGCGGCACTGCGCAAAGCCAATGTAGTGGCTACTCGCCGCGAAAGCCAAACTATTTATTACCGCGTGATTGATCAAAATGCCGTGCATTTGTTAGGCACATTATATGGACTGTTTTGCAAGGGCTAAAAGTTATGAGCATGATTGATAACGCAGTAAAAAGCAGCTTAAGTGGCCGTATTCCGGTTATTATTTTTGTGTTGTCGATTTTGTTTGGCTTATTTGCTTTACAACAAACAGCGCGAGAAGAAGAACCACAAATAGTGGTGCCTATGCTCGATATATACGTATCGGCGCCCAACGTAGAAGCTCCAGAGGTAGCCAGATTGGTTACCCAGCCACTTGAAAAGCTACTTGCCCAACTTGGCGGTGTGGAACATATTTATTCCACTACACAAACGAATGCCGCAGTGGTTACACTTCGCTTTGAGGTTGGCCATGACCGCGAACAAGCTATTTTAGATACCTATGCAAAACTTAACAGTTATCAACATACTATGGCTTCTGTTATCAAAAGTTGGCAAATACGGCCCGTTGAAGTGGATGATGTACCTATTGTTATGCTGGGGCTATACAGTAAAGACCCACAACTTTATGGTGATTACGAGTTAACCCGCTTTGCTAACGAAATAGCCAACAGTTTACAGCGTATTGAACACACCAGTGAAGTAAAAGTCATTGCTGGTCGTAAACGAACCCTCACCATTAATTTAAATGCCAGCGCATTGGCTGCCCACCAAACAACCGTAAATGACGTTTTTTATGCATTAAGCGTGTCTAATCAACTAACGCAAGTAGGCAGTGTGGTTGATGGTCAGCAGCAAATTGAATTGCAAGCAGGTGATGTTCTACGAAGTCAATCTGCTGTAGAACAGCTGGTAGTGAATGTTGTTAATGGCAAAAGTGTTTACTTGCTTGATGTTGCAAACGTTATTGATGGCCCAAGTGAAGCTAAGCATTACCAATGGCTTGCTCAATCGGTAAACCAGCAGCATTTACCAATGGTAACACTAAGCGTTGCAAAACAAACAGGCACGAACGCTGTTGCAGTTGCCAACGATGTTCATCAAATGATGGCGCAGCTAACACGCACGCTATTACCCCCTGAGGTGAGCTATGCGGTATTAAGAGATTATGGCGAGACTGCCGATGAAAAAGTAAATAACCTCACTTCAAGTTTAGTCTTTGCGGTCTTTACTGTGGTGATATTTGTGGGGGTGTTTTTAGGTTGGCGTCCGGCGGTTGTGGTAGGGCTGGCTGTGCCTATTTGTTATGGCATTACATTGGCTCTGGATTTTTCATTTGGCTATACCATTAACCGGGTGACCTTGTTTGCGCTTATTTTATCTTTGGGTTTACTGGTAGATGACCCAATCACAGGTATTGATAATATTAGCCGCTTTTTGAATAAAAAAGGCGATAAAAAACAGCAGATTGTTGGCGCAATGAGCGAAATTAGAAGTGCCTTACTTATGTCGACACTCACTATTATGGTGGCGTTTATTCCACTGGCGTTTATTACCGGCATGATGGGGCCGTACATGGCACCTATGGCATTTAATGTGCCGGTTAGCGTGATGGTTTCTACCATTGTTGCATTTTTTGTAACCCCTTGGCTTGCGATGAAGTTACTCAAGCCTGATAACGAACAACCCTCCGAGCTTGCTCCTAAAGTTGGTGCATATCAAAGAATATTAAGCCCATTATTGGTTTCTAAGGGGCGAGCAAAACTTGTTTTGTGGCTAACCCTAGCATTATTTATCATTAGTGCCATGTTACCCGTGATGCGTTTGGTGCCTTTAAAGCTACTCCCTTTTGATAATAAAAATGAGCTGCAAGTGCTGATAGATATGCCAGAGGGGACTAATCTGGAGCGCACAGCTGCATTTACTAAACAAATCCAAACACTCACATGGCAATTAAACGAAGTAAGTGAAATAGCGGCCTATGTTGGTCAACCTTCAAGTATGGACTTTAACGGTATGGTGCGCGGTTATTATCGCCGTGATGCAGCGAATCTCGCCGAGCTGAGGGTATTGTTAGTGGATAAGTCTGAGCGCGATCATCAATCGCATGGAGTAGTTATGCGCCTTCGCGAACAGCTCGCGATGCTAGCAACCGATGGCATTGTAATAAAAGTGGTTGAAGTACCACCAGGGCCGCCGGTACTGAGTACCTTAGTTGCTGAGGTTTACCGAGATGCTTTTGTTGATGAGCAAACACATTCTCAAGCTGCCTTGCGGTTAGCTGCGCGTTTACAACAAGAGCCTCATGTAGTTGAAGTCGATACCTCAATGGTGGCACCCTCGCCATTACAACGTTTTGTTACCAATAAAACCAAGGCCGCACTCAGTGCGGTTTCAACTCAAAATATTGCACAAACACTCAGTATTGCCTCTCAAGGTGAAAACGTGGGTGTACTTTATGTGAGCAATGAAACAGAGCCCGTTGATATTAAATTACAGCTACCGTACAGCGAGCGAAATCAGCTTTCGCAATTACTTGCACTTCAGGTTAGGGGCGACAGAGATTTAGCTAAAACCAGTAACGAGTTTGGTTTAAGCAGTGCGCCAAGGCCGTTAGTATCGCTTTCAGAACTCGGTGAATTTACACAACATCATGTTGCTAAAACGATTGTTCGTAAAGATCAGCGTGACGTAATTTATGTTATGGCTGAGCTTAATGGGCGCACACCAGCGGAAGTGATTGCTGATGTGAATGCTGATTTAAATGTATCAAACGATGAGTTTGTTAAAACATCGTGGGTAGGTCGTCACTTTTTTAATAATGGCGGAACAGCCCCATGGCAACTACCACAAGGAACCCATGTCAGCTTTAGCGGCGAGGGGGAATGGCGCATAACCATTGATGTATTTAGAGATATGGGCATTGCCTTTGCGTTTGCGCTCAGTGCCATATTTATAATTTTACGGGTACAAACACAGTCGGCGAGTTTATCGCTGATTATCATGTCGGCTATTCCGTTAACAGTGATAGGTATAATGCCAGGTTTTTGGCTGTTAAATCAGTTTGGTGAGCGCTCCATAGCAAGTGCCCCAGAGCCGGTATTATTTACTGCCACAGCGATGATAGGCATGATTGCCCTTGCAGGTATCGTGGTGCGTAACTCACTTATTTTGGTTGAGTTTATTAATCAAGCTCGTGGCCAAGGCATGGCAATTAAAGAGGCGCTTGTTGCAGCGGGTACGGTGCGAATGCGCCCTGTGCTCCTAACCGCAGGTACCACTTTATTAGGTAACTTAGTGATCACACTCGATCCGGTATTTAGCGGGCTCGCGATTGCGATTATTTTTGGCATTGTGGCGTCTACATTATTTTCATTATTTGTAGTACCGCTTGTTTATTATTTAGTGTTTGCAAGCACAGAGGATGAAGCGCATGCAGGGTAAATCAAAACTTATAGGCACATTTGCCGCGTTATTTGTCATTATTATGGCTGTGTTTTATATGGCAGGCAGCTTTTCTGACAAGCAAGCTGCTGGCTTAAAAGAATCACAAATAACGAGCTATCAAGGTGAGCGAGTAACGGTAACGCTGCAAAGTATTGCAGGCACTGAGCAGGTACCAGGTAGTGTAATAGCAAAACAAAATACGCAAATTTCATCGCATGTTATGGCGCAGGTTGAGCAGTTAAAAGTACGTGCTGGCGATAAAGTCGCTAAGGGCGATTTACTTATTATGCTCAAGCAAGATGATTTTAAAGCGGCGTTAGCGCAAAGCAGCGCAAATATTAATGCGGTGCAAGCGTCGTTAACGCAAGCTAAAAAGCAACTAGCCAGAATGATTGATTTAAATGCGCAAGGATTAGTATCTGTTAGTGAATTAGATGACGCCAAAGCAAAGTTTGAAAACTTAACCGCTAATTTAGCGGTTGCTAAGCAACAGCAAACGCAAGCTCAGGTATCGCTTAATTATACGCGTATTACTGCCCCTATTTCGGGCGTGGTCGTTGAGCGCCTAACTGAACCTGGCGATACTGCAACACCCGGTAAACCGCTGATTACTTTGTATAACCCATTACAGTTACAGCTTGAATTTAATGTACGTGAACAACAAGCAGTAAAATTAAGAGTCGGGGACAGTTTAAATGTGGTATTACCTTCTCTAGATATAACAACACCCGCAACGGTGAGCGAAATTGTACCAGTGGCAGATAACGCGGCGCGCAGCTTGTTTATTCGTTTAGAAGCCGATGCGCAACTTGGTTTAATGCCAGGCCTTTATGCTCAACTACAGTTACCAATAAAAAGTACCCAAGGTGTATTAATTGATCCACGTTGGGTGCATGAGTTTGGTCAGCTCAATATGGTGTATGTACTTGAAAACGAAACGCTGGTTAAACGTTTCGTGCGTTTAGGCAGTATTATAAATAACCAGCAACACGTAATAGCAGGCCTAAAAGAGGGTGATGTACTTGCTGTTGATTACATGCCAAGTCAAAGCGATTAAATAAAACTCGCAATTTCATCAATCGACTTTTTATCTAGGGCGTGCAGCGGCACTGTTGCATGCTCATCTGGGTAACCAGTAATAAGTAACATATAAGGGCGTTCGTTGTCTTTATCACGTCCACAAATATCGGTTAGAAAACTCATCGGTTTTGGTGTGTGGGTAAGTGTTGCAAGGCCTGCGCGGTGCAAGGCTTGAATTAAAAAGCCAGTGGCAAGGCCTACCGATTCATGCACATAGTAATTGGTGTTTTTATCGTCCGTATTTACACCCCCCTTTTTTTGACTAAACACCGCGATTAACCATGGCGCGTGCTCTAAATAGGGTTTGTTAGCATCAGTGCCTAAGGGTTTTAATGCATCAAGCCATTCTTCGCCTGCGCGACCTTCATAAAATGAGCGCTCTAGCTTTTCAGCGGCCTCTCGTATTTGTTTTTTAACATCTGCACTATTAATGGCTACAAAATGCCAAGGCTGGTGGTTTGCGCCACTAGGCGCTGTACCTGCCGCTTTTATACAGGTTTCGATGATTTCTTTTGGCACTGGGCGGTTACTAAAGCTGCGAATACTATGACGGCGTTGACTCGTTTGTAAAAACTCATTCGCACGCGTCAGCATTTCCTCTTGAGGGTATTCTATAAAATCGGCTAATGGTTGGCTTTTATGATTTTGCATGGCTGTTCGCTTCTTATTTTTAGAGTGTGTGGTTTAAAATAGCAGCAAAGGCTTTATCTGCTAAGGTTTATAAAACCCGCGCTACGCATAAAATATTTATATCATATTACAAGGCTTAGCCAATAGATAAGAGCCTATTAGGTATCCTAAAACAGTAAAAGTCAGCTATTTTAGGATACTATTTTAAGCAAACAGGTCGCTATTTTGAGTGTTTATTCATAACGTAAGGCATCAATGGGATTAAGCCTAGCTGCTTTTATTGCGGGAGCTAAACCAAATACAATACCGATTAAAGAGGTAAAACCAAACGACAGCATAATAGCCCAGCCTGGTATATAAGCGTCGGGCATGCTTGGTACAGAGAGCGAAATGAGCTCGGCAGCACCATAGCCAATGACTAAGCCAATTAAGCCTCCAAATAATGACAGCACCACGGCTTCAACTAAAAATTGCAGCATGATAAAACCAGGAGTCGCCCCCAGTGCTTTTAATGTGCCTATCACACGGGTGCGTTCGGTGACAGATACAAGCATAATGTTCATTACACCAATACCGCCAACAACAAGACTGATACCTACAATCCCTGCGGTAATTGCTGTAGCGCTACCTGTAAATTTATCAACGTTAGCGCGTGCTTTTTCAGCTGTTTCAAATTCAAAGTCGTTTTCTTGATTGTCTTTTAGTTTATGTAATTGGCGTAAAATGCGAGTGATTTTAGCAAGTACCAATTCTTCATCACTGTCTTCTTTGAGTCTAAACATAATTTGTACATTGCTGCTGCTACTTGGACCCTCTAATGCGCTCATGGTACTGATGGGAATATTAATATAATCGTCTTGATCGAACCCCAATAAACTACCTTGTTTTTCAGCCACGCCAATAATTCTAAACCACTCGCCGCCAAGTTTAATATATTCGCCTACAGGGTTTTTTGGCAGGTTTAGCTTTTCAATAATGGATGGACCAATAAAAGCGACTCGACGGCGCTTTTCATCATCCTCTGCGCGAATAAAGCGCCCAAGTTCTGGAAAGGTTCTATACGCTTTTTGGTAATCTTGC
Organism: Pseudoalteromonas tetraodonis; assembly: GCF_002310835.1. NCBI lineage: Bacteria > Pseudomonadati > Pseudomonadota > Gammaproteobacteria > Alteromonadales > Pseudoalteromonadaceae > Pseudoalteromonas > Pseudoalteromonas tetraodonis. The sequence continues at coordinate 3,132,172 of NZ_CP011041.1, read as the reverse complement.
TCTGTACCCATTACTCGTGATGAGTGGCTTTTATTTCCATATTCAGCGCCACCAGAAAAACGCCAAGTAAACATCAGTGCAGTGAGTGTTTCAGCCTCTTTTACTCGGGCTTTTAAGACTAAAAAATCGTTGTAAGTGAGTTTAGCATTTTTGCCCACCATTTCTTGTTCAATGCTGGTAAAGGGTTTAATTGTGGTTACATCAGGTGCCATATCTGCGAGTTGATCGTTAATTTGCTTAGTAAAGCCTTGCATAACGGCTACCACTGTAATAACCGCGGCAACCCCAATTATAATCCCTAAACAAGTGAGTGCGCTTCGCATGGCATTGGCTTTAATGGCCATTAGTGCTGCTTTTGTTCCTTCCATAATTGCAATAGCAGATTTAAACATGTTGTTTGTCTCCCTCGCCTTTACGAACATCACTCACTACCTTGCCATCAACTAAGCGAATAACTCGCTGGCAATGATCTGCAATTTCTTGTTCGTGAGTTACCAAAATAATGGTGTGGCCTTCATTATGTAGCTCATCAAATAGCGCCATAATTTCAGTGGTAGTTTTGCTGTCTAGATTCCCGGTTGGTTCGTCACCGAGTAAAATATGCGGTTTAGTCACTAGCGCTCGTGCAATGGCAACACGCTGGCGTTGCCCACCAGACAACTGGCTTGATAGATGATCCACTTTATCACCGAGTCCTACACGTTTGAGTGCATCGAGGGCTTTTTGTTTACGTTGTTTTGCGGGTATAAACCTATAAACCAAAGGCTGCATCACATTTTCAAGTGCCGACGCACGCGGAAGTAAGTTAAAGCTCTGAAAAATAAAGCCAACACTTTCGTTACGCTGATGAGCGAGCTCGGTTTCTGTCATACTTTTTACAAGTTTATCTTTTAAAAAGTAATCCCCAGTAGTTGGAGTATCTAAGCAACCCAATAAGTTCATTAAAGTTGACTTACCTGAACCTGAAGGACCGATTATAGCGACATACTCGTTTTCATTAATGACCACGTTTACATCATCAAGGGCTTTAAATATTTGCTCACCCATTTTGTATTGCTTGTTAATATGCTCAAGCTTAATTACCGCCGACATTATTGTGTATCCTTGGCGGTAGATTGCTTAACTTTTACTGTATCATTTTCTTTTAACTTACTGATTGGGCGTGCAGGGCCAATAACAATACGCTCTCCTTTATTTAAACCTTGGGTAATTGCTTGCTCTATATCTGAAGAAATACCTACTTCTACATAGGCTTTGCTTACAGTGTTATCGTCGTTTAAACGCCATACAAACGTTTTATCATCTTCTTTTTGTACGGCTTCGATAGGGAGCTTTAAGCCATTCACAGCAAGGCTTGTTGCGATTTCTGCACGGCAGCTCATACCTGCATATAGTTGCCTATCGGTATTATCAAGTAACACTTTCACTCGAAATGATAAACCTTGTGAACCTGCTTGGTTTTTTGCTGAGGTTCCAATGTTAATGACCTTGCCAGTGAAGGGTTGATTGGGGTACGCAGCAGCATAAATATCTGCATGCTGGTCCAATTTAATGCCAGCAATATCAGTTTCATCAACTCTGAGCTCAGCTAAAATAGCGCTTGGGTCGGCAACCAGCATTAAATCTGAGCCAATAATATTAGTGGTGCCGGCAATAACGGTTTCGCCTTCTTTAATATTTACTGAGGCGAGCAAACCACTCATTGGAGCACGAAATACACTTTTGCTAAGTCTATCTTCAGCGATTGAAAGAGAGGCTTTGGCTTGATTATAAGACTCTACTCTGGCTTCAATATCTATTTTGGCAAGGTCGCGTGCATTTTGTAAGTTCTCGTATACTTCTTGCCCTGCTAGGCCTACGTCATAAAGCTCTTTTTGACGTTTAAGCTGACGTTCAAAGTTCAAAAGGCGTGTTTTACTATGTTTTATTTCTATTTCGCTAGCTCGCAATACCGCTTTATTACGTGTTACTTCTGACTCAAAAGCAGTGGTATCTAAGCGCATTAAAATGTCGCCTTGTTTTACACTTTGCCCTTCTTCAACAAACACCTTGTCGACTCGTCCGGTTACCTCTGAACGTAACTGCACTTGAGTATTAAAGACTAAATTGCCAGAGGCCATAATGGAGTCTGCAATACTACCTTGCTCAACCTGTGCAACATTTACCTCTGGTGCTTTTTCATCGCCAGTAATTTGCTTTGATACGATAAGAGCAATAAAAGCTGCAATTGCAAGGGTAATGATAATCGCTTTTTTCATTTTTATTTCCGTATTTATGAGTAGGCAGAAAAGTTTGCCTACACTCCTTTAAGCAACAATAATAATTGTCCAGATGCTGTAAATGATAATGGTCGGTAGCGCAGCAAAAAGAAGTGCTTTATTAAAGCTGAAATTAGTCCAACACTTTAACCCAATAGCAACCAAAGCTATGCTCCAAAGACTAAAAATACTTAAACTCTCCATCATATTATAGAAGCTATCTCCAAGCTCTAATCCCAGAAATAACTGATTTATAGACGCGTAATTGAATAAACTAATAGGTAATTCATTGTTACTGGCTGTAAGAACTAGCGCAACAACACCTAAACTTGAAATAACCATGGGCATCATGCTCCAAACACCAAAACCATACCACGCACCATAGCTATAATTAGCATCAGGGTCTTGCTTAGATATCAACATGTAATACCCAGATAGGAGTGCATTTATAAAAAGAAGGCCGAAAATACCCCCGCCAATTGCAAACCACACTTGGTTATCGAGGCTTTGCTCCATACTTTGACGGATCATTTTTTTCTCGCCGATTGTGGCATCCACACTCGCTGCAGCAACCTGCTGGTCTAAAATAAATTGTGAGTCTGCAGTGGTATAAAATGTATAAGCAGAGGCTGCAAGGGTTAGAGCGAGAAGTGCAAAAGCAAGCCAAGACCAGCCTTTAGCTTCTTTTAGCCCATTAAAAGCCTTGCTTGGGCTGATAAAAATGTCGATACAAGCAGATAGCGCGTTAGATGACTTCATGATTATTCCTTTATGATTTTCTCAATAGTGAACTATATAGTTATCAGTCATATACTAAGGTAAAAGCGAGGTAAGTTGATTTATTAATTGTAACGGTTTGTTAACAAGGTGTGGCGTGATTAGATCTAGTTAAGTTATTTAAAACGAGAAAGGGCCTTTCGGCCCTTAGTGTTGCAGCAAGTAACACATTCTTTTTATAGGCTAAAGTCGACAGCGTAGGCTACATAAGCTTTAACATCTGAGCCGTCCATGTCGTTATCAGATAGGCCAAAGGTAAAACCATCTTTAGACACTGATACACCATAATCAATAATATTGTCATCACCGATGAAATCGCCTGAGTAATGCCCTATGTGTAGCGCCATTTCAGTGCCATTGCTACCAACAGCGAAGCTGTAATCGGCGTTTAAATACAGTGAATCACCAAAATCAGTACCATCACCACTGGCAGCAGATGTTGCAAGTACGGCTGCACCAAATGTAAAACCTTGCACACTAATGCTACCGTAAACTTCTGAAAAATCTGCATCGGCACCTGATGCCGCATCTGGGTAAGCGTAATAAATATAACCTACGTCATAACTTACGTTTTCATTAATAGCGCCGCCAAAACCGGCGTATAAGTCTAGTTCGTAGGTCATTTCATCGGCCCAAGACGCATTTGACGCCCACGTACCTGCATAAAATCCAGATTCATTAGCGTAATCAATACCGCCAGATACAGCTGCATCGCCCCCAGTTTGCTCTTGTCCGCGCCATAAGTAGTTAGAAGTAGCGGCTGCATTGGCTGTTACTTCGGCAAATGCAGTAGTTGATGTCATTCCTGTTAATGCCAATGCACCGATGAGTATTGTTTTTTGTAGTTTTAGCATGTTTCATTTCCCATTGTATGATTTTGCACGCCAAGGTTTTTTATTATAAACGACTACAACCTTTTGAACGGCGGCGTATTATTACGTTACTGCAGGGGGAATTGCACTGTATGTGCCAGCTTCCATTTATTTAATAAAAAATAAATTTTATATTATAAAACAAGGTGTTGAAGTTATGCGCAAAGACGCTTAGTGAAAAGTATGTAAGGAAAGAACACACTGCTGGTGCAAAAAAAAGCCTGGCTGCACCATTAGAGCGCTACCAGGCTATCTATATTAGGATCTATTGACCTTTGAAAATTTAACCTTGAAAGGTCTACAGACCCTAACGTTAAGCTAGTTTATTAAAGCTAATTGCGTTTGATATACGTTTTAACCAAAAATGGTACGCATAAGTGTAATTGTTTCGTTTACACTACGGCCTTTTTGTACTTCGCTAATAATAGAGTCACGTTTAGCACGAATATGCTCTGGGATGTCATCAGCAGCAAGTGCGCGGTCCACTAATATTTCAGCCGATTCTTTGCCGCGGCGTGGCGCTTTACTGCTGCTAGAAGTGCTACGTGTAGGTTTATTTAGTAGCTTAATGTAGTTAGAGTTATCTGCAGTATTCGTATCTGCATAATAAAAAAAGCAAGGTATTAGCGCTTTTATATCCACTAACTGAGTTTCTAGTTCATTACCTGCATTGGCCATTTTAAACCATGACATAGCGTGAATGCTTTGTACTACATCTTGCCAGTAACGCTCAAAGTCACGGTTATTTAATTTGGTGATACCAAGTGCGGAGCAAAGTGCATCTAAGCGACTGTTACTAATCGGTGTAAATACATCAGGGCGGCGCATTGCTAATAAACGGGTTGCAGGCGCTATTGTTGGTTTTTCATCACTGCCATTAAATGCACTCAAGTAAGCAATTACAAATTGTTGGTAATTACTTTGCGCTACATCACCCTCAAGTGGGATATTGCTCAGGGCATCGTCAAATGCACCTGGCAAGTCAGCCAACATCTGGTGAAAGCCTTTAGCACTTTTTGTAGAGGCAAACCATTCTACATCAAAGTTATAAGTACTCGGGTCGAGTGACGCCATATGCTTACCGCTAAAAGCGAGTAAGTCTTCAGGGATCATGTCTTTTAATGGTTGTTCACGTAGGCCTGAGATATAAGCAGTTAAACGTAATTGCTCATCAAGTGCCACCAGTTCTTTATGTTGATCTACAAACATACTCACTACTGGCCAAGGTGCTACCCGTAATGTTTTTAACTGTAAAAAGCTAATGGCTGAAATAAGTTGGTCATGCAGCTTTTTTAATAGTGGTAATTGTTGGGTTTCGAGTAAGTCGTAATTAATACGGTCGCGGCTTGCACTTAATAGCTCATAACACCAACCTAAAAAGTCTTCTGGATGGTTTTCCACTTTCACAGCCATCAGGTTTAGGCTTAGCTCTGAAGATTGCTTCAGAATATTTTGATAAATTTGACTTTCTTGCTCGCCTAATGCCATTTTTGACGGTGAAATTAGCAGTTTCTTCATGCCTTGTAGACTCTCCGGTTAGATATACTTTTTAGTCGCTTTATTTTAGCTTATTTAGGCTAAATACAACAGGGGCGCGCATCATACCGAACAATTGCATCAATGTAATCAGGAGCATGAATCTTTAAGTTTATTAAAGTGAGCCTTCAAAACCTGATTTAGAAAGAGAAGAGCTATAGTTAATACATTTTTTATTTATTTAACAATGCTTTTGGCGCTAACTCCCGCTATGATAAGAACATTATTTGCACGTTTGAAAGGATGATCATGAAAACCTTATTTAAAGTTATTGGTGTCATATTATTGCTATGCATAGCGTTAATTGTTGCTGCACCATTTTTAATTCCTACTGATACCATTTTTAATAAAGTGTCTGAGCAGGTAGAAAAAACAACCGGGCGAACATTAACGATAAAGGGCGATAAAACCCTCAGTGTATTTCCTGCATTAAAGCTGGAGCTTAATGATGTGCATTTTGCCAATATGTCCAGTGGCTCTCGCGCTGATATGGCAAGTATGCAGCAACTTGCCGTTCATATTCCTTGGCTTTCATTACTCGGTGGCGAACTAAAGCTAGAAAAGTTTGTCATTAATGAGCCTGATATTTTGCTAGAAACCGATAAAAGCGGTAAAGCTAACTGGCAGTTATTTGATGCAGTGGCCAAGCAACCTGAGCAGCAAACTCAATCGGGTGAGGCAGTCAAACTACCTGAAAACTTTGATATTCAATTAGGTGAAGTCGCTATTTATGGCGGGTCGTTTACATATTTAGATGGTCAAACGGGTGCTAAACAACAAATTAGCGATTTAGAACTGGCTATATTACTGCCTTCACTGCGCAAACAGCTCGAAGTCAAAGGGGCTATTACTTATATGCAAGAGCGATTTGAGCTTGATGTAAAACTTGATACTCCAGCAAAAGCGATTGAAGGTGCCCCATTTAATGTAAAGCAAACGCTTAACTCACGTTTAGTCGATTTAACGTTTGATGGCAGCATAGCCAAACAAGGCCAAGATATTAAAGGATTATTAGCACTTAACGGTGATTCAGTTAAAAATATTGCTAACTGGCAAGGGGTTGACTTAAACGCTAAAGACAATGCGTTTAATGCCTTTAGTATCAATACCCAAATGCACTTGCTCAGTGAGGAGTTTAACCTAACAGAATTAGTTGCAACGCTCGATGCTCTCGAGATTAAAGGTAAAAGTAAGGTGAATCTAGGCAGCCGTTTAGCGGTTAATGCTGATATTGACCTAGGGATGCTTGATTTAAATCCTTACTTACCAGAAACCGTAGCTAAAAAAGAAGCCCCAGTAAAAGACGAGTCTAAGCCTGCAGAGCCAATAGTGTGGGATGATACTAAAATTGATTTAAGTGGCTTAAGTGCATTAGATGCAAATGTGATTGTTCGTTCAAGTGGTTTAAAAGCTAACGACATTAAACTAGGCGCTAATCAGTTTACTATGGCACTTAAAAATAGCATTGCTAAATTAAGTTTAGATAGCTTTGCGGCTTATGAAGGAACAGGTAAAGGGGTGGTGACTATCAATGCTCAAAATACCCCTTATAAAATAGCAACCAACTTCGATTTAGATAAAATAGACGCACAGCCATTACTTAGCGATGCTGCAGGCTTTGATAAGCTAATGGGCAAGGGCTCTTTAAGTTGGAATCTAACCACGGCAGGGCAAAGCCAAAAAACGTTTATTAACGCGCTTAATGGTAAGCTAGGGTTCAAGTTCGCGGATGGTGCCGTTAAGGGAGCAAACGTAGCGGAAATGGTGCGTAAGGGTAAAGAGCTAGTTAAAGGCAACTTTAATGCCGTGTCTGAGGGATTAGATACAGGATTTGAAGAATCTGAGAAAACCGATTTCTCTGCACTTTCTGGTAGTTTTAACTTTACCAATGGCGTAGGCAAAAATACTGATTTATCGTTGATCAGCCCTTTAATACGCATTTCAGGTGAAGGAGACGTTGATTTACCGCAAACGCTGGTTAACTATCGACTAGTAACAGGCGTCGTGGACTCTATTGAAGGTCAAGGTACAACCGATGACAGTACTGGCTTTAAAGTTCCTTTACGCATAAAAGGCCCGTTTCATGACGTGAATATAAAGCTTGATGTAAGCAATGCTTTAAAAGATGAAGCTAAGCAAAAGCTTGATGATGCAAAAGACAAAGCTAAAGATAAAATTAAAGACAAATTAAAAGGTTTGTTTGGCTAATTTTAATTACTGATATAAAACAAGGCATCAACAAGATGCCTTGTTTGTTTTATAACCACCTGTAAATTAGATAAATAGCATAGAAAACCTCGTTTTAATTTAGCATCCCTATTAAATTAATTAAAAAATAACCTACCACTCCCCCCTCAATGCTGATACAATTGCCCGCCCTTAAGAGACATCTAGTATGTTTTTTGAGTGGAATTCAATCGAAATGTCTTGATTTTAAACAAATTTAAGACAAGTTGTAATTACTACACCGGAGGTCATTAACATGATCCAAATGCAAACTCAGCTGGAAGTTGCTGATAACAGCGGCGCTCGCAAAGTGCAGTGTATAAAAGTCCTTGGTGGTTCACACCGTCGCTATGCAGCGATTGGCGATATCATTAAAGTTTCTGTAAAAGAAGCGATTCCTCGCGGTAAAGTGAAGAAAGGTGATGTTAAAAACGCGGTAGTTGTGCGTACCAAAAAAGGCGTTCGTCGTCCAGACGGTTCATTGATCCGTTTCGACAGCAATGCGGCTGTTATCTTAAATGATAACTTGCAGCCTATTGGTACTCGTATTTTCGGCCCTGTGACTCGCGAACTTCGTAATGAAAAGTTCATGAAAATCGTTTCACTAGCCCCAGAAGTACTGTAAGGAGTCTATCATGGCAGCAAAAATCCGTCGTGATGACGAAGTAATCGTACTAGCAGGTAAAGACAAAGGTAAGCGCGGCAAAGTGCTTTCAGTTGTAACCGAGTCTGGTCGAGTATTTGTCGAAGGCATTAACTTAATCAAGAAACACCAAAAGCCGGTTCCACAGTTGAACCAAGCTGGCGGTATTGTTGAGAAAGAGGCGTCTATCGACGTATCAAACGTTGCGATCTACAACTCGGAAACGAGCAAAGCAGATCGTGTAGGTTTCAAGATTGAAGATGGTAAGAAATTACGTATCTTTAAATCTACTGGTAAAACTATCTAATAGTTGGAGTAGAATGATGGCGAAACTGCATGAAGTATATAAAGACAAAGTAGTTGCTGAACTTCAAGAGAAGTTTGGTTTCAGCTCTGTCATGCAAGTCCCTCAGATCGAGAAGATCACATTAAATATGGGTGTGGGCGAAGCCTTAGCTGACAAGAAGATTTTAGATAACGCTGTTGCGGATCTAGAAGCTATCTCTGGTCAGAAACCTTTAATCACTAAAGCACGCAAATCTGTTGCTGGCTTCAAAGTGCGTGAAGGTTACCCGATTGGTTGTAAAGTAACCCTACGCGGCGAGCGTATGTGGGACTTTTTTGAGCGTTTGGTTTCAATCGCTATCCCACGTATCCGTGACTTCCGTGGTGTGAGTGCTAAGTCTTTTGATGGACGCGGTAACTACAGCATGGGCGTACGTGAACAAATCATCTTCCCAGAAATTGATTATGATAAAGTAGACCGTGTACGCGGTATGGATATCACAATCACTACATCTGCGAAATCAGATGAGGAAGGCCGTGCGTTGTTAGAAGCGTTTAACTTCCCATTCAAGAAATAAGGGTAGGGTTATGGCAAAGAATTCTATGAAAGCGCGCGAAGCAAAGCGCACTAAACTAGTTGCTCAGTACGCTGAAAAGCGTGCAGCACTAAAAGCTATCATCAGTGATGTTAATACATCTGAAGATGATCGTTGGGACGCGGTACTTAAGCTACAAGCTTTACCTCGTGATTCTAGCCCTGCACGTCAACGTAATCGTTGTAACATTACGGGCCGCCCACATGGTTTCCTTCGCAAATTCGGCATGAGCCGTATTAAAGTTCGCGAAGCAGCTATGCGCGGTGAAATTCCTGGCCTTAAAAAGGCTAGCTGGTAATAGAATCATGGGAGTAAGACTATGAGCTTGCAAGATCCTATCGCGGATTTATTTACACGAATCCGTAACGGTCAGTCAGCGAAGAAAGTATCTGTAACGATGCCTAATTCGAAACTGAAAGTAGCAGTAGCTAATGTATTAAAAAATGAAGGTTACATCGCAGACTTCTCAGTAAGTGGTGATGTAAAACCTGAGCTTTCTATCGAGTTAAAGTACTTCGAAGGCAAAGCTGTTATTGAAAATATCCAGCGTGTAAGTCGCCCTGGTCTACGTATCTATAAGAGACGTGACGAATTACCAAAGGTAATGGGTGGTTTAGGTATCGCTATCGTATCAACTTCTAAAGGCCTAATGACAGACCGCGCAGCACGTAGTGCAGGCGTTGGTGGTGAAATCATTGGTTTTGTAGCTTAATCGGAGGGGAACTATGTCTCGCATAGCAAAGGCACCAATAAACGTTCCTGCCGGTGTAGAAGTTACATTAAAAGGCCAGGAAATCACAGTTAAAGGCAAAAACGGTGAACTTACTCGTACTATCAACGATGCAGTTGAAGTACAAGTTAACGACAACGTTATTACAACTTTACCTCGTGAAGGCGTAGCCAATGCATGGGCACAAGCAGGTACTGCTCGCGCTCTAATCAACAACATGGTTGTTGGTACGCATGAAGGTTACGAGAAGAAACTTCAGTTAGTAGGTGTTGGTTACTGTGCTGCAGCTAAGGGCAAAGTTTTAGACTTAACTCTTGGTTTCTCGCACCCAGTTAATTTCGCAGTTCCTGAAGGAATTACGATTGAAACTCCAAGCCAAACAGAAGTTCTAGTTAAGGGCGTAGATAAGCAGTTAGTTGGTCAAACAGCTGCTAACATTCGTGCATACCGTAAACCTGAGCCTTATAAAGGTAAAGGTGTTCGTTATTCAGATGAGAATGTACGCCGTAAAGAGGCTAAGAAGAAGTAAGGTAAGACGATGGATAAAAAAACAGCTCGTCTACGTCGTGCTAAACGCACTCGTAGAAATTATATTGAACAAGGCACAACGCGTCTTGTTATCCACCGCACGCCACGTCACATTTACGCTCAAGTTGTAAACGCTGAGGGTAATGTACTGGCTGCTGCTTCTACTGTTGAGAAAGCTATTAGCGAAACAGTTAAAGGCACAGGCAACGTTGCAGCTGCACAAGCAGTTGGCAAAGCGGTTGCTGAACGTGCGGCTGACAAAGGCATCGAAAAGATTGCTTTTGATCGCAGTGGCTTTAAATATCACGGCCGTGTGAAGGCGCTAGCTGATGCTGCGCGTGAAGCCGGTTTGCAATTCTAGGAGTAGACAATGGCTAACGTAGAAGCAAAGCAACAACAGCCTGATTTAGCTGAAAAGCTAATCGCGGTGAACCGTGTGTCTAAAGTAGTTAAAGGTGGTCGTATCTTTAGCTTTACTGCACTAACTGTAGTTGGTGATGGCGCAGGTAAAGTAGGTTTCGGTTATGGTAAAGCACGTGAAGTTCCAGCTGCTATTCAAAAAGCAATGGAAAAAGCACGTCGTAACATGATCAACGTAGACCTAAATGGCAACACATTACAGCATCCTGTTAAAGGACGTCATGCTGGCTCACAAGTGTTTATGAAACCAGCATCTGAAGGTACTGGTATCATTGCAGGTGGTGCTATGCGTGCAGTACTTGAAGTGACTGGTGTGCAGAACGTACTTTCTAAATGTTACGGTTCTACTAACCCGATCAACGTTGTACGTGCAACGATCTCAGCTCTTGAGAACATGAATTCTCCTCAGTCGATCGCTGCAAAACGTGGTCTTCGAGTAGATGAGATTTTGGGGTAAACCATGGCTAATAAAACTGTAAAAGTAACACAAGTAAAAAGCTCTATCGGTCGTTTACCGAAGCATAAAGCTACATTACGCGGTCTTGGTTTACGTCGTATCAATCACACTGTTGAGTTAGAAGACACAGCATGTGTACGTGGTATGATTAACCAGGTTTATTACATGGTTAAGGTAGAGGGGTAATTCGATGCATTTGAATACACTTTCACCTGCTGCAGGTTCAAAAACTGCTCCAAAACGTGTTGGTCGTGGTATCGGTTCTGGTCTTGGTAAGACTGGTGGCCGTGGTCACAAAGGTCAAAAATCACGTTCTGGCGGTAAAGTACGCGTTGGTTTCGAAGGCGGTCAAATGCCTATGCAACGTCGTCTACCTAAGTTCGGTTTCACTTCTCGCAAATCATTAGTATCTGCAGAAATTAACCTATACGAAATCGCTAAAGTTGAAGGCGATGTGGTAGACCTAAGCGCGTTACAAGCAGCTGGTCTAGTTAAAAAGAACGTTCAGTTCGTTAAAGTTGTTAAATCTGGCGAAGTTTCACGCGCTGTTACCGTTAAAGGCCTTAAGGCTACTAAAGGTGCACGCGAAGCTATCGAAGCTGCCGGAGGCAAGGTAGAAGACTAAGGAAGTACTAATGGCTAAACCAGGTCAAGATACACAAAGTGCACAAGGTGGACTTTCGGAATTGAAGCGCCGATTACTCTTCGTATTGGGTGCTATCATAATTTACCGTCTAGGTTCATTTGTGCCGATCCCTGGGATTGACGCCGCTGTACTTGCCGATTTCTTCGAGCAACAAAAGGGCACCATTGTTGAGATGTTCAACATGTTTAGCGGTGGTGCGCTTGAGCGAGCTTCAGTGTTAGCACTGGGTATCATGCCGTATATCTCGGCTTCGATTATTACGCAACTATTAACGCATATGTATCCGCCGTTTATAGAGCTTAAGAAAGAAGGTGAGCAAGGGCGTAAAAAGATAAGCCAGTACACACGCTACGGCACGCTTGTGCTTGCTACTATCCAATCAATCGGTATTGCCACAAGCTTACCGGGCATGATGAACGGGTTAGTTGTTAACCCAGGTATAGGATTCTACTTCACCGCTGTGGTGAGTTTAGTAACCGGTACTATGTTCCTTATGTGGTTGGGCGAACAGATAACAGAACGTGGTATCGGTAACGGTATCTCAGTTTTAATATTTGTTGGTATTGTAGCTAACCTGCCGTCTGCTATTGGTTCGACAGCCGAAATGGCGCGCCAAGGTGATTTGAATGTTTTTGTACTGTTGATGGTTGCGGTTATAGTATTCGCTGTTACTTATCTTGTTGTATTCTTTGAACGTGGTCAACGACGTATCGTTGTTAACTACGCCAAACGTCAACAAGGTCGTCAAGTATTTGCTGCTCAAAGCACGCATTTACCTCTGAAAGTAAATATGGCGGGTGTTATTCCACCAATCTTCGCTAGCAGTATAATTCTGTTCCCTGGTACAATTGCAAGCTGGTTCGGCCAGGGTGAAGGTCCGGTTGCTGATGTGCTACAAGCAATTGCTACAACGTTGACTCCAGGTCAGCCTTTGTATGCAATGGTTTTAGCTGCGGCTATCATCTTCTTCTGCTTTTTCTACACAGCGTTGGTTTTTAACCCGCGTGAAACGGCAGACAACCTGAAAAAATCTGGCGCATTTATCCCAGGTATTCGTCCAGGTGAGCAGACATCTAAATACATTGATAAAGTGATGACACGCCTGACATTGGCAGGTGCTTTGTATATAACCTTTATCTGTCTGGTGCCCGAATTCATGACTATGGCATGGCAAACGCCATTCTATTTCGGCGGTACATCAATTTTGATTATCGTTGTAGTAATCATGGACTTTATGGCACAAGTACAGACGCATCTGATGTCACATCAGTATGATTCTGTGCTGAAAAAAGCGAACCTTAAAGGCTACGGTCGATAAGGTCAGTTTACGGAGTTGAGCAATGAAAGTACGTGCTTCCGTTAAGAAAATATGCCGTAACTGTAAAGTTATTAAACGTGCTGGTGTAGTACGCGTAATTTGCAGTGAGCCTAAGCATAAGCAAAGGCAAGGCTAAGTAAACAGTCGTGCAGGCTGAGGTTTCTCGGCCTGTGTTTTTAGTTGTGATTTGGTCTTCGTTTGAGTATCCTTACGGGCTTTTCAAACAGATGATTACCAAATTCAAATATAGGAGATGTGTTAGTGGCCCGTATCGCTGGCATTAACGTCCCTGATCATAAACATGCAGTTATTGGTTTAACAGCTATTTATGGCATAGGTAAGACTCGCTCTAAGGCTATCTTAGAAGCGACTGGTATCGCCGAGACCACAAAAATCGGTGAACTTTCAGACGAAACACTTGACGTATTGCGTGAAGCAGTTGGCAAGTACACTGTAGAAGGTGACCTTCGTCGTGAAGTTACTTTGAATATCAAGCGCCTTATGGACCTTGGTTGTTTCCGTGGCCTACGTCACCGTCGCTCTTTACCACTTCGTGGTCAAAGAACAAAGACTAACGCGCGTACCCGTAAGGGTCCTCGTAAGCCTATTAAGCGATAAGGGGATAGTAAAATGGCTAAGACACCAATTCGTCGTAAAAAGGTTAAAAAGCAAGTTGCTGATGGTATGGCTCATGTTCATGCGTCTTTCAACAACACTATTGTAACGATTACCGACCGTCAAGGTAATGCACTATCATGGGCTACTGCCGGTGGTTCAGGTTTCCGTGGTTCACGTAAATCTACTCCATTTGCTGCTCAGGTTGCTGCAGAGCGTGCAGGTACTGCTGCTCAAGAATACGGTTTAAAAAATCTAGAAGTTTTCATCAAAGGTCCAGGTCCAGGTCGTGAATCTGCTGTACGTGCTTTGAATGCTGCTGGTTACCGTATCACCAACATTACTGACGTGACGCCAATACCACACAATGGTTGTCGTCCACCGAAGAAACGTCGCGTTTAACAATAGGTTAGGAGAAATAACATGGCAAGATATTTGGGCCCTAAGCTCAAGCTGAGTCGTCGTGAAGGTACTGACCTGTTCCTTAAGAGCGGCGTAAGAGCTATCGACTCTAAGTGTAAACTTGAGACTGCACCTGGTCAGCACGGCGCTCGTAAAGGACGCTTATCTGATTACGGTTTACAATTACGTGAAAAGCAAAAAGTACGTCGTATCTACGGTGTATTAGAAAAGCAATTCCGTAACTACTACAAAGAAGCTGCTCGCCTTAAAGGTAATACAGGTGAAAACTTGTTACAGCTTTTAGAGCAACGTTTAGACAATGTTGTATATCGCATGGGTTTTGCTAGCACACGCGCTGAAGCACGTCAGTTAGTAAGCCACAAAGCGATTCTAGTTAATGGTCGTGTTGTGAACATTCCTTCATACGTAATTACTCCAGAAGATACTGTTGTAATCCGTGAGAAGTCTAAGACACAAGCACGTATCATCGCTGCTCTAGAGTTGGCTGAGCAACGTGAAAAGCCGACTTGGGTTGAAGTTGACGGTAAGAAATTGGAAGGTAGCTTCAAGCGCCTACCTGAGCGTTCAGATCTGTCTGCGGACATTAATGAACAACTAATCGTCGAACTTTACTCTAAGTAAAGTTAAGAGTTAAGAGAGGATAAAATGCAGGGTTCTGTTACAGAATTTCTAAAACCAAGGTTAGTCGATATCGACGCTATAAACCCAACGCGTTCTAAAGTAGTTTTAGAACCACTCGAGCGTGGCTTTGGTCACACTTTGGGTAATGCCTTACGCCGTATACTGTTATCATCTATGCCTGGATGTGCAGTAACTGAAGTTGAAATCGACGGTGTATTGCATGAGTACAGCGCGAAAGAAGGCGTACAAGAAGACATCATTGAAATACTACTAAACCTTAAAGGTCTAGCGGTAACGTTAGAAGGCAAAGATGAAGTTTTTCTGACCCTGACTAAATCTGGTGTAGGCCCTGTGACTGCGGCAGATATTCAGCACGATGGCGATGTAACAATTGCTAACCCAGATCATGTTATTTGTAATTTAACTACAAATAACAGCGAGATCAGCATGCGTATTCGTGTTGAGCGTGGTCGTGGTTATGTGCCGGCATCTAGTCGTTTATCCTCTGATGACGATGAGCGTCCAATTGGTCGATTGCTGCTTGATGCATCATTCAGCCCAGTTGAACGTATTGCGTACTCGGTTGAATCAGCCCGTGTTGAGCAACGTACAGACTTAGACAAGTTAATCATTGATATGGAAACAAACGGCACTTTAGATCCTGAAGAAGCGATCCGCCGTGCGTCTACTATCTTAGCTGAGCAACTAGATGCATTCGTAGATTTACGCGATGTAACTGAGCCAGAAGAGAAAGAAGAGAAGCCAGAATTCGATCCTATTCTACTTCGTCCAGTTGATGATCTTGAACTAACAGTACGTTCAGCAAACTGTTTGAAAGCCGAGCAAATTCAATATATCGGTGATTTAGTTCAGCGCACTGAAGTTGAGCTTCTTAAAACGCCTAATTTAGGTAAGAAGTCTCTAACTGAAATAAAAGACGTGCTAGCTTCACGTGGTCTTTCTCTAGGTATGCGCCTAGAAAATTGGCCGCCTGCAAGCCTAGCTGAATAATCTAAATCACTATATTAGTTTAGTTAGAAGGATAGGGTCATGCGCCATCGTAAGAGTGGTCGTCAATTAAACCGTAACAGTAGCCATCGTAAAGCGATGTTCAGCAATATGGCAGGTTCTTTGGTGAAACATGAAATCATCAAAACTACTTTGCCTAAAGCGAAAGAGTTACGCCGTGTAATTGAACCTTTAATCACACTGGCTAAGACTGACAGCGTAGCAAATCGCCGTTTAGCATTTGCCCGCACGCGTGATAATGAAGTAGTTGGTAAATTGTTCAGCGAAATCGGTCCTCGTAATACAGACCGTCCAGGTGGTTACACTCGTATTCTTAAGTGTGGCTTCCGTGCTGGTGATAATGCACCAATGGCTTATATTGAACTAGTTGGTCGCCCAGCGGCGAGCGAAGAAGTTCAAGAAGACGCACAGTCTGCAGAGTAAGTCTTTAAAGAGACACCAAAAAGCCGAGCTTATGCTCGGCTTTTTAATACCTAAAATTTATCACACGGTAATAGGGTCGCGACAAGTCCTCCCCAATTTTTTTATCAATAATAAACAACAGCCCCATATCAATAAAGGCAGTCTATTTGCTACTAACAGAAATATAGTTCGCTTATTTAAATACTTTCTTCATGTTACCCCTAACCTATATATTCTATTTAGCTATGATTGGTAAAAATAAGCTAATTATATAACTTAATGTTGTGATTAACGTCATTGGTTGAAGCAGTAAATACATAAGTAAAGAAAGCCTTAACTATATATGCTATGTTTTTTGCCAAATGCCCTTAGTGTTCTACTAGCTAAAATAGTTATAGCAAGAAATTGGATGCTATTTACAAGCGATTTCAACATCAGCATCAACACGTTGTCATTAAAAAATAACTTATAACCTCATTTGAAGCTAAATATGCTTGAGTTTAGTTGTCTTTTTAAGCGTTTAGTTGTAATTTTGTTCGAGCAGTCATTTATTTCAAGTTTTCTTCAAAAAAGGGTTGATCTGTTTTCGGATCTCCCTATAATGCGACCCCACTGAGACGGCAGAGCGCAACGCATAGCGAGGCACGAGCTAATCAGTGAGTCGAGTAAAACTTAGTTTCGAAAACTTTCAAGTTTAGAGAAATTAAGTGTTGACAAAAAAATAGGAAAGCGTAATATGCGCAGCCCTAGCGAGATAAAGTTAAACGCTTTAATCGCAACCGGATAACCGGTATAGCTCTTTAACAATATAAAGCAATCATCTGTGTGGGCACTCGTACAGATTGAGTTCTAACAGCCAAGCTACTTAGGTAGTGAGGCAAACAAATTTAGAGTCTCAATTGAAACTGAGTGACCAACAGAATAGTTACTTAGGTAATTATTCAGCACAGTCAATTCAATATCGAAAGATATTAAATAATTCAGAATTCATTGAGCTGTCGAAAGACATAAAACTTTTTAATTGAAGAGTTTGATCATGGCTCAGATTGAACGCTGGCGGCAGGCCTAACACATGCAAGTCGAGCGGTAACATTTCTAGCTTGCTAGAAGATGACGAGCGGCGGACGGGTGAGTAATGCTTGGGAACATGCCTTGAGGTGGGGGACAACAGTTGGAAACGACTGCTAATACCGCATAATGTCTACGGACCAAAGGGGGCTTCGGCTCTCGCCTTTAGATTGGCCCAAGTGGGATTAGCTAGTTGGTGAGGTAATGGCTCACCAAGGCGACGATCCCTAGCTGGTTTGAGAGGATGATCAGCCACACTGGGACTGAGACACGGCCCAGACTCCTACGGGAGGCAGCAGTGGGGAATATTGCACAATGGGCGCAAGCCTGATGCAGCCATGCCGCGTGTGTGAAGAAGGCCTTCGGGTTGTAAAGCACTTTCAGTCAGGAGGAAAGGTTAGTAGTTAATACCTGCTAGCTGTGACGTTACTGACAGAAGAAGCACCGGCTAACTCCGTGCCAGCAGCCGCGGTAATACGGAGGGTGCGAGCGTTAATCGGAATTACTGGGCGTAAAGCGTACGCAGGCGGTTTGTTAAGCGAGATGTGAAAGCCCCGGGCTCAACCTGGGAACTGCATTTCGAACTGGCAAACTAGAGTGTGATAGAGGGTGGTAGAATTTCAGGTGTAGCGGTGAAATGCGTAGAGATCTGAAGGAATACCGATGGCGAAGGCAGCCACCTGGGTCAACACTGACGCTCATGTACGAAAGCGTGGGGAGCAAACAGGATTAGATACCCTGGTAGTCCACGCCGTAAACGATGTCTACTAGAAGCTCGGAACCTCGGTTCTGTTTTTCAAAGCTAACGCATTAAGTAGACCGCCTGGGGAGTACGGCCGCAAGGTTAAAACTCAAATGAATTGACGGGGGCCCGCACAAGCGGTGGAGCATGTGGTTTAATTCGATGCAACGCGAAGAACCTTACCTACACTTGACATACAGAGAACTTACCAGAGATGGTTTGGTGCCTTCGGGAACTCTGATACAGGTGCTGCATGGCTGTCGTCAGCTCGTGTTGTGAGATGTTGGGTTAAGTCCCGCAACGAGCGCAACCCCTATCCTTAGTTGCTAGCAGGTAATGCTGAGAACTCTAAGGAGACTGCCGGTGATAAACCGGAGGAAGGTGGGGACGACGTCAAGTCATCATGGCCCTTACGTGTAGGGCTACACACGTGCTACAATGGCGCATACAGAGTGCTGCGAACTCGCGAGAGTAAGCGAATCACTTAAAGTGCGTCGTAGTCCGGATTGGAGTCTGCAACTCGACTCCATGAAGTCGGAATCGCTAGTAATCGCGTATCAGAATGACGCGGTGAATACGTTCCCGGGCCTTGTACACACCGCCCGTCACACCATGGGAGTGGGTTGCTCCAGAAGTAGATAGTCTAACCCTCGGGAGGACGTTTACCACGGAGTGATTCATGACTGGGGTGAAGTCGTAACAAGGTAGCCCTAGGGGAACCTGGGGCTGGATCACCTCCTTATACGATTTAGAACTTATTTGTTCGTAGTGTCCACACAGATGATTGTTAGTTAGCTAAGCCACTGGCTTAACTAATTAATATGCTCTTTAAAAATTTGGAAAAGCTGATAATAAAATTCGTATGAATACAGTGTATTTGTACAGAGTTTTCAAAAGTAAAAAAGAATGATAGCAGTATCATTCAGTGCCATTTAATGAACGTTTACGTTTATTGATTGGTATCTACTTTAGTATTCAATATTAACTTCTGGCGAAGTTAAACTGTCACACAACAAAGACCCGTTTGGGTTGTATGGTTAAGTGACTAAGCGTACACGGTGGATGCCTTGGCAGTTGGAGGCGATGAAGGACGTATTAACTTGCGATAAGCCTAGTCAAGCTAGTAAAAAGCACTTGAGACTAGGATTTCCGAATGGGGAAACCCACCTGCTTGCAGGTATCGTTAACTGAATACATAGGTTAACGAGGCGAACGCGGAGAACTGAAACATCTAAGTACCCGTAGGAAAAGAAATCAACCGAGATTCCGATAGTAGCGGCGAGCGAAATCGGAACAGCCCTTAAGCTTATTATGTGTTAATGGAAGGCTCTGGAAAGTGCCACGATACAGGGTGATAGTCCCGTACATGAAAACGCATTTTAAGTGAAATCGAGTAGGTCGGAGCACGTGAAACTTTGACTGAATATAGGTGGACCATCATCTAAGGCTAAATACTCCCAACTGACCGATAGTGAACCAGTACCGTGAGGGAAAGGCGAAAAGAACCCCTGTGAGGGGAGTGAAATAGAACCTGAAACCGTGTACGTACAAGCAGTAGGAGCCCACTTGTTGGGTGACTGCGTACCTTTTGTATAATGGGTCAGCGACTTATATTTTGTAGCGAGGTTAACCGATTAGGGTAGCCGTAGGGAAACCGAGTCTTAACTGGGCGAATAGTTGCAAGGTATAGACCCGAAACCCGGTGATCTAGCCATGGGCAGGTTGAAGGTTGAGTAACATCAACTGGAGGACCGAACCCACTAACGTTGAAAAGTTAGGGGATGACCTGTGGTTAGGAGTGAAAGGCTAATCAAACCGGGAGATAGCTGGTTCTCCCCGAAATCTATTTAGGTAGAGCCTCGGACGAATACTTACGGGGGTAGAGCACTGTTAAGGCTAGGGGGTCATCCCGACTTACCAACCCTTTGCAAACTCCGAATACCGTAAAGTAATATCCGGGAGACACACGGCGGGTGCTAACGTCCGTCGTGAAGAGGGAAACAACCCAGACCGCCAGCTAAGGTCCCAAAGTCATAGTTAAGTGGGAAACGATGTGGAAAGGCCCAGACAGCCAGGAGGTTGGCTTAGAAGCAGCCATCCTTTAAAGAAAGCGTAATAGCTCACTGGTCGAGTCGGTCTGCGCGGAAGATGTAACGGGGCTAAACTATGCACCGAAGCTGCGGATTCAGAATTTATTTTGAGTGGTAGGGGAGCGTTCTGTAAGCGGTTGAAGGTGTACCGGGAGGTATGCTGGACGTATCAGAAGTGCGAATGCTGACATGAGTAACGATAATGCGGGTGAAAAACCCGCACGCCGGAAGACCAAGGGTTCCTATCCCATGTTAATCAGGGTAGGGTAAGTCGACCCCTAAGGCGAGGCCGAAAGGCGTAGTCGATGGGAAACGGATTAATATTTCCGTACTTGGTATAATTGCGATGGGGGGACGGAGCAGGCTAAGCAAGCATGGCGATGGTAGTCCATGTGAAAGTGTGTAGGCTAGCGACTTAGGTAAATCCGGGTTGCTGTTAGGCTGAGACACGAGACGAGTCACCAAGGTGATGAAGTTGCTGATGCCATACTTCCAGGAAAAGCCTCTAAGCTTCAGATTATATCGAATCGTACCCCAAACCGACACAGGTGGTCAGGTAGAGAATACTAAGGCGCTTGAGAGAACTCGGGTGAAGGAACTAGGCAAAATCGTACCGTAACTTCGGGAGAAGGTACGCTCCGATTGGTGATGAGACTTGCTCTCTAAGCTGATTGGAGCCGCAGTGACCAGGTGGCTGGGACTGTTTATTAAAAACACAGCACTGTGCAAAATCGCAAGATGACGTATACGGTGTGACACCTGCCCGGTGCCGGAAGGTTAATTGATGGGGTTATCTTCGGAGAAGCTCTTGATCGAAGCCCCGGTAAACGGCGGCCGTAACTATAACGGTCCTAAGGTAGCGAAATTCCTTGTCGGGTAAGTTCCGACCTGCACGAATGGTGTAACCATGGCCACGCTGTCTCCACCCGAGACTCAGTGAAATTGAAATCGCAGTGAAGATGCTGTGTACCCGCGGCTAGACGGAAAGACCCCGTGAACCTTTACTACAGCTTGGCACTGAACATTGAACCTACATGTGTAGGATAGGTGGGAGACTTAGAAGCAGAGACGCTAGTTTTTGTGGAGTCGTCCTTGAAATACCACCCTTGTAGTTTTGATGTTCTAACGTTGGCCCCTGAATCGGGGTTACGGACAGTGCCTGGTGGGTAGTTTGACTGGGGCGGTCTCCTCCCAAAGAGTAACGGAGGAGCACGAAGGTTGGCTAAGTACGGTCGGACATCGTACGGTTAGTGTAATGGTAGAAGCCAGCTTAACTGCGAGACAGACACGTCGAGCAGGTACGAAAGTAGGTCATAGTGATCCGGTGGTTCTGAATGGAAGGGCCATCGCTCAACGGATAAAAGGTACTCCGGGGATAACAGGCTGATACCGCCCAAGAGTTCATATCGACGGCGGTGTTTGGCACCTCGATGTCGGCTCATCACATCCTGGGGCTGAAGTCGGTCCCAAGGGTATGGCTGTTCGCCATTTAAAGTGGTACGCGAGCTGGGTTTAGAACGTCGTGAGACAGTTCGGTCCCTATCTGCCGTGGGCGTTTGAGAATTGAGAGGGGTTGCTCCTAGTACGAGAGGACCGGAGTGAACGAACCGCTGGTGTTCGGGTTGTCATGCCAATGGCATTGCCCGGTAGCTACGTTCGGAACTGATAAGCGCTGAAAGCATCTAAGCGCGAAGCAGGCCTCGAGATGAGTTCTCACTAGACTTTTAAAGTCTCTGAAGGGCCGTTGAAGACTACAACGTTGATAGGCAAGATGTGGAAGTGGTGTGAGCCATTAAGCTAACTTGTACTAATTACCCGTGAGGCTTAACCATACAACGCCAAACGCGTTTTATGCGACAGTTTAAGCAAGAAGTTAATAGACTAAAGTAGATACTTGAAGACTTTTATTATCAGAAATTCCAAATTTTAGTAAGCTTGATTAAATCGAACTTACACCAAATTTGCTTGGTGACAATAGCGTTTTGGACCCACCTGACCCCATGCCGAACTCAGTAGTGAAACGAAACAGCGCCGATGATAGTGTAGCATTTGCTATGTGAAAGTAGGACATTACCAGGCTCCAAATAAGAGAAACCCGTTACAGCGATGTAGCGGGTTTTTTGCTGTTTGGGATTTAATAAAAAAACCAAGAGCCCATGCCGAACTCAGTAGTTGCCGCTCTCGTACATCCTGTACTTCACGGCATTCGTATTCCTATACATCAAACAAAACAGCGCGAAGGCAAGCCTCACACAAGGCCGCCCCGACACAAAGATAGTGTCGCATTTGCTATGTGGCTCTCTACCGCTGTGGGCACCACGACACTACCAGGCTCCAAATAAGAGAAAGCCCGACTAGCAATAGTCGGGCTTTTTTACGTCTGCAGGAAAGTGAAAATATTAGTTATAAGCCGTCAGCTATCAGCTGCACAGCGTTAACTTGACCACTGTATCATGGGTTGAGTATCTCGAAACCTATGGGTAAAAGAACGCGACGACCACCACCTTAGAGCCTAATACATACTCTACCGCTGTAGGCACCACAACATGCTACTGCGTTGTCGCTAAGAATAACGTATCAGTATCAGGTAGCAAATCCATATAATACCAATCCGCAATAATACTCAATAATTTTGCGGGGCTAAACGTGCCGCTACCTGTGTTAAAAAATTCTCATTTAGAACAACTAAATAGCGAATTTTTTGCCTAGCTATCACCCCGTTTTTCCTGCCTCAAAATAGACCGCTTAATTAAGCGAATTGGTATAAATTGGTAATAAATACTCAAATAAGGGGGTTGCGCCCTTATTCTGATTGATACATTTCTGATCTTACTTGAAAAAAAACCAATGAGCCCAAAGTCTACTTAATCAACACTTATTTTTATAGAGCCTATCATGTCGTTATTACCTTCATCTTCCAGCGTTAAGCAATTCGTATATTTAGCACAGCAAATAAGAGAGCATGAGTGTAATGCTGCAAAAGCCAGTGGTTGTGATCTGTTTACCCTAATGGAACGAGCGGGGCATGCCGCATTTTTAAATTGGAAATCATTCAATGCACAGCAGACTCTAGTACTCGTAGGGAGTGGCAATAACGCAGGAGATGGCTATATTGCGGCTAGCCTTATTAAGCAAGCCGATAGACATGTAGTGGTGTGTGCCGTAGATGAAAATAAAGAATTAACCGGCGATGCTGCAATAGCACAAAAGCGCTGGATTGATGCCGGTGGTGAAATTTGTAACTTTAGCGCTGATGCACTCGATGAGTGTGATGTAATCATTGATGCATTACTGGGCACTGGTCTTGAAAATACGGTACGCGATAATGTTGCCACTATAATTAAAGCGGCGAATGAAAGCACTAAACCAATACTCAGTATTGATGTGCCATCAGGTATAAATGCTGATACAGGCCAACCTTTAGGCATTGCAATTAAAGCCACTAAAACAATTACTTTTGTAGGGGTAAAACAAGGGTTAACAACGGCTGCAGGTAAAGAGTATGTTGGTGAGCTTATCTTTGATGACTTGGCTATTGGTGAGCTATTCGTAGAATTAGCGAGCCCATCGGGTAAGCTTATTAATATCAATAGTTTTAAAGGCTTAGGCCCACGTGCTCTGAATAGTCATAAAGGTAGTTATGGAAAATTACTGTGTATTGGTGGGAATCAAGGAACGGCAGGTGCTATCAGATTAACAAGCGAGGCAGCGCTTAGAGCTGGTGCTGGAATGGTCAGAGTGTATACCCATGAAAGCTCAATTATGCCAGTCAGTTTTGGCCGACCAGAGCTTATGGTAAGTAGTAATAACTTGCAACACGCATTGGAGTGGGCAAGCTGTGCTGTTATTGGCCCAGGCCTTGGACAAGACGAATGGGCGCAAAATACCTTTAATCAAGTCATTGAGTATTGTACACATAATAATATGCCTTTAGTTATTGATGCTGATGCACTTAATTTACTCGCTAAACAAGCTTCACCGAAAATGCCCACGCGGTGTGTACTTACCCCGCATCCGGGCGAAGCCTCTCGATTATTAAAGGTTTCGACTGGGGAGATAGAGTTTGATCGGTTCAGCTATGTTCAACAATGTGCTAAACGTTACTCAGCAGTTTGTGTTTTAAAAGGCGCAGGAACTTTAATAGCCGATGGTAAGCATACTTGGGTTTGTGAAGAAGGAAGCCCTGCGCTTGCTGTTGGCGGTAGCGGTGATGTTCTTACTGGTATTGTAGGGGCATTACTTGCTCAAGGGTTAGATTGTGCTGAGGCGACTTGCTATGGTGTTACACTGCATGCTAAAGCGGGTGATATTGCTGGGCAAAAAAATGGAGAGCGAGGTATGCTACCTAGCGATCTGTTTTGTATAGTGAGACGGTTAATTAATAATATAAAACCATAAGATATAAGCATTCATATTAATTTTGTTCTTTTTTTGATAAATCCATTAACCTTCTTATACTTAGTTAACGCTGTTTGGTTGTAACTGAGGTTAAAAATGTTAATACAGAAAAAAATGTATGCGGGAAGCTTATTACTTATCGTTTTCTCTTTGCTCGTTTTAACCGTAATTATGCAATGGGTGATAACGCCAATTATAAAAAATGAAGCTATTTCTGCAGCTAAGTTACAGGCTAAAGTAATCGGAGAATCATTTGCTAAGGATTTAGGAAAAAGTGCAGCATTAACTAAAAGCTTATCTGTTGTTGCTCAAACACTTCCCCTTGATAAAGATCAATTTATTAAAAATTTGGCACCGTTAATTGCTAGTGGTTCAGGCATTGCTGGTGGTGGAATATGGCCAGAGCCAAATATGTTAGATGCATCAGCACAAAGGGCATCTTTGTTTTGGGCTAAGGGCGATAATGGTCAATACACTTTATTAGATGACTACAACCAAGCTGATAGCAGTCCATATCAACAAGAAAGCTGGTATACAAGTGCTGCTAACGCTCAACCAGGCGTATGTGTTTGGTCTGAGGCTTATGTTGATGCAGTCTCGAATGTGCCTATGGTAACTTGTTCCGTTAAAATTGAGCGTAATAATCAGTTTTGGGGAGTCGCTACTTTAGATATAGAGCTTTCTCATATTGAAAAGTCACTACTTGCTGAAAACCAAGCAACCGGTACCTACAGTTTTATTATTGATAGTGCGCAGCAGTTTGTTTCTATTCCTGCATTTAGAGATACGAATTTAGCCATGCTAAATTTTTCACAAGTTGTGAGTAAAGATAGCTCTTTACAGCCTTTAGTTAACGCCTTGAAAAATGAAGATAGACTCGTAGCAGAGTTTAGTTCTGGTGTCATAAAGGGGGATAGCTCAATTCTAGTGACATTCTCACTGCCGGAGCAAAAGTGGCGCTCTGGCGTGATAATTCCAACAGCGATTGCAAAAAAAGCAGCTAATACGCTGACATATTATTTGTATGGTTCATTCATTGTACTCATTGTTATATTTATATCGGCATTATTAGTCTTTGGTAAGCGATTAGTTGAGCAAATAGAGCAGACTTCGGCGCAAGTTAGGTCATTAATGCAAGGGCAAACAGATTCTAAATTACCAATATCGGGGGATGATGAAATGAGTCATCTTTGCGAAGCAATTAATGATTACGGTGATCATCTTATTAAAATTCTTGGGCTGATTAAAGAAGAGGCGGCCTCAGTAAAAAACAATGCTGAATCTATTGATAACTTGAGTAGTAATAGTCAGCAACGCGCACATGAACTAATGCAAGAAAATGAACTGTTAGCCACGGCTATCAATGAAATGTCGATAGCGGCTTCATCGGCATCAGAAGATATTGGTGGCGTTGCAGATATTACCGCTAAGTCATCAGATCTTGTAAACTCTGGATTTAATGTTATTGAACAAAACGCAGAATCTATCCAGCTGTTGTTCAATAAACTAACTGAGTCGTCCAATGCAATATCACAAATCTCTGAAGATTCACAGCAGGTTGGTTCGGTATTAGATGTGATTATGAATATCTCTGAGCAAACTAATTTGCTTGCGCTTAATGCTGCTATTGAGGCTGCTCGTGCTGGTGATTCTGGAAGGGGGTTTGCGGTCGTTGCTGATGAAGTTAGAACACTGGCACAAAGAACGCAACAATCAGCTGGTGAGATTGAAACCATGATAAGTCAGTTACAACAAGCGGCTGCAAAAGGAGTCAGTGTTATTCAAGAATGCCGAGAGTTCTCAGAAGTGGTCAATGATCGTTCAAATACAACACGCACGCAATATGAAAATATAGTTGATGCATTTAACGACATTAAAGGACGCTCAGCAAGTATTGCCGTAGCCACTGAAGAACAGGCTCAAGTAACCGTCAATGTTAAAAAACTAGCGGAACGGATCCGAGAAATATCAGGGCAAAATGCCGCCGATGCCGAAGACTTTAGAGAAGTAAGTAAAGCTTCTAATAGTCAAGCACAAAGGCTATACGACATTAGTCAGCAGTAACTCAATAAAAAAATCCAAGCCTTGCTTGGATTTTTTATATAAATTTGTTTATTAATTTAAAATTGTGAGGATTTAAAAGTCTATCTATGAAGCTCGCCAGCTCTTTCTGGTTGATAAGTTACCTCTTTAATAGTTACTGTTATTAACCCTCCGCCTGGCTTTGGCCATTCAATTTGATCTCCTTGTGAAAGGCCAAGTAATGCACTACCAACAGGGGCTAAGATTGATATTTTGTTGCCACTTGAGTCAATATTCTTCGGGTAAACAAGCGTTAAAGTAAACTCCTCACCTGTAGACTCAACAACAAAGTTCACTGTTGAATTCATGGTTACCACGGTTGAGGGAACTTCGTGTGGCTCCACTATGTTAGCTCTACCAAGTTCTGCTTCAAGTTCTTTTTCACCCGCAAAACTGTTCGCAGGTAACGATTCCATTAGCGCATACAATCGATCTGCATCCAGTGATGAGATGATTATTTCAGGTTTAGTATTCAACTTAATATCCTTAATCATGTTAAATAAAATTTACTCTGGGTATAGCTTGCAGGAACTCAGTTGCATTGGAATACACTGAGATAATTTTATTGTTGTCTTAGTGAATTTATTTTATCTCTATTGCTAAAAACCCAGCCGAAGCTGGGTTTTTATTTGAGCTAGGTGTGTGAGGGGATGATTACATCATGCCGCCCATACCACCCATTCCGCCCATGCCACCCATATCAGGAGCGCCCGCTTCTTCTTTAGGAATTTCAGCGACCATTGCTTCTGTGGTGATCATTAGACCGGCAATCGATCCAGCAAACTGTAATGCAGAACGGGTTACTTTCGTTGGATCTAGGATACCCATTTCAATCATGTCGTTGTATTCGCCAGTGGCTGCGTTGTAACCGTAGTTACCTTCACCGCCTTTCACTGCGTTAATCACAACAGATGCTTCGTCGCCTGCGTTTGTAACGATTTGACGAAGTGGTGCTTCCATCGCGCGAAGTGCCACTTTAATACCGTGGTTTTGGTCTTCGTTATCGCCTAGTAAGTCTGCTAATTTGCTAGCAGCACGCACTAATGCAACACCACCACCTGGTACTACGCCTTCTTCAACCGCTGCGCGAGTTGCATGTAATGCATCTTCAACACGATCTTTTTTCTCTTTCATTTCAATTTCAGTAGCGGCACCTACTTTGATTACTGCAACACCGCCAGCTAATTTAGCCATGCGCTCTTGTAGCTTTTCTTTATCGTAGTCTGAAGTCGCTTCTTCAATTTGTGCTTTGATTTGTGCAACACGGCCGTTAATACCGTCTTCTTCACCAGCACCATCAATGATTGTTGTATCGTCTTTAGTGATTACTACACGTTTAGCTGTACCTAAGTCTTCAACCGTTGCTTTTTCAAGCTCAAGGCCGATTTCTTCAGAAATCACAGTACCGCCAGTTAAAACCGCGATATCTTGTAGCATTGCTTTACGACGATCGCCAAAGCCAGGTGCTTTAACCGCTGATACTTTTACAATACCACGCATGTTATTAACTACCAGTGTCGCTAACGCTTCACCTTCAAGGTCTTCTGCGATAATCAGTAGAGGTTTACTTGCTTTAGCAACCGCTTCTAATGTTGGTAATAATTCACGGATGTTAGATATTTTTTTATCTACAAGTAAGATAAATGGGTTATCTAGTTCAACCGCGCCTTTTTCAGCGTTGTTGATAAAGTATGGAGATAAGTAACCACGGTCAAACTGCATGCCTTCTACAACATCTAGTTCGTTTTCAAGTGATTGACCTTCTTCAACGGTGATAACACCAGTGTTACGGCCTACTTTCTCCATTGCATCAGCAATGATTTCACCAATTTCTTTATCAGAGTTAGCTGAAATAGTACCTACTTGTGCAATCGCTTTAGTATCAGCACATGGAACAGAAAGCGCTTTAAGTTCTGCAACTGCAGCAATGATTGCTTTATCAATACCGCGCTTGAGATCCATTGGGTTCATACCCGCAGCAACTGCTTTAAGACCTTCGTTTACAATAGACTGAGCAAGCACAGTTGCGGTAGTGGTACCGTCACCAGCAGCATCATTTGCTTTAGACGCTACTTCTTTAACCATTTGTGCGCCCATATTTTCAAACTTGTCTTCAAGTTCGATTTCTTTTGCTACAGATACACCATCTTTGGTGATCACTGGAGAGCCAAATGATTTGTCTAATACAACGTTACGACCTTTAGGGCCTAATGTTACTTTTACTGCATTTGCTAGAATATTTACGCCAGTTAGCATTTTTGCACGTGCGTCGCCTGCAAACAGTACTTCTTTTGCTGCCATGTTTAATTTCCTCTAAATTCTTAAAATGTGTGTTAAACGAAAAGTAGGTTTAGCCTACAATGCCTAAAATATTGTCTTCACGCATGATCAGGTACTCTTGACCTTCGATCTTTTCTGTTTTTTCAACATATGAGCCAAATAACACAGTGTCACCGGCTTTCACTTCTAATGCTCGAACGTCACCGTTTTCTAAAACGCGACCATTACCTACGGCAACAACTTCTCCGCGAGTTGATTTTTCAGCTGCAGAGCCAGTTAATACAATACCGCCAGCAGACTTGGTTTCTTCTTCTAGACGCTTGATGATTACGCGATCTTGTAAAGGACGAATGTTCATGTTTTTAGTTCTCCTAACAGTTTCTGAACAGTACAGAAAAAAGTGTATCTAATTTGCTTTCATTAATGGGGGTGGAGTGAAAAATTCCAAGAGAAAAAATGATAAATTTTTAATCTTTTCGCTCGTATTCACCATCTATGGTCTTAGGGCGGTTTTCATCTTGCTCGTGATGCATTGATTGATGAGTTTGCGAAAACCCTGAAGTGCCAGTTTGATGCATGCTGGCGCTCATTCTTACAGTTGCTTGACTAGCAAGTCCTGCAGCTAATTTGTTACGAATAGCAGGGGTAAGAAGCAGTAAGCCAAATACATCCGTCATAATGCCCGGGGTTAATAAAAGTACCCCTGCAATAATTACGCAAATACCGGTAAACAATTCTTTAGCAGGCATTTGCCCTTGAGCCATTTGCATTTGTACGTTTTGTAGTGCGCCCATTCCTTGCTGTTTCACCATTTTTGCACCCACAATGGCGGTTAGTACCACTAAAGCGATTGTTGCAAAGCCACCTATCACGTCACTAACCTGAATTAGTAAGGCAATTTCAATAATAGGGATGATGATAAACAGCAAAAATAAAATTCTAAACATAAGACTCTCTAAAAAAATGACACTTATTAAGGTGCTAATGAAATATAAGTGAGGGTTGTCGGGTCTATTTTCAAGCTAATAAGAGTAAGTAATAAACGTTAATGTTAGTAAAGTTATAGGTAGCGGGTCTAAATCAATTTACTGCAAAGACCCAAAATACAGACAGAGTTCGTGTCTACACATTATACCCGCTATCAGCTACTATGGGGCTAGACCCCCGTAAACAAGTAAAGGTTCACTATGACAACGCAATTTAAACTTATTTTTACCACTTGCAAAGATAACGATGAAGCCCGTTTATTGGCTATGGCGCTAATTGAAAAGAAATTAGCCGCTTGTGTAAATATTTTACCGGCCATGACTTCTATTTACATATGGGAAGGTGAAGTAGCTGAAGCAACTGAAGTAAAGCTGCTAATTAAAACTAAGGCTGACAAAATGAACGATGTATTTTTAACCTTAAAAGATCTTCACAGCTACGAAGTACCAGAAATACAAGTTGTTGATGTAGCAACGGGTAACTTGGCTTACTTTAATTGGATGGATGAGGTGCTTCATTAATGCGCTTTATTTTATTTTTTTTATTAAGCGTATTAATGGCGCCTGCTTGGGCAGCACAAAATACCCTTGATGATTTTCTTAAACCGACTCAGCACACATTTTTACCGGTAAATGAAGCGTTTGTATTTGATTTTGACCAGCAAGGAAGTACGTTATTTGTTGGTTGGGATATCGCTGATGACTATTACCTATATAAAGATAAAATAGAAATTATTGCCAAAGGTGCCAGCATTGACGTGCCTGAGTTGGGCGCTGGTGAAATAATTGAAGATGAATTTTTTGGCAAAACTGAGGTGTTTTTTAATTCTCTTAGCGTTATCAGCAAACTAAGTAATGTGAGTGAAGATGGCGTTGTTAAGGTGCGTTATCAAGGCTGTGCAAAAGCAGGGCTGTGTTATCCACCTGAAATCATCAGCATTCCATTAAGTGTACTGGCAAGTGAAACTAATACTAATGACAATACTGCAGCAAGCAGTGCATTTGCAGCACTTAGCCAATCTGCAGAAAAACCAGCAACTGCATCAACACCTGATAAAGAGCTCACATTTACAGAGCAGTTAGCCAGCCAAAGCTTAATGGTTAACTTAGCCATTTTCTTTGCCGTGGGTGTGGGTTTGGCATTTACACCGTGTGTATTTCCGATGTTCCCTATTTTATCTAGCTTAATTGCGGGTCAAAAGAACCTATCTACCAAAAAAGCATTTGCCCTATCATTTGTTTATATTCAAGGCATGGCGGTTACCTATGCAGCATTAGGGCTTGTGGTTGCTGCGTTAGGCGGGCAAGTGCAAGGCTATTTACAGCATCCATATGTATTAATTAGCTTTAGCTTATTATTTGTACTGCTGGCTATGTCGATGTTTGGTTGGTACGAAATAAAGTTACCCAGCGGCATGATGAACAAGCTAACCCAAGTGAGCAACAACCAAAGAGGCGGTAACTATATTGGGGTGTTCTTGATGGGGGTTTTATCAGGGCTTATTGCATCTCCTTGCACTACAGCGCCTTTATCAGCCGCATTATTATTTGTGGCACAAAGCGGCGATTACCTAGTAGGCGGGCTAACACTTTACGTACTGAGTTTAGGTATGGGGCTACCGCTGTTATTATTAGGTACATCGGGAGGTAAGCTATTACCGAAAGCTGGCGGCTGGATGGAACAAGTTAAAACCTTATTTGGTTTTATTATGTTAGTTGTGCCACTTATTTTGCTAGAGCGCATTATAGATATTGAAATTATTATGCTTATGGCAGGCTTATTAGCTATCGCCACAGCGCTTTATTTCCATTATTGGCAAAGCGCCCAAACTCAAGGCAAATTAAAAACCTTATTGTGGTTTATAGCTGTTTTATTGATGCTTACTGGCTTTAATTTAACCAAAAACTATTTTTGGCCAACACAAGCCGTGAGTTTACAAACAACCTCGCAAAGCAATGAGTTTAAACACGTTGCCAATTTAGCCGAGCTTAAACAAGCCGTATCACAAGCAAATAGCGAAGGGCGCATGGTTATGGTGGACTTATACGCTGACTGGTGTGTAGCGTGTAAAGAGTTTGAGCATTACACCTTTCCTGACCCTCAAGTACAAAGTGAGTTTAGCCATTACCAACTGATTCAAATTGACTTAACCCAAAGCGATAATGAAACAATTGAGCTAATGGAAGCATATTCAGTGTTTGGTTTACCGAGTATTTTATTCTTTAATACTCAAGGTGAAGAGCTAAGTGCACAACGTGTTACTGGCTTTTTAAATGCGGATGATTTCGCTAAGCACCTTGCTGCAGTGCGTGCCAGCGCTGAATAACCATTCTATATGGCACAACATGATTGTTAATGTTGTGCCATTATTCCCCCTCAAGATTCGTCCCCAAAATAGAGATTAGACCAGTATTTTGCTGCTATTTACTTCGAAATCACTATAATAGTTGGTTAACGTGAGAAATTGTTGCTATCTTACTTTTTTCAGCTTACTTTTTAGTGAAAAATTAGTTAGTAACCGCTTAACTCATTACTTATAGGATATATCGCGTATTATGGCTGCAAAATTAAAGATTTTAGTTATAAATGGCCCAAATTTAAACATGCTAGGAAAGCGTGAGCCCGATAAGTACGGTTCGCACTCTTTAGAGCATATTATGAGCGAGTTAAACAGCGCTGCTAATAGTTTAGATGTGGCGTTAACGCATTTTCAAAGTAATAGTGAGCAAGCGCTCATTGAACGCATTCATGATGCTTGGCAAGCGGTTGATTACATCATTATTAACCCTGCAGCATTTACGCACACAAGCGTCGCATTACGTGATGCATTGCTAAGCGTTGATATTCCGTTTTTTGAAGTGCACTTAAGTAATGTGCATGCACGTGAAACGTTTCGCCATCATTCTTATTTTTCTGATGTGGCGCAAGGCGTTATTTGTGGATTAGGTGCAATGGGCTATCACGCTGCTTTACATGCAGCGGTGAGCCGATTGCAAAACTCAAACTAAATTTAAACTAACAAACTAATAGGCGGGTCGTTTATGGATATTCGCAAGATCAAAAAACTAATTGAATTAGTAGAAGAATCAGGTATTGCAGAACTAGAAATCACTGAAGGTGAAGAATCAGTACGTATTAACCGTAACAACATGAGTGCCGGTCCTGCGTACGCGCAATTTGCTCCACAGCAATATGCTCCAGCACCCACTCCTGCGGTTGCACCAGCAGCACCTGTAGCAGAGTCTGAAGTACCAGCGGCAGGTCCTACAGGACACCAAGTTAAATCACCTATGGTAGGTTCTTTTTACGCAGCAGCTTCTCCAGAAGCGCCAGCATATGTTGAAGTCGGTTCACAGGTTAAAGTTGGCGACACATTATGTATCGTTGAAGCAATGAAAATGATGAACCAAATTGAGTCAGATAAAGCCGGTACAGTAAAAGCTATTTTAGTAGAAAACGGCGAGCCAGTAGAATTTGATCAACCTTTATTCATCATTGAATAATAGCGCAACGTAAAAGGCCAACTCTCATGTTAGATAAAGTAGTCATTGCAAACCGAGGTGAAATTGCACTTCGTATATTGCGCGCCTGCAAAGAGCTTGGGATCAAAACGGTTGCTGTGCATTCAACGGCGGATCGCGATCTTAAGCACGTATTACTAGCAGATGAAACCATCTGTATTGGTAAACCAGCAGCAACTGAAAGTTACTTAGACATTCCACGCATTATTGCCGCAGCTGAAATAACTGATGCGGTCGCTATTCACCCAGGTTATGGTTTTCTTGCTGAAAATGCCGACTTTGCCGACCAAGTTGAGCAAAGTGGCTTTGTATTTATTGGTCCTCGTGGCGACACTATTCGCCTAATGGGCGACAAAGTATCAGCTATCGAAGCGATGCGTAAAGCCGGTGTTCCATGTGTGCCAGGTTCTGATGGTCCGGTATCGGATGATAAAGAACGCAACATGCAAATTGCTAAGCGTATTGGTTACCCGGTAATTATTAAAGCAGCTGGCGGCGGCGGTGGTCGTGGTATGCGTGTTGTACGCAACGAGGCTGAGTTAATCAACTCGATTGCACTTACGCAGCAAGAAGCTAAGCAGTTCTTTGGCAACAGCATGGTTTACATGGAAAAATTCCTTGAAAACCCACGCCACATTGAAGTGCAAGTATTGGCCGATGGTCAAGGTAACGCGGTTCATCTAGGTGAGCGTGATTGTTCAATGCAACGTCGCCACCAAAAAGTAGTGGAAGAGGCGCCAGCACCAGGGATTACTGCAGAAGTACGTAAGTTCATTGGTGAGCGTTGTACACGTGCGTGTATCGAAATTGGTTATCGTGGTGCAGGTACGTTTGAGTTTTTATACGAAAACGGCGAGTTTTACTTCATTGAAATGAATACCCGTATTCAGGTTGAACACCCAGTGACTGAAATGGTTACCGGTGTGGATTTAATCAAAGAGCAGCTAAAAATTGCCGCTGGTCAGCCATTATCATTCACTCAAGACGACGTTGTTATTCGTGGCCACGCTATTGAGTGTCGTATTA
This sequence comes from Pseudoalteromonas tetraodonis, assembly GCF_002310835.1. Lineage (NCBI taxonomy): Bacteria > Pseudomonadati > Pseudomonadota > Gammaproteobacteria > Alteromonadales > Pseudoalteromonadaceae > Pseudoalteromonas > Pseudoalteromonas tetraodonis. The sequence continues at coordinate 3,097,596 of NZ_CP011041.1, read as the reverse complement.
ATGCTGAAGACCCTGAAACCTTTATTCCATCGCCAGGTAAAATCACCCGCTTTCATCCAGCTGGTGGTTTAGGTATTCGTTGGGACAGCCATATTTATGCTGATTATACGGTACCGCCACATTACGATTCTATGATTGGTAAGCTGATCACTTACGGTGAAAACCGTGATGTTGCTATTGCCCGTGCTCGTAATGCACTCAATGAGCTGGTAATCGACGGTATTAAAACGAATACGCCATTGCATAAACGCATTCTTGCAGATGAAAACTTCAAAAACGGTGGTACAAATATCCACTACCTTGAGAAGAAATTAGGGCTGTAAAGTTCATGCTAATTAAAAACCGGCTCAGGCCGGTTTTTTTATCTTTAAAAAAGAGGCAGTATCACCTTAAATAAATAATCTGGTATGATTAACAAATATGCGCTTTTCGTAAATTTTGAGGTAATCATGTCGTGTAGTTTTGATTTTCATTTAGTCGATGAAAATGCCACTGTTGCTATGGGTAATAAATTAGCTGCCATAATAGAACAGGGCGCAGTTATTTATTTGCATGGTGATTTGGGGGCCGGTAAAACGACATTTACTCGCGGTATAGTGCAAGGTTTTGGTCATACAGGTAAGGTTAAAAGTCCCACTTATACACTTGTTGAACCTTACGAGCTTGTGCGTGGCAATGTCTATCATTTTGATTTATACCGATTAGGTGACCCAGAAGAGCTTGAATTTATGGGAATTCGTGATTATTTTTCAGAAACGGCAACTTGTATTGTTGAGTGGCCGGAAAAAGGCGGAGAATTTATTCCTGTTCCCGATCTAAATGCTACGCTAAGTTATGTAGGTGATGAGCGTAAAATTGTTATTAACAGTGCTAGTGAGCGTGGTGTAGCAATTGTCGAAAAACTAAATAATAGATAATAAAATAGTTAAGGCAGTGATTATCAAAATGAGTCGTGGTTTAGTTAAACTTTTTATTTACCTCATGGTTTTTACAGTGAGCTTGCCATTGTGGGCGAAAAACACTATTAATAGTGTGCGTGTCTGGCCATCCCCTGATAGCACCCGGGTGGTGTTTGATCTCGACGATAAACCCGATTTCAGCTACTTTATGCTAAAAAATCCAAGCCGTTTAGTGGTTGATTTAGAAAACACTGATGAGTTGAAAACATTGCCAGGTGTGCCACCAAAACACCAAATTGTTAGTAAGTTACGTTACTCAAAACCTAAAAATAAACACAGCGTGCGTTTAGTGTTTGAATTAAATGGGCCAGTTAAACCGGTTATATTTGCACTAGCCCCCACAGGCCCTTATAAAAATAGATTGGTGGTCGATTTATACGATAAAAGCCAAGCTAAAGGTGCAATTACCCCTGCGCAAACGGCGGCTAAAAAACGCCAATTAAGCCAAGAACGCGATATTGTAATTGCTATTGATGCAGGGCATGGCGGTGAAGACCCTGGCTCCATTGGCCCATCAGGCACTTACGAAAAAGACATTACACTGCAAATTGCTAAGCGTTTAGAGCGGATGATTGATGCTGAGCGAGGCATGATTTCGCGTATGGTTCGCAGTGGCGATTACTTTGTAAAACTCAATACACGTACCAACCGCGCACGTCAGAAAAAAGCAGACTTTTTTGTTTCTATTCATGCAGATGCGTTTACCAGCCCTGGGCCAAATGGTGCTTCTGTATGGGTGTTGTCGCTGCGACGTGCCAATTCAGAAATTGGTAAATGGATTGAGGATAAAGAAAAACACTCTGAGTTACTTGGCGGTGCTGCCGATGTAATTAAAGATGCTGCAAATGAAAAGTACTTAGCTCAAGCCTTGCTTGATATGTCGATGGATCACTCCATGAAAACCGGCTTAAATGTGGCTGAGGAAGTAGTTAAAGAGCTACGAAAGGTGGCTAAACTTCATAAAAAAGAGCCGCAACATGCCAGCCTTGCAGTATTAAAGTCGCCAGATATTCCGTCTATTTTGGTTGAAACTGGGTTTATCTCTAATCCACGTGAAGAGCGACTGCTTAAAAGTGCCAATCATCAAGAGCGCTTAGCTAAAGCCATGTTTACCTCAATTAAAAATTACTATTTACGTAACCCGCCTGACGACTCACTGTTTGCGTCATTAAAGTCTCAATACCCAACAAAACATAAAGTACGCCCTGGTGAGTCACTGAGCATGTTGGCAGGTCGATATGGCGTGAGTATCAGTAAAATAAAACAAGTTAATAAGCTCAGTTCAAATACGCTATTTATTGGTCAGGAACTTGATATTCCTCAGAGTTAATTTTAAAAGCGCACACATTTAAGGTTGTTATGAGTATTGAAATATTACCTGCGCGCTTAGCAAACCAAATTGCGGCGGGTGAAGTTGTTGAGCGTCCCGCATCGGTGGTTAAAGAGTTAGTAGAAAACAGCCTTGATGCAGGCGCGACACGTATTCAAATAGATATTGAACGCGGGGGCCACAAGTTAATTCGTATTCGCGACAATGGAGCGGGTATTGCAAAGGGTGAGCTCACATTAGCGCTCTCTCGCCATGCAACCAGTAAACTAAAGTCCCTAGACGACCTAGAAAATATTTGTTCTCTTGGTTTTAGGGGGGAAGCCTTAGCATCTATTAGTTCGGTATCTCGCTTAACCTTAAGCTCTAAACCCGAAAATCAAGAAGCTGCGTGGCAAGCCTTTGCACAAGGCCGAGATATGGCCGTAGAGGTAAAGCCGGTTGCTCACCCTAGCGGTACCACAATTGAAGTTAAAGATTTATTTTTTAACACCCCAGCGAGACGTAAGTTTTTACGCACTGAAAAAACCGAATTTAGTCATATTGATGAGCTTATTAAGCGTATTGCGCTGAGCCGTTTTGATGTATCAATTACATTAACCCATAATGAAAAAGTGGTGCGCCAGTATCGCGCTAAAACTGATCCCGCTCAAGCGATTACGCGAGTCGCACAAGTGGCGGGTAAAGCGTTTGCTGAGCAAGGGTTGCATATTCAATCGGGTGAGGCTGGGTTGCAACTACACGGTTGGGTATTGCCAGTTGGATCGGCTAATACTACTCAGTATACCTATGTCAATAATCGTATGATGCGCGACAAACTTATTCTGCATGCTATTCGTCAAGCATTTGAAGAGGTCAGTGGCGAGCAAGAACTTCCCGGATTTGTGATTTACATTGATATAGACCCACGCCAAGTGGATGTTAACGTGCACCCGGCAAAGCATGAGGTACGTTTTCATCAAGGTCGTTTGGTACATGACTTTATTTTACAAGCTATCAAACAAGTTGTGGTGCCACTTCAAGCTGAGTTTGTTAATTCGCCAGCCGCTCACACGCATCAATCACCGGTTACATCGTTTAACCAAGAACACACGACCAATAGTGAACTTTTTGATTATCCTAAGTCGTCATTACAACCAAGTCATTCGCCATCTACAAGTAATGCCTCTTATAGTGGCAGTCGTCAAGGTGCGGGTAGACAGGTGCGTATTGAAAGCCAAAATTACCATGATGTGAATGCGTTTTATCAGGGCGTGAATGAGCAACAAGCGCAGCACTTTGATACTGCGGCAGCATTTCTACAATCTAATGAGACGCAAGTATCAGATACAGCACTGCGTACTGTCGATATAATAAGCATTGAACAGGGCGTTTGCGTGTTCAATGATGAAAATCAACTTTATTGTTCACACTTTAAATACGCATTAGCGGATGATTGGCATACACAAATAAAAGAGCACGGCAGCCTTGAAGGTAAAGCACTCCTATTGCCAGTGCGTGTTAACGTATCAAAACAAGACACGGCGCTTCTTGCTGCTCAGCAGTCTTGGTTTACCTTACTAGGTTTTGAGTTATTAATAGAAAAGCAGTTTGTTATGGTAAAGAAGCTGCCTACAAGTCTGTACTTATTAGATGTAAGTGCTGCAATAGATGCATTGCTTGAGGGATGTAAGGCTCAGTTAGCAAGTATTGATGAATGGCTACAATGGCAGGTAAATATAATTCCCGCACGGTTCTATGCGAGCAATGCCTTTTTAGAGCAGCAAGCGCGCTTACAAAATAATCCGCAAACAATTGAACGCTTGCGAGAAAAAGCAGTTAAAATAGATCTAAACTCTTATCTAACGCAATTTAATTAAGGTATTCGTGTTGAGTAATTTACCGGTCATATTTTTAATGGGCCCAACCGCTGCTGGTAAAACAGCATTGGCAATTTCACTGTGTGAGTATTTAAATACTGAGATTATTAGCGTTGATTCTGCGCTTGTTTATAAAGGTATGGATATTGGTACGGCTAAGCCTGATGCCGACGAATTAGCTCGTGCCCCACATCATTTAATTGACTTACTTGATCCGAGTGAAACGTATTCGGTTGCTGATTTTAGACGTGATGCTATAGAAAAAATTGATAAATTTCATCAACAAGGTAAAGTGCCTGTATTGGTTGGAGGTACAATGATGTACTTCAAAGCGCTAATTGATGGGTTGTCGCCATTACCTGAGGCCGATGCAAACGTTAGAGCCGAACTAGAAACACAAGCTAAAGAGCATGGCTGGCCTTATTTATACAAAGAGCTGGTTAAAGTTGATCCGCAAGCCGCACAAAAGATGAGTGAAAATGATTCGCAGCGAATTAATCGTGCTTTGGAAGTTTACCGTATAACAGGTAAAACGATGACTGAATTGCAAAAGCAAAAGCAGCCAGCATTACCCTATACTTTTCATCAATTTGCAATTGCACCCGATGATCGCAGTGAATTACATCATCGAATTGAAGAAAGGTTTAAAATAATGATTGAACAGGGGTTTGAAAAAGAAGTTTCGACCCTATATCTACGTGAGGATTTACATCCCAATATGCCTTCTATTCGTTGTGTAGGTTATAGACAGATGTGGGATTACCTTGCGGGTGAAATTGATCATGATGAAATGATTTTTCGCGGCATTGCAGCCACACGTCAATTGGCTAAACGTCAATTAACGTGGTTAAGAAGCTGGCCTGATGTTACATGGTTAACAACAGGTGATGAAGAAAACTTGCATCGTGTAGTAAGTTCGCTAAGCTAGTAGTAGTTGAACAAAATTTATCTTTGTTAAATCAGTTCAGCCACTTAATTATAATAACACCTAGAACGAAGGAATAATAACATGGCAAAAGGCCAATCGTTACAAGACCCATTTTTAAATGCACTACGCCGTGAGCGCATTCCAGTATCAATTTTTTTGGTAAATGGCATAAAATTACAAGGTAAAATTCAGTCATTTGACCAATTTGTAATTTTGCTGGAAAACACTGTTAACCAAATGGTGTATAAACATGCAATTTCTACAGTTGTACCTGCACGCGCAGTCAACTTCCAAGGTGTTCAGGGAAATGAAGACACTGAAGAACCTGAAGCTGGAAACTTTTAAATTAGGAGCGTAATGCTTGTTTGACCGCTATGAATCTGGCGAACAGGCAATTTTAGTCCATATCGACTTACCTAAAGAGGGGGATCGTGAAGATCTCCACGAATTAGAAATGTTGGTATCTTCTGCTGGTGTTAGTAGTTTGGCGGTTGTGCAAGGCAGCCGTCAAGCACCACATCCGAAGCTATTTGTCGGTACCGGCAAAGCAGAAGAAATAGCTGAAATTGTCAAAATCCACAATGCCGATGTTGTCATTTTTAACCATCAGTTAAGTCCGTCTCAAGAACGTAATTTAGAGCGTGTTTGCCAATGTCGGGTGCTTGATAGAACCACACTTATCCTCGATATTTTTGCTCAGCGCGCACGTACTCACGAAGGTAAACTTCAAGTTGAGTTAGCGCAGCTTCGTCATATGTCGACTCGTTTAATCCGAGGTTGGACCCACCTTGAACGCCAAAAAGGCGGTATTGGTTTACGTGGTCCTGGTGAAACGCAGTTAGAAACCGATCGACGTTTATTACGTGCACGTATTAAAAATATACGCGCCCGTTTGGCTAAAGTTGGCGTACAACGTGAGCAAGGTAGACGAGCACGTACTCGTAATGAGATCCCAACGGTTTCTTTAGTGGGCTATACTAATGCGGGTAAATCAACCTTATTTAACCGTATTACAAATTCTGATGTGTATGCCGCTGATCAGTTGTTTGCAACACTAGACCCAACCTTACGCAAATTAGATATTGGCGATGTTGGTTCGGTTATTTTAGCGGATACTGTAGGGTTTATTCGCCACTTACCGCATGACTTAGTGGCTGCATTTAAAGCAACGCTGACAGAAACGCGAGAGGCTGATTTACAATTACACGTGATAGATGTAGCCGACCCTCGTCGAAAAGAAAATATTGAACAGGTACAAGAAGTACTCAAAGAAATTGAAGCTGATGATGTACCGCAATTACTTGTATACAACAAAATTGATGCGCTGGATGATGTAACCCCACGTATTGATCGCGATGACGAAGGCCAACCTATAAGGGTATGGTTATCAGCAAAAACAGGTGAAGGTTGCGAGCTGCTAAGTGAGGCTATTAGTGACCTACTAGCTAAAAAGATGTTGAGTGAAACTTTAATACTGGCTCCTCAGTATGGACGTTTAAGAGCATCTTTATTTAACTTAAGTGCAGTACATAACGAACGTTTTGATGAGCAAGGTAATTGGTTGCTAGATGTGCGATTACCTATGATTGAGTGGAATCGTTTGATTAAAGATTTTGGCCCAGAGATTGAAAGTTTTATTAGCTGCGACTAAAAACTGAAAGATTAATGTCGGTTTTAGTATAAGAAATGCATAAGATTTGTTAGATTTAACACAATTTCCGAATTTATTTAGATAACAATGGAGTATAGCTATGGCCTGGAATGAACCGGGTAATAATGGCAATGACAAAGATCCGTGGAATAACAAAGGCGGACGTGATCAAGGCCCACCTGATTTAGACGAGGTGTTCCGTAAATTCAGTAACAAGTTTAACGGCTTATTTGGCGGTAAAAAATCCGGCAATGGTAGCGGCGGTGGACTTGGCGGAGCCGGTATTTCATTTGTACTTATTATCGCTGCCATTGTGTGGGCGTTAAGCGGTATTTATACGGTGAAAGAAGCTGAACGCGGTGTCGTTCTTCAATTTGGTAAGTTTGACCGAATTGCAGATCCAGGCTTGCGTTGGAAAATGACCTTTGTTGAGACGGTTATTCCAGTCGATATCGAAGCTGTTCGTTCGTTATCAGCATCAGGCTTTATGCTAACTGAAGATGAAAACGTAGTAAGCGTTGAGTTTGAAGTACAGTATCGAGTAATCGACCCATACTTATACAAGTTTAGTGTCACTAACGCTGACAGCAGCCTTGAAGAAGCATTAGATAGTGCACTGCGTTATGTTGTTGGTCATTCAAAAATGGACCAAGTACTGACTAACGGCCGTGAAGTTGTGCGTCAAAATACCTGGGATGAGCTAAATCAAATCATCGAACCTTATAACTTAGGTTTAATCGTAACTGACGTTAACTTCAAGGATTCACGTCCGCCAATGGAAGTTAAAGATGCGTTTGATGATGCAATTGCAGCCCAAGAGGATGAACAACGCTTTATTCGTGAAGCCGAAGCGTATGCCCGTGAAATTGAACCGCGTGCGCGTGGTCAAGTAACGCGTATGACGCAAGAGGCTGAAGGTTACCAAGAGCGTATTACTTTAGAAGCGCAAGGTGAAGTGGCTCGTTTTGAGAAATTACTTCCAGAATACCAAGCAGCTAAAGAAGTAACACGCGAGCGTTTATACATAGACGCAATGCAAGAAGTATTAGGTAATAGCTCTAAAATATTGGTTGACGTTAAGGGCGGTAACAACATGATGTATTTACCACTTGATAAAATCATGGAAAAACAGGGTTCATCAACACGCGTTGCTTTACCTAGCTCAAGCGATATTAACGATTTACGTAACAAGGTAAATACGTCACGTAACAGCACTGTTAATAGTGGTAATGATCGCTTTAACAATGATCGCTTCAACGACGGGAGATAAGCATAATGAAAAACTTTAGTTTAGTAATCCTATTAGCTGCCATTGTAATGTGTTTCTCGTCAGTATTTGTGGTTTCTGAAGGCCAAAAGGCGATTGTACTTTTATTTAGTAAAGTACAAAAAGACAGCGATGATCAAGCGGTAGTTTATGGTCCAGGTCTACATCTAAAAGTGCCATTTTTTAGCCAAGTGCGCCGCATTGATGCGCGTATTCAAACGCTAGATGGCACACCGGATCGCTTTGTAACTAGCGAGAAAAAAGACTTAATTGTTGATTCGTTTGTAAAATGGCGTGTTAACGACTTTAGCTCTTTTTACCTGCGTGCACGTGGTGATAAGCAATACGCTGAAACACTGCTTAAGCAAAAAGTAAATAATGGCCTACGTACTAACTTTGGTACTCGTACTATTCGTGAAATTGTATCGGGTGAACGTAGCGAGCTGATGGAAGAAGCGTTAGTACAAGCCTCTGAAAGTGCTAGTGAGCTGGGTATTGAAGTACTTGATGTACGTGTTAAGCAAATTAACTTACCTCAAGAGGTGAGTAGCTCTATTTACCAACGTATGCGTGCTGAGCGTACTGCCGTTGCTAAAGAGCACCGTTCTGAAGGTCAGGAAAAAGCAGAGACGATTCGTGCAGGTGTTGACCGCCGAGTAACAGTAATGCTTGCTGATGCAGAACGTAATGCGCGTTCTGTTCGTGGTCAAGGCGATGCTGATGCTGCTGCGATTTACGCTAGTGCTTATAATAAAGACCCTGAGTTCTTTAGCTTTGTTCGCTCTTTAGAAGCTTACAAGCAAACTTTCAAAGGAAAGCAAGACGTGATGGTGTTATCACCGGATAGCGACTTCTTCCAATACATGAAAGGCGCGAAAGCTCAGTAATCACAGCTTTAGTTAAATTTAAAAAGCCCTGCAATTGCAGGGCTTTTTGTTATCTGAATTTTAATCTTATAAATCACTGTTATTTATGTGATTATTAGCTAAACACTGATGTTTACTAAGGGCACGAGGAAAAAATAAGCTAAACGGGGTGAACTTTGCTTTAGTTTTCTGGTAAAATCTCGTCCTAATTTTCTCTAAGTGAATTTGCAATGGGTAAAAACGTTGTTGTACTAGGCACCCAATGGGGTGACGAAGGTAAGGGTAAGGTAGTTGACCTCCTTACAGATAAAGCATCTTTAGTAGTTCGTTATCAAGGTGGTCATAACGCTGGCCATACCTTAGTGATCGACGGTGAAAAGACAGTTCTACACCTTATTCCATCGGGTGTATTACGTGACAATGTTAAATGTGTGATTGGTAATGGTGTTGTTTTATCACCAGAAGCGCTAATGAAAGAAATTGGCATGCTTGAAGAGCGTGGCGTACCAGTACGCGAACGTCTTTTAATCAGTGAAGCATGTCCGCTAATATTGCCTTTCCATGTTGCATTAGATGTAGCTCGCGAAACAGCGCGTGGCGATAAACCAATCGGTACAACGGGTCGTGGTATCGGTCCAGCGTATGAAGATAAAGTAGCACGTCGTGGTTTACGTGTTGGCGATTTATTCAATCCTGAATTATTTGCTACTAAGTTAAAAGAAGTATTGGAATACCACAACTTCACATTAGTGAACTACTACAAAGTAGATGCAGTAGATTTTCAAAAAACGTTTGATGACGCAATGGCTGTTGCTGACATCTTAAAAGCAATGGTAGTTGATGTAACTGAGCTTTTAGATCAAACGCGTAACGCCGGTGACAACATCTTATTTGAAGGTGCACAAGGTACATTACTTGATATCGATCACGGTACTTACCCTTATGTTACATCTTCAAACACTACTGCTGGTGGCGTTGCTACAGGTGCGGGTTTTGGCCCATTACACCTTGATTATGTACTAGGTATCATTAAAGCGTACACAACACGTGTAGGTTCAGGTCCTTTTCCTACAGAGCTTTACGATGGCCTTGAAAAACAAGACCCAGTAGGTAAGCATTTAGGTGACAAAGGTCATGAGTTTGGTGCTACTACTGGTCGTTTACGTCGTACTGGCTGGTTAGATGCAGTGGCTATGCGCCGTGCAGTTCAAATTAACAGCATTTCAGGATTTTGTTTAACTAAACTTGACGTTTTAGACGGTTTAGAAACACTTAAAATCTGTACTGGTTATAAGCTTGAAGATGGTACTGTGACTAACGTTACGCCATTAGCGGCTGAAGGTTACGATAAAGTAACACCAGTATACGAAGAAATGCCTGGTTGGTCTGAAAATACCGTGGGTGTAACATCGATTGAAGGTTTACCTAAAGCAGCAATTGATTACATTAAACGTATTGAAGAAATCACGGGCGTCCCTGTTGATATTATCTCTACAGGTCCAGATCGTGTTGAAACCATGATACTTCGTAGCCCATTTGCATAATTGGGTTTATGTTGAAAAGAAGCTGCCATGTGCAGCTTTTTTTATGTCTATAAAAAAGCATACCTATTAATAGTGGAACGATCTTTGTATATTATTTGGTAAGTTTATTTTTAAAGTGGTTAATATGCGTTTATCTTCTCGTTGCTCAGTGTGGTCATTATCACTACTTACACTTTCTTTATTTAATATAAGCAATAGCTTAGCTGAAGAAAGCCCTGCAGCTGTGCCGCTGTATACTGAATCTGAGTTAATAGCTTTAATTAATGAGAACACTCATCTAGCCCGCGTGAAGGCAGATAATTGCCAGTTAGTGCAAGATATAGAAGCGCGAGCCAATAAAATGGCATTGCCGTCGTATCAATTTTTATACGGTGATATGCTCGCCTACAAGGTGTGTGTTGAGCGTGATGTAGCTTTAGGTGTGTATTACATGAAAAAAGCGGCTGAGCAGGGCTTAGCGGCAGCATTAGAGCAGCTAGGTCGCTATTACGATGTTGGGCAGTTAGTCCAAAAAGACAAAGCCATGGCAATAACCTACCTCCGTGAGGCCTCAGCGCAAGGTAACTTAAAAGCGCAATTACGATTAGTGGGCTTGTTTAATCAAGGCTATGGTAGTCCAAGAGACTTTGAAGATGCTTATCGTTGGCTGTTTAACACCACGGTAGCCGATAAAGCGACACATAAAAAAATAGAGCGAGCATTAACTAAACTTGCTGAAAAAATGCCAGCTAGTGTCGTTACCCGCGCGCGCTTACCTATGTAACCTAAACTCTAGCTAGAGAAAATAAACCTAATTATGACTATGATTTAATATGTTAGTAAATCTCTTAATCAGAGTTTAGGTTTGTAAATAAAAAAGTGAGAGTGCTTTTTTTAGCACTCTCGCTTTTTAGTTATTACTCATCTTTTTTATTGTCTTTGGCTTTGTTATTGGCCGGATCTTTTAATAGCGATATTTTAGGCGGTTGCAATGCAACTACTCGTTCACCCTCTTGTGGTGGCTTTTCCATATCACTGGTAAAAGGCCTCATTTTCACTGGTGCGTCTTCATCACTGTCTTTATCCCCTTTGAGAATAAACAGTGGGATCGCTTCAGGATTCATTTCTAAATACTGCTGCCAGCTAAACTCTTCAGATATACGTGTTGCACTCACTTTACCGCCTTTGGCAATAACACTGCTTAAGCGTGCATATGCGCCGTTTTCACCAAACAGAATTTGTCGTGATAAAAACGTCGCACTGTCTTTATTTGCTTTAGCATGTGATGAAGAGGAACGTAGTGAAAATACATTTTTTTCATTTAATAAATGAGAGAAGTACTGCACCCCTAATGCGTTGTGGTGGCGATTAGGTGAAAGCGCTAAAACACTGCGAATCGTGGTTAAAGGTAAATAACGTTCAGCATGCTCCGATTGCGGGTTACCGTAATAACAAGGAAGGCCATCCATGCGCGCCATTCTACAGTTCTCCCAAGCAGGATCTGATAGATGAACAGGAATATTTTGCTCTTTTAAGCCACGTGCAATTGCACGCGATACATGGTTTGCACCAATGATTAAAATAGTATTAGGGGATGGTTGACGCACTCCAAGTAGTTTCGCAACAGGGATAGCCGTTAAGCTTTGCAGTACCACAGTAACAATAATAACAGTAAATATGAGTGGCACCATTTTTTCGGCATCGGCTACTCCCGCTTCCATCATACTCAGCGCAAATACTGAACCAACGGCTGCTGCAACAATACCGCGAGGTGCAATCCAAGCAAGTACTAGGCGTGATTTCATCGGTAAGTCTGTACCAAAGGTTGAAATAGCAATACACAATGGGCGCGCAATAAATAGCACAATAGCTAAAAATATAAATACGTCGCTGTCGAGCATCATTAAATCAGAGAGTTGTAGTCTTGCGGCCAATAAAATAAATAAAGTCGAGATTAAAATCATCGACAAATCTTCTTTAAACTCGAGTACCGAATCTATTTCCAAGTCATCTTGATTAGCTAACCAAATGCCAAACACCGTCACAGCCAGTAAGCCTGACTCATGGCTTATGTGGTTTGAAATAGAAAAGCTAATTAACACTAACGCTAAAATACCAAACTTATGTAGCTCAAATGGCAGCCATTCTCGGCGCATTAGTTGCGTCGTGATCCAACCCGAAACCACACCAATGCTTAAACCAACGCCAACGGTTTTAACCAGTGCAACGATAGTATGGCTAAGTACTTCACCCTGACCAACCAGCATTACGGCTTCAAACACTAGTACTGCAAATAAAGCGCCAATGGGGTCTATTACTATGCCTTCCCAGCGTAAAATACGATCGATATCCTGGGTAGGTCGCATCGAGTTAAGTAATGGAGCAATAACGGTTGGCCCCGTAACAACAAGCACTGCGCCAAGTACTGCAGCAACTCGCCAATTTAACTCGAGTAACCAATAGGCGCTAAAACTAATAACAATACAAGTTGTAAGCATACCAATAGAGCAGAGGTTTCTGACGACTTTACTGATCCCTTTAAGTTCTCGAAAATGTAAAGTTAAGGACCCTTCAAATAAAATCACAGCGACACTCAAAGAGACCACAGGAAAAAGTAAATCACCTAATAATGCATCAGGGTCTAATACGCCACTAAATGGCCCTAATAAAAGCCCTGTAAGCAATAAAAACAGAATAGCGGGTACTCTAAACGCCCAAGCGACCCATTGGGCTAACACTGAACACAGTGCAATACCGGCTATATAAATTGCTGACATAGAGTAAAAACTCCTTAATTTTAATAATGTTTAAAAGTATAACGGTTACCAACCAGTAATACAGTGGGTATACACGTGTAAATTAAATTTAGCTAATAAATAATGTTTATTTATTTAGTGTTAACGTCTTTTGTGAGAGTGTTATCAAAGTTATAGTCTCTATAATTACCATTTATAGTAGTCTAACTTTATGATATCTATTGCAAAATGTGCATGCCTTGTCTGTTATCACCTATTTAGCTTTAATTTTAGCCTTGATCTAAGCGGCTATTTTAACGTATTATACTTCGTGTTCGAATAATTAGTTATCTAATAAAGTTTGTTGTTTAAGTAAGTAAACGTGTTAGATATAAACATCTTAACTCTCTTAGTGATTGTTTCAGCGATGTTTTATAATGTTCGAACATAAAATATCATTTACCGAACTCTTTGGTATAGTTTTGCTCAAGGTGTTTATTTGCTTAACGCATATAAATTAAAGTTTGAGTTGAATTATTACCTTTCAATATTTAATCCCCATCGTGGCGGTTAAATCTCGGTCCTTAAGTCATCACCCTATCTGTTGGTGTACCAGACTTAAGAGGCTCTATGTATGTTGTTAATAAAAAAGCCGCACACAGCTTTTTACAGCGATACATAAACAACACTTTATATTTTTTTAGTTAGTACAATCCAATTTTATTGGGTTAATACTATTTATTTTTTGCATCTCAATTTAAAACAATGGTTTTAGAGACGGTGTACGCGTGTGTAAAAAAAGTGTGGGCAATGATAAACAAATTCGACGTTATGTTTTAAACATAGCGACCTGGTTTCATTCATCAGTGTGATGAATACAAATAAAATGGAAAGTTGAGCATTTATGCAAAAGTTAAATTGGCGACGTATCGTACTTAAAGTGGGCAGTGCCTTAATTGCACCCGATCAAGATGGCTGTCGTTCACGCTACTTGTTAACCATCGCACAGTTTATCGTTCACTGTCGCGCACGTGGTATAGAGGTTATTTTAGTGTCATCAGGCTCTGTAGCGGCAGGCTCGCATTTATTTCCATCAGAGAAGCCGCGCTCAGTTGTTATGAAAAAAGCCATGGCAGCAGCAGGGCAAACAGAAATGATGGCCATGTGGGATCGTTTCTTTGATTTTCCTTCGGCGCAGCTACTATTAACTCATGGTGACCTACGTGACCGTGAGCGCTATCAAAGTATTCGTGAAACTGTATTTACCTTGTTAGAACACGGCGTGCTACCTATCATTAATGAAAATGATGCGGTGACAACAGATGATTTAAAAGTGGGTGATAACGATAACTTATCAGCTATGGTGGCAGCTGCCGCTGACGCTGACGCATTAATGATTTTTTCAGATGTAGATGGGCTGTACGACAAAAACCCAAATTTGCATGACGATGCCGTATTATTGCCTGAAATAAAATCAATTGATGATTCTATTTATGCTATGGCAGGATGTGCTACCAGTGCAGTAGGCACCGGTGGTATGAAAACCAAGATTGAAGCGGCAGAAAAAGCCACATCACATGGTATTGCAACGTATATTATTAACGGCTTTAAAGAAGAAACCTTTACTCGTTTATTAGCGGGCGAAAATCCAGGTAGTGTGTTCTTGCCTTATGAAAAACCAATGCAAGACTCTATTCACTGGATGACACATACCGCAAATGAACAAGGTGAAGTGGTTGTCGATGGGTCATTTGATGATTCACTAGAAGGCGAAGACGGCTGTTTACGAGGCGATGAGATCAAGGAAGTACATGGCGAGTTTGCTGTGGGCGATACTATCTTAGTTCGCAGTGAAGATGGTACGCGTTTAGCTAAAGCCACAGCAAATTACAGTAGCTGCTTGTTAAACTTTATTGCAGACAACGAGCAGAGTGAATTCAGCGAAAAAATGCAGGATTCAATTGGACCAATTATTTCAGAAAAAGATATCGCATTATTGGAGAAGTCATGAGTTTAATTACGGATATATCACGCCAAGCAGCAAAAGCTGCACATACACTTGCTTTACTCAATACCGAGACTAAAAACAACGTGTTAACCGATATGGCAGCGGCATTAAGAGATCAAAAAGAATTTATAATCAAAGAAAACGAAAGTGACCTAAGCGCTGCGCGTGACAATAATTTAGCAGCGTCAATGATAGACCGTTTAACATTGAATGATGAGCGCATTGAAGCGATGGCTGAAGGTATCGAAGTGATTGTTTCACTTGATGATCCGGTTGGCCAGTTACGTGATATCACTGAACGTCCAAATGGCATTAAAATTCGAAAAATGCGTGTACCACTGGGCGTGGTATGTATGATTTACGAAGCACGACCTAATGTAACGGCTGACGCGGGTGCATTGTGCTTTAAGTCGGGTAATGGTGTTATTTTGCGCGGTGGTAAAGAAGCGCTTAAAAGCTCACAAGCCATTGCTAGTGTAATGCACAGCGTGCTTACTAAACATGGTTTGCCAACGGCGCTAATTTCAGTTATTCCAGATCCTGACCGTGCTTTACTAATGGAATTAATGCAGCAACGCGACAGTATTGATTTAATTATCCCACGGGGCGGTGAAGGGCTTATTAACTATGTAACAGAAAACAGTACAATTCCTGTTATTCAGCACTTTAAAGGCGTGTGTCATTTATACGTAGATAAAGATGCAGACTTAGAAGTGGCACTTAATCTACTACTTAACGGTAAAACTCAACGTACTGGCGTATGTAATGCCTTAGAAGGGTTAGTAGTACACCAAGATGTTGCTGATGAGTTTTTAAACCTGTGCGCGGTAGTGCTTCGCCAAGAAGGCGTAAAAATAAATGCCGATGCCAAAGCGGCTGAGTATTTTGATAATGCCACTGTGCTTGCAGATAACGAATTTGGTGAAGAATATTTAGATTTAGAAATTGCTATTCGTATAGTGCCAAGCTTTGATGCAGCCGTTGAGCACATTGCTCAATTTGGCTCAAATCATACCGAAGTTATCTGTACTAAAAACGATGCTGCGGCAGAGTTATTCCAACGTAGTGTGGATGCATCGGTTGTTATGGTTAATGCGTCATCACGTTTCTCTGATGGCTCACAACTAGGTTTAGGCGCCGAGATTGGTATTGCAACGACTAAGTTGCATGCTTATGGTCCAATGGGGCTTGAGTCACTAACAACTGAGAAATATTTAGTTAATGGTGTTGGTCAAGTTCGCGAATAACTTACCCAACCTAATAAACGATAAAAATGCCGGGCTTTTGCTCGGCATTTTTGATCTCGATTTAGCAAAATCAAACAACTAAGCAAACATAAAGATTAAAACAGGGCAAAAATTATCAACAGAGAAATTTATTTAGAATATAAAAATAAGGATATTACTTAGGGGAGAGAGTAGGAAAGTGGTGGAGCTAAGCAGGATCGAACTGCTGACCTCCTGCGTGCAAGGCAGGCGCTCTCCCAGCTGAGCTATAGCCCCACATTCCTAATTTACATACAATGTAAATGCTTAAGTGCTGAGTCTCAAGCGGGGTGAACTTTAAATATTTTTACGATTTTGGTCAAGTATTTTTTCACAAATTTTTCCGTTTTAACTAATTTTTGTTAAACTCGAGCTCAATATTTACTAAAACGACAATACATAATGAAAAAATACGCGTTAGTTTTCATGATTTTCCTTTTTGGTTGTGCCAGTTCAGTAGATGAACCGCCCTACGAAATTAATAATAAACAATTTTATGACACCCTTGATGAGCAAGGTAACAAGCTTTTTGCTTATGTGGTTTCTGTAAAGGCTAAAAGTCGTGAGCAAATTAATATTAATAAAAAACTAACCCGCAGTGATGTTCAGCGTTTTGCTGAGCAAGAGCATTTTGAAGAGTCGAGTGTTTTAAAATTACAATTAGAAGATCAAGCGGTAGAGTTTCTTAATAAAGAACTAGCACAGCGTAACTATTGTGCAGATAAGCATGAAATAAACGAAGTACTATGGCGTGATTTAAGTGTGCAATTAAGAGGGCGTTGTTTGTAATATGTTAGCGGATAAACAAAAACTAGCGGCAGTGTTAACCCAACTAAATATAGAATATGACGTAATAGAACATCCAGCGCTACATGGCAGTTTAGATGCCGATGAACTGATGGTAAATCGCCCAGGAACACGTTTAAAAAACCTATTTTTGCGAGACAATGAAGGTAAGCGTCATTTTTTAGTGATCACCGCGCATGATAAACAGTTGGATTTAAAGTCACTTGCCAAACAGCAAGGGCTATCGCGCTTAGGCTTTGCCTCTAATGAGCGCTTGGCTAAGTACTTAAAGGTTGCACCGGGTTGCGTGTCAATGCTCAGCTTAATGAACGACAAACAGCGTGATGTAACGCTTTGGCTTGATCAAGATATTTGGTTTGGCGATTTATTTCATTGCCACCCGTTTGAAAATACCCAAACATGGTTATTAACTAAGCCTGATTTACTGCGTTTTTTTGACTTTACTGAGCATCAGCCGCGGGTGATGTTTTTGCCATCGCGTTGAGCCCACAAAATAAGCCCCAGTCCACACAAACATACAGCGAGTAATGTTGCCATAAACGCCGTTTGTCCATGAGTTTGATAAACCACCCCTGGTAATAACGAGCCCAGTGCGCCGCCGCTGTAATAAAATGATACATAGCACCCGTTGGTAACGCTTGGCGGTGCGTGACTGATTTTATTAACCAGTGGTGCCGCTGTGGAATGAATCACAAACATAGCGCCGCAAAAGAGTGTGAATGCAATTAAAAACAACAACAGTGAATGACTCATTAATAACACAATACTGAGGTTATAAAACACGAATACCGCGGCCAACAATCGCCAGGCTGAAGTCATTTTTTTTAATAGCCAAGGAGTGAAAATAGAAGCCAAAGCACCCACCAAATAGCCACTATAAACAAAGCCAATGTCGCGCGTGTTATTAATTAAAAAGGTATTTTTTAAAATAAAAGGCAAGTAGTTTAATAATGCTGCAAAGCAAAAAAACATACAAAAAATGGCACCATAGAGCTTAAGTGCAGAGCCCTCTTTAAGTTGTTTTATATAATCTAATGGTGATAAAACCTCGGTTGATTTAACGAGATTAAAACGTTTATGGGGAATACTTAACGCTAGAATAATCAGCATGGCTGCTATTAGGTAATAAAAACTCTGCCACGACCAAACATCGCTAAAGAGCGCAGCCAATACACGACCAAAATAACCACCGACAATCGTACTACCTATATATAGCGTCATATTTTTTTGTAATGTATCGGCTTGATAGCTCATACCAATAAAGCTGGTCATGGCAGTCAATGCGGCAGGTAAAGTCAGTCCTTGTAAAAACCTTACCAGTAGAAGTAATTCAAAACTCGGGGCATAAATAAATAAGATACAACCCACACCCAGTAACAACATAGCGAAGCGTAATATCAATAAAGGGTTTCGCTTAGCTAAAAACAGTCCATACACCAAAGGGGCAATAGCTAAAGGCAACATAGTGGCCGTCATTAAGCTGCCTGCAACAGCAGGAGCAACATTAAATTCAGTAGCAAATAAACTTAATAATGGCTGTGGTGCGTATAAAACAAAAAAAATGAAAACTGAACAGATGAGTAGGTGAGGTAAGCGCATTAACTGCCATATACATTGCTTATTAGTTGAGCTGCATTATATACAAAACTGCTAGGGTTTTCATAAATTAACCTTTATTGCGCTAAATCATGCTTTGTTTTCAGTAGTTTGTTAGATTAATACCAATAGCGCTGTTATTTACGCTCGTTGGTGATTAAAATAGCATTAATATTCGTTTTTAGTGGGAACACGCCATGGGGTCACTACAAGAGCAATTGCTCCAAGCTGGTTTAACAACATCACATAAAGCTAAAGTTGCTAAATCAGAAAAGCGCAAGCAACAGAAAAAGCAAAAGAAGGGAGCGACGAGCAACCCGAACGATTTACAAAAGCATATTCAGCAAACTAAGTTGGAGCAGCAGCAAAAAGCTGAAGAGCTCAATAAAGCGCGCCAAGAAGAATTAAAGCAGCGCGAGCAAGTCGCCCGTGTTAAGCAAATTTTAGAGCATCATAATCAAGAGTCAATTCGCGGTGAGCGTACCTTTAACTTCACTTATGAAAATAAAGTGAAAGGGCTTGATGTGAATGAGCAAACGCAAAAGGCGCTCTCGGGCGGGCGTTTAGCTATTTGTGTGTTAGAAGGTCAGTTTTACGTATTAGAAGATGAGCCTGCGCGTAAAGTGGCTGAGGTGGATGAAAAGTATATTGTGTTTCATGTTGAGCCTGAAAATAAAGCCAAAGATGAAGACGATCCGTATGCTGATTTTGAAGTGCCAGACGATCTTATTTGGTAAGCCTATTAAGTATCTGCTCAGTTAAAGCAAGCTAGTATGTGTTTTATGAGGGATACACGTATTTGTTCTGATTGATCGTCAAACCTTACCAAGGACGTATGCTTTTTAAAGATTTATTGACTACAATAATCACAACCGTTTTTTTTAACCGTAAAAAGAAGAGTAAATACAATGAGCAAGATAAAAACACTTTTATTAGGCGCGGGTATTGGTTTAGCCGCAAGTTTTTCATTTTCAGCAGCCGCTGCAGATGGCGCTGCACTTTACACAGCTAAAAATTGTCAAACATGTCATGGTGCAGAAGGTAAAGCACCTATTATGGCGATGTACCCTAAACTAAATGGTCAAAACAAAGAATATTTAGTAGCGCAAATGAAAGACATCAAGTCAGGCGCTCGTAACAACGGTATGTCTATGGCGATGAAAGCGATGGTTGCGACTGTGTCTGATGAAGAATTTGAAGCGATTGCCGATTACCTATCAAAAGTACAATAACCGTTAACGCTAATTAAAAAGAGCCACACCTATGTGTGGCTTTTTTATTTGGTGATTGCCATCATGCTAATACTCATTTAGACTTCTAAACATCTACAATCACTAGCGCTATGCTGTGTTTTAAAAGGCTTGTTATGTTTGATTTACCCCAGCTCAATTTAAAAAATAAAGTATCAGAACAAGAGTGGCAACTACGTGTTGATTTAGCCGCATGTTATCGATTAGTTGACCATTTTCGTTGGGGGGATTTAATTTATACGCACCTTTCTGCTCGCCTACCGGGCACTGATCATTATTTAGTGAATGCCTTTGGCTTAACGTTTGATGAGATCACTGCATCTAACTTAGTCAAAGTAGATTTAAATGGCCGCATTATTGACGATACACCCTTTAATATTAACCCTGCAGGGTTCACTATTCACAGTGCCATTCACGAAGTACGTGAGGATGCTCATTGCGTTATACACCTGCACACCAAAGAAACCATTGCGGTTGCAACACAAAAAGAAGGGCTGTTACCGCTAAGTCAGTATTCGATGTTTTCATTGCCGTCTCTGTCTTACCATGGCTATGAAGGTTTAGCGGTGAATGACGATGAACGTAAACGCCTGCAAACAGATTTAGGCACCACCAATCATATGCTATTGGTCAACCACGGCGGTTTAACAGTAGGCCCGACGGTAGGCGATGCGTTTATGCGCTTTTATGACCTTCAGCGTGCCTGTGAAATACAGTTAGCCATTCAATCAAGTGCGCAAGAAGCGACTGCTGTGCCTCAAGCTATTATTGATAACATTTATAACCAAGCGAACGTCGTTCACAGCGGCAGTACAGGGGGCCAGCTAGCATGGCCTGCCATGTTACGAAAAGCGTATCGTCTTGATCCTAGTTTTGCAAAATAACCCACTGAAGGTTAATAAGGAATTTTTATGAAAGTAAATCGCGTTGAAGTCTTTGATATTCATTGCCCTGATCGTCCTGCATGGACGCCGGTATTTGTTCGAATTCATACCGATGAAGGTATTAGCGGTGTGGGTGAAGCAGGTCTTGCATACGATTTAGGCCACAGTGCCGCTGCTGCGATGATCAAAGAAATGGCCGATGCCTTTTTAATTGGCCATGACCCGTTTCAAACTGAAAAACTATGGTCGCGCATGTTGCGTGAAAGTTTTTGGGGTCTAGGCGGTGGGCCGGTGGTTTACGCAGCAATGAGTGCGATTGATACGGCACTTTGGGATATAAAAGGTAAAGCATTAGGTTTACCGGTTTATCAGTTGCTTGGCGGTAAAGTTAACGACAAGCTGCGTACTTATGCATCACAGCTGCAGTTTGACTGGGACAGTGAATTTAAAGCGCTGGTACAGCCACAAGAATATGCAGAAGCGGCACTAAAAGCGGTGGCGGAAGGTTACGATGCGGTAAAGGTCGATCCAATTCAATACGATAAAGACGGCAACACCTATTACGACCGCACAAATATTATTTCTCGTCCAGAAATGAAACTATACCGCGCTCGTATGCAGGCTATTCGTGAAGCCGTGGGTGACGAAGTAGATATTATTTTTGAATGTCATAGCTTACCAGGGGCGACATCGGCAATTCAAATTGGTGAAATTGCAGAAGAATTTGACTGTATGTATTTTGAAGAGCCGGTGAATTACCTAAACCATTCATTACATGCCAAAGTGGCTGACAAAGTGGCTGTGCCTATTGCAGGCGGCGAGCGCTTGTATAACCGCTGGGGTGTACGTCCTTATTTAGAAGATCAAAGTATTGATGTACTACAGCCAGATATCGGCTTATGTGGTGGCTTTACCGAAACTAAAAAAGTATGTGATTACGCTGATATTTTTGATGTGCGTATTCAGGCACACGTATGTGGAGGGCCGGTTGCAACGGCGGCATCATTGCACTTAGAAACAGCGATCCCTAACTTTTTAATTCACGAGCATCATACTTACGCGATTAAAAAGTGGAATAGAGAGCTATGCTTACAAGATCCACAACCTAAAAATGGTTTTTTTGAAGTATCTGAAGAACCAGGTCTTGGGATTGAGCTTAACGATGAAATTGTAATGCGCTCACAACGCGTAGAAATAAAATAGTTTACTCTGTTGAGAAATAGCCGGTAAGTGAGTTGTCACTTACCGGCTTTTTTATCGCTGTGGGTTTATTTTACAAAGTACTTGTTTTAGTTCAATGGTTGCTTTGCTATCAAGGTGGCGAACAAAACAGCGCTCTCCCTTAGTCACGAGCTCAAATTGATCTGGCATATTAAGTTGCTTGCCCAAAATAGGGTTGCCCTGAGGATCTTTATGATTAAGTTGCTCAAGGGTAACTGTGCTTGAGGTGACAAAAACATCGTCTGCTAATTGAACCTGCGAGCTATGCAGCAGCTGCGCAATTGCGTCGGCTACTTTAGCGCTATTAGGCTCAATTAGTAACGCATGTTGCAATTTAGGTGTGGGCTCTGAGCTTTGTGCTAAGCAACCACTTAAAAATAGCGAAATTGCAGTTATTGCTAATAAAATCTTCATTGCTTATCTCATGTTATCGCTAAGAATAATATTCTGTTTAAGTACAGTCTGAATTCGCGCGTCTTTTACTTCAGGCATATCGGTGGCGATAGTGGGCGCAAAACCGAGAACACTATTTATTGAGCTTGGGGCTGGGCAACTGCCGGTTGCTCTATAACTAAGTGCGGTATTAAGTAAGCCTTCACTTGCATCACCTAAGCGTTTGCTAAAGTCATCGGCAACAGCACAGCCTGCAATAAGTACGGGCTGGCGCGCATTATCAATGGTATTTTGCGGTGCAAAGCCATCTGAATATTCACCAAAACCTTTGTTATTTTCGCCAGTAAATTGAATGGTAAAATAAGTAGTGTCGCAGTTATCGGTTGGGTAAAAGCCATACGGTTTACCACAGGTGCCAGCCCCTATCTGAATGATTTCAACATCGGCTCCGCGCAGCCCGTTAATTATAGCCTCACTGGCTGAGCAGGTACTGCTGGTGGTGAGTACAAATACCCGATCTAAATTTAACGTTGGTAATGGAGTGCCTGCAGCTATTGCAGGGTTATTTTCAAACCCGACAAAACGATTTGTAAAGGGCATGGGGGTCAGTGTTTGCCCTGTGATAGGGTTGGTATTGGGGTATTTATCGTTAAAAATAGTGCGTTCAAATATTTTGCCTTGGGTATTGCTACCTGCCACCATATAGCCTACTTGGCTGGCCATTTGTAACAAACCACCGCCGTTATAGCGCACATCAATGACTAAATCTTTAATGCTGCTGGCAGCGAGTTGGTTAAAGGCGTTGTAAAGCTGCGTTTCGGCTATCGCGTTGTGGCTATTAAATTGAAAGTAACCCACATCGCCGTTTGCTAAATCAGTACGTACGTTCATTACTGGTTGCGACTCGATATTTTGAGATGTGAGCGTAACAATGCGATTTTCATTAGTGCTGATATCCCTAAATACAAATTCGGTAACTTTACCTGTTTGTTCTGGGAATAAACCTGCGTTAATAATAGCTACCTCGCTTGATGAGGTCGTGTTAATAAAATCAACACCATCAACTTCTAAAAGCTCAAAGCCCCTAATAATATTTTGATTACTAGCAGGGGTATTTGGCTCGGTATAGCTAACAATTGCTTGGCGCGGCGCACTACCAGCGATTATTTTTATATTAAAGCCATAACCAAAGCTTAGGCCTGATTGATTTTGTCTTTGCCACTCATCGGTTGGCAAACTAAAGTGAAAGTTATCTTTTTTCGCACCCGACTCAGTCAGTTGCTCCGTTTTTAAAGTATTAAAGTAATCAATGACGCCTGACGTTAATGCCGGATTAGTATCAATAATTTCGTCGTACCATAAGTAGGTTTCGTTACTCCAAGAGCGTAGCCAGTTTTTTTCATTAATTGCTTGGCATTGACCTTTAAATTGCCCTGAGCTAGCAAATACACCAGAAGTCCAGCCGCTATTGTCTGTTGTTGGGTTGGTCGCATTGTCGCTACCTCCACCGCCACAACCTGTTAATAAAGCGGCTAGCGAAAAAGGGAGTAATGTGTATTTGAGAGAAGATGAATTAAAAATGGCCATACGCATGCTCGTTTTTTAAACTGTTGAGCTAAATATAGCGGTTTTTATTTAGAGTTGATAGAGGCGCGCTGCATTTTTGTAACTCAAGTGTTGCCATGTAAGATCATCGCTACATAGGCTTCGATAATGATGCCATAACTCATTGTAGTTAATGTTAATTTGGCACACGGGGAAGTTGCTGGCAAACATCACTCTTTGCATACCAAAATGCTTTAAAATATGTGTTAAACACTGCCTTTGCTGCTCGCTATTAAGCATAAGCAATTCAAAGCCTGAAAACTTCATCGCAACATTAGGCTGTTGTGCGAGTAATTCAATGGCGCGTTGCCAGTTAGCAAGGTTGTGTGCAAGCCCTGCGTGATTAATGATGATTTGTAAGTCACTAACTTGGTTGGCATAAGAAATAAGTTGCTCGGTGATGTTGAGGTTTTCTATTTCAAATTGCGCTTCAAAATGCAGTTTTAAGTGGCACAAGTGGCGCAGGTTATCGAGACAATTAGGGTTCAATAAGCGCGTGGCATCATGACCTTCAGTGATATCTCTAATGCCGACAAGGGATGAATGTTTTAGATGTTTAAGCGCTAGTTTAAATGCGTTATTTGGCTGGTTAATTGTTGCAAAGCTAATCGATTTGTAAGGTAGCCTTTTTATATGCTTTGCTAACCAGTTTAATTCATTAATAGGTTGCTCATTATCAAAGCCAGCTTCTATATGCACTAAACCAACGAGTTCAAAGTCCGTACTTTTGATTAGTTTAGCAACGCTAATCGGTTGTTTTATTTTATCTAAGTTAGGCCAAGCGGGTGGGTTAGCACCTTGCAGCCAGGTGTATTGACCCTCCAGCAAATTAAAAAAATGCACATGCGGGTCAATAATTTTAGTACTCATTGCGCTGTGTAACCGCCATCAATGCGTTGCAAACTGCCGGTAATAAAGCTGGCTTCTGGACTTACTAAAAAGTTTACCAGTGCTGCAACTTCATCGGCTTGGCCTAAACGATTAAGTGGTTGTAAAGCAGCTTCTTCGGCAACAATATCTGCCTTATTTGCGCCACTTTTTTTGCAGTATGCATCAATCGCATTATGAAATAATGGCGTTTCTATGGTGCCAGGACACACGGCATTAGTGCGAATATTAAAGCTTGCGTAATCTAAGGCGGTGGTTTTAGCCATCGAAGCTAATGCATGTTTAGTCAGGTTATAAGCAAATGAGTTTTGTTTGCCAATAATGGCCTGATCTGAGGCAATTAACACAATAGCGCCATCTTGTTGTGCTTTCATGGCTGGTAATACGCTTTGTATAGCCGCGTACGCACCTTTAACATTCAGTGCCATTAACGCATCGAATGTCGCTTCATCGGTTTGCTCAATTGTGGCACTTAGGTGCTTGCCAGCATTTGAAACAAGTACATCAATGCGTTGTGTTTTTTCAATAATAGCCTGTATACACTGGCGTACGGCGGTTACATTACTAACATCACATTGATGAAAAACACCACTCTCACTGGGTTCAATATCTAGGTTATGAACCTGATAGCCGCTCGTTAATAATCGCTGAACCACAGCAAAGCCAATGCCTTTAGAGCCACCCGTTACTATTGCAACTTTTGACATACTTGTTCCTTTAATTAGCAATTAATGTGCGTGGCCGCAACCACCTTCAGCATGAACATGGCCGTGAGAAATCTCTTCGTTTGTTGCTTCTCGAACTGAGACAACCTCAACATCAAAAGTCAGCGTTTTACCAGCAAATGGGTGGTTTAAATCACAATCAGCATTAAAGCGGCCTACTTTTACAATGGTTACTTGGTGGCGACCTTGGTTTGATTGCACCATAGCAGTCATGCCTGGTTTCCATACTTTTACATCACCTTGAAGGTGCTTAAGCGGAATGCGCTGAATTAAGTCATCAACACGCTCACCGTATGATTCACTTGGAGATAACGTAACGCTAAATTTATCACCAGCGGCTTTACCTTCAAGTGCGGTTTCTAAACCTGGAAGCATGCCTTCGCTGCCGTGAATATAACTTAATGGCGCGTTGTTTAGGCTGCTTTCGATTTGTTCACCCGCTTCGCTTAGGGTGTAATGAAATTCAACGGCCGAATTTTTACTGATTTGCATGCTTGTCTCTTTGAGTTTTAAATTAATTAAAGGCAATTTTACGCGAAATACTGCGCTTTAGAAACTTAACGTGGATGATTTAATGTATTTTGTAAGTCGAGTAACAGGTCTTTTTTCGCCGGTGTAGTTTTTGGCGTAGCGGCTTGAGGTATAAATAAAACCAACTGAGTCCCAGGTTTTAATACGCTTGAGGCAGATAATTTATTCCAACGCGCTAAATCGCTATGAGCAACGCCGTATAACTGACTTATATTCCAAAGGTTATCACCGGGTTTTACGTGGTAATCTACCTCGATGGTTGGAATGATTTGCTCTTTTTGTTCTAGATAAGGGCTTATTTTATAGTTAATAGTGAGCGACTCAGGCAAAGTTTGCGGCTCCCCTAAAATAAGCTTTTCGCCAACGCCAATAAAGTTATTTTGCTTATTATTGAGCTGTTTTAATACTTCTAAAGGCAAGCCAAAATGCCTAGCAATACCGTACAGCGTGTCATTTTTCTTAACGATGTATTCGCCTGCAAAATTGGCTTTAAAAAAGCGGTTTTTTAATAAAGCTTGTTGCTCTATAGGTAATAACAGAGTGTGCGGTCCATGGGGAGAGCTTTGATTTTTTAAATAACCCCGATTAAGGGCATGCAGTTGTTTGGCGCCCATGCCAGAGAGCTTGGCCATAACTGAAAAATCAAACTGTTTTGCCACATTTAGCGAGGTAGTCAGTGCTTTATAAGGAAGCTTTGGCCGTTTAAAATTTGCCTTAGGGTGTTTCACTAAA
The DNA here is from genome assembly GCF_002310835.1 of Pseudoalteromonas tetraodonis. NCBI lineage: Bacteria > Pseudomonadati > Pseudomonadota > Gammaproteobacteria > Alteromonadales > Pseudoalteromonadaceae > Pseudoalteromonas > Pseudoalteromonas tetraodonis. The sequence goes on along the minus strand of NZ_CP011041.1, from coordinate 3,070,576 downwards.
TAGCTCAGTGCTAATAGTTTTGGTACATAGTCAGCGGTTTCTTTTGGCAGTGTTAGTGCCCAAAAGTCAGTTGATTTACCTCGTTTTTGATTGCGTTTTATAGCGCGCTTAACTCGGCCTTCACCGGTATTATAGGCCGCAAGTGCATGTAGCCAATTACCATCAAAACGTTTATGTAAATAGCTTAAATAATCAAGTGCCGCATCGGTTGAGGCTAATACATCCTGGCGTCCGTCGTACCATTGATCTGATTTAACCCCAAAATGATGCGCGGTTGCTGCAACGAGTTGCCACACTCCCACAGCGTGCTCGCTTGAGCGTGCGGTAGGTCTAAAGCCACTTTCTACAAACGGTAACAAGGCGAGCTCCATCGGCAAGCGCTTTTGCTCAACTTTTTTTACAATATGGTATAAAAAAGGCTCTGCACGTCGAGACACTATTTTTAAATAATTAGGCTGTTTTAAATACCAGTTAATGCGTTTTTTTAACGCCTGATTTTGCTCAACCGGTAAATGTAAGTTATCAGCAATATGTGCCCATAACTCTGTGGGTTGAGCTATTTCAGGGGCTTTGGGGGTGGCTTTTTTATTAATGACTTTGTGAGTGTTTATAGAGATCGGCGTATTTGATAGTGCCGGTTTTGACTCTACAGGTGTGGGAACTGCAGGCGCAATGATCTCTGGCCGGGTGGTTTTACAGCTGCATAGCAATACAATGGCAAAGCATAAGATCAAGTGACGCATTTTGTTCCTTTTTAAAAAATATATTTCCATATTTTAACACAATCCATTGTGTTCAGTTATTGACTGTTTTTAGCGCGAAGTAATCCCGATTGCAAAAATAAGTGACTTGATTTTATATCAAGTGGTTCTTGTTGATAAGGTTTTAGTGCCTCACTAGGGAAGTTTTTTTGTAATTGCTCAATACTGGCTTCAGGGTTGTTTTTAGCATGCTCCGTAATCGCTTCTAAAAACGTGAGTGACTGTTTTAGTTTAACTTTATCGACTAAATCGCCATGTCCAGGAATAAAAAGTGACAGCGTATTATTATTTATATATTTTTTTAATAAGCGTTGCCATTGCTTAAGCTCGCCATGCCCAAGGTAAGGTAACCAATCGATGATATCACCACCAATTAAGGTTTTACCTTTGTCGGCAAGTAGTGTTAAATCGCCATTAGTATGTGCCTGGTGCGGGTTTATAGTGAGTGTATAGCCACCTAAATCTAACGTTTTAGATTCACTAATAATCATTTTTGGTGGTGTTAATTGATAGTCTTGCCAGCGAAATAAGCGCTTTTTAGCGCGGGTAAGCTTTTCTCGCCATTGAACTTGCTCAGCATCGGGTAAGGTGGCTAATCGTTGATAGCTCAGCTCAATGCTTTTCTCGAATCCCTCTAGCTTGTCTGTTAAAGCTTGCTGGTAAAGCGAAAAGTCGTTAGCGACTTGTTGGTGAGTAATAAGTTTTGCGTCTGGGAAGTAATGCTGCATAACCGCCATCCCCAGTAAGTGATCGTCATGAAAGTGGGTTGCAACTAAATAACACAAAGGCGTCTTTAGACGTTGTTTTAGCTCAGTTACCAGTTGTTCTACCGCCGCAAAGTTACCACTGGCATCAACGAGTAATGCACATTCACTGCCTTCAATTAATACTTGGTTAGAGTCGTAAAAACGAAGTCTTTCAGGTTGCTTAAGAAATTGAATATTAGCTGACAACGGTTGCCACTCAATTGCTGCCTCGCTTTTTGTTTGCATAAACAAGCAAATTAAAGGCAGTAAGCACTTACCTATTTTTTGAGCTTTACTTAAAAATGGTTGCATCTTTATCTCTAGCTGTATTTTTGACGGTAAAAACAATAAAAGCGCAAAATGCGCTTTTATTTAGTGTGCTCAGAGTTCGAGCTTAAGTACTGACTCAATTTATCAATCAGTTGATCTTGATATTCAAGCTCAACTGATTTTTGAGTTTTCGCTTCAAGCAATTCGTGGCTTAAATTTAAGGCAGCCATAAGTAATGCTTTTTGATCGTTTCTGACTGTTGAACGTTGTTTCATTTGTTCAACTAAATCATTCAGATTTTTGGCGGCCGCTTTTAGTGCCTCTTCTTGCCCCGCAGGACAAGCAAATTGCTGCTCTTTACCAAGCAATTCAACAGTGACTCGCTGGTTTTGCAGCTCAGACATTAGCTTGCCTGTTGCGCGCTTTGTAATTTATCTAACAATGATGACAAGGTGGTACTTGCATCTTTTTGTTTTTCTTCATTTTCAAGGGCTTCTAACTGCAATAACTCATTTTCATCAAGTAGCTTGCTGTTTTGCTCTTTAAGCTCTGAAATATCAGTTTGTAACTGATTATTACGGGTAATTAGTTGGTCGATCAGTTGTTCGAGTTGTTGAAGAGTGTTGTTGTTCATAAATGCGCTCATATAACTGTAATTAATGTCATGCAAATGTAAAGCAAAGTGTGTTTATTTGCCAGCATTTACGCTGGTTTTAGGTGATTTTTATTCTATGTTAAGGGATAATTCACGCTATTAGCTTTTTCATTCAGAAGCGGTTCACGTAAACCCCCGCTTTTGCTGGTATCGATTGTCAAAGTAGTGTGCTTATGGTTCACTGATTTTATTAAATAGCGTATGGTGAAAATAAATAATGCTTAGTTACAGACACTCCTTTCATGCGGGTAACCCTGCCGATGTACTTAAACATTTAGTGTTAGCGCAAGTACTGGGTTATCAAACAATTAAAGATAAGCCGCTTGACTATATTGATACGCATTCGGGGGCTGGTTTTTTTGAGCTTGCTGCGCCTGACGCGCAAAAAACCCAAGAGTACCAAGATGGCATTGAAAAACTGTGGCAACATACTAGCCAACACAGTGCCTTAAATGACTACATTGAGCTAATAAAATCATTTAATGAGAGCGCATCGTTGGCGTTTTACCCAGGCTCACCAAAAATAGCCGAGCACTTTTTACGCCGTCAAGATAAGGGCTGGTTTTTTGAGCTGCATCCGCGAGATTTAGTCTTACTTGAAGAAAACATGCAAGGTAAGCGTTCTATTCGTGTACGCGGCGAAAATGGGTTTGCAGGCTTAATTGGTTTGTTACCGCCAGCTTCGCGTAGAGCCTGTGTGTTAATAGACCCACCTTATGAAATAAAAGACGATTACAATACGGTAGTACAAACCATTGTTAAAGCACATCAACGCTTTGCAACAGGGACTTACATGATCTGGTATCCGGTTGTGGACAGAGAACGTATTGATAATATGGAGCAGGGTTTAATTGACGCGGGCATTAAAAATATTCAATTATTTGAATTAGGTACTGAAGCAGATACAGAAGTACATGGTATGACCGCCTCTGGAATGATAGTGATAAATCCACCCTGGAAGCTGAAACAAACTATGGATGACGTGTTACCTGAACTAGTAAGCTTGTTGAGTAAGCCAAGTGGCTTTTATCGCAGCGAGCAGTTAGTTGCCGAATAAAAATAAAAAAGCCCAGTTTAACTGGGCTTTATACTGTTCTGCTTAGATGCGGAGTATTGTTACGCTTAATTAAAAGTAAACAGCGTTAAAGGTTGCAAGTTGCTTGCCTGCCTCATTTTGTAATACTAATTTTTCACCGTTAACTTGCCATTGCGTTGCTGCTTGCAGCACACCCGCCATGGCGCTTTCTTGTTCCATATTGTCATGACACATTTTTTGCGTGGTTGCTAACTGCGTAAAAGTAACCATTTGCTTCGATACTTCATAACCGCCATTAAAGTTATTGCACCCTAAAAAACCGTGCACAGTGTTGTCACTATTAAATTGAATAAATGGCTCTTTAGTATTCACTTCAACGAGATTGCCGTCGATTGAAACGGCTTTGAAGTAGGTATTTACTAAGTCAACGTCTGGCTTTGGCGCTACTTTTGAAACAATAATTTCTAAAGGCTCTGATGAGGCCGTATTAGCAAAAGGCGAGTTACTTGTTGTGCTGGTGTATAGTAAGTTTCCTTGATTATTAATGGTTGCGCGCACGCTGTAGCGATGGGCTGGATCAATTTTTTCAAGGTTGTATTCAAGCTCTACTTTATACGGCGGTGCGCCTACTAAATCAATTACCTGCTCAGAAATAACGGTTGCTGCTACATCCATTTTTGACACATCAACCAAGGTAACGGTTAGCTGTGAATTAGGCGCTAATAGGCTGCGATCTAGGTAGCTAACTTGTACTGGTAGAGAGGCTGTTGTTTGTTTCACAGCGCTATTTTGCTGTGCGGTGTCATCGTTACATGCGCTAAGCATAAGAGTGCCACTTGCTAAAAAACATAGGCCTGCAACCGACTTTAAGATTGAGTTTGGCTTTGGTGAGAACATAACAGTTCCTAGATATAATTACCGATATAAACAGTAGCATACGGCTAAGTTACTTAATCATCGCTTAACTTGTAAATACAGCCAATACAGAAAGTTGAGATATAAAAAAAGACGCTAGGCGCCTTGATTCGTTACTTATTTTTTAACGTATTTAGTTAAAATTACAATACGTTGTCCATCAACACGCCCTTCAATATGTTCTGGGTTGCTGGTTAAGCCAATATTGCGCACAGCAGTACCGCGCTTTGCAGTTAAGCTGCTACCTTTCACATCTAAGTCTTTTATTAAGGTGACGGTATCGCCAGCTTGTAGCACTACGCCATTACTATCAATGTGTTTAATATCATCATCTTCAGCAAGCGCTTGCTGAGCCCATGTTAATGTGTCTTCTTCAAGGTAAATCATATCAAGTGCGTCTTGTGCCCAGCCATTATCGGCTGCTAGTCGTGTCAGCATGCGATAAGCAACAACTTGTACCGCCGGTGTTTGGCTCCACATGCTGTCATTTAAACAATGCCAATGAGTAGGAGTTAAATCGCGGGTGCCCTCAATTTGATCTTTACATGTTTGACAGGTGTAAATGCATTTATCTGAATGAGCTTCGGTAACTGGAGGTACTTCGTATACAGTTAAGTTATCTGTTGCTGCGCAGAGTTCACATTGGTTGTTGCTACGCTCTATTAAGGCTTGTTCAATGCTCATATTAGGGGCTCTTGTGAGTTTATAAAAAATTTATAAGAGCATTATACCTTATAACCATAACCTTTGGGTATGCTCAGAGCGGCTGATAGCAGCAAAACCTTATAAAAAATAAGGTTAATAAAGGTTTTTATTTTAAGAATATAAATTTAGGCTTAGTCGCTTGTTTTTTATTCGAATTAAAATTGCAGCAAGTCTTTAAAGTTTCACTATACTGGTTAGGTGTAACAATAAAAATAACGCTCACATCACTGCAAAACAGGAAGGGTAATGCCAAATAATCCAGACGTAAAAAATTCATCTATTTTGGTCACTCAATATATTGCTAGGCAACCCATTTTTCATGCTGATAGAAGCATTTTTGCCTTTGAGTTACTTTATCGCGATTCAGTTAATAATGCCTTTCCTGCGGGAACAACCGACGGGCAGGCCACTGGGCGACTTTTTTTTAATGCGTTAATGCTGGTTGGGGTGGAAAAGCTGGCGCTTAATCAGACCGTGTTTATAAACCTATCTAGTGAAGGACTTTTAGAGGATTTACCTACATTATTGCAGCCTGAAAATACTGTAATTGAAATTGTTGAGCGTACTGAAAATATCGAGCTTGTTACTCAACGAGTAACTGAGCTAAAAAAAGCAGGGTATGTATTTGCGTTAGATGATTATGACGCGCATGAAAAATGGCAACCTTTGCTCAGTTTGGTTGATTATATAAAGCTTGAAGTAGAAGAGCCTATAATAAAAACCACCATGCTACTTAAAAAGCTCAAACGCAATTACCCTGAGGTTAAAATAGTGGTAGAGCGAATTGAAACCTATGACGAATTTAGGCAGCTTAAAGAAGCTGGATGCGATTACTTTCAAGGATTCTTTTTTGCACGGCCAGAAATGCTCAGTTACGGTAATGTTGAGCCGTTAAAAATGGCGGTTTTTGATTTATTGCGCTGCACATCTCGTCCTGACTTGGATTTTAACGAAATTAATCAACGTATTTCTAAAGATGTGGGTTTAACCGCACGTGTTCTCAAACTAGTTAATGCTCGCTCTGCTAATAAAAATTTAGTGATTACGTCAATTCCACAAGCGGTTGTGTATTTAGGGGAAGATTCTATTAGAAAGTTTGTACGAGTACTGGCGCTGAGCGAACTTGGCTCAGACAAACCTAGTGAACTTACTCGTTTAGGTTTATGTAGAGCGCAGTTTATGCAATTGATTTTAGAGCCCGGCGGAAAGATTATTGCAGAGCAAGGCTATTTAGTCGGCTTGATGTCGGTGCTTGATGCTATTTTAGATATGGAACTGGAAGCTATTGCCAAAGAGTTTAGTTTAGGGGCTGAGTTATCTGGTGCACTTTTAAGTTTTGATGGCATGATGGGGAACTCATTACATTTAATAAAAGCAGTAGAAGAAGATAACTGGCAATTGGCTAAAAAGTTGCTAGAGACTATTCGCCCTGCATCAGATATAGAGCTGGTGTATACAGCCATGTTAGATGCGCGCCAATATGCGGATGAGTTATTAGCCACCATTATTGAACAAGACTAACGCAAAACGTTTGGGTATGATTGGCACATATTGATTTTACTTAGTATTACACCATGCGTTTACTTTTACCTATCACGACTATTTTAATTGCCTTAGCTTTATTGATCCCCGGGGTGACCCAGCCGGTGTTGAGTATGGAAGGCAAAATTGATAAATCTAAACTTGCTCAAGCCGGTATTGAAATGCTGGCAGATGAAGGAAATCAAAACACCCGTAATATGCTAATGATGATCTCGAGTATGTTGGGATTAGACAAACTTGAAGGCGAGATCAGCGCTTATCAAAAAACGCGTAGTATTTGGGGCACCGTTAACGAACTGGCCGATAACAAAAACTACTTAGTGGCGATATTAGTGGCGTTTTTTTCAATAGTGATCCCAACAATTAAGCTGCTGCTTCAATTGTTTTATTGTGCACTGAAGGAGACTTCGTTTAAGTACAAGCTTGGTAAAGTGATAATTGGCTTAAGTAAATGGAGTATGGTGGATGTGTTTGTTATTGCATTAATCGTGGCTTACATGGCTGGTAATGCAAACGCGAACTCAGAAGACTTACTTAATATGCATGCTGAGTTTGGTACTGGTTTTTGGTATTTTACCGGCTATTGCCTGTTCGCCATTGCGGCTAGTAGCTTGATAAAGCCAATGGTAAAAACCAGTTAATGATTGAGTTTTAAAGCCAGTTACCATAAACTTTTAGCGTCTATTTACTTTTAGGTTATTTCATTGCAACGTATTTACTGTATTTTACTCACGCTAACTTTGTTACTCACTTTTGTGGGTCAATCTGTTGCGTCTGTATCTATGGTATGTGATGTGCCGCATATGAACATGGCAACCCATGCATCGATGCAGCATAGTGAAATGGCAATGAGTGACGACGCTGATACAACAACCATGTCTATGGATTGCTGTAGTGAGCAAAGCACGTTAACCCAAGATTGCAGTTGCCCAATGAGTGCTTGTAATTCGCATTCGGCCTTGCATGTAAACTCGCTATTTATAGCTTCCAAATTACCCTCTGAAAAAGTGCACCTTGCTGTCATGCAGCGCCAACCTAATTTTGCACGATCTCTTTATCGTCCTCCTATGCCTGCATAACCGCAGGATAGGTGTATTCAAAATCTAGCCATTTAGCTTTTTGTCATCTATCTGCTTAAAAATTTAATCGTTTTTTATTTTTTAAATTTAAGTGGAGCAAGTGATGAATCACTTCGCAGTATTAAAAGCCGTTTGTGTGAGCAGCTTATTGAGCATTAGTGTCTCTGTACACAGTGCTGAACTGAGTTTAAATGAGGCAATTAACTATGCCTTAAACCATGAGCCTTGGCTTAAAGCCAGCAAACAAAAACAAGCATCAATTGAAGCAAAAAGTATTGCCGCAGGTACCTTACCTGATCCGGTACTCACGCTAGGGTTAATGAACTTACCCACTAATGGTTTTGCTTTTGATCAAGAAAATATGACCCAATTTAAAGTAGGAATTAGCCAATCGTTAAGCCGAGGCGATAGTTTAGCATTGCAGCAAAAAGCACTGTCTCAGTCGGCTGCGGCAGAGCCTTGGCTTCGTAAAGATAGACTCGCGCAGGTAAAAACCACAGTGACCGAGTCATGGCTCAATGCGTTCAGAGCGCAGCGAACTATTGCACTTATTGAGCAGGACAAAGCCTTGTTTACTCAGCTAATCGATATTACCGAATCAAGTTATGTAAGCTCGGTGGGTAAAACACGCCAACAAGATATTATTCGTGCGCAATTAGAGCTAACCCGCCTTGAAGATAAACTAATGCAACTTGATCAACAGCTTCAAGGTGCTAAAAAGCGGTTAACACAATGGTTGCCCATCGACATGCTAAGCCAGCCTGTTGGTGAGGGCTTTTCACAGGTTTCAGCGTTAAAAAACTACACGGAGTTAGAGTTTCAGCAATTGATGGCATTGCTATTAAAGCACCCCGCTATTATGGCGATTGATAATGCAATAGAGGCAAAGCAAACTCAAATCAGTGTGGCTGAGCAAGGCTATAAACCGCAAATTGGTGTGAATATGGGATATGGTTATCGTGATGATATGCCAATGGGGGGCTCGCGAGCAGACCTTTTCTCTGTGGGAGTGAGTATCGATTTACCGTTATTTACCGACAATCGCCAAGATCAACTCGTTAATGCCGCGATTGCTGATAGCGAAGAGGCAAAAACACAAAAATTAATTGCCCTTAAAAAGCTACAAGGAATGTACTTTAAGGAAGTCAGCCAACTAACACGATTAAGTCAGCGAGCAGCGCTCTATAAAACTAAATTATTGCCGCAAATGGCCGAGCAATCCCAAGCGACCCTTAATGCTTATACTCGCGATGATGGTAATTTTTCGGATGTGATGCAAGCGCGGATTAGCGAATTAAATGCCAAAATAGACGCACTTAATATTCATGTTGATCAAAAAATTATTATTGCACGGTTAAATTATTACGCCAGTGCTGATGACGCCAGCTTAAAAAACTTATCACAGCAGGAGCTAACCTATGAATACTAATTTAAAATTGTCATTGGTGGCTATATGCAGTGCAGCGCTGACGGCCGGGGTGTTATTGAGCTTGCCAGCTGAGCACACTATGCCAAGCAATGACAAAACCAGTAGTAAAAAAGAGCCGCTTTATTGGGTGGCACCAATGGACAGTAATTATCGTCGTGATGAACCGGGTTTATCACCTATGGGTATGGATTTAGTGCCTGTTTATGAAGAGTCAGACAGTGGCGCCAATGAAGGCCCCGGCAGTGTTAAAATTTCACCTACCGTGATCAACAACTTAGGTGTACGTACGACACCGGTGGAGTTTGCAGCGCTGGAAAATGAAGTCAACACGGTAGGCTATGTACAGTATAACCAAGACCAGCTCATTCATATTCATCCGCGGGTAGAGGGCTGGGTAGAGACATTATATGTGAAGGCCGCAGGCGATCAGGTTAAACAAGATGAGCCACTTTATACCTTGTATTCACCGCAATTAGTCAATGCCCAAGAAGAGTTTGTTTTAGCGTTAAAGCGCAATAATCCGGTGTTAATTCGGGCGGCTAAAGCACGTTTAAAATCGCTTAATGTGTCTGAGGGTTTTATTTCACGCTTACAAAAAAGTCAGCAAGTGCTACAAAATATTACTTTTTATTCTCGCCAAGGTGGCGTTGTTGATGAGCTTAATATTCGTGAAGGGTTTTACGTTAAACCAGATACATCAATGATGAGTATTGCTCAGCTTGACGAAGTGTGGGTTGAGGCTGAGGTATTTGAACGCCAAGCTGAGCTGATCCGTGTTGGCTTACCGGTAACCATGACACTCGATTATTTAAGTGGTCAACGTTGGCAAGGGCAAGTGGATTATATTTACCCTACTTTAGATGCTAAAAATCGTACTTTACGAGTGCGTTTGCGCTTTAATAACGAAGGTCATCAGTTAAAACCAAATATGTTTGCGCAAGTGAGTATTCATAGCCAAAAAGCTGAAAAGCAGTTAATTGTGCCTAAAGAGGCGGTTATTCGCACTGGTAGCCAAAACCGCATTGTAATTGCGCTTGGTGAGGGGCGTTTTAAATCGGTTGAAGTAACCTTAGGGCGAAGCGATGCGACTCATACTGAGATTTTATCGGGTGTTATGGCTGAAGATGAAGTGGTTACTTCAGCACAGTTTTTAATTGATTCAGAGTCGAGTAAAAGCTCTGACTTTAAGCGTATGCAAGCCCCTTCGCACAGCACAATGGCAATGAGTGATAGTGACCCAAGCATGGCTACTGTGAATGGGGTTATCAACAGCATTGACCCTAGCACGCGGGTTATGAATATTAGCCGTGAGGCGATTGAAAAGTGGGGGCGCGGACCTGCAACTATGGACTTTGTGTTAGCAAAAAATGTAACCATTGAGGCGTTTAAGCTAAATGATGAAGTTACATTTACCTTTAGTATTGAGCAAGGTGAGTTTGTGATCCATACAATGACTTCTGTGCATGCTATGCACAGTCAGCACGAGTAGGAGTGGTTATGATTACTGCAATTATTCGCTGGTCTGTTGTTAATCGTTTTTTTGTACTGTTACTGACCGCTATATTGATTGGTGGCGGCTTGTATACTGTAAAAAACACCCCAGTAGATGCCTTACCCGATTTATCTGATGTACAGGTTATTGTTAAAACATCTTACCCTGGGCAAGCGCCGCAAGTAGTGCAAGATCAGGTCACATTTCCTATAACCACGGCGATGTTATCGGTACCAGGGGCGCAAACAGTACGCGGTTTTTCGTTTTTTGGTGACTCCTACGTGTACGTTATTTTTGACGAAGACACTGATTTATATTGGGCGCGAAGTCGTGTTCAAGAATATTTAAGTCAAGTATCTGCGCGTTTACCCAATACGGCAATTGCAGAGCTAGGCCCCGATGCCACAGGAGTTGGTTGGGTGTATTTATATGCACTCACTGATACCACAGGTAAGCATGACATAAGCCAACTACGCAGTTTACAAGATTGGTTTTTAAAGTTTGAACTGCAAACTGTGCCCGGTGTATCCGAAGTAGCATCGGTAGGTGGCATGGTGAAACAATACCAAGTTAACGTACAGCCCGATAAGTTACGTGCCTATGGTATTCCGCTAAGCCTTATTCAAACTGCCATTAAGCAAGGCAACCAAGAAATGGGGGCATCAGTTGTTGAAATGGCAGAAGCCGAATACATGGTTACCAGCACTGGCTATGTAAAAAGTGTGGCTGATTTAGAAGCGATTCCTTTAGGTATAAACGCTAACGGTACTGCACTACAGTTACGTGATGTTGCTAATGTGCGTTTAGGTCCTCAAATGCGCCGTGGTGTTGCCGAGCTTAACGGCGAAGGCGAAGTGGCTGGTGGCGTAGTAGTGATGCGCTTTGGTGAAAACGCGCAAAAAACTATAGAGCTCGTCAAAGCTAAATTGGAGTCACTTAAAAAAGGCCTGCCCGAGGGGGTTGAAATTGTACCTGTGTACGACCGCTCTCATTTAATAAAAGACGCAGTTGATAACCTCACCTCTAAATTGATGGAAGAGCTGATTGTAGTTGCTTTAGTGTGTGTGGTGTTTTTATTCCATGTACGCTCATCGCTGGTGGCTATTATTACCTTACCGTTAGGCATACTCACCGCTTTTATTATTATGCATTGGCAAGGGATTAACGCCAATATCATGTCATTAGGCGGGATTGCTATAGCGATAGGTGCCATGACCGATGGTGCGATTGTGATGATTGAAAACATGCACAAACACATGGAGAAAAAACCGCTGACCGATGAAAATCGTTGGCAAGTGGTGATTGATTCTGCCAGTGAAGTAGGGCCTGCATTATTTTTTAGCTTATTAATCATTACAGTTAGCTTTATGCCGGTGTTTATTTTAGAAGCTCAAGAAGGGCGAATGTTTGCGCCATTGGCTTACACAAAAACCTATGCAATGGCGGCATCTGCCGGCTTAGCAATTACCTTAGTACCCGTACTGATGGGGTACTTTATTCGCGGTAAGGTGATATCTGAAAATAAAAATCCGGTAAACCGTTTACTAGTAAATAGTTATAAGCCACTGTTAAACACAGTCTTAAAATTCCCCAAAAGCACCTTGTTGGTGGCACTGATTATTACTTTAGTGGGCTTTTATCCGGTAAATAAAATAGGCAGTGAGTTTATTCCACCTCTTGATGAGGGGGATTTAATGTATATGCCAACCACTTACCCTGGGATTTCTATTGGTAAAGCGCGCGAGCTATTACAGCAAACCGATAAGCTGATTGCCACTGTGCCCGAGGTGAAAACCGTATTTGGTAAAATTGGACGAGCGGAAACGGCAACCGATCCGGCACCACTCACCATGATTGAAACCTTTATACAGTTTAAGCCTAAAGATCAGTGGCGCGAAGGCATGACCACCAAAAAGCTCAAACAAGAGCTGGATGCTTTAGTAAAGTTCCCAGGACTCACAAACGCTTGGGTAATGCCTATCAAAACGCGAATAGATATGCTGGCTACAGGGATTAAAACCCCTGTGGGTATAAAAGTCGCGGGGCCGAATTTGAGTGAAATTCAAAAAATAGGTCAACAAATAGAAGTACTGCTTAAAGATCTTCCAGGTACCGCATCGGTTTACTCAGAGCGAGTAGCGGGTGGGCGTTATATCAAGGTCGATATTAACCGTGAAAAAGCAGCGCGTTATAGTTTAAATATTGCAGATGTGCAGCAAGTGGTCGCAACCGCCATTGGGGGAATGAACGTGACTGAAACGGTTGAGGGTCAAGAGCGATACCCGGTTAATATTCGTTATCCGCAAGCGTATCGTGATTCACCAGAGGAGTTAATGCTGCTGCCTATTGTAACCCCTGCTGGGCAACGCATTGCACTTGCCGACGTGGCTGATGTATACATTAGCGATGGCCCTCCTGGCATAAAAAGTGAAAATGCCCGTTTAAATGGTTGGAGCTTTATTGATATTAAAGATACTGACATTGGCAGCTACGTAGAAAGTGCTCAGCAGTTACTAAACGAGCAGCTAATTTTACCCGCAGGGTATTCTATAACTTGGGCAGGGCAATATGAATACATGGAGCGCGCTAAGGCGAAACTGAGTTATGTGTTGCCGTTAACCTTAGCCATTATTGTGGTACTGCTTTACCTGAATTTTAGAAGCTTCACTGAAGTATTTATTATTATGGCGACATTACCACTGGCAATGATAGGGGGTATTTGGCTCATGTATTTAGAAGGCTTTAATTTCTCTGTTGCTGTGGGGGTCGGCTTTATTGCCCTTGCTGGGGTGGCCGTAGAAATAGGCGTTATTATGTTGGTGTATTTAAACCAAGCCTATAAAGCGCAAGTAGAGGCCGCCGCTCAATTAGGAAAAAGCATAAGTATTGAGCAGCTTAAGCATGCCATATTAGAAGGCGCCGGTTTGCGCGTTCGCCCTGTAATGATGACGGTAGCAACCATAGTGATTGGCCTGTTACCGGTGTTATATGGCACAGGCACGGGGAGTGAAGTAATGAGTCGAATAGCCGCCCCCATGGTTGGCGGTATGTTTAGCGCCATTGTTTTAACATTGCTGGTGTTACCCGCGGTGTATTTATTATGGCGAAAGCGAAACCTATAATTTTTACACTGGTTGTGTAACTTGTACTGTAAAAAATCAGTACAAGTTACCCATCCTTACTTTACCTGCTGATTTTATTGTGTTTTTTGTTGGCATGATTCACGCATCTATTTAATCATTAGGGTTAAATAGTAAGGAACGCACATGCAAGTTAAAACAATCCAAGAAGTGTTCGATTGGACAGTTCAATTTCACACACAAATGGCCGCTAATTTTTTTAGTGTAAAGGACCTACTCGGGGAGCATAACAAACAGCTAATTGATTATTGTGTTGAGTATGAAAAAAAGCTCGCTGAGGATTTAATTGGCTTTAAAGCCATCACGCAAATAAACACATTAGATACGTATTGTTATGAGTATTTTTCAGAGCACTCAGAAATTATTAACTTTACTGATTTAGATCGCAGTAACCAGTTAGATGAGCAAGTAATTCAAGAATATTTATCAAAGCAGCATCAAAAAGTATTGAACGCATATAGTTATTTGGCTGATAAAGCACAATCACCTGAGGCTCAAGAAAAACTAAGTGAGCTGTTGCAACTTGAAGAGCAAGGATTAAGGCAAATGATACAAAGCATTAATCGTCATGCAGATATGTAGCAACAAGTGTTACGCATAAAAAAGGCGCTGTAATAAGCGCCTTTTTCGTGTGTAAAATAATAGAGCACATTTAACTTTGCTCTACATCAACCACTAAGTCACTCGTAATTGACTCAAGAGCGTTAATTACTTCGTCTTTGTTAAGCCCATTAGGCAGGCTAACGGTGGCAACGGCACTAAAAATTGGCACCCCCCAGTTTGGCGCACTTTGCTGCCTTGAGTTTAAGTTCGTAATATTAGCGCCTTTATGACGAATAACACTTGCCAACTCCTGGACTATACCAGGGCGATCGTTCCCGGTGATCACAAAATTAAGCTGCTCGAGTTCAACAGGCTCAATTTCGGTGTTGCCTTTTTCTATACGGACATCTAATTTAGGAAGCCCATTAAGCGCATCTTGAAATGCCTGTAAATGCTCTTCAGCCACCTCAACTTGTATAATGCCAGCAAAGTGGCCAAGCAAATGACTTAAATTACTGCTTAACCAATTACCGTGGTTTTCCAATATAACCGATGAAATACTTTCTACTAAACCGGGGCGATCTTCCCCTAAAATGGTTATTACCAACTGCTTCATAATAGTTCTCTTTTTAAGCCCAAATGAAAAAATAAATGCATAGGCATTAAGTGATGCGATCTAATGTATGTGATTCTTAATGTATGTAAAAGCTAACCACAAAAGGATTGTTATATCTTAATAGGTTACTTTATTATTGTTATATTAGATGCCCATTGAGTATTGTCTTGGATAAATAGTTTGTCCAATTAATAATTGATTTAGTTTATTAATAACACATAAATAAATACAATTATTTAATAAAACAATACTTTAATATTATTTTGTGGTTCCAGTAAAGAATTATTACGACTGTAACATTACTGTCACTTTGATGAAATATAATGCGCCCAACGTTAAGATATAAGGGTGTTTTGATGACTTCAAATCCGAATAAACCGACTTTTAATACGGATCGAAGCCGTCTATTTAAAGACCGGTTTGCTAAGTTTGGCATAACCGCAGGCGGTATAATGGTATTAATAGCACTGCTATTGATCTTTTTTTACCTTCTTTATGTAGTGCAGCCTATTTTCGAGTCAGCTAAAGTTGAAAAGCGCGCTAGCTTTAATGTTGCTAATGCTGAGCAAATAGTTGGGCTTGGTGTTGAAGAGCAAACTGAGGTTGCTTACTTACTTGATAATCAAGGTCAAGTTAACTTCTATAGTGTTGATAAAGCAAACTTTGGTAAAAAACTAAAAACACTTAATGCCACTTTACCTGCGAAGGTAACCAGCTTTGCAAATAGTGCTCCTTTTCAAGGTCATTATGCGTATGGCTTAGAAAATGGCACCGTGACTATTGTTGCGCCTAAGTTTTTAGTCACCTTCCCTAATAATGAACGTAAATTAAGCCCGCGTTTAGGTTATCCATTGGGTGAGATGGCGTTAGAAGTTGATGAACAAGGTGCTGCTATTAAGCGTTTTGCCTTTAGCCATTATGAGGACAAAACAGCCGTTGTGGCACTTACCGCCGATAAACGTGTGGTATTTAGCAGCTTTGTAGCCGAAGAAAATATGTTTACCGGTGAAGTCGAATGGCAAGTTGAACGTACCGAATTGAACGTTGATGGTCGCGTAGATGAGTTATTAATGTCGCCGGATACCACCCGCACATTTGTTCGCTCTGCTAATCAAATTTACGTATTCGATACTCGCTACCCAAGTGAAGTAGAGCAAATCCAATTATTATCTGCCAACGAAGAAAACGCTAATATTGTGTCATCACAATTATTAGCTGGTGCTAACTCCCTGATGCTGGCCAATGATAATGGTGAAATATCGCAGTGGTTTGAAGTAAACACTGACTCAGGTCGCGAGTTTCAAAAAATTCGTTCGTTTGAAACCACTAAGCAAAGTAAGCTCAATGTTTTTACTGAATTCTACCGCCGTACCTTTTTTACAACTGGTCAAAATGGTGAGCTAGGTGTTTATTACACAACCAGTGAAGCAAAGTTGTGGCAAGGTAAAGTCAGTGACGGTGCAATTGAACAGTTTGCTATTGCTCCGCGTTCAAATGCCGCGTTGATTTTGGCTGATAACAAGCTAACGGTATTAGAAATTCATAACGAACACCCAGAAGTTACGTGGTCAGCGCTTTGGCAAGAAGTATGGTACGAGGGTTACCCTGAGCCGGGTTATATTTGGCAATCAACGTCTGCAAGTGATGATTTTGAATCTAAGTTCTCACTGGTACCAATTTCATTTGGTACTTTAAAGGCTGCTATGTATGCAATGTTATTTGCTGTGCCTATTGCTATTTCAGCCGCTATTTACACCGCTTACTTTATGTCGAGCGAATTACGTCGCGTAGTTAAGCCGACCGTTGAAATAATGGAAGCTTTGCCAACGGTAATACTCGGCTTTTTAGCTGGCTTGTGGTTAGCGCCTTTAATTGAAGAGCACCTGCCGGCTATTGTTGGCTTACTCGTATTACTGCCATTAGGTATTTTAGCAACCGCTTTAGGTTGGACTAAATTACCTGCAGCTATTCGCCATAAAATTCCTGAAGGCTCACATTCAATTTTATTAATTCCTGTGGTGTTATTTATTGGTTGGTTGTCATTTGCGATGAGCGAAAGTATTGAACTGTGGATGTTTGATGGCAATGTGCGTCAATACTTAACCAATGAGCTTGGTATGACTTTCGATCAGCGTAACTCGCTTGTGGTTGGTATTGCGATGGGCTTTGCGGTTATTCCCACTATCTTCTCAATTGCGGAAGATGCGGTATTCAGCGTTCCTAAGCATTTATCCAATGGATCGTTAGCATTAGGTGCAACGCAGTGGCAAACGCTAATTCGCGTGGTGTTACTAACGGCTAGCCCAGGTATTTTCTCTGCGGTTATGATGGGGTTAGGTCGCGCCGTAGGCGAAACCATGATTGTACTGATGGCAACCGGTAATACGCCGATTATGGATTGGAGTATTTTCCAAGGTATGCGTACCTTAGCCGCTAATATTGCCGTCGAAATGCCAGAGTCGGAAGTGGGGAGTTCGCATTATCGAATTCTATTCTTAGCCGCCTTTGTATTATTCATATTTACCTTTATTTTCAACACAGTTGCTGAATTTGTTCGTCAGCAGCTGCGTGAAAAATATAGCTCAATGTAAGTGGAGAAACACGACATGGTAAAGCAGTGGTTTAGGTCTGGTTCTCCTTGGATTTGGATGACCGGTGGTGCCGTCAGCATCAGTTTAATTTCAGTAATTGGTTTACTCGCCATGATTGCATGGAAGGGATTAAGCTTTTTTTGGCCATCTCAAGTTATGCAATATGAGCTTGAAGGCTCGATTACTAAACAAACCGTTATTGGTGAAATTTACGACCGTGAATTAGTACCTAAGTCGCGTTTAGCGGCAACCGGTATTGATGTTTCTAAATTTGAAAAAGACGAGGTTGAGCGTTTACTAATTAAAACCGGTAACCGTGAGTATGTAGATTTAGACTTTCGCTGGATACTTGAAACTGATATTACACAAAGCTCAGCACCAAAAGCACTCGCGGTATTTGAGCGTAGCAAAAACGGTAACTTTTACGGTTATGTAGAATCAGTAATTAAAGATGGTGAAACAATAACTACAGATAAAGTTGAAACATTACATGATCTTGTAGAGCGTGCGGTTGATTTAAATGACGAAGCACTGGATTTACAAAATGGTGATATTGGTCATATAAACTACGAGTTAGAGCGTTTACGTTTGCAGGAAAAAGCCTATTTGCTTGATAACGAGCTAACTGATGAGCGCGTAGCTGAACTTGCTCAAGCCCGTGCTGATTTACGTGCGCAATATGGTGAGCTTGAAAAAGAGTTATTTGCACTGCGTAACCAAGCTAAGCGTGACCAAGTAACTGTGAAAGATATGCGTGGTGAGATTGTTACTATCCCGCTTTATCAAGTGTTGGATGTATGGTTTCCAAACGATATGGGCTTTTTTGCTAAACTAGGCCATTACTTTGTGCAGTTAGGCAAGTTTGTTTCAGATGACCCACGTGAAGCCAATACCGAAGGCGGTGTATTTCCTGCTATCTTTGGTACGGTATTCATGGTGATGTTAATGGCTGTGATTGTGACGCCATTTGGTGTGGTTGCCGCTATTTATTTGCATGAATATGCAGCTAAAAACGCAATTACTAAAATGATCCGTATTGCGGTTATTAACTTAGCGGGTGTTCCGTCAATTGTATATGGTGTATTCGGTCTAGGTTTCTTTGTGTATATGGTAGGTGGCAGTGTTGACCAACTATTTTACCCAGAATCATCGCCTACGCCTGTATTTGGTACACCCGGTGTGATGTGGTCGGCACTCACCTTGGCTATATTAACTCTGCCTGTGGTAATTGTGTCAACCGAGGAAGGTTTATCTCGTATTCCAAGCACAGTACGTGATGGTTCATTAGCACTGGGCGCGACTAAGGTAGAAACGTTATGGCGAATCATTATTCCTATGGCCAGTCCTGCTATTATGACGGGGTTAATTTTAGCGGTTGCTCGTGCTGCGGGTGAAGTTGCACCGCTTATGCTGGTGGGTGTGGTAAAAATGGCACCAACGTTGCCGCTTGATGGTAACTTCCCTTACATACACTTAGATAGAAAGTTCATGCACTTAGGTTTTCATATTTACGATGTTGGCTTTCAAAGCCCTAACGTTGAAGCGGCGCGTCCGCTGGTATATGCAACGGCCTTTTTGTTAGTGTCGGTTATTATTACCCTTAACATCACCGCCATTGGTATACGCAACCATTTACGTGAAAAATTCAGATCGCTTGAGCATTAATTTAGTATAGGTAACAAACATGATTACAGTCGCTCCAAAAGTAAACCAAGCAAAGCCAAGCTTGAAGTTAGATTTAAATAATTTAACAGACGAACAAAAAGCGCTAGAAATTAAAGATCTCGACCTTTACTACGGTGATAAACAAGCACTGAGTAAAGTAAATATGAACATTCCGAAAGGCCAAGTAACGGCATTTATCGGTCCGTCGGGTTGTGGTAAGTCAACTTTGCTGCGTTGTATTAACCGTATGAATGACTTGGTTGATATTTGTCGCATAGAAGGCGAAATAATGCTGCACGGGCAAAATATTTACGACAAAAGCGTAGATGTTGCTGCGCTTCGTCGTAATGTTGGCATGGTGTTTCAGCGTCCAAACCCGTTTCCTAAATCAATCTACGAGAATGTGGTTTACGGTCTTCGCCTGCAAGGGATCAAAGAAAAGCGTAAGCTTGATGAAGTGGTAGAGCAATCGCTACGTGGTGCGGCATTATGGGATGAAGTAAAAGACAGACTTCACGATAGCGCATTCGGTTTATCGGGCGGTCAGCAGCAGCGTTTAGTTATTGCTCGCTCAATTGCGATAGAGCCAGAAGTATTATTACTTGATGAACCAACATCAGCACTCGACCCGATTTCAACTCTAGTGATTGAAGAACTAATTAATGATTTAAAGAATAAATTTACTGTGGTTATTGTTACTCATAACATGCAACAAGCAGCGCGGGTATCTGATCAAACCGCGTTTATGTATATGGGTGAGCTCATTGAGTATTCAGATACCAATACCTTATTTACCACACCAACGAAGAAAAAAACTGAAGATTATATTACCGGACGCTACGGCTAGTCGGGTTAAAACGCTAAAACAATGAATTATTAAAGAAGGTCATTATGGAACACAACATTAATAAACATATTTCTGGTCGTTTTAACCAAGAGTTAGAAGATGTGCGAAACCATGTACTGAGTATGGGTGGGTTGGTTGAGCAACAACTTAATAGCGCGCTTGATGCAGTTAGCAAAAACGATGCGGTATTGGCACAAAAAGTACGTGAAAACGACTACAAAGTTAATGCAATGGAAGTCAGTATTGATGAAGATTGCACCCGTATTATTGCTAAGCGCCAACCGGCAGCCAGTGATTTACGTTTAGTAATTGCAATAGCAAAAACCATTGCTGATTTAGAGCGAATTGGTGATGAAGCTAAGCGAATTGCTAAAGTTGCACTAGACTCATTTACTAAGGATCAACAAGATTTATTAGTAAATATTGAAAATATGGGTCGCCAAGTATCTAAAATGCTGCATGACGTTTTAGATGCATTTGCACGTATGGATGTGCAACGTGCATTTGAAGTGCATAAAGAGGATGCTAAAGTAGATAGAGAGTATGAAGCTATCACCCGTCAAATAATGACGTACATGATGGAAGATCCGCGCTCAATTCCAAAAATTATGGATTTAGTATGGTCTGTTCGCTCATTAGAGCGTATCGGTGATCGTTGTCAAAACATCGCTGAATATGTCATTTATTTTGTAAACGGTAAAGATATTCGTCATACATCTCAAGAAGATATTGAAAAATCACTGTAGTGATACGAATAACTAGAAAATAAGAAAGGCAGTAATACACTGCCTTTTTTATTTTTTGTAAATAATTGAATGAGAAAAAGCGTTCACAATCTAGCTTAATGCTGTAAAATTCACGCTGAACAGCATATTGAATTGATTAAAGGGTCAGTTATGCCAACAAATTTTTTAGGTGTTTTTGCAAAATCACCTATAAAACCAATAGAAGAACACATCAGAAAAGCGCATCAAGCAAGCGAAAGTTTGATACCTTTTTTTAATCATGTTTTTAAAGAAGAATGGCAACAAGCTGAAGAGCTACGTTTAACTATTCGTAATTTAGAACGTGAAGCCGATGAAATGAAAAGAACTATACGCTTACAACTACCTGGCGGATTATTCATGCCGGTAGAGCGTACAGACCTTCTCGAATTAGTAACCCAACAAGACAAAATTGCTAATAAGGCAAAAGACATTGCTGGGCGTGTAATTGGTCGTGAGATGATCATACCAAAAGAGATTCAAGAAGACTTTTTGGCGTATGTAACTCGTTGTGTTGATGCAACAAAACAAGCATCTAAAGCGATTAATGAATTAGAAGAATTGTTAGAAACGGGCTTTAAAGGCAGAGAAGTTACTCTGGTTGAAAAAATGCTCGTAGAATTGGATGCCATAGAACAAGACACGGATGAAATGCAAATTAGAATACGCCGCCAACTACGTAAAGTAGAAAGTGAGCTAAATCCAGTAGATGTAATGTTTTTATACAAAATCATTGAATGGGTTGGCGAGCTTGCAGATATTGCAGAGCGCGTAGGATCACGTCTTGAGCTGATGTTAGCTCGTTAATTTAAAATCAGTTCAAACACGAAAGATTAAGGTTACACAATGGATATCATTGCATCTTACGGCACGGTATTAATTTTAATTGCCGCAGCAGTCGGCTTTTTTATGGCTTATGGTATTGGCGCAAATGACGTTGCCAACGCGATGGGTACATCAGTAGGTTCAAAAGCACTTACCATTAAACAAGCGATTTTTATCGCGATGATTTTTGAGTTTGCAGGTGCTTATTTAGCCGGTGGTGAAGTAACATCAACAATTCGTAAAGGGATTATTGATGCGGCCCCATTTGCCGACATTCCTGAATTGATGATTTTAGGTATGATCGCCTCTTTATTTGCCGCGGGCAGTTGGTTATTAATGGCCTCGTTTTTAGGCTGGCCGGTATCGACGACTCATTCAATCATTGGCGCTATTATTGGCTTTGCTCTGGTTGCAGTAGGCACAGAGGCTATTCAATGGGGTAAGGTTGCCGGTATCGTAGGTAGCTGGATTGTAACGCCGGCGATATCAGGTTTTATAGCGTACTTAATATTTATGAGTGCGCAAAAGCTGATATTTGATACAGACGCTCCACTTAAAAATGCCAAGCGCTTTGTACCAATATACATGGGTTTAGCTGGCTTTATTATGGCACTTGTGACCATTAAAAAAGGCTTAAAGCACATTGGTATTAATTTAGGTACCTTTGAAGGTTTTGCTATTTCTATAGGTATAGCGGTACTAGTTGCTGTTATTGGTAAAATTGCGATTTCTCGTTTAAATATCGATCCTAAAGCGGATAGAGAAATGCAGTTTAACAATGTAGAAAAAGTGTTTGCAGTACTTATGGTGCTAACAGCCTGTTGTATGGCATTTGCTCATGGTTCTAATGATGTTGCTAATGCAATTGGACCACTAGCTGCTGTTGTAAACATTGTTGAAAATAATGGTGAAATCGCGAAGAAAGCGGCTATTGCTTGGTGGATATTACCACTGGGTGGTTTAGGTATTGTTGCCGGTCTTGCTATTTTAGGCAAAAAAGTAATTAAAACCATTGGTGAAGGAATTACACATTTAACACCAAGCCGTGGTTTTGCTGCTGAATTAGCTGCTGCATCTACCGTTGTTATTGCATCGGGCACAGGCTTACCTATCTCAACCACACAAACCCTAGTGGGTGCCGTGTTGGGTGTAGGTATGGCACGTGGTATTGCCGCACTTAATATGGGTGTAATAAGAAATATTGTAGTTTCTTGGGTAATTACATTGCCAGTTGGTGCTGCCCTTGCTATTGTTATTTTCTACGTACTAAGAACCGCTTTTGGGGTTTAATAAAAAGTACTTAAAAGACTTTTAGCTTGAAAAGATCTCAACGCCCTTGGTGTTGGGGTCTTTTTATTTGTGGAAAGAAAAATGACCAATCTCCCTAGTATAAAGCAGCTACAGTATTTATTAGCTGTGCATCAGCATCAACATTTTGGCCGCGCAGCAAGTGCCTGCTTTATTGGCCAGTCAACGCTGAGCACCGCAATTCAAAACTTAGAAGAGACCTTAGGGTGTCAGCTTATAGAACGAGAAAATCGCAGCCTTATGTTTACCACCATTGGTGAAGAGGTTGTTGAGCGTTCAAGAAAAATCATTAACGACACTATTAGCTTAAAAGAGCTTACCAAAAGCTTTTTAACGCCGCTTAGCGGCACATTAACGGTAGGTGTTATTCCCACGATTGCGAGCTTTATTGCAGCGCCTCTTTATCACTTTTGTCAGCAAACGTTTGCTGACTTAGAGTTAGTTTTAGTGGAGGATACCAGCGACAAGCTACTTGATAAGTTAGAGCATGGGCAAATTGACTTGGCACTATTAGCGCTGCCCTACGAAACCGATAAATTTCATACACAAGTACTTGCACAAGATCATTTTAGCTTAGTGCACCATAAAGACTACACACCAGCTAAAGGCATTGAAGACTTTAATTTACTACCAGAAGCGAGTGTATTTTTACTTGAGCGAGAGCACTGTATGACTGGGCATGCGCTCAGTGCGTGCCATTTAAACCGCTCTAGCTGTATAAATCCCTTTGAGGCAGCTAGCTTACATACTTTATTGAGTATGGTTGAGTACAAACTTGGCGTGACTTTTTTACCGCAAATGGCGATTAACGCGGGTATTTTAGAAAACAAAAACATGCTTGCTACGCCATCACAAGGTGATGCCTATCGTGATATTGGTGTACTGTGGCGCAAAACAACGGGGCGGATTCGTGACTTTAAATTGTTTAGCCAACAGTTAGAGGTCTTTTTGAAAAAGCAGTGCAGTGTTGATTTTAAGTAACGTAAAAAAAAGCGTATTAGAGATAATACGCTCAATAACACAGGGAATTAAAGTGGCTGCTTGTGCTGGCCATGGTAGCTCTCTAGAGGCGGTAAAAACAATAAGTAAACCCACACAACAACATTGAAGTAAGGCACCAGTCCAAGCACTGTAAAGGTTTTTACAGGGTAGCCTTTAATCTGGGCATACTTGTAACATTGAAGCGCAATAGCAAAGTGTATAAACAATAATAACGTGATTAGTTGCGTCATAAACATCCTCCTTATGACCAAATGTCCATCTTTAAGAGTATAGACATCTAGACGATAAGAAATAAAGATGTCATGTAAAATCAAGGTAATCACTTAATTTTCATGACATTGTGCTGCCGATAAGCAAAGTATAGGTTAGATGGGCAATTTTGGTAGTAATAAATTGCTTAAATTTGTTTATTAATGTTTATAGTGATGTGAGGGTATCTTGATAAAAAATAGGGTTGTTCTTTATTTTTTCTAATTCAATCAGTACCTTGTCGATAGGGACAGGGCGAGCAATAAAATAGCCTTGCCCGTAGTCTACGCCTATTTCTTTGAGTGCAAAAAATACTTCAGCGGTTTCCACATATTCAGCCACAGAGCGCTTATCTAGTGACCGACTGATGTCGTTTATAGCTTTTACTAGCGCTAAATCAATGGAGTCGTTAAGCATATCGCGGACAAATGAGCCGTCAATTTTCACATGTTGGGCTGGTAATTGTTTAAGATAATTAAAGGTACTAAATCCGGTACCAAAGTCATCAATCGAAAAGTGGCAGCCTAAATTATTTAACCGTTCAATCATTTTACGAGTGGCAGCCAAATTATTAATGCTAGCCGATTCGGTTATTTCAAAAATAATTTTTGACGGAGACACTTGGTATTTTTCGAGGCTCGACTCTATTAACGGCAGTAAACGCTCATCTAAAAATGACTGTGCCGATAAATTTATTGCAACCTGAAGAAGCTCTGGGTGCGCAGCAACACTCGCAATACTGTTACGAATAACACATTGATCCATTAAAAAGGTGTCGTTAAGCATTTCCAATGAGGGAATAAACTGATTTGGGTAAATAAGTTCGTCGTCGAGCTTTAATCTCAGTAGTACTTCAAAGTAAGCAACCTGATTAGTTTTAAAATCCCAAATGGGTTGATAATGAAGTTCTATACTGTCTTGTTGTAGAGCTTGGCGTACGCCATGGCCCCATTCTAAGCCCGTTTGCAGCGCATTGTTTTCACCATCTTGTTTTGAATAACAATGTACTAAGTTACGGCCTAAATTTTTAGCAATATATAACGCAATATCTGATTGCTTTAAACATTCATTTGGGTCGCAGTTATCAGCGGTAATTTGTGTTAAGCCAATAGAGCAGCTAATTGAATACACTTGATCTTCTGACTTAAATTGGTTGCCTTCAATGGCACTACAAATCCCCTCTGCAATTAAATGTGCGTCTAATAAATTGGTGTTTTTAAGGATTACCGCAAACTCATCGCCACCCACACGGCAGATCAGGTGCTCATTACTAATATTGGCAATAAACAGTTGTGCCACTTCTTTTAAAACAATATCGCCTTGTTGGTGGCCTTTACTGCCGTTGATTATTTTAAAGTGATCAAGATCGATATAAATAAGCGCATGCTCAATATTTGCATAGGTATTTTCGCTTTGACAAATATAGTTAAGTTGTTGGTCGAAGTAATAACGATTATGTAGGCCGGTTAACGTGTCATGCAATGCTAAATGGCGTAATTGAAGCTCAGCTTGCTTACGCTCATGAATATTATCGAGTGTGGCGGTAATGGTCGCGTTATTACTGCTATTTTTTATTAGCTGGAGGCGGCATTCAACCCACACCGAATTGCCATTTTTTTGTTGCAGTTTAACTTCTATTTTTTGTTTATTTGCGCCACCTTGTAAAATGTCATCAATAGTGGATTGTAATGACTGTTTATACTCTTTGGTACAAAATGCAGTTAATGGCTGTTTCAAGGTCGATTTAACCCCAAAACCACTCAAAGACTCCCATGCAGGGTTTATAAAGCGAATATTGCCTTGCTGGTCTAGCTCAAGCACCACGGTATTTAGGTGCAATAAAATACGTTGATGTGCTGAAAACAGGTCGCGATACTTTACTTCACTAATACTTAATTGCTGCACTTTATTGGCAAATTCAGCATAGCTGACCATAAAGTCTTCACGACGAGCTGCGTGGTCACAGACTTTATTTAAAAATGAGGGGTCGTAAGGGGCGCGAATAAAGTCGGTAACGCCTGAAAGTAATAACTGCTCTGCGTAATCGGCATCGTTTTTATCAATAATAGTAACAATGGCTTGCTGAGGGTTATGCTGCAGAATTTTTTCGACTAATTGATTTGAGCTTTCTGCTTGTGCCGCTGTGGCATCCAGTAGCACGATAGCAAAAGGCTGCTGATTATAAGCACTTAGCGCCGCTTTTTCAGTTGTGACATGGGTGATAGCAAAGTTAAGTTTTAATTGCTCACTCATATCATTTGCCCTGCTGGCAAAGGGTTCTAATAACAACAGGTTTAAGCGACTACTTTTTTCTAAATGGCTCGACAACACATTTGCGAGTATTTGCGGCAGAATATCTTGGCGCTCAAAAGGCAGTACCGCATCTATGCCATAACTTCGTGCAGTAGTCTCGGCGATTCGCTCACAATAAATGGGCGGAATTAGCAAAATAGGCGTGTTTTTAGGCGTGTTTAGTAATCCAGAGCGGATCATACGGGAAAACCGCCAACCATCAATTTTACCTACATCTAAGCCGGTTATGATTATATTTACGCTTTGATTTTTTAATATTTTTAGGGCGTCTTGGCTGTCTGATGCTTCAATGAACTCAAACACATTAAGCCTCTCTAACGTGGCACGAATAGTCTGGCGCTCATCATTACTTGCATTCAATATTAGCAATTTAAGCTGTTTTGCCACGTAGGTACCACTCCGAGAGATGCAGATCATAAAACAGTAAGAGTAATGATATTTAGCGATAAGAACAAGCGTATTTAACCGCTATTTTAAATGTAGTTCATTGGTGGCTAATTAGGGAGAATATAGGAGTTATCTTGAGCTTCATTAGTAATAGTTAAATACCCAAACCACCTCAAAATGCAGAATTCAGCGCTTCACAGGGGCTTAATATCAAGGCGATACTTTGCAGTAATGGTAATCCCTTTCAAGAAGTAGCAACGATGAGAGTATGCCCCTGTGAAACGCCCACGGGTTGGTTTAAAAGCGATTTATACTGCGTTATTGATATTAATAATAGAACCACTATTATTTGCAATCAATGCCTTGCCTAAATCGCTTTTAATTCCAACTGAAACTCGCATTTTGAGTTGGTTTAAATATACCCAAACCACCTCAAAATGCAGAATTCAGCGCTTCACAGGGGCTTAATATCAAGGCGATACTTTGCAGTAATGGTAATCCCTTTCAAGAAGTAGCAACGATGAGAGTATGCCCCTGTGAAACGCCCACGGGTTGGTTTAAAAGCGATTTATACTGCGTTATTGATATTAATAATAGAACCACTATTATTTGCAATCAATGCCTTGCCTAAATCGCTTTTAATTCCAACTGAAACTCGCATTTTGAGGTGGTTTGGGTATACACTTGGCGCGATTTTAAATGATGTGGAATTCTAACAATGCGCGTAGCTGATTTTAGCTTTGACTTACCTGATGAATTAATTGCTCGTTTTCCTAAAGCAGATAGAACGAGTAGCCGTTTATTGAGCCTAAACGGGCCAACTGGTGAGATTGAGCATAAAATATTTAGTGACATACTTGAGCTTGTAAACGAAAACGATTTACTGGTTTTTAATAATACCAAGGTTATACCTGCGCGTATGTTTGGTCAAAAAGAGTCTGGTGGTAAAGTTGAGGTACTCGTTGAACGCGTATTAGACGAACACCGCGTACTTGCGCATATTCGTGCGAGTAAATCCCCAAAGCCAGGTAATGTACTCATTTTAGAGGGCAAAGCAAAAGCTATTATGGTGGCACGCCATGATACC
This sequence comes from Pseudoalteromonas tetraodonis, assembly GCF_002310835.1. Classification (NCBI taxonomy): domain Bacteria; kingdom Pseudomonadati; phylum Pseudomonadota; class Gammaproteobacteria; order Alteromonadales; family Pseudoalteromonadaceae; genus Pseudoalteromonas; species Pseudoalteromonas tetraodonis. The sequence continues at coordinate 3,042,609 of NZ_CP011041.1, read as the reverse complement.
TTATTTGAGCTTGAGTTTGACCGCAGTGAAAATGTGCTCGATATTTTAAATGATGTGGGCCACATGCCGCTTCCTCCTTATATTGACCGCCCAGATAACGAAGCCGACCGTGAGCGTTACCAAACGGTATATGGCGAAAAGCCAGGCGCTGTTGCTGCACCTACGGCAGGTCTTCATTTTGACGATAAACTCATGGCTGCGCTCAAAGATAAAGGCGTGCAAATGGCGTTTGTAACCTTGCACGTTGGTGCTGGCACCTTTCAGCCTGTAAGAGTTGAGAGTGTTGATGAGCACATCATGCACTCTGAATATATTGAAGTGCCACAAGATGTGGTTGATGCGGTTGCAAGCACCAAAGCCAAAGGCGGGCGAGTGATTGCTATAGGTACAACTTCAGTACGCTCACTTGAGTCTGCAGCAAAAATACATGGTGGCAAGCTAGATACTTACTTTGGCGATACCGATATCTTTATTTTTCCGGGTTATCAATTTAACGTTGTTGATGCCATGGTAACTAACTTCCATTTACCCGAATCAACTCTGATCATGTTAGTTAGTGCCTTTGCAGGGCAAGACAACATTATGGGCGCTTACAATACGGCGATTGAACAACAGTATCGCTTTTTTAGCTATGGCGATGCGATGTTTTTGACCCGGAAATAATTTACAGCGTCATCGGTTTTTATTTACTCCTAAGCACAGTGAATTTCTCACTGCTAATAGTAATAGGGTGGTAAAAAGGGTAGAATCGAGCGGTTAAATTATAGCTTGTTGGACTGTTTTTCCGACACAGAGGATATTATGAAATTTGAATTAGACTGCACTGATGGTAAAGCGCGCCGCGGCCGCTTGATTTTTGACCGAGGTGTAATAGAAACACCGGCGTTTATGCCTGTAGGTACTTACGGCACGGTTAAGGGTATGACACCTGATGAAGTAAAAGCAACGGGTGCACAAATTTGTTTGGGCAATACATTTCACTTAATGTTGCGCCCTGGTACTGAAATCATTAAACAGCATGGTGATTTACACGACTTTATGAATTGGGACTTCCCAATTTTAACTGACTCAGGCGGTTTCCAAGTATTTAGCCTTGGTGCAATGCGTAAAATCACTGAAGAAGGCGTGATGTTCCAATCGCCTGTAAATGGTGACCAAATTATGATGTCGCCAGAAAAGTCAATGGAAGTGCAGCGTGATCTTGGCTCAGATATCGTGATGATATTTGACGAATGTACGCCGTACCCTGCCACAGAAAAAGAAGCCAAAGACTCTATGGAGCTTTCTCTTCGTTGGGCTAAGCGTTCAAAAGAAGGGCATGGCGACAACCCATCAGCATTGTTTGGTATTATTCAAGGCGGTATGTATCCTGAGCTTCGTGCACAATCACAAGCAGGCCTTGAAGAGATTGGTTTTGATGGTTATGCACTCGGTGGTTTATCGGTGGGTGAGCCTAAACATGAAATGATTAATATTCTTGATCATTGTGCTTATAAAATGCCAGAAAACAAACCGCGTTACCTAATGGGTGTTGGCAAGCCAGAAGACCTAGTTGAATCGGTTCGCCGTGGTATAGATATGTTTGACTGTGTAATGCCAACGCGCAATGCACGTAACGGTCACTTATTTATTACTACTGGCATCATAAAAATCCGTAACGCAGTGCATAAAACAGATACTGGCCCACTTGATCCAGAGTGTGATTGCCATACCTGTAACAATTATTCGCGTGCTTATTTGCATCATTTAGACAAATGTAACGAAATTCTTGGCGCACGACTAAACACTATCCATAACTTACGATACTATCAACGTGTTATGGAAGGTTTGCGTAATGCTATTAGCGAAGGTCAACTAGAGACATTTGTACACGATTTTTACGCTCGCCGAGGCCAAGAAGTGCCAGAGCTAGCTGATACAACAAATTAAAATTTAAAAATTAAAGAGGAAGTATTATGAGTTTATTTATTTCAAACGCACATGCAAGCGCTGGTGCACCTGCAGCAGGCGGCGGTATGGAAATGCTAATTATGTTAGCGATTTTTGGTTTGGTTTTTTACTTTTTAATTTACCGCCCGCAAGCAAAGCGCGTAAAAGAGCATAAAAGCTTAATGAGCGCGATGGCAAAAGGCGATGAAGTGCTAACCCAAGGTGGTTTAGTGGGTAAAATCGTAAAAATTGCTGAAGATAAAGACTTCATCGTGATCTCATTAAATGAGCAAGCAGAAGTAACTGTACAAAAATCAGCAGTATCTGCTGTACTGCCTAAAGGCACAATGAAGTCGCTATAAAAATAATAAGGACGGCCCCGTGTTAAACAAGTTTCCAATTTGGAAGTATTTACTTGTTTTAGCTGTGTTAGCCATTGGCCTTTTATATGCTTCACCAAACTTGTATGGCCGCGATCCGGCCATACAAGTTTCTGGCGCTAAAGGCACCGATGTCGACCTCAGTGTTGTAGACAAAGTAAACGCAATCCTCAAAAAAGATAACGTCAGCGCTAAATCGACGAAACTCGAAGACGGGCAAATTCTTGTTCGTTTTAAAAACGTTGAAGACCAACTAAAAGCGCAAGACTTATTGCGTAACTCGCTTAGTGACGATTATATCTCAGCTATCAATATGGCACCGGCACAACCGGCTTGGTTAAAGTCGCTTGGCGGTAACCCAATGAAGTTAGGCCTAGATTTAAGTGGTGGTGTACATTTCACCATGGAAATCGATATGGTCACTGCGGTTGATAATCAGCTTGAGCAAATGGAGCAAGATTTTCGTAGCGACCTGCGCGAAGAAAAACTACGTTATCGTAGTGTGCGCCGTGTAGCAGGCTCAGAGCGTATGCGTGTAGAAATGCGTAACGAAGAAGACAAAGAAGCCGCAGAGCGCTTTTTAGAAAGCCGTTACCCATTAAACGTTTACATTGATGATAGCAGTAACGATAACGCATTCTTTGCCACTATGAGTGAGCTAAAGCTAAAAGAAATTCGTGACTATGCCATCAAGCAAAACGAAACGATTATTCGTAACCGTATCAACCAAATTGGGGTTGCAGAGCCAAACGTACAGCGCCAAGGTGCTGAACGTATTATTGTGCAATTACCAGGGATTCAAGATACCGCTCGCGCTAAAGAGATTTTAGGTGCTACGGCCACGCTTGAGTTTCGTGAAGTTGACGAAAATGCTGACATAAGCGCCGCTGCTCAAGGTCGTATCCCACCGGGTACTGAAATGATCATGAGCCGTGATGGTTATCCTGTGGTACTAAAAAAGCGCATTATTCTTGAAGGTAGCCATATTACTGGCGCGCAGTCAGGTGCAGATGAGTACCAGCGTCCACAAGTAAGCATTAAACTCGATAGTAAAGGTGGGGCAAAAATGAATGCCTTCACCAAACGTGCTATTGGTAAACGTATGGCTACCGTATTTATTGAGTACAAGCCATCTGGTAAAAAAGATAGCGAAGGTAAAGCACTTCCACCGATTAAAGTGGAAGAAGTGATTAACGTAGCAACCATTCAAGCGCGTCTTGACCGTTCATTCCGTATTACTGGTATTGATAACCCCGCTGAAGCACATAACTTAAGTTTACTACTTCGCGCGGGTGCACTGGTTGCGCCTATTCAAATAGTAGAAGAACGTACGGTTGGGCCAAGCCTAGGTCAAGAAAACATTGAAGCAGGTATGACCGCTGTAGCCTTAGGTTTTGCGTTTGTACTGGCCTTTATGCTTATTTACTACAAAGGTTTTGGTCTTGTTGCGAATATCGCACTGGCTGCCAACTTAGTACTTATTATTGGTGTAATGTCGTTAATTCCAGGTGCAACGCTTACCCTGCCGGGTATCGCAGGTATTGTACTAACCGTTGGTATGGCTGTTGATGCGAACGTACTTATATTTGAGCGTATTCGTGAAGAGCTCGCTGATGGCCGCAGCCCTCAACAAGCGGTTCATTTTGGTTACGATAGCGCCTTTAGTACTATTTTTGATGCCAATATCACCACATTAATTGCGGCGATTATCTTGTTTGCTGTTGGTACCGGTCCTGTTGCAGGCTTTGCGGTAACCCTAGCAATTGGTATTTTAACCTCAATGTTTACAGCAATTGTAGGTACCCGTGCGGTGATCAACCTATTTATTGGTGGTAAACGTGTTGATAAACTTTCAATTTAAGGAGCAGACATGCAAATTTTAAGATTGGGCGGAAAAACCCTTCGTTTCATGTCTCTTCGAAAAGTGGCAATGGGCTTTTCTACGTTATTAATCATAGCGTCGCTGGCGTCACTTTTTGTTAAAGGCTTAAATTTCGGTTTAGATTTTACCGGCGGTACAGCAGTTGAGGTAGGTTTTTCACAACCTGCCGATCTGAAAAAAGTACGTAATGTACTGGCTGAAAACGACTTTGCTGATGCATCGGTACAGCTTTTTGGCTCAAGCCAAGAAATACTGGTCCGTTTAGCCCCTCGTGGTGATGATGTAAAAGCAGAAGTGATTGGTAACCAAGTAATTGCTGCCCTTAAACAAGCTGATGATAGCGTAGTAATGCGCCGTATTGAGTTTGTAGGCCCAAGCGTAGGTGAAGACTTAAAAGAGCAGGGTGGCCTTGCCATGTTAACTGCGCTTATATGTATCTTAATTTACGTGGCATTTCGCTTTGAATGGCGCTTTGCTGTAGGTGCGGTGGGTGCACTATTACACGATGTAATCATTACGATTGGTTTATTCTCGGTGCTTGGTTTAGAGTTTGACCTAACTATTTTGGCTGCAATACTCGCTGTGATAGGTTACTCACTAAACGATACCATTGTTGTATCAGACCGTATCCGTGAAAATTTCCGTAAAGTACGTATTGACGACACCATTGAAATTATTGACCTGTCACTTACGCAAACACTTAATCGTACTTTAGTTACATCAATTACCACTATTTTAGTATTGATTGCACTCTTTGTATGGGGCGGCCAAACTATTCATGGCTTTGCTACCGCACTATTATTTGGTGTATTTATTGGTACTTATTCTTCAGTTTACGTTGCCAGCTCGGTGGCTATTGCCATGGGCGTAAGTAAAGAAGATTTAATACCAGAGGTGATTGAAAAAGAAGGTGCCGATTTAGACTCAATGCCTTAATTGAGATTAAATTATCCTTTTTAAAAAACCGCTCCTTGTGAGCGGTTTTTTATTGCTTAGCGTGTAAGACATATAATTGTCATACGAGCTTGATATTTTATCACTCTTATTTAATTTTGATCAGAGCTAGTAGTGACTGAGCAACGTAAAGCCTTAGAGTCAATCTTACAACAAGGGGCAATAACAACCTTGTTCCAACCTATTTTTGATATAACTAAGCAATCTATTATTGGGTATGAAGCGCTGAGTCGAGGCCCTAAAAATAGCCCATTAGCGATGCCAAATAAGCTATTCGAAACGGCTCATAAATATCAATTAATTTCAGAGCTTGAGCTTTTATGCCGTTCTCGCGCCATAGAAAACTTTGTAAAACTAAATCTACAAGGGAAGTTATTTTTAAATGTCAGCCCAAAAATTCTACTCGATCCGAGCCACCCTAAAGGCGAAACCTTACATTTAATTGAACAGTTTGGTCTTGCGGCTAATCGTGTGGTGATTGAAGTCACCGAACAAGAAAAAGTAGATGATGGCTTTTTACTGTTAAAAACCATTGCTCATTATCGAGAGCTAGGCTTTACTATTGCTATTGACGATCTTGGTGCAGGTTATTCCGGTCTAAAGCAATGGTCGCAGTTATGCCCAGATATTGTAAAAATTGATCGTTACTTTATTGATCATTGCGATCAAAGCGAAGTTAAAAAAGAATTTCTAAAATCAATTGTGGTGTTAGCACGGGCAACAAATACAGCGGTGATTGCAGAGGGAATTGAGCGTACTGAAGAACTCGATTTAGTTAAAAGTATAGGCATAAGTCATGTTCAGGGATTTTTGTTAGAAAGACCCAGCCAACAACCAAGCTATGACTATAACTGTAAGCAGTTACAAGCATTTACATCGACTCAAGCAGGGTCAAAGTTTGAACAATCAATGGCTATCGGGGTGCTTGCTGTTGCTCAGCCTGCCATTAGCAGTCACACGCGTTGTAAAGAGGCTCATGCGCTTTTTGAGCAAGACAAGCGCATAATTAGCTTACCCGTTTTAAATAGCAATCAGCAGCCAATAGGGCTGTTACACAAAGATCAGCTAACAGAAGTGTTTGCCGCGCCATACGGGCATGCACTTTATGATAAATGTGAAGTCACTGAGTTAATGGATAAACAGCCTTTGGTGGTTGATGAAAATCAAATGCTTGATATTGTCTCTCAGCAAATAACAGAGCAAGACTTTGATATTCGTCGCCATATTGTTATCACAAGTAATAATAAATATTTAGGTTTGGCACCGCTAAGGGACATATTAAAGCACATTACCGCTGAAAAAATCCGCCACGCCCAACATGCTAACCCTCTAACCATGTTACCGGGTAATGTGGCAATTAGTGAAGTAATAGAGCAGCGTCTGCAACATAAACAGCCATTTTCACTAGCTTATATCGATTTAAATCATTTTAAACAATTTAACGATCTGTATGGTTATGCCAGTGGGGACAGCGTGATAAAACTTCTGGCCGATGTGACTGTAAAAGCGTGTGCGCACAGCGCTAACTTTGTCGGGCATATTGGTGGCGATGACTTTATGGTGGTGTTTGAAAAAAAAGATGCGGTGGAGGTTTGTAATACCATTATCACGCAATTTGAATTGCAGTCACGCGTATTTTTTACGCCAGAGCATATTGCTGGAAAAGGGTATTGGGCAACTAATCGAGAGGGCGAAAAGCAGTTTGTACCTCTACTTACATTATCGATAGGTTTAGTTGAGCCGGATCTGCAGCAGTGTAAAAATAGCCATCAAGTAGCGGCATTAGCCACAGATGCTAAAAAAGAAGCAAAACGTTATCGTCACAGCTACTTATTTATTTGTAATCGAAGAAGGCCTGCACCCGCTGTTGTGCGTTTATCCAATAGTAAAAAAAGTGGCTAACAAAAAGCAAAAAAGGAGCCTCGGCTCCTTTTTTTAGTGCGGTATTACGATTAACGTAATAACGACTCAGATAATACTGGGCGCATTTCACGAACAATCGCTTGTGTTAGCTTAGGTGCACCACAAATAACGTTACCGCTCACGTTGTAGTTATTACCGCCAGCAAAATCAACAACCATGCCGCCAGCTTCTTTAACTAATAGCTCGCCTGCTGCTGTATCCCACGGTTTTAAACCAATTTCAAAGAAACCATCAACACGACCCGCTGCAACATACGCCATATCAAGTGCTGCAGAGCCTGCACGACGAATATCAGCGGTATGTACGAATAATGCTTTAAACGCTTCAGAATAGGCATCTAAGTGGTGTTTTTGTTTGAAAGGGAAACCTGTTGCAAGAACAGAACCGGCAAGTTCAACCGTTTTAGATACACGTAAACGTTTGCTGTTTAACTGTGCGCCTTGACCACGAGAAGCGGTGAAAAGTTCGCCTCGAATTGGATCGTAAATTACGGCTTGGTCTAAACGACCTTTAACTTTAAGTGCAATAGATACTGCGAAATGAGGGATACCCTTGATGAAGTTAGTTGTGCCATCAAGTGGGTCAACAATCCATTGGTAATCAGCATCCTTACCTTTGTGTTCGCCTAACTCTTCACCAACGATGCAGTGATCAGGGTAAGAACGTAAAATAGTGTCACGAATTACGGCTTCGGCTTCTTTATCAATGTTCGTAACTAAATCATTAGTGCCTTTTTGTTGCACTTCAACTTTTGATAAGTCTTCACTTGCACGAAGAATAAGCTTGCCTGCGTTACGCGCAGCGCGAACCGCAATGTTTAACATTGGATGCATGGTATTACCTTTGGGTTGTAAAAGAACGTTTATATATTTAAGCCGGCGTATTTTAGCGGTTTTTGCCATAAAGTAAACCATAAAGCCTAAATACTTGTGAGTGTTTTTTGTACAGGCATGATCTTTCAATATATTTATCGGAATAAAAACAGACAATAAATTTGTAAATTAGCGCTTTACCTAAAGTTAACTTAAGGTTTTATGATGTTCTATATTCAATTAATAGGAAGAAAGTTATGAAATTAGAACACGTAAATTTAGTTGTTAGTGACATAAATGCTATGCTTAAGTTTTACCAAGCAGCGTTTCCCTATTGGTCAATTAGAAGTGAGGGAGAAGGAACCTGGTATGGTAAAGCAAGGCGCTGGATACATTTTGGTGATAACGAGCAATATATTGCTATAAGCGATCATGGGGAAGGGGAAAACCGCGACCTATCAGGACATCAAATTGGTTTGGCACACTTTGCCTATGTAACCAATAACTTAAATGCAGTAATAGCGCGCCTAAAACATGCGGGCTTTGCAATAAGTAAAGAAGGTGCTGTAAATCCATTTAGAAAAAACATTTATTATATTGATCCCGCAGGGTTTGAAGTTGAGTTTGTAGAGTACATGAGTGATGTACCTAGTGAGCGAAATAACGACTTATAATATGAATGAAGCCAACTGTTTTGGCTTCATTCAATGTTTAGCATATTTAATAATGTTTACCATTCATGCCAAGTTGAGTTTTTAGATCATTTGCAAAGCTAATAAATTTTTCTTTAATAGTGCGTTTAACTTTAACTTCCACAGAGCCTAAAACAGTTTTTCCTTCAATGTGAATCGTTGGCCCTTGGCGTTTATTAAGTGACACTGTTTTATTTTCAAAACTGCCTAAAATACAAAACATTTTAGAAACTACATTAACGTGCTCTGGCACATATATTTCTTCGCTGCCAAAATAACAATTAACGTGAATAGTGACATGTTGGTGGGTAAAAATCGCATCTGTAAAATCAAGATTGATTGACCCCATGTAGTTTTCTATGTAAATGTTTTGAGGAACTACCCATTGGCCGCTTCGTTCACTCGAACCAAGAATGCTTCTTAATGTAAGTGGCTCTTCATCAGTCTCATGCTGCGCGCTATAATTAGGTGCAAACTGAGAGTGCTTTTGCGCCTTATATTGCTGGTCAGTATTTAAGGTTAAATCTTCAACGAGATCCATAAGTGCTTTATTGTCACTCGCTGCCATGGCGTCGTCTAAGCGCCTTTCAAATGCTTCAACAGAAATAACACCATGGCTGTAATTATAAATGAGCTGATCAATCACTTGCTCACGAACTTGCTCAATAGGGCGGTCTTCAATTTTAACAGACATTTAAATTATCCTTTTATGGTTGCTGGTTATTTCAAAGCAAGCCTTATACCAAATTTTAAATTGTTTAAATTCAGTGGTTTATGATTTTGGGTTTTTGATTCTTTATTATATTAACGACAGATTAACCAAATATACAATTATTTAGTAAGTTTCGCTATTCGAGAAACTTTTACGCAATAGTCTGTAAATGTTTACTTAGTAGGTTTAAGCCAATATCTACTATTTTAAATTAACCTATTGAAATTAAAGATTAAAAAATGTTGGCCCGATGCTCGCATTAGCTTAAGTGTCTTTAATCAAAAGGAGAACGATTATGAAAACATTTAATAAGTCTATGATTGCAGCCCTAGTATTAGGAACAACCGCAATGGGTGCTCAGGCAAGCAGTTGGGAAAACGAAAGTAAAGATGCTTGGATTGATGGGAAAGCAGAAACAGTCTTGCTTATGAACACCAATCTAAATAACTTTGATATCAACACGGACGTAAAAAACGGCAAGGTAATGCTAACAGGTAAAGTAAACAGCGAAGTAGATAAAGAGCTTGCTGAAGAACTTGTGCTAAGCCTAGATGGTGTAACTGATGTTGAAAACAGTCTAACTGTGGTAAAAAACACCGACATGAAGAAGCATGATTCTAAAATGATGGGTAACGACACTGAAAGTGATTTAACCGATGCTAAAATCACTACAGTGATCACAACACGTTACTTATTTGATTCTGAAGTAGGTGGTACAGACATTGATGTTGATACCGATAATGGTGTGGTAACTCTTAAAGGTACAGTTGAGTCTGATGCTGAAAAGCAATTAGCGATGGAAATTGCTAAAAACGCTGAAGATGTTCGCAAGGTAGTTGATGAATTAACTGTTATTGCAGAATAATACACTATACTAAAGCCCAGCCCTGCTGGGCTTTTTGCTTTGCTAACATTATAAGGATTAAATTATGGATATCATTAGAATTATTTTTTCTATTTTATTACCACCACTGGGTGTGTTTTTACAGGTAGGACTAGGGATGCATTTTTGGTTAAATATTTTGCTAACTTTGCTCGGCTATTTCCCAGGATTAATTCATGCGATTTATATTATCGCCAAAAAATAATGTAGCAGCATAGCAGGACATTTAATACTGAGTTGCTAAGTGCTCCCAAAGGTATGTGTATTAGTTACTCAGGCTGCTATTAATAGATGGATTTGTTTTACAAAACTCATCACTAACAAAACCTCAAAGCCTACTATTTGAGCAGTTAGCCCCTTGATTGTTAAAATAAAGCTTTTTGCTAGTGACAAGCCCCTAAAAACTTTTTATACTGCAACCCGCTTTAGTCGCTCTGTGGCTAAACGCTTCAAAAATTAACTGCTTACAGTTATACAAAGATGGCCCCTTAGCTCAGTTGGTTAGAGCACACGACTCATAATCGTTAGGTCCCCAGTTCGAGTCTGGGAGGGGCCACCACTTTTAAATGCTTTCCAAGTAAATAGAAATTCACCTTCCTAGTTTATAAAACTTCATTTCTATTACTTCTATTGTATTTTTATCAGCGCACTGATTTTTTTATTAATTTTATTGAATACATTGCAATAAACACAGTTGAATCTACTATTAAAGTGTTATGAGATTTTATTATAAAAATCTTTATTTTATGACCTTTAATGTCGCTACTGTTAATTGTGTGCAGTATATAAAATACCGCTTTGTTACCCCTTAGGTGCTCTATGTTATTAAAACGAAAAGTATACCTCAGTCTTATTTTGGCTGTTGTTGCTCCTTTAGCAATATCTACTCTAATATTTTCAAATAGTATTCGCTCAAATACAGAAGACAAACTAGCCAAAGTAGATTTACCAACAGCGCTTAGTGAGGTGAAAAGCCAAATAGAGCTGGAACTTTCTACACCTATTGTTGTAGGCAAAGAAATAGCGCAAAACTTATTTGTGCAGCAATGGATGAATAATAATGAAGATGCGCAAAGCCGAGGTAAATTCATTGATTACCTCAAACATATAAAAAATAAAAACCAAGCCAGTAACGCATACATTATTTCTAAAAACTCCCGCAATTATTACACCGATGAAGGTATTTCTAGGCAAATAGACAGTAGTGATACTTGGTTTGATGCTTTTTTAGCATCGGATAGACCATTTGAAGTAGCACTCGACATAGATAAAGGTAGCTCTGAGGTGATGGTATTTATTAATTATGCCATTGAGCTTGATGGGCAACGACAAGGAATTGCCGGAATAGGCCGTTCGCTCGATTCTATGGTGGATCTCATAAGTGAATATAGAATAGGAGAGGGCGGCATTGTTTATTTGGTCTCTGGTAGTGGCGAGATTATGTTGCATGGTAATAAAACTAAAATTGGGCAATCTGTTGACTTGGCGCCGATTAAAAATGGGGCAATTCAAAGTAAAGTAATTGATGGTGATGACTATGTTGTCTCAAGTACGCCAGTAAATTCATTAGGTTGGCATCTAGTCGCTGAAATTCCCCAAGAGCAATTATATGGCGCAATTAATACTGCTATTAATACTAATATCATTTTTGGTGTAATTATTGCGCTTGTAGGTTTAGCGTTAGCACGCGTGTTAGTAGGGCAAATATTTAGGCCAATCGAAAACATTACTGCAGCGGTGAATGCGTTAACAGAAAAAGATGGTGATTTAACGGCACGACTCCCTACTGATGATAATAATGAAATTTCAGACTTAGCGGTTAAGTTTAATCTGTTTTTAGAGCAGTTACATTATATGTTCAAACAGGTTTCTGAGTCGGCAATTCATGTTAAAGGTATTTCCCAAGATGTGCTTGAGCAAGTGCAAGGTGCGGCAAATTTAGCTGAAGTGCAATCATCGAGTACGCAAACGGTGGCGGCAGCCGTTAATGAGATGGAGGTTACGGTTCAGGATATTTCTGGTAGTGCCAGTAATGCAGCAGATATTGCTACTAAAACCGAAGAAACGACGCACAAAGGGGTTGAGTTTGTGCAAAGCACGATTAAACAAATGGAACAACTAGAAGCGTCAATGGCCAACTCTGTGGCCTCGGTGTTAGAGCTTTCGACAGAGATTAAATCAATTTCTCATGTCTTGGATGTAATTAAAGGGATTTCCGAGCAAACTAATTTATTGGCGTTAAATGCGGCTATTGAGGCTGCTAGAGCGGGTGAGCAGGGCCGTGGCTTTGCGGTAGTTGCTGACGAAGTAAGAACGCTTGCGCAACGTACCGCGGAGTCTACGGAGCAAATTAATGAGATGATTGATTCGTTAAATGCTAAAGCGTCAAGCACGGTAACAGCGATTGAATTGGGCAGCAAAAACACCCTAGAAAATGCCGAGCGCTTAAAAGAAACCGGCCATACATTAAATGGTATTTCACAGGAAATTGTACTACTAAGCGAGTTAAACAACTCAGTGGCTACTGCAACGCGAGAGCAAACACTAGCAACCTCAGAAATTAGCCAAAATATTGTGATGATTTCTGATTCGGCAGAGCAAACCAAAGAAAATATGAAAAAGTCAGAGCATCTTTGTAACGGTTTAAATAAAGAATCGAATATTTTAAGGGATTTACTGGGTAAGTTTACGCTTTAAACACGATTTAATTAAAAAATCAGTTGAGCGAGGAAACCATCATAGTTATAGAGTTCTCGCCTATAACTATGATGTTGTAATGGCGGTTAGTTTTTACGGTAAATCTCGTGATCCATTTCGTAAATATTTACGCTTAAACTGTCAGAGGCTCTGCAATACGTTTGCAAGCAGGCTAGTAATTGCTCACTTAGTAGTTGCTTTTGCTCAATGGAACGCCCAGCCATAATATGCACCGCAATATGAATAAACCCTTCTTTACCCACACCTAACTGATAATGCTGATAAGCAATAGCGCGAGTCTTTATTGTTTCTAAATCAAATAAGCCACTTTCAAACGTTGTTGTATGGATTTTTTCCACAAGAACTTGAGGTAGTAAAGGCAGATCTTCTGAGTGTTCAATAATAATGTGTGGCATTTAACGTATCCTCTTTAGATTAGTTTATTTAATTATACCAAACGGGTTTGTACACGCTAACCCCATAACGCTTAATTTTTAAAAATGTGGCTTGAACATATTTTTAGCAATAAACTATTTAAGCAATTACAAGACCTGTAGCGTGTTTAATTTTAGATTTATTATGGCAAATATTTTTGGTTGATACGTTTTATGTCAATTTGTGGTGACTTATACGAAGAGTACACAAGCCAGTTGGTATTTGTAATAAAGGTTAAGCCAGAGGTGCGACTAAATGCGCGTTCGGGAAGGCGTATTACGTCATGATGGCTGTTGGTTGAGAAGTCGTAATAACTCAAACGGTAATCACCTTGTTTTACATTAAAATAGTAAATACGCGATTGCGCTAAGGTGTCGCCTTCAAAAAAATACCACGAATTATGATTTGATAAATTAATTTCGCTAACAAGTGGTTGCTCAGTTTGGCTATCTGGGTCTTTTATCCATAACTGATTGGTTGCTTGGTTTGCAAAAATTAAAGCGCCTTGCTTGTTTTCATAAGCGTATAGTGTTGGTGAATCTATGGCCTGTGCGAGTTTATTGCCCTTTAAGTCGAAGCGATAAACGTGTTTATCATTCGCTACCAATAGGCTTTTACTATCTGCAGCCCAACTCGGTTTTCCATGGTAACTAAAGCCTGTGGGTAATGACTGACTTGATTGGGTGTTAAAGTCATAAAGGTATAGCGCATGCTCACCAAGATGAGAAGCAACAAAGGCAATGTAATTACCATCAGGTGACCACACCGGGTTGTAAATATTTGCACTGAGATTAGTAAGCTGTTTTCGTGAGGTGCCGTCTTGATTTGCAGTCCATAATTCCATTGAGCCCGATTCGTTAGATACAAAAACTAACTTTTTTCTGGCTTTACTGTAATCAGGAAAGCGCGTATTAAAGTCGCTTGATAATACCGGAAAAGGGAAACTTGCAACCGCATTACTGGTTTCTACACGCATTAATGCAGAGTCGATATTCCATTGATGAAAATACAAACTGCCATCATGTGCATATTCTGGGTAACTTAACCCATCGATGTGCGCATTGATCATTTGTTGTGTTTTGAGGTTATAAAAATAACCTTGGCGCTTGCCTTTTTTAACACCCGAAAAGACAAGTTGTGGCTTATTGGGATGCCAATCAACGCCTCTCATATCAACAAAACCTGAAGTTAATTGCTTAGCATAAGCTGTTTTTATGTCGATTAAAAATAATTCTTCAAAACCCGTTGGTAAATTACGCGATACCACCAGCTGTGTCGCATCTGGTGAAAACACAACCGACTCATCGGTATATTGGCATGCTGACGTACAAGGGACTTGAGTAACTGTGTATGGCGATGAGGTTAAATCGACAAGGTTAAGCTGGGTAAAATCATTATTTTTTTCATCTTCACTAATATAAACCAGCTTAGTGCCTGTGGCATTAATGTCTATATCGGTACTGGTTTTACTTCCGCACAGCCCTATAACAGTGATATTGCCCGAGGCGATATTTTGCTGAATGACTTCACAGCCTTGAGCAGCTTTACGGCGGTAATAATAAATAAACGTTAAATCAGGACTAAATACCGCTCTGCCCTCAATGAATGGGGTGTCGGTAAGTGCTATTGCAGCTTGCTCTGGTAAATGAAGATCACGTAAGTATAAATTAGCTTTGTGTCCTGGGCGACGCCACGAATACGCTAAAAAATGACTGTCATTAGAAATAGCCGGAAACAACTCTCTTCCTGGGCTGGTGGTAATTGTTTCAATGTAATCGTACAAACGTGCTGCTTGTTGCGATTGAGCAAGTGGCTGCTTTGCGTTTTCAAAAAGGGCGCTATAACCCCAATAGCTACCTAATAATATAACAATAGCAAGTACGCTAGCGTAAATATACCCAGAGCGAAGCGGCGTATTGTTAATGCTATTAACAGGCTCTGGCGTTGTTGGTTTTTGTACTAAGCGGTAACCCGTTTTACGCAGTGTTTCTATATAGGTATTGTCGGGGTCGAGTTCTTTAAAGCTTTTACGAAGATGCCATATGGCATTTGTCAGTGCTTTTTCGCCCACATATTGATTACCACTCCACACATTCTCTATTAGTTGCTCACGCGTTACTGCGTTTGGATAACACTCTACCAAGTAAACAAGTAGTTCTATAAATTTAGGTTGTAATACACAGGTTTTATCGGCACAAAACAGCTTATTTTCAAACACCGATATTTGGCATTTTCCAATTGAAAATGTCTGTTGAGTATTCATAGTTTGTGTATTTAAACCTCTTGATTAAGTACGTTGCTAGGCAGTGTTTAATGCAAAATAAAGCGATAGTTGGTTAACATTCGATTTTACATCATTCTAACACGAAAACCTTAAGTGTATGATTATAAATAAATAGATATTAAATAGATATAAAATAGGGATATAAACGAGACACCTCTCATTGTGCTTTTATTCACGATTACTTATAACATGTTATTAGTAAAATAAACCAATTGGTACAAAACAAATTTAATAACTAAAAAGTTAATCAAAAACGATTTGTACTAATGGAATAATAAATAATAAGGGAAGTTTGTGAGTAATATATCAACAAAAAAATGCGCTTTAGCACTGGCTATAACAGCGAGTTTATCTGGACATGCAATAGCAAATGACGAGGCTATTGCTCGTCAATCAACCGCTAAAGCAAGCGAAGAAGTGGTACAAGAAGCACCAGAAAAAATAACCGTAACGGGTTCGCGTTTAAAGCGTGATAGTTTTTCTGTAACGACCCCGCTGGTAACCATGGATAGAGCGTCGATTCAGGATACAGGCCTAGGCAACCTTTCAGATGTATTAATCGATAACATGCCTGCACTGAGCGAAAGTATTGGTAATACAACCAGCCAATCAAGTATTTCGGGTACCGGTTTATCAACGGTGCAGCTTCGCGACTTAGGCGCTAATAGAACGCTAACGCTTATTGATGGCCGCCGTGTGGTATCAAATAGTTATGGTGGTAACTATGTGAGTTTAAATACTATTCCAAGTGGCATGGTGGAGCGCGTTGAAATTATAAGTGGTGGTGCGTCGGCCACTTATGGAGCTGATGCGGTAGCCGGTGTAGTGAATATTATTACCCAGTCAAAAAAAGAAGGCTTTGAATTTCAAGCCCGTGGCGGTGAAACAACAGATGGTGGCGGTCGCGAGTTTACGCTTGATTTAAACTACGGAACGTCATTTGCTGATGATCGCGGTTATGTATTTGTCAGCTCAAACTGGGATCGTGATTTTGGCATGACCTTTTACGACCGTGACCGCGCAAAAATAGAAGCGGCGCATAGTTATGATGATGAGTTAATGTGTAATCAAATGTACACTGCTGATGGTTATCAGTGTATGAGTGGTATTACACAAGCTGATTGGGCAAGCAAAAGCGATGGTACCTTAGGCGGTGTATTTTTAGAAAGCAGCCGAAACGATACCCAGTTTTGGTACGACGGGCAAACGCTGCGTGATGACTGGAAAGGTAATGAAGAAATTTATGGTATAAATTCGTCACAATACGTCATGCTTGATGTACCTAGCGATAACTTTTCGACCGCGATAAAAGTAGATTATGATGTAACAGACGACATTATGAGTTACTTCCAAATTCAATATAGTAAGAGTGGCTCGTTCAACGATAAGTCACCAGAAGATGAATACGAAGGGGCTTACGTACCTCGCTACGACCCAGTGACTGGCGACCCTATCGATGATATTGAGCCCGGTTACATTCCTATTGATAACCCATACGTGCCACAAGAAATTATTGACAGCAACCCATACAAAGACCGCATTTATTGGGATCGTCGTTTTGGTGAAGTAGGTAATATCAGCACTGATAACGACCGTACGACCATCCGAACTTGGGCAGGCCTGCAAGGTATGATGTTTGATGATACATGGGATTGGGATATCTCTGCTGGATACGGGCAATTCAAGCAACATCAAATTCGTAGTAACGAGTTAAACACGGTACGTGTTAATCAAGCACTGCAAGCTGAAAAGCTAGCCGATGGCACTATTCAATGTAAAGACGCCGAAGCGCGAGCGCAAGGATGTGTCCCGCTTAATCTATTTGGTGAAGGGTCTATTACCCCTGAAATGGCTGACTGGATCCGTACAAACCCAATTATTGATACTGAGATTCAACAGTACACGGTAATGGGTTATATCACCGGCGACCTATACGAATTACCAGCAGGTAATGTGTCTGCAGTATTTGGTGCAGAGTACCGTAAAGACTCACAAAGCCTAGATACCAGTGATGATATGAAAGCGGGCGGTATTACGTTTAATGTTGTGCCTTCTTTTTACGGTGAAGTAGAAGTGTATGAGGCATTTGCTGAACTTGCAGTGCCACTACTTAAAGATGCGCCATTTGCTAAAAGCTTGTCGGCAGAAACGTCGCTGCGTTTAGCAAATTACAGCATTGATAATATCAGCACTGTTGCCAGTTATAAGCTAGGCCTTTTATGGCAACCAATTGATGGGTACATGTTACGTGCCAATTATGCACGTGCACAGCGTGCGCCGACTATCACGGAATTATTATCACCCCCTCGCGGCGATTTTGATTCATTTGATGATATTTGTGATGGTCTAACAGCAACATCAACAAACCCAGGACACGATAACTGTCGTTTAGAGCCAACCTTGGCACAAAAGCTAGCTGATGATCCTAACTTTGAATTTGAAAGTGAAGACAATAACTACTCGCCAAATACAGGTAATCCAAACTTAAAAGAAGAAACAGCCGATACCTATACCTTTGGTATTACTGTATCTCCTGAGTTTTTAGATGGCTTTAACTTAGCGGTGGATTACTACGATATTGCTATTGTTGATGCCATTGATGAAATAAGTAACGAAAACATCATGCGCGAATGTTATGACTCAGAGGCTGCGTGGGGCAGTGATAACGAATACTGTAACGATATTACCCGTAACGACGAAGGTAACATTGTAAAAATTCTACAGCGTGAATATAACTTGGATGAGTTAACTGCGCGCGGTTACGATGTCGTTGCAACTTACAAATATGACATCGGCAGCTATGGCAACTTGTCATTTAAGCTTGATTACAATCACATTATTGAAAACTCGCAAACCTATGAAGGCTTAGATGGTAACAGTGTTACTTCACAGTATGCAGGTTATGGGCGCTCAAAAGATAAAGCCGCTATGTCGATTGTATGGAAAATAGATGATTTACGTATTCGCTGGCGTACAAATTACGTAGGCGCGTTTAAAGCAAGCCAAGAAGATGAGAAAGACTACCTTGAGTATGTTGCTGCAAACGATGAGCGCTGTGCTGCGGGCGATGCCGGTTGTATTGCAAACCCAGAGCCACTTGCGTATCAAGATTATGGCTCATTTTTAAAGCATAGTTTATCAGCGTCTTACACTCTGGCACTGACTGATAAAAGTGACTTACGTGTATTTGGCGGTATTAACAATGTATTTGACGACAAAGGGGCATTTTACCCAAGTGGTCGTGGTAACTTTTATAGTGGCTACGGCGGCGGTGCCGGTCGTTATGTTTATCTAGGTGCACAATATAGCTTTTAATAATCTTTAGCTGTATTTGTTTGCAAAGGCACTCCCTCGGGCGTGCCTTTTTTATTGTGTATCTTGCTGCGAAATACCCTTTAAACCATTACAGTATTGAGTTGGTGGATAAAATTTGTTTTATCGCGGTGAAAGCGTTTAGTATAAGGCGTAACTTAATTTTTAATATGAACGAAGGACTTGCTATGAAGTATCTCAAAATGGGTGGTTTAATTGTATGCTTAGCAGGGCTTGCAGGGTGCTCTGATGATGTTGCCTCAGTGAGTCTTGGGCTATTTACCACTAAAGATGTGGTGGTTAATTCACAGCAAGACCCGCTAGTGACCGGTGTAACCTGTCATATTAGCCATATTGAGGCGAATTTAGATTTTTCAGACCCATCAGATATGTCGATTGCCTGTCGTCAAACCGGGCCAATAACGCCAGACCAATTACAGTCTATCGACCGCAGTAAATCCGGTGAAGTCGTGTTTAAATCATCTAAGAGTATTTTGTTTAAGTCATTAAAAGTGCGCCGTATTTATGATGCTAAAACCCATACATTATTATATTTATCATACTCAACGAAAGAGTCTACGGGCAGTCATCATCATGCGCTCTCTACGGTGCCTTTATACAATACACAAGCATGGCAATGGGCGAAGGGGCAAGAGTAGTTTATGTTAACTCTATTTAAATCAAAGCCCTTATTGGCAGAACAAGAACAACAATGGCTGGTTGATACCTTTATATGGGCAGCAGAAAACTTTGATTTGGATTTTTTTACCAAACACAGCCAAGTTATTTTGCCAACGGTTGAGTTTTTTCCTGACTCGGTTTCAAGTATTGAGGAAATGGCCAGCAAAGTGTTTGCGCGTGTTAAGCAATACGCTGGTATGAATGAATGGCCAGTAACCTTGGTTGCACCGCAACAATTACAACCACAGGTGTTTCCACACTTTGAATTTAGTCAGCATTTACGTGGCGAAGAGTGTCATTTAATAGTACCAGCCAGTCATACTATTAATGTGTCGTTTAATCCCAATCAAATTAATCAACCGCAAGACTTAGTGGCGAGTTTTGCCGGTACGCTTGCCACCATATTAATTCATCACGTAGGGGTGCTGCCCCCAGGTGGTAAAGAGTACTTACCGCAAGCTACTGATGCTTTAGCGTGTTTTTTAGGCTTTGGGGTAATGATGAGCAATACCGTGTACCAGTTTAAAGGTGGCTGTGGCTCATGTTATAACCCGTATGCAAATCGCGAAGCGGCGCTCAGTGAAACGCATACCGTATTTATGCATGCGTTAGTGAGCTACTTTAAGCAAGATAAACACTCTAAAAAACATTTAAAACCGCATTTACGAGGCCAATTTAAAAAAGCGCAAAAAGAAATAAAAGCCTTGGTTAATCAATCGGCTAACCCATTATTATTGGCTTTTTCGCCAGAGCAAGCCAGTTAAGTATGAACTATATCGATGAATTTTTATTAATTGCGGTGGCTCATTTTTTTGCGGTAGCAAGCCCTGGGCCCGACTTTGCGGTAGTCCTTAAACAAAGTGTACAACACGGCAGGCGCAATGCCTTATGGACAAGTGCAGGTGTTGGTGCGGCTATTTTATTACACATAGCCTATTGTGTATTGGGAGTTGCGCTGGTGTTAACTCAATCACCTGCGTTGTTTATGGCGCTTAAATATATAGCGGGCGCGTATTTAGCGTATTTAGGCGTGCAGGCACTGCGCGCTGCTAAACCTACAAATACCTCATCAGAACCGACTGCAAAACCCAGCCTTGCAGCTGAGTCATCATGGCGTGCGTTTCGACGTGGCTTTTTTACCAATGCACTTAACCCTAAGGCAACACTGTTTTTTATGTCGTTGTTTACCTTAGTGATTAGCCCAACTACGCCGGTAATAGTACAAATGGGATATGGCGTTTATATGGCGCTTGCTACGTGGGCTTGGTTTTCTATTTTATCGCTATTGTTATCAAAAGCGCGTGTACGTGATTTTTTTCAGCAAAGTGGTTATTGGTTCGACCGCGGCATTGGCATTATTTTAATCGCACTGGCTGTGCGAGTTGTTATTTAAAGAAGGAATAGTATGGCGTTATATAATTTTTCGTTTGGCTCTAATATGTCATCTAATCGTTTATTGGCACGTTTACCTAATGCAAAACGTGTGGGTACGGCACTTTTAAAGGGCTATAAGTTAACCTTTAATATGGCCTTTTCAGATGGTTCAGGTAAATGCACTATTGTGCCCACCAATGAGCCCGATGCTGTGGTATATGGGGTGGTGTATCAGCTTAATGAAGCCGAAAAAGAGATCTTAGATAAAATTGAAGGCCCTAATTACGACTGTGTTGATTTAACCGTGAGCCTTCTAGATGACGATGACATTAATGTACACTGCTACATAGCAAACACACATGACGACACACTGCTACCTTATGATTGGTACGTGCAGCATGTATATCGCGGCGCACTTGAGGCGGGCGTACCCGAACACTACAGTCAACGCATTTTAGCTTACCCGAGTAAGCAAGATACTAATAAAGCGCGCGCCGAAATAGAATTTGCGGTTCATCAAGATTAAACAAAAATAATAACCTAAGGTAACACTATGAAACTAAAAAAATTAGCCACAGCCGCATTATTGGCTGGCTGGGCGTTTACGAGCTCTGCAGCAGTTGATACCGATAAAATTTCAGAGGTGATCAACGCCTCAATGACACGTTTTGATGTACCCGGAATGGCCGTTGCCATTGTTGAAAATGACAAAGTTGTATTCGCTAAAGGCTTTGGTGTTGCCAACCTTGATACGAATAGCAAGGTGAATAAAGACACTTTATTTGGCATTGCTTCAAATACCAAGGCATTTACCAGTGCAGCATTGGCTAAGCTGGTGGATGAAGGCAAGTTAAGCTGGGATGACCGCGTAATTGACCATCTTCCTGAGTTTAGATTGTACGACCCTTACGTTACTCGTGAAATGCGCATACGCGATTTACTTAGTCATCGTAGCGGTTTAGGGCTTGGTCAAGGCGATTTAATGATTTGGCCAAGTACAGATAAATCGGTAGCCGATATTTTATCTGGGCTGAAATATTTAAAACCTGCGAGCAGTTTTCGTAGTCAATATGCTTACAACAACCTAATGTTTGTTACCGCTGGTGAAGTTGTTGCGCGTATATCGGGGATGAGCTGGAACGACTACATTGAAAAAAATATTCTACAGCCGCTAAATATGACCAACTCGCGCGCTGGCTTTTCGCGTATCGCAAAAAACAACAAAAACTGGGCGATCGGACACATCCCAATGGATGGCAAATTGCATCCTTTTTTTGTTAATTACCTTGAAGACTTTCGAGGGGCAGGCGCCATTGCATCAAGCGTAAATGATATGAGCCAATGGCTCCGTACTCAACTTGCGGGTGGCAAAATGCCTAATGGCGAGCAGTTATTTAGTGAAAAGCAGCAAGCACAAATGTGGCATCCACATATTACGTCACTGGCATCTAAAAGTGCCTATGAAGCGTATCATCAACAATTTAGAGGTTACGGATTAGGTTGGAGTATAGAAGATTACCACGGCGTTAAAAAGCTGGCACATGGTGGCGGCATTTTAGGTATGGTATCGCAGGTGACTTTATTACCAGAAAAAAACGTGGGGATTGTGATATTAAGCAACCAACAAGCATTTTCTGCATTATCGGCAGTGACTCATGAAGTACTTGAAGATGTACTCGAGCTTGAAGATAAAGATTGGGTTGAAGAGTTAGCTAAAAAGCATTTTGCAGGGAAAGAAAAAGCCTATGCTAATGCCGCACCAAAAGCGCCAACAGACACTCAACCGCAATTACCTAATATAAACTACACCGGTACATTACATGATGATTGGTATGGCGATGTAATCGTTGAAGAACTAGATGGTAAGTTACGCATTGATTTTACCCATACAAAACGCCTTAAAGGTGAGTTGAAGCATTACACAGGTAATACTTTTATTGTGAAGTGGGATGAAAAGTTATTAGAGGCAGATGCCTTTATTCGCTTTTCAATGAGCGCCGATAACCGCGTGGAATCGGCGAAAATGAATGCAGTTTCAACGCAGGTAACCGATTTTAGCTTTGATTTTAGAAATCTCGACTTAAAAGCTAAATAATCATAACTTTGGTTAAAGAGTTGTTTAGTATCAACCAAAGTCGCAAAGCCACCACAAGGTGGCTTTGTTATACTCGTTAAGCAACTTATTTTTGGAGTTAGCTATGCGCACTGCGATTATTTCTCATCCTCACTGTCGTAAACATAAAATGATTGAAGATCATCCAGAATGCCCTGAGCGTTTAGATGCAATTAATGACCGTTTACTTGCTAGTGGACTGGATGTGGCTATAGAGCAAAAACAAGCGCCTAAAGCATTGCGCGAGCACTATTTATTGGCGCACAGTGAGCAGCATATTAAGCATGTAGAAGACATGATCCCCACCGAGGGGCTCAGCGATCTAGATGGAGATACGTGGTTATGCCCCGACTCTTTAAAGGCCATTGAGCGTGCAGTCGGAGCAGGGTTACTCGCTGTTGATGAGATTTTAGAGGGTAAGTTAGACGCTGCATTTTGTTCAGTACGCCCGCCAGGACATCACGCTAACCGAGATAGCTCTTCTGGTTTTTGTGTGTTTAATAACCTTGCGATTGCGGTTAAATATGCACAAAGCAAAGGGGTAAAGCGCATTGCCATTGTTGATTTTGACGTACACCATGGCAATGGGACTCAAGATATTTTTATGGATGATGAAAATGTGTTGCTGTGCTCGTTATTTCAATATCCATTTTATCCTAATACCGCCATTAAAAATAATGCCACACTGGTAAATTCACCTTTACCGATAGCTAGTGATGGTGCTGATTTAAAAGCACTTTATGAGCAACAATGGCTACCAAAATTAACAGAATTTAAGCCTGAGCTACTTTTTATAAGCGCGGGATTTGACGCACATTTAGAAGATGACATGGCCAGTCTTAAGTTTGTTGAAAGTGATTATATATGGCTTACTGAGCAGTTAGCGCAATTTAGCCAACAGCATCATTGTTTAGGTATTATTTCTTATTTAGAGGGAGGGTACTCACTGTCGGCCCTCGGGCGCAGCGCGATTGCACACGTTAAAGCGTTAGTTGATTTCGGCGAGTAACGCAAACGCTTGGCTTGGTGTGAGCTGCTCTATTTTACTTAAGCAGCATTGCCCTTCTTTTGCTAAATATTCTTTTACTAGCTCTGCTAATTGGCTTGCACTGAGCGCCGTGAGCGAATGCCCGCTTAAGCTTTGATAGCCACTAACCTTATCTAAAATAATGACTTTTTGCTGTTCACTTGCTTCCATAGTGTAAATAAAGTCGTGTAAATCATTGGCGTGCTCCATTAGCTCAATTTCATTATTATAAATAATAATTTGTGGGTAACTGATGCTCATCTATTGTCCTAAATCAAATTGTTTTTTTACTGAATAATTTATAATCATTAATTGGTTTAATTTTGGAAGTAGAAGCAATGCCTCACACTAGCCGCTATCAAAAAGTATGCGATGTTTTTACCAATAAGGTGATCGCCTGCGCTAAGGATACCCCTTTAATTGAAGCGGTGAAACT
Organism: Pseudoalteromonas tetraodonis; assembly: GCF_002310835.1. Taxonomy (NCBI): domain Bacteria; kingdom Pseudomonadati; phylum Pseudomonadota; class Gammaproteobacteria; order Alteromonadales; family Pseudoalteromonadaceae; genus Pseudoalteromonas; species Pseudoalteromonas tetraodonis. The sequence continues at coordinate 3,018,083 of NZ_CP011041.1, read as the reverse complement.
AATGCGAGCGCACAATGTTAGCGCTATTTTTGTAAAACAACAGCAACAAATAATAGGCGTATGGACTGAAACCGATTGTTTAACACTTAACTTTTCTAATCGCTCACTTAGGCAGTTAGCGATTGAAAGCGTTATGTCGAGCCCTGTACTAAGTGTGCCCAGCCAACAATTATTAACCGAGACGGCCATGGTGTTTAATAAGCAGGGTGTAAGGCATTTGTTAGTCACTGATACAAATGACATTCCCAGCGGCGTGATCAGCATTACAGATATTGTAAACAATCAAGGGCTAGAGCATTACTTACAATTTAGACCTATTAATGATCAATATAATAAAAACATACGGATAGTACCAAGTTCATTGGCAATCAATGACGCGGTGAGCATGATGCGTGAATATGCAGAGAAAGTGATTTTGGTGTTTAATGAGGATGAAAATGTTCATGGCATTATTACCCAGCGCGACTTACTAAAGCTCATCACCGAGCAGCACAATCATCTTGTTTGTTGGGATTTAGCTAGCCGCCCCCTTTATCAGATAAGCCCCCAAGACAGCCTTTTTGATGCTTACAGGTTGATGTCTGAAAGTAACATTCGACATTTAGTAGTAAGCGAAAATAATCAAATTAACGGTGTATTATCGCTTGAAAACTTAATTAATGAAATTGAAACGGCTTATTGTTGTGAGCTTGAAAAAGTACTTCAGCAGCGTGATATTGCATTGCAGCATTCGCAGCGTAACTTATTTTTAGCCAATAAAATTATCGACTCCTCCCTAGATGGCATCATGATCACCGACTCGAATGGAGTGATTATGCAAGTAAACCCTGCATTTACTCATCTAACCGGTTACAAAGAATATGAGGTGATAGGTAAGCGACCCAATATGTTGAGTTCAGGGCGTCATGATAAAAATTTTTATATAAAAATGTGGGATTCGCTTGCCAAAACAGGGGTATGGCAGGGGGAAATTCATAATCGTAAAAAATCTGGCGATATTTATATTGAGTGGCTCAGTATTATAGAAATAAAAGAGCCAAGTCATAGTGAGGTGATTTACGCCGCTATTTTTAGTGACATAACTGAGCGAAAAAGCGCAGAAGAAAAAGTGGTGCAGTTAGCGTATTTTGATGAGCTAACTGGCTTACCTAACCGGCGTTTATTTAACGATAGACTTTCTATGGCACTGGCCTCAGCGCACAGAGATAAACAGATGCTAGCGGTAATGTTTATTGACCTTGATCGTTTTAAAGAGGTGAATGACAGCTTAGGCCATAATGCCGGTGATACCTTATTAAAATTAGTCTCTGAGCGCATTATTAACACCCTCAATGAGGGAGATACGCTGGCGCGATTAGGGGGCGATGAGTTTATTGTATTGTGCGAAATAAACAATGTAGAAGGTGCTATCACCCTTGCTGAGAGTATTTTAAATCACTTAAATACACCGTTTAAGCTTGAAGGCTTTGAGGTTGGTGTTACCGCGTCTATAGGGGCGGCTGTTTACCCTGATGATGGCTTAGACAGTGAAACATTATTAAAGCATGCTGATATTGCCATGTACCGCTCAAAAGATGTCGGTCGCAATTCGTTTCAGTTGTTTCAACCCTCAATGAATGCCCGCTCCCTTGAGCGCTTAGCGATGATGAGCCGCTTTCAGCATGCACTCGAAAATGATGAGTTTGAGCTTTATTTTCAGCCTAAGCAATGTTTAAAAACAGGGGTGATTATGGGAGCTGAAGCACTACTGCGTTGGCATGACCCTGATTTAGGCACTATTTCACCAGCGCAGTTTATTCCGCTTGCTGAAGAGCTAGGTTTAGTGGTGCGTTTAGATTTATGGGTTATAAACCAAGCAGGTAAAGAGTTAACCCTTTGGCAAGCGCAGGGGATTGATGCCGGACGTTTAGCGATTAATGTCTCTGCGTGTCATTTAAGCCAAGGTAAGTTGGCTGATAATATTAAAGCGATGCTTACTCGTTACCAATTACCTGGCAGCTTACTTGAAATTGAGCTGACCGAAAGCAGCTTTATTAGCTCGTTTTCACAGGCAAAAGAGCAACTACAACAGCTCAAAGCGCTGGGCGTGCATATTGCGCTGGATGATTTTGGTACGGGGTATTCTGCACTCAGTTATTTAACCAAATTACCGTTTAATACATTAAAAATTGATGCGAGCTTTATTGCTAAGATTCCTGATGAGTATGGCAATAGCCAAATTGTGGCGGCCATTATAGCCATGGCGACAAGTTTAGGATTGGATGTGGTTGCTGAGGGCGTTGAGCATGCCTCGCAAGAGGCACACTTAGTCGAAATAGGCTGCAATGTTATTCAGGGCTATTATTATTGCCATCCATTAACGCAGCAGCAGTGGATAGCATTTTATAACCAAGCAGCAAAAGGTTATTCTGAGTCTACACTCACTTCATAAGAGGTGAACTTACGAATATTAATAACGCCGCTATCAAAAATTAAGTACTGACCTTTTATACCTTGTAAAATACCGCTAACAACGGGGTTTTTATCGAAGTTAAATGAGCTGATTTTGCTTGGGTATTCGCTTACAGGAAAATCAAGATTCACAACGTCTTGGTCAAGCTGTTCAATAGCGGTTGCGCCAAATAACTCACTCAGCTCGGTTAGTTTTTCGCTAATTTGTGGAATAAGTTCAGCAGCCGCTGCTTTTAAATCAAGAACGTCGTTTTGTCCTTTGAGCATATTGCGCCAATTGGTTTTATCAGCAATAAACTGCGCGAGCGCCACTTCCACTAAGCCCGACTGTAAACGAGTTTGTACTTTAAAAATAGGTAATGCTTGGGTTGCCCCTTGGTCAATCCAACGGGTAGGTATTTGGGTGTGGCGAGTAATGCCTACTTTTAACCCTGATGTATTAGCTAGATACACATAATGCGGGATCATGCAGTTTTCTTCACCCCACTGTGGCTCGCGGCAGGTGCCTTGATCGTAATGGCAGGTTTCAGGTTTCATGATACACATGTCGCAATTTGCAAGCTTGCGCATACATACAAAGCAATGCCCTTGAGAATAGCTTTTTTTTGTTTTTTTACCACAGTTAGAACACAAAATTGTGCCACTAAAAGTGAGAGTCAATTGTTTACCTATTAAAGCATTTAAATCAACCAGTTCATCACCTACAGGTAAATGATATTGAACGGGTTCTGTTAAGCTCGACTTTAATTTACGCAGTGTACCTTGCATCTTTACTTGGCCCCAAAGATGTTAAAAAGGGGAGCTTAACATTTTTAGGCGGTATTGGCTGTTCAAGAAGTCTAAATAATTATCATAAGAGAGTGCTTTTGCGTACAAATAGCCTTGGGTACGGTCAGCTTTCATGGTGTTGAGCAGCTGGTGAACTTCTTGAGTTTCTACTCCCTCAATCGTGATAGTAAGGCCCAAGTTATGTGCCATATCTATGGCTGTTTGCACAATGACCTGATGAGCCCGGTTATCGGTTAAATCAAACACAAACGACTTATCTACTTTAAGTTCACTAAAGTGATAGTTAACTAAGTAGCTAAGTGATGAATAACCAGTACCAAAATCGTCTAACACCACCTTAACGCCCAGTGTGGCAAGTTCACCAACTAAGGTGACTAACGCATCTTGATTTTCGACAAACGCTGATTCAGTCAGCTCAAACTTCAATAAATGAGGGGCAACCTGATACTTTATTAAAAGGTTTTCTACTTTTTCGGTTAAATTGGCAATGGCTAGGTTTTTTGCACTTAAATTAACGCTAATACTATGTTCAGTTATGCCCTCATTTGCCAGTTTTGCAATGTCTTTGCAGGCTTGCTCTATCACCCAAAGTGTTAATTCATTAATAATACCGGTGTGTTCGGCAAGTAGAATTAGTTTTTCTATGGAAATGTTTTTAAACTCAGTATTAGGCCAGCGTAGTAGAGCTTCGGCACCATTGACACTGTTATCTTTTAAACTAATTTGTGGTTGATAAAACAGAGCGAGCTGATCCGTTCTTATCGCTTGTTGAAGCTTAGCAGCAAGCGCAACGTCCATAGCTAAACTGCTGTCCGCAGATGATGAGCTTACCTTACTTAGACTATGTTTAGCGTTATGTAATGCCAAGTAGCCTCGTTTCAACCAAAATTCAAAGTCATCACGTTTACCAAAGGCACTAATCCCCACGCTGTAATTGAGTTGTAAGTCTAGCCCTTTGATTTGATAGGTTTTTGGTAACTTATTTACTACCCTTTTTAATAACTCTTCGAGCGTGTGTGGGCTTTGGTTTTTAGTCGAGATACAGGCAAAAACACCGCTACCTAAATCAGCAATTTTAGCGGGTTGATTAATGCCATTACTTAAGTTAAAAAATTCTCTCTCAAAGCTCAATTGGCATTCTAATTCGTGCGCAACATGCTTAATTAATTCATATCCTTGGGAGGGCGTAATAATGGTATTTAGCGAATTAAAATGACGTATTTTAACCAAACATAAAGTGGTGGAACGTTGCTGGGCTTTGAGTGCCATAAAGGCATACTTTAACTTTGCGCTATTGAGCAGTTTTGTTTGCTGGGTATGCGTGGCATGATATAAAGCGCGCTCACGCTGATAACGAACCCGATCGGCAAGTGCCATGGCCATGAGGACAATTTCACATAAGATGGCCATTAAAAAAGCATGACGTATTGAAAAGCTATAAGTGATAACGCCTGTAAGCTCTAAAGGCTGAATGGCTGCACCAATAATCAATGGCACCCATGAAAATACGTAAAACTTAGCCCATCTAAAGCCACTTTTTAATTTGTTATAAATTAAAATAAAGCAGACGATATAAAGTAATCCCAAAATTACAAAAAATATGGGGGCAGCTATATTTTCGGGAATAAAAAAGCTTAATGTACCGAGCACTAGCATTAGCCAGAGTAAACCAACACTTAATTTATAACGCCAGCAACGGTCTTTATGATATCGCAAAAACATGGTGCAAAAAGCGAGAGTGAAAAACGCAATAGTGTAATTAACGACAATTATTTTTTCGTGAATAAACAACTGCCATTCTAGCGGCCATAAATAAAAACTAAACCCCAGAACGGTGCCCATTAATGCTATAGCACTAATAATGTAGCCAATATAAACTAAGTACACGCGGTCTTTAATGCCAAAATAGAGTAATAGGTTATATAGTGAGGCCATTAATAAGACACCCGCGAAAATTCCCCAAATGCCTGTTTGTGAGCGAACTAAGTCAACAAATACATTATGGCGATATAAGTGAATTGGAGTTTTACTGATCCCCACAGTATCTATTTTTATAATTAGTCGTTGTGTAGATTGGCCATCGAGGTTAAAGCGAATGTGGGGCACGCTGTACTTAAATAAAGTAAGACGTGGCTCTTTATCGCCAAGCTTATAAGTGTCGAGTAGTTGGTTGTTACTATTGAGCCGATATATGGTGAGATGATCTACCATCGGGTTATCAAAGTGGGCAACCACATCTTCTTGTTGGCTGCTTTTGTTTTCTAAATCGAGGCGTAACCAATAATTTTGCTGTTCAAAGCTCCAAGGTATATCGTTAAATTCTTGCTGTGTAAATAGCGCCTGCTTGGTCATTACTTCTTCAAAACTTTGTGTTTTGCTTTTGTCTATGTAATACGCATGATCGAGGTAAACAGGGGTTATTTTATCTATGGTATAGCGTGATGGCATCACAAAGTTTGTTGCCAATGTGCTGATAATAAAAAAGATAAAAATAAGTATTACAACTGCTACCGCATGGTAGCGCAAGGTTTTAAATTCCAATATTAATCTATGTCCAGATTACTTTTTTATAGTGTAGCAGTAAAAAGCGCAGATAATCTGCGCTTTTATAAAATTTACTCGTTAGTTATCAATCGTTATGATTGTTCACGAGCAATTGCGCGATAAGCAATGTCAGTACGGTATTCCATGCCATCCCAGTTGATTTCATCAACCAGTTTATAGGCACGCTGCTGCGCTTGTGTAACTGTATTACCCAGTGCAGTAGCACACAGTACACGACCACCGGCAGTCACTATGCTATCGCCGTCTTGCTTAGTCCCTGCATGGAAGACTTTTTCGCCTTCAGGGTAAGTTACTTTCAAGCCACTAATAGCATCGCCTTTCGGGTAACTATCAGGGTAGCCTTTAGCGGCTAAAACAACACCTACTGCAGCGCGTGAATCAAACTCAATGGTGGTTTTATCAAGCTCTACACGGTTAGCAGCTTCAATCAGTTCAACTAAGTCTGATTGTAAGCGTAGCATCATAGGTTGTGTTTCAGGGTCGCCAAAACGACAGTTATATTCAATAACCTTTGGTGTACCTGTCTCATCTATCATCAAGCCTGCATATAAAAAGCCAGTGTACGGATGGCCTTCGCTAGCCATACCTTCTACCGTTGGGTAGATCACTTCGTTCATAATGCGCTGATGAATTTCATCGGTTACTACAGGCGCTGGTGAGTATGCACCCATACCACCGGTGTTAGGACCTTGATCGCCATTGTAAGCGCGTTTATGGTCTTGGCTGGTTGCAAACGGCAGTACGTTTTTACCATCAACCATGACAATAAACGACGCTTCTTCACCTTCTAAAAACTCTTCAATGACCACACGGCTACCGGCGTCACCAAAGGCATTACCCGCAAGCATATCGCGAATAGCCTCTTCAGCCTCGCGTTCGTCCATAGCAACAATCACGCCTTTACCAGCCGCTAAACCATCGGCTTTAATAACAATCGGTGCGCCTTTTTCTTTTAAATAGGCAAGCGCAGGGTCGATTTGTTCAAACGTTTGGTAATCAGCGGTTGGAATAGCATGACGTGCTAAAAAGTCTTTAGTGAACGATTTAGACCCTTCAAGCTGGGCAGCACCGGCGGTTGGGCCAAAAATAGCTAAGCCGTGTTCACGGAACTTATCAACAACCCCTAATACTAGCGGTACTTCAGGGCCAACAATGGTTAGCTCAACATTATTTTGTTGTGCAAAGCTTAGCAGTCCATCAAGGTCTTCAACGTTAATTGCTACGTTCTCAAGTTTTGGCTCAAGAGCTGTGCCCGCATTACCTGGAGCAACATAAACAGTGTTAACTTTTGTATTTTGAGCGGCCTTAAACGCAAGTGCGTGTTCGCGGCCGCCGCTGCCAATGACTAATACATTCATGGCGAATATCCTATTTAAAGCGGTTTTTTAAATTTCAGCGTCATACGGTCGCTTTCACCTATGGCTTTATATTTAGCGGCATCTTGCTCGCCAAGTCTAAGGCTCGGTGGAAGGGTCCATACCCCTTTAGGGTGATCGGCTGTATCAAGAGGGTTTGCATTAATATCGCTTTTTGCTTCAAGTTCAAAACCAGCTTGTTCAGCAAGTGCAATAACCACACTTTGCTTCATATAACCTGATGATTTTTGCATCTCATCATCTTGCTCTTCTGGTAGGCGGTGTTCAACCACACCTAAAGTGCCGCCTGGTTTAAGTGCTTTGTAAAAAGACTTAAACGCATTGCTTGCAGCTTCTTTATCTTTGCTCATGTACCAGTTATGGACATTACGAAAAGTCAGTACCATATCGGCGCTAGCCGCAGGAGCAATATCTAAATGTGTAGATGGGGCAAACTCAGTGAGTTTAACGTGACTAAAGCGGGCATCTTCAGCGATTTTAGCCTTAAAGCCAGCAAGAGAACGTTGGTAATAACCAACCGATGAATCAGCAGGGAAGTGCGCAGCATAATAGGTGCCTTGCTCTTTCAGCGCTGGCGCTAAAATTTCACTGTACCAACCACCACCTGGGGCAATTTCTACCACGGTCATAGATGGTTTAAAGCCAAAAAATTCGAGTGTTTCTACAGGGTTGCGGTATTGATCGCGCTCACTGCTACGCTCGCTTGCTTTAACTGCATTTGTTAATGCTGAGTCGTGGCCATGGTTATGTGCCAACGCCATTGTTGAGCTTAATGACAGTGTGGCAACCAGTAGAGATTTTAGTGCAAATTTCATCGTCTAATCCTTCACATTATAATTGTTAGTCATGGTTATAGAATAAGCAGAATACGTGAATTTGGTGCAAACAAAAAGAGCTAACTGAACCCGTTAGCTCTTTATGCGATTAATGACGGAAGTGGCGCATACCGGTAAACACCATTGCCATTCCAGCTTCGTCAGCGGCCGCAATCACTTCTTCATCGCGCATTGAACCACCTGGTTGGATAACAGCAGTAATGCCAGCCTCTGCAGCTGCATCAATACCATCGCGGAATGGGAAGAATGCATCTGATGCCATCACTGAGCCTTTTACTTCAAGGCTTTCATCAGCGGCTTTAATACCGGCAATTTTAGCTGAGTAAACGCGGCTCATTTGGCCTGCACCTACACCTATAGTCATACCGTCGCGGGCATAAACAATGGCGTTTGATTTAACAAATTTAGCCACTTTCCAGCAGAATAATAAATCTTTAAGCTCTTGCTCAGAAGGTTGGCGCTTAGACACAACCGTTAAGTCGCCTTGCGTTACCATGCCTAAATCACGGTCTTGAATAAGTACACCGCCATTTACACGCTTAATGTCGTGACCTGTGCCTTTAGCTGAGAATTCACCACACTCTAATAAGCGAACGTTTTGCTTAGCAGAGACTATTTGAGCCGCTTCAGGGCTTACGCTTGGTGCAATAATAACTTCAACAAATTGACGTTCAACAATCGCTTGTGCAGTCTTAGCATCAAGTTCTTGGTTAAAAGCAATAATGCCGCCAAATGCTGACGTTGGGTCTGTTTTAAAGGCGCGATCGTACGCTTCTAAGATATTATCACCAATTGAAACACCACATGGGTTAGCGTGTTTTACAATTACGCACGCAGGTACATCAAATTCTTTTACACACTCAAGTGCAGCATCGGTGTCGGCAATATTGTTAAACGATAATGCTTTACCTTGCAGTTGAGTGGCTGTTGCCACTGACGCTTCAGTGATGTCGTTTTCAACATAAAACGCGGCATCTTGATGCGAATTTTCACCGTAGCGCATATCTTGCTTTTTAGTGAATTGCATATTAATAGTACGCGGGAACTTAGTATCGATAGCGGCTTCTTCTGTGTAATCAGGAACCATTTTACCGAAGTAGTTAGCAATCATGCCATCGTACTGCGCTGTATGCTCATACGCTGCAATAGCTAAGTCAAAGCGTGTTTTGTAGGTTGTTGAGCCGTTGTTATTTTGCATTTCGCTAATAACACGGTCGTAGTCGCTTGCGTTAACAACGATCGTCACATCTTTGTGATTTTTAGCTGCCGCACGTACCATCGTTGGGCCACCAATATCGATGTTTTCAATAGCATCTTCAAGGCTGCAGTTTTCTTGAGCGACAGTATTCGCAAAGGGGTATAAGTTAACTACAACGATGTCGATAGCAGAGATATTGTTATCTGCCATTACGTCTTCATCTTGGCCACGACGAGCAAGAATGCCGCCATGAATTTTTGGATGTAGGGTTTTTACGCGACCATCCATGATCTCAGGGTGACCGGTGTGATCTGATACTTCAGTTACTTTAATTGCATTGTCAGCAAGTAGTTTACACGTGCCGCCAGTTGAAAGTATTTCAACACCTTGTGCTTCTAGTGCACGGGCAAATTCAACAATACCGGTTTTGTCTGACACACTCAAAAGTGCGCGACGTATAGGACGATGTGTATCCATTGTAGTTTGATTTCCTCAGTTAATGAGCTAGCTTAGAAGCGCGTATTTTAACTGATTACGACTCAAAAAACGACTTATAACGACCCATAAAGCGTGAGCATTTTGCAATTTCGTTAATAAATTTTACAAATAAAAAAAGCACCCTAAGGTGCTTTTTACTCAAAATACTTTATACCAGCTGTATTGGATTAGTAAGCAATTATAACGACAGAGAAATAAGTCAATAACAAGGCAAAAATTTTGCTGTGTAGTTATTCTACATAAAAAATTTTTAACGCAGTTAGGGGCTTATTTAGCTCGTTAGAATGATTACGGTTTCAATATAGCTGGTATTAGTTCATACCGTATTTTTTAAGCTTTTTACGTAAAGTACCACGGTTGATACCTAGTAAAATTGCCGCACGAGTTTGATTGCCACGTGTGTAAGTCATTACTTCTTCAAGCAATGGCGCTTCTAGCTCAGAAAGAACAAGGTCGTAAACGTCTTGCACATCTTGACCGTTAAGCTGCTTTAAGTAGTGGTGAACAGCTTTTTTCACTGCATCACGCAATGGCTGCGGTTTCTCGTGTGACTGAACATGAGGGTTAGTGATAAATGGAGAAGTCACGTTTTGTTCGAACATTATAAAGTCTCTTTCTTTCTTAGTTAGCTGCTAGTGTTTTAAAGTATTGCTCTAATGCGACGACCTGTGCCTCTGAATTGTCGAGCGCATTAAATACTCGCCTAAACTGACCGTCACTGTCATGGGTTTGCAAATACCAAGATACATGTTTGCGAGCGATTCGTGCTCCCATTGGCTCACCGTAAAACACATGGAGGTTGGTTAAATGCTCCATTAAAATACTGCGCACCTCTGCTATAGCAGGTGGCTGCATATGTTCACCAGTTCGCAAATAGTGGTCTATCTCCCTAAATATCCAAGGGCGACCTTGGGCGGCTCGACCAATCATAATGGCATCTGCACCCGTATAGTCCAAAACCTGCTTTGCTTTTTCAGGTGATGTAATATCACCATTAGCAACGACAGGTATCGACACTGAACGTTTTATATCCCTAATTGTGGCGTACTCAGCATCACCTTTATACATACATGCGCGCGTGCGCCCATGTACAGCCAGTGATGCAATGCCATAACGTTCAGCTATTCTTGCAATCTCTACACCATTACGGTTGTCCTGATCCCATCCGGTACGGATTTTAAGTGTCACAGGTATATCAACCGCGTTTACTACGGCATCAATAATCTCTTCCACGAGTTCTGGAAACTGTAATAAGGCTGAGCCTGCAAGTTTCTTGTTCACTTTTTTTGCTGGGCACCCCATATTGATATCTATGATCTGTGCACCGTTTGCAACATTGAATTGTGCGGCCTGTGCCATAAGCTCAGGGTCTGCTCCTGCAATTTGCACCGCACGTATACCCGACTCACCAGAATGATCCATCCGGTTCATCGACTTTTCGGTTTTCCAAACCTTCGGATTAGACGACAGCATTTCAGACACAGCAAGGCCAGCGCCTAAACGACGACATAGCTGTCTAAATGGTCTGTCCGTTATGCCCGCCATAGGCGCGACAATTACATTATTCTCAAGTTGGTATGAACCGATACGCACGATATTCAATAGGCCTCTTTTCAAGGGGCGCTAAGTTTACGGCTTTTTACGCAAAAATCAAAGGCTATAAATTGAACAAAAGTGACTTTTTTTTGCTCTTTTCGTATTGACATTTGATAACCGTATGACGAAGCGGTTTATTTGTGTGAATTTTGAACGGCTGTTACTTTTATAATAAAAAATCTTTATTTTTTATTATGTAAAAAAATAGTAAAGCCTGTTAAATACAGGCTTTAGATAAGACTTTTGAGTTAATACTCTAAATTTTTTAATAACGCACTATTACGCTTTTTTAGTGCCACTTACTCGGGTCCAATCGCCTTCAATGGCAATTTCATCGAGCTCAATAAAGGGCGCGTATATGTCAGCAACCGATTGTGCTTGTTCTTCTAAAATTCCCGACATCGCAATTTTACCGCCTGGCTTTAATAAGCCTAAAATAACACTATGAAGCTCACGCAGTGGTTGCGCTAAAATATTTGCCACCACAATGTCAGCAGTAAACTCAGGTTGGTTTTCTGGCAGGTACACTTCAAGCTTGTCAGCAACACCATTGCGATTAGCATTATCTAGGCTTGCTTCCAGCGCTTGTGGGTCAATGTCTATCCCTATCATGCGCTCAGCACCCAATTTTATTGCTGCAATGCCTAATATGCCTGAGCCACAGCCAAAATCGACCACGGTTTTACCAGTTAAGTCTTGGCTTTCTAACCATTTCAAACACAGTGCTGTAGTGGCGTGTGTGCCAGTTCCAAATGCAAGGCCTGGATCAAGCAGTACATTGACTGCGTCAGGGTCTGGAATATCGCGCCAGCTAGGACAAATCCAGAGTTTTTCGCCAAATTGAATAGGGTGAAAATTATCCATCCACTCACGTTCCCAGTCTTTATCTTCGAGTTGCTCAATTTTGTAAACTAAATTGTCTTTTAGCTCATCATGGCGTTTTAATAACGCAACCACTGCGTTCATATCGTGATTAGCTTCGAACAAGCCAATTACTGTGGTGTCAGCCCAAAATACAACAGTGCCAATTTTAGGCTCATAGATAGGCGTGTCTTTGGCATCAATAAAAGTAACAGAAGCACTGCCTGCTTCCATTAATAGGTCACTTACTGCATCAGCGGTTGCAGCATTGGCATTGATACGGATTTGGATCCAAGCCATGTTTATTTCCTTGAAATAGAAAAAAGGCCGCTACAGCGGCCTTTTAAATTAACTTATAATGTAACGCTAGATTATTTAGCGTCTAAAAAGCTTTTCAGTAAATCAGAGCGAGAAGGGTGACGTAATTTACGCAGTGCCTTCGCCTCAATTTGACGAATACGTTCACGTGTTACGTCAAACTGTTTACCTACTTCTTCTAACGTGTGGTCGGTATTCATATCAATACCAAAACGCATACGTAGTACTTTCGCTTCACGGGCTGTTAAGCCAGCGAGCACGTCGTTAGTTGCGCCACGAAGAGACTCCATTGTTGCCGAATCGATTGGCGAATCAATAGTGGTATCTTCGATGAAGTCGCCTAAGTGCGAATCTTCATCATCACCAATAGGTGTTTCCATTGAAATTGGCTCTTTTGCAATCTTAAGTACCTTACGGATTTTATCCTCAGGCATCATCATGCGTTCAGCTAATTCTTCTGGATTTGGCTCACGACCCATTTCTTGTAACATTTGACGTGAAATACGGTTCAATTTATTGATCGTTTCAATCATATGTACTGGAATACGGATTGTTCTTGCTTGGTCAGCAATAGAGCGCGTAATTGCTTGACGGATCCACCACGTAGCATAAGTTGAAAACTTATAACCACGACGGTATTCAAACTTATCAACCGCTTTCATCAGACCAATGTTACCTTCTTGGATTAAATCTAAGAACTGTAAACCACGGTTGGTGTATTTTTTAGCGATTGAAATTACAAGACGTAAGTTTGCTTCTACCATCTCTTTTTTAGCACGGCGCGCTTTCGCTTCACCAATACTCATGCGACGGTTTATATCTTTAATACGTTCAATGCTTAAGCCAGTGCTTTCTTCCATTGAAGTAAGTTTGCTAATACAACGAAGTATTTCAGGCTTCACTTCTTCAAGTTTAGCTGAATGCTTTTCGTTTGCTGCAATTTCAATATCAAGCCATGCTGTGTCAGTTTCGTTGTTTGCAAAATGCTTAACAAAGGTTTTCTTTGGCAGCTTTGAAACTTGTACTGCATGCTTCATAATAAGACGTTCTTGAACGCGAACTCTGTCCATCATTTCACGCATGTTATTAACCATGCGATCAAACTGTTTAGGTACGAGTTTAAAGGTTCTGAACAGCTCACCGATTTCTAAAATAGCGGCTTGAGACTCTGGATGAGAGCGACCTTTATTATCGAATGTTTCACGTGCTTTGGTGTATAAATCACGTAAATTTTCGAAATGGACGCGCGCTTCTTCAGGATCTGGACCTGTATCTACTTCTTCTTCGTCTTCATCATCGCTGTCATCGTCATCATCGTCGCTATCATCAAGCTGTTTTTCACTTAATTCAGAACCAATGTTGGTGGCAGCAATAGGTGGTGCTTCTTCTGCATCAGGATCGAAAAAGCCAGAGATAATATCGCTAAGACGCATCTCTTCTGCTTCAAACTTATCCCACTGTTCAAGTAGGTAAGTGATCGCTTCAGGGTATTCAGCAACCGAAATTTGAACTTGGTTAATGCCTTCTTCAATACGCTTAGCGATAACAATTTCGCCTTCACGGGTAAGAAGTTCAACAGTACCCATTTCACGCATATACATGCGAACAGGGTCAGTTGTACGGCCAATTTCTTTTTCTACAGTAGCAAGGGCTGCAGCGGCAGCTTCCGCTGCGTCTTCGTCTGTCGTGGTTTCTTGCATCATTAATTCATCGGCATCAGGCGCGTTTTCGCTAACCTTGATACCCATGTCATTAATCATGCTAATGATATCTTCTACTTGATCTGAGTCGATAATATCTTGTGGAAGGTGATCATTAACTTCTGCAAAAGTTAAGTAACCTTGCTCTTTACCTTTTTGAATCAGAAGTTTTAATTGTGACTGAGGAGTTGGATCCATAGAGATTGTTTCTTCCACTCTGATAAGTTGATACAACAGGCGCCATCATGGAGTTTGCTCAAAGGCTAACCAGAATAATGTGACGCAGTGAATAGCACAGTATAACAGCCTAAATCAAATCTGACTAGCTGTTCGTTGCTTTTAACGCTGTCATTAGTAAATGACATTCTAGTCGTTCGTCGCTATTTAGGCCCTGTGTCTTGTCTTTTATTAATAGGGTCTCTAGTCGATAATTTAAACACTGATCTTCAATAAATTTGAAAGTATTTTGAAAAACAGTCTCTAAACGCTCTTCATTTATTTGATGTTGCCATGTCGCTAACTTAGTTAATGGCTCGTAGTCATCGGTGCCCCGAAATGATTCAAGAATTTGTGCGGTGGTAATGCCATCTTTTTGTAATGCTTGATGTTGTAGTCGCAATAATAAACCAATACCCGCAATATTCATTTGAGCTAAATCGGGTAAATAGGGCACACTTTTAGCCAAGTTAGGGTGCTGAATTAAAATCCCTATTGCTTGGCGCATGGGTGTAATTTTAAATTTTCGTTCAATTGCTTGCTGCTGTTTTGGCGTTTTTAAGTGATTATTGAGTTGCTCACGGGTACGGCCAATCAATCGCCCAAGTTGCTCTAGGATATTTTCTTGGTAAAACTCACTTGGGATCTTTTCAATCAGGGGCAGTGCCGCACTGAGTAACTTAGCCTTACCGGAATCTAGTGTTAAATCAATCTCTTTACTTAGTTTATTAAACAGCACTTTAGTGAAGTCATCTGCGTTTTCAAGGCGTTGCTCAAAAGCTACTTTACCTTCTTGTTGTACGAGTGAATCAGGGTCTTCACCATCGGGTAAAAATACAAAATGCAGTGCTTTGCCATCGTTTAAGTAAGGCAGCGCATTTTCGAGTGCGCGCCACGCAGCATCTTTACCTGCACGGTCACCATCGTAACAACAAATAACTTTATCTGTGGTTCTAAATAAAGTGTGCATGTGCTCGCTGGTTGTCGCTGTACCAAGGGCTGCTACGGCATATTCAATACCTTGTTCTGCCAGCGCTACTACGTCCATGTAACCTTCAACAATCAGTACATGGTCAAGCTTCTTGTGTGCTTGTTTAGCTTCATAAAGGCCATAGAGTTCAAAGCCCTTATGAAATATGCGCGTCTCCGGAGAGTTTAAATATTTAGGCCCTTGATCGGCTTGCATTACTCGCCCACCAAAAGCAATAACGCGGCCGCGTTTATCACGAATTGGAAACATTAAGCGATCACGGAAAAAGTCGAACTGTTTGCCTGGGGTTTTCTCAGATGCGAGTTTAAGCTCAACTAATTGTTCTTTTTGTTCTTGGTTTCGCCCAAGTTGTTGGCAGAGCCCTTCCCATTCGCTGGGCGCATAACCTATCATAAACTTTTTAACGGTTGCACCGCTTAAGCCGCGACCTTTAACGTAATCGATTACCGCTTCAGAGTTACTGTGATGTTTTAACTGATGTTGATAAAAGCGTGCTGCATGCAGCATTAGATCATAGTCTGAACGTTTTTGTGCCGCTGTGCGCTCTGGTCCATTACTGCTCCCTTGTTCGCGAGGAACATCAAGGTTAAGTAAACTGGCTAGTTCCTCAATTGCATCAACAAACTCGAGTTTGTCATACTCCATTACAAAAGAAATAGCATTGCCGTTAGCGCCACAGCCAAAGCAATGATAAAACTGTTTATCTTGCGATACAGTAAATGAAGGCGACTTCTCATTATGAAAAGGACAGCAAGCTTGATAGTCTTTGCCCGCTTTTTTCAACCCTACCTTTGAGTCAATCAGGTCGACAATATCGGTTCGTGCCAATAAATCATCGATAAAGTTGCGTGGGATCTTTCCAGCCATTGTTTAAAGTACAGCCCTAAGATAAATAGAAAAGTGATGAAAACGAATTATAATACGCAAAGATTTGAACACAAATGCATAATTTTTTGAAGTACTAAATATCTAAACGAAGAAACCGAGCTCAAGGCTCGGTTTACTTCAATCATACTAAATGTATGTGGGGGTATTAGGCAGTTAATCGTTGCTTAATTAAACCTGAGATTTTGCCCATATCGGCACGACCTTCGGCTTTGCTTTTGATTATACCCATTACTTTACCCATGTCTTGCATACCTGCTGCGTTAGTATCAGCAATAGCCGCGTCAATGAGAGCAATAATTTCTTCTTCACTCAATTGTTGAGGTAAAAAAGCTTCAAGTGCTGTAATTTCATTGGCTTCAATATCAGCTAAATCATCACGCCCAGCATCTTTGTACTGAGTGTAAGAGTCGCGACGTTGTTTAACAAGCTTCACTATAACGGAGGTAATACCTGCGTCGTCTAGTGTTATTTGCTCGTCAATTTCACGTTGCTTGATTGCAGCAAGTACCATACGAATAGGGTTAAGACGTTGTTTGTCTTTGGCTCTCATCGCATCTTTTTGCGCATCTTTTAGCGTTATTAAAAGGCTCATTTATACAAGACCTAATATATTAGTATAATTTAACGCGACGAGCGTTATCACGAGAAAGTTTTTTCATGTGACGTTTAACAGCAGCTGCTTTTTTACGCTTACGCTCAGCTGTTGGTTTTTCATAGTGCTCGCGACGACGAACTTCTGAAAGGATACCTGCTTTTTCACATGAACGCTTGAAGCGACGAAGTGCTACGTCAAACGGTTCGTTCTCTCTTACTTTAATTACTGGCATTAAAAATTCACCTACCTAAATTATGAGCGTTGCTCAAGTTGATCAAACATTGATCAAGTGGTTCAAAAATGGTGCGGTATTGTAATCCGAAGCAACACCACATGTAAAGGATAATATTAACAGAAACACAGCAGCTAAAACAGTGTTAATTTATATGGCGTTGGTACAGCCTACAAAAAACCTGACCTGCCTTTTTCTCTTTAATTAACAACCAGTTATTTGGTGCTTTAAACGAGGTTAGCTCAGTTTCTACTTCAACATATATCAATGCTTCGGGGTCGAGCCATTGATTATTTTCCAATAAATCACAGCATGATTGAGCTAAATTTTTGCGAAATGGCGGGTCAATAAAAACCAAATTAAATGTGTCACTGGTGTTTTTTCTCTCTAAAAACGTCAGTGTATTGGTATTAACGACTTGCGCGTTTTGTGCATCAAGCGTCGCAATGTTTTGCTCTAATTGTTTTGCTGCTTGTGAATCAAGCTCTATGAATGTGGTGTGTTTTGCAAAACGCGACAATGCTTCAAATCCCAATCCACCGGAACCGGCAAAGCAATCGAGAGTGTGCGCATCGCGGGTATCGTGCATCAACCAATTAAACACCGTTTCTTTAATTCGGTCGGTTGTAGGACGCAGACCTTGAACATCTTTTACTGGCAGTTTTCGACCGCGAAATTGGCCGCTAATGATTCTAATAACCCCATCAGCTGATTTATGAGTGGTGTTATTTTGTGTGGTTTTTTTTCTCATTTAACTCACTAAAAATTGGTATCTATGATCTAGCTCAGATAATATTGCAATCATATCACGGCGTGTCATTTTTCAACTGCGCTAAAAGTGTTACTATTATGCACCCTCGAGGATAACGTGTTGCTAAAAGCAATTATTTAGACTTAAAAGCACGCTATCATTATCGTTAGTTTATCAGATTTTTATAAGTGGTTATTAGCAAGTATGGCAAAAAAAAGTAAATTCATGTCGTGGCTCGGTTTTGGCAAGTCAGATAAAAAACAAGCAGAAGCTGATAAACAACAAGCATTCGCAAAAGAGCAGGCAGAAAAAGCCGAACAAGAGCGTTTAGCTGCAGAGCAAGCTGAGGCAGAGCGCTTACAAGCTGAAGCAGAAGCCGAGCGTATAGAACAAGCACGAATTGCAGCTGAACAAGATCGTTTAGCACAAGAGCAAGCAGAAAAAGCCGAGCAAGAACGTTTAGCTGCAGAGCAAGCTGCGGTAGAGCGTTTACAAGTTGAAGCAGAGGCCGAGCGTTTAGAGCAAGAGAAACAGGCGCAAGCACAGCGCGCAGCGGCAGAAGAAAAACAAGCGATTGAACAGGCTAACGCAGAGCTATTAGCTAAACAGCAGGCAGATGCAGAGCAGCAAAGACAAGAGCAAGCCAAACGTTTAGCAGAACAAGAAGCGCAAATGCAGTTAGAGCAAGAGCGCATTGCAGCAGAAAAAGCTGAGAACGAGCGTTTAGAACAACAGCGTATTGCAGCAGAACAAGCTGAGAACGAGCGTTTAGAACAACAGCGTATTGCAGCAGAGCAAGCTGAGAACGAGCGTTTAGAACAACAGCGTATTGCAGCAGAGCAAGCTGAGAACGAGCGTTTAGAACAACAGCGCATTGCAGCAGAACAAGCTGAGAACGAGCGTTTAGAACAACAGCGTATTGCAGCAGAGCAAGCTGAGAACGAGCGTTTAGAACAAGAGCGTCTGGCTGCTGAAGAGGAGTCTGAACGCCTAGAGCAAGAGCGACTGACCGCAGAGCTTGCAAAGGAAGAAGCTATAAAAGCGGAAAAACCTAAAAAAGAAGGTTTTTTCTCTCGCCTCAAAAAAGGCTTACTGAAAACACGCGTTAATATTGGTTCTGGCTTTGCCTCAATTTTCAGCGGTAAAAAAATTGACGATGAGTTATTTGAAGAATTAGAGACTCAGTTACTCACTGCCGATCTTGGTGTTGATACCACCATGAAGCTAATCGATAGCCTGACCGACGCCGCTGATCGCAAGCAGCTTAAAGATGGTGATGCGCTTTATGAATTAATGAAGCAAGAAATGGCAACTATGCTGAAAACAGCAGAGCAGCCTTTAGAAATACCAGCAGACAAAAAACCTTTCGTTATCCTTATGGTAGGTGTAAACGGCGTAGGTAAAACCACCACCATTGGTAAAATGGCGAAACAATTTCAAAACCAAGGTAAATCGGTAATGCTTGCTGCCGGTGATACATTTAGAGCCGCAGCAGTAGAGCAGCTTCAAGTTTGGGGTGAGCGTAATAGTATTCCTGTTATAGCTCAGCACACTGGTGCTGATAGCGCCTCAGTGGTATTTGATGCCTTTCAAGCCGCTAAAGCGCGTAATGTTGATGTGTTAATTGCCGATACAGCAGGGCGCTTGCAAAATAAAGATAACTTAATGCAAGAGCTTGAAAAAATAGCCCGTGTGATGAAAAAAGTAGACCCAGATGCACCGCATGAAGTGATGCTGACAATTGATGCTGGCACAGGCCAAAATGCTATTAGCCAAGTAAACTTATTTAACCAATGTGTAGGTTTAACAGGTATCACACTATCAAAGCTTGATGGCACTGCTAAAGGCGGGGTTATTTTTGCCGTTGCTGATAAGTTTAATATTCCTATTCGTTACATTGGTGTAGGTGAAAGTATTGATGATTTACGCACCTTCAAGAGCGATGACTTTATTGACGCGCTATTTAGCCAAGATGAGGACGACGTTTAATTTACCAAAAGGGAGCCTGCTCCCTTTTTAATTGCAAGGAATACCAATTGCGTTAGGACGTTTAATGAGGTTGGCATAATAAAAAAATGATAAATTTTCAGCAAGTAAGTAAAACCTATGCCGGTGGGCATCGCGCGCTTGAAAAAGTGAGTTTTCATATAAAACCAGGCGAACTGGCTTTTTTAACGGGCCACAGTGGTGCCGGTAAAAGTACACTTTTAAAGCTTATTAGCTTGATGGAACGCCCTTCTGCGGGCAATGTGTTTATCAATGGCGTGGATTTAAATAAGTTAAATTCACGACAAATTCCGTATGCACGCCGCGACATTGGTATTATTTTTCAAAATCATCGTCTATTAGAACGATACACGGTGTTCGATAACGTTGCTTTGCCCTTAATTATTGAAGGGACTCACCACAAGCAAATTGCCAAGCGTGTGCATGGTGCGCTCGATAAAGTGGGCTTGTTAGATAAAGTACGCTGTCATCCCTCCACACTCTCTGGCGGTGAGCAGCAACGTGTAGGGATTGCACGAGCCATTGTTAATTCTCCTCCTATACTATTAGCTGATGAACCTACCGGTAATCTTGATCCTGAGTTATCGATGGAAATATTACGCCTGTTCGAAGATTTTAATAAGCATGGCACCACGGTTTTAATTGCCACCCATGATTTGGGGTTAGTATCACGAATGAAGTATCGTAGCTTAACGCTTCATGATGGGCGGATGAGCCAAGATCCACTGGCTGAGGGTGTATTATGAGTTTACTGTTCAAAAGCCGTCAAAATAGTAATGATAAACAAAAAAAATCCGTATTCTCTGGCGGTTACTTTTTCATTATTAATATTTTTCGCCAAGGTGTGTACAGTCTTGGGGAAATGTGGCGCACGCCATTGGCCTCTATGATGACCATTGCTGTACTGGGTTTGAGTTTAACGTTGCCCGCAACGTTATACTTAGTGGTTAAAAATGTGCAGCAAGTGAGCAGTGGTTTTGAGCAAGCCAGCGAAATATCCTTGTTTGTAAAAGAGGATATGAGTGAGCAAGAAACGCAAACTTTAGTTAAACGCTTAGCGCTATATCCTGAAATACAAAGTGTGACTTTTATTTCTCGCACTGAGGCTTTGGATGAATTCAAAGAAATGTCTGGGTTTGGTCAGGCTTTAGAATACCTAGATAGTAACCCATTACCGAATGTGGTTTTAGTTACACCAACCCAGCGACATAGCCAACCTAATGCGGCTAAGCAATTACTAAAAAAACTTGAAAGCGAGCGAGAGGTCGACTTTGGTAAGCTTGATATTGCTTGGCTTGAACGTCTAAATGCATTGCTGAGCTTATTAAAGGAAAGTGTGATCACCATAGCGCTACTATTACTGACCTCAGTGACACTGATAATTGGCAATACAATTCGTTTATCCATTATGGATAAAAAAGAAGAAATACAAGTAATGAAGCTCGTAGGGGCAACTAATACCTTTATTCATGCCCCCTTTTTATGGACTGGCATTTGGTATGGCGTGATTGGCGGATTGTTTGCTTTTATTTGCGTAGCATTAATGATGTGGTGGCTATCTGCTGCGGTAAGCAGTGTTGCAGGGGTATATCAAACCAGCTTTACGCTAATAGGGCTTAGCCTTAATGAATTTGGCGCGTTGGTATTATTGGCCACTAGCTTAGGCTTTATTGGTTCTTACTTATCGGTTAACCGTTACATCTCAGAAATAGAACCCGATAAGGTTTAGGGCCCTAATATAATTCTTAAAACTGTCATGTTTTAAGTTTAAAATTATAAAAAAGCCAAAGCAAAAAGATTAATCTTTGCTTTGGCTAAACCAATTCATAGGTTATTCAGTCGCCTAGTGTAGACTGACTTAACACTAAAAAAACCACTTGATTTATGATTCAAAAAAGTTTTAAATTCAAGTTAGCACTCTTACTAAAAGAGTGCTAAGATGGTTTCAAATGTTTATCACCGAGGTGAAAAATGAGTAAAGATTTATACGCAATGGCACTTACAGTTGGGCAACAAAGCGCAAGTATGGATGGCTATCTTCAGGCTGTTAGTACTATTCCTATGCTTAAAGTTGAGCAAGAGCAGGAACTTGCAAAAAAACTTCAGGAAGAAGGCGATCTTAGTGCTGCAAAGCAACTCATTATGTCGCATTTGCGCTTTGTAGCGCACATAGCTAAAAGCTACTCGGGTTACGGGTTACCCCAAGCTGATTTAATTCAAGAGGGTAACATTGGACTGATGAAGGCAGTAAAACGTTTTGACCCATCAGTGGGTGTACGTTTGGTTTCATTTGCGGTTCATTGGATCAAAGCCGAAATTCATGAGTTTGTGCTTAAAAACTGGCGTATCGTAAAAGTTGCGACAACCAAAGCGCAACGTAAACTGTTTTTTAATCTTCGTAAAAACAAAAAACGTTTAGGCTGGTTTAATCAAGCCGAAGTTAGCACAGTAGCGAGCGAGCTAGGTGTGAGTGAAAAAGAAGTGCGTGAAATGGAATCGCGTATGAGCGGCCAAGACATGGGCTTTGACTTAACGGGCGACGATAACGACGATGCGCCAACCAGTACTTACTCACCGGTACAATACTTAACCGATGGTTCTGCTGACTTAGCCGATGATATTGAGCAGCAACAATGGCAAGAGCAGTCGCATACGCGATTATTTAGCGCTTTGAAAACCCTCGATGAGCGTTCTCAAGATATCGTTAGCGCACGCTGGTTGTCAGATGATAAAGCAACACTGCAAGAGTTGGCTGAAAAATACAGCGTATCAGCAGAGCGTGTTCGCCAGCTGGAAAAAACAGCAATGAAAAAATTACAAAGTGCGATGAGTTAATCGCACTTAAAAAGTTATAAAGCCCTGCATGAAAATGCGGGGCTTTTTTTTAGTTAAAAAAAGAGGTTAACAAAAAGTATCGTTTTTCTTATTTTGCTTACCTCTAGTCACATCTGTATATCTTTTAATTAAATATACCCTAGTTAAAGTTAATGAATAAGTTTGGTTTTAATTTAAATACATGATTTTAGTTTGTTTTTAATTTGGGTATATGAAAATATTCGCGCACCTGAGCGACTTGTCGTTCAAACCGTAGCCTAAATTAAATTATTAATTGCTGTGCTTATTGCCTTTCAATTTCATTTAACGCGAGTATTTACACTCAATATGAACTCATATTCACTAAAGAAAAAGATCTTGCTATCGGTGGTTCTTGCCCTAGCCGTTATTATTGTATTGCTATCGTGGAATAGCTACACCTCTCAAAAAGCGTTACTGTTAAAAAGCAGTATTGATAATGTAAGTCAGTCTGGTAAGCAACAAGCTGCGAGTATTGAAGATTGGCTAGCTAGTCGTCAGCAGATCGTAGAGTCAGTTGCGAGTAAGGTTGAGGGCAATACGCTCAGCGCATTACAGCAAGCTCAAGTGTCTGGTGGTTTTCAATTAACTTACTTTGGAGATAGTATCGGGAAAATGACTGACTCTGATCCAAGTATTGATCGAACCGGCTACGACCCGCGCACTCGTCCATGGTACAAACAAGCACAGCTGAAAAATGGCACCGTAATTACCAAACCTTATTTAGATACTGCGTTTAATCAGTTGGTTGTTTCTATTGCTAAAACCACACAAAGTGGCGTGGTAGCGGGTGATTTATCGATTGAGTCTTTGGTTAATGATGTTAATACTATGTCTTTACCGGCAAATGGCTATGCCATCATGATGCATCAAGATGGCACTGTGATTGCCTATAAAGACACTAAAAAAGTAATGGCAGATATTACGCATATTGACTCGAAAATAAATCACCAATTCATTTTATCTAATAGTCAAAACGGTGAATTTACTCCCCTTTATTTTAAAGATGAAGGCCGAGAGAAGCTTGTTTGGGGTGAAAATATAAATAATACCGATTGGCAGTTGCTATTTGTACTGGATAAAGAAACCTTAGAGGCACCGCTAATTAGTTTATTAGTAACTCAACTCGTATTAGTCAGTGTGGCACTTTTGTTGAGCGTGTTGGCTATTTCATGGTTATTAAGTGTGTTACTTGCGCCGTTAAGCCGAGTATCACAAGCGTTATCAACAATTGCTGATGGTAACGGTGATTTGACCCAGCGTATTAGTGTTGATACACAAGATGAAGTTGGGGTACTGGCTGATAGTTTTAATCGCTTTGTAAGCAGCCAGCATGAGCTTATAAGCCATATTCGCCAGTTAGCTACTGATTTAGATTTTGATGCAGAGAAAAGCTTAATCACCAATCAAAACAGTGTCAGTGAGTTGCAGCGTCAGCAGCAAGAAGTGGCGATGGTTGCCACTGCGGTCACAGAAATGGCGAGTGCAACCCATGAGATTGCTGCTAATGCCGAAAATACCGCGACGGCATCACAGCAGTCAGCGCAAAGTAGCCGTGAAGGTAAGCTGTTAGTTGATAAAACCAGAAATACGATTAATTCACTTGCGGGTGAAATAGACCAAACAACCACCGTCATTGGCGAACTAAGCTTACATGCTCAGGCTATATCGAGTATTTTGACTACCATTCAAGAAATTGCTGAGCAAACAAATCTCTTAGCACTCAATGCCGCAATAGAGGCTGCCCGTGCTGGTGAACAAGGGCGTGGCTTTGCAGTGGTTGCCGATGAGGTGCGTGTACTATCAAGAAGAACGCAAAACTCCACAGCAGAAATTTACACCACCATAGAAACCTTACAAAATACGACCAAAAAAGCAGTGAGCTTGATGGACAGCAGTAAGGGGTATGCTAACAATAGTGTGGATGATGTTAATGCAGCAGCTCATGCACTAGAGGAAATCACCTTAGCAGTGAATGAAATTTCTGATATGGCGGGTCAAATAGCGGTTGCAGCAGAAGAGCAAACGCAAGTGACTAATGAAATTACTAGAAATACGGTCGCCATTAAAGATGTAACCGATGAAATTACTACCTCAGCCACTGCGCATTTAAGCCAAGCTGAAGTATTAAAAGACAGAGCTACAGATTTAAATGCCAAAGTAGCAACATTTATTTTATAAATATAATGCGCATAAGTGAGTTAAATTAACTGATGGGTTAGGGGGTTTACTTACCCCATCAGTTTAATGAAATAGCTTCTTGCTGAGCTATTTGTACATATTTACGTTCGACCAGTTGCGATACTGGCACCAGTTCAAATCCTTGCTCACTTAATTGCGGCAAAGCGTGGCGTAAAAAATCGATGGTTTCGGGATAGGGATGCGCTATTGCAATGGCAAACTGATACTTAGTTGCTTTTGATTTTAGCTCTTCTAACCTTAATTGTAGTTGCTCTGTGGTCGTTATATTGTCTAAAAATACATGTCGGCTAATGTTTTCCACTCCCAAAAAGTTGGCTGCATTCTGAGCTTGGCTTAATTCAGTTGTACGGCTATCAAGAAAATACAGCTGGCGTTTTTTGAGTACTTCCATGGTCCATTTCATTGCTTGGCTTTGTTGAGTCAGCGCAGAGCCCATATGGTTATTAACTCCTTTAACTTGCGGTAAACTGGCCAGCGCATTCCCGAGCGTTTGTTGAAGTTGTGCTTTATCCATATTTAAAGTGAGCGCACCAGGCCCGAGTTTTTTACCATTTAAAGCCTGCATAGGAACATGCAACAGGAGCTCTTTATTTGACTGACTAGCAAGGGTTGCAAATATTTGAGAATAGGGGGTGTGGGGCAATATTGAATAGGACAACTGCCCAGGTAAACTCAGGAATTCTAAATCACGTTGATGATAACCTATGTCATCGATCACTATGGCTATTTGCTTGGCTTTAACAGCACTCGATGTTGCAAATAAGGCTAAAAACAGCCCAGCTAACACCATTAAATTTATAGTTTTCACGTTTTATAATTTTTATTATCTTTGTCGTGTTTAAAATAATTTACCGAATTTAGTGCATGTTGAGTAGCTGTTTTGCCTTAGTTAACTGGATATCGGCTAAATCTTCAGTGCTAAAAACGGTGTTTTGTTCTAATTGTTCATTTTTTATTATAACGGCTTTATTTGTTTGTGGAAGCGTTGTTTGATTAATCGCCACATTCGGGGTCACGCCAATACCTTCAATCGATTCACCTGATGGCGTAAAGTAGCGTGCGGTAGTTAGTTTTAAGGCGGTATCACCATCGCCTAATGGAATGAGTGATTGTACCGACCCTTTGCCAAATGACTGACTCCCCACTATTTTTGCACGCATATTTTCTTTTAGTGCTGCAGCCAGTATTTCTGCTGCAGAGGCTGAGTTTTCGTTAATCAGTACGACAATAGGTGCGCCTTTTAAAATATCGCCGCGTTTAGCGTAAAACGACTGATTAGAATCATAAAAACGTCCTTTGGTTGTTACTATTAGACCATCTTGTAAAAAGAGATCTGCCACAGCAACCGCGCTTTTTAAAGTCCCGCCAGGGTTGTCTCGTAAATCAATAATTAAGCCTTTTAATGCGTGGCCGTAATGGTTTTGCATAGCGGCTATTTGTAAGGCAACTTCATGCAAGGTGTGGTTTGAAAAGGTATTTATAGCAATATAACCGCTACCCGCATCAAGTAGTTGCTTAGTTACACTGGCCAGTTTTATTTGTTTTCTGCTGAGGTTAAATATGAGCGGTTTTAGATTATTATTTCGGATAATACTTAGTTGTACTTTATTGTTGGGGCTGTCTTTAATTTGCTGCGCGACTATATCAATAGGGCTATTTTTAATCTGCTGATTATTAACTGCTGTAATAATATCGCCAGCTCGCAGGCCGACTTGTTTAGCAGGCGAATTATTAATTACTTTAACAATCGTGGTGCGCTGCTCAATATTTTTGACCTCAATGCCTAAGCCAGTATAGCGACCATTGGTATTATCAAATAACGCATTTAGCTCATTTTTATCTAAATATTTAGAGTAGGGATCGAGTTTAGAGTATAAGCGTTCAAATTGAGAGGTGTTGTATTCAATGTATTCACTGTTATGCAGTGCTAAATCATCAACGTAGTAGGTATGAATATTAAACAGTATTTCATTTATTTTTTGGCTTTCTAAATCTTTGACCGAACTGGCATGAGCATTATTTATAAAGCCAAAAAGTGCCAATAAAAAAAATACCTGCAAACAAAACCAAAACATTGGTTTTGTTTGCGATACTTTTTTTTGGCAAATGTGTGTGTTTATCATAACTGCCTCTACTAGGATGCAGTTATTTTAAGATTAAATACGTCTGCACCATTTTATGGGATTAACAGCACGCCCTTTGTGGCGTATTTCAAAGTATAGACCAGAATCGGCTTGTCCACCGCTTTGCCCAACTAAAGCAACACTTTCACCCTCTCTGACCATATCACCCACATCTTTGAGTAAGGTTTGTGCATGCCCGTATAAGCTCATAAAGCCTTCTCCGTGGTCCACAACAATCACCCAGCCGTAACCTTTTAACCAATCTGCAAATACCACCTGACCGTTATGAATGCTATTTACTGAAGTGCCCTCTGCAGCAGAAATTAACACGCCTTTCCAGTTAATTCCGCCGTGCTTACGTTGGCCAAACTTGTGCGTTAGTTTGCCTTTACTCGGCCAGCTTAATCTTCCTTTATTTTTATTTAGGCCCAATAGCTCAATTTTTGTGGTTTTTTCTTCTTCAAGTTCTTTAATAGTTGCGATCAGCGTTTGTTCGTTCTCTTCTAAGTAACTAATTGAATTTTTTGTTTTATTTAACTGCTTTTTTAGATTTTTTAGGCTGGCTTGGCGCTCATTTTTAGCGTCAAGAAGCGCTGCTTGTCGCCTTTTTTGTTCATCAAATAAAGCAACTAACTTTTCTTTTGTTTTTTCAAGCTCAGCTTGGTTTTTCGCAATTTCTATTTGCAGCGCTTTAAGTTCATCAAGCTGCTTTATGCGGGCTTTATTTAAGTAGTTGTAATAGCTAAGCGTACGTTCAAATTTAGCGGTATCTTCTTGGTTAAGCAGCATTTTTGAATAGTCATCACTACCTGCCATATAAGCACTTTTTAACTGTGCTGCTAACACACGCTTAAATTGGGCTTGTTGTTTTTCAAGCTTTACCGCGCGTTGTTGTTGCTCTGCTTGCTGTTGTTGTGTTTTTTTAACGGATTGCTCAGCCATATTGAGTGCTTTAGCGTTTTTCGCTATAGCGAGTTCATGTGCTTTTAGCTTTTGCTGCTGTTTAGCTATTTCTTTTTGCTGTTGTTGATATTCAGCTTGGCTTTGCTCTAAAGCCACTTGAACTTGGGATAGGTCTTTTTTAGTACGATCTTCATTAGCCACGGCAACGCCAGTGACTAATGAATGCAGTACACAGATACACGCAATGACGCGGTATGCGCTTTTTTTCATAGGTTATTTCAACACCATAATTGGCGACCCTGTCATTTCTGCAGGTTGCTCTAATCCCATTAAATGCAGCATGGTTGGGGCAACATCGCTCAAGGCTTTGCCTGAATAAGCTTGTGCATCGCGACCTACATAAATAAACGGCACGGGCTCACTGGTATGTGCTGTGTGCGCTTGGCCTGTTTTAAGGTTTGCCATTTGCTCTGCATTGCCATGATCGGCGGTAATAAGTGCTTCGCCGCCATATTCTTTCAATGCATCCACTACACGGCCAATACAGTTATCTACTGCCTCACAGGCTTTAACTGCAGCCTCAAATACACCTGAATGACCGACCATGTCGCCATTAGGGTAGTTACAAATAATGGCATCGTATTTTCCACTTTTTATTGCTTCTACTAGCTTATCGGTAAGCATTTTTGAGTTCATTTCTGGCTGCAAATCATATGTTGCAACCTGAGGTGATGGAATAAGTTCACGGGTTTCGCCGTCAAACTCATCTTCTCGTCCACCACTGAAG
This sequence comes from Pseudoalteromonas tetraodonis, assembly GCF_002310835.1. Lineage (NCBI taxonomy): Bacteria > Pseudomonadati > Pseudomonadota > Gammaproteobacteria > Alteromonadales > Pseudoalteromonadaceae > Pseudoalteromonas > Pseudoalteromonas tetraodonis. The sequence continues at coordinate 2,989,347 of NZ_CP011041.1, read as the reverse complement.
AAAAAGGTAACATGAGCATATTTTTCAGTTTCAGAAATACGCAGTTGAGTTTTACCTTGTTTTTCAAACCATTCGCCAAGCACGTTATTAAGCGGCGTGGGGCCAAAAGCAACAGGCGCATCTATATCGGCTGCGTATTCAGTCATCATCACAAAGCCGCTAAGCTCAGGCGATTTTTTCTTATTAAAGCCGTCAAAGCCCGGTTCTACAAAGGCGCGGGTTATTTCGCGTGCGCGGTCTGCTCTAAAGTTTGCAAATATAATGGTGTCGCCATCATTTACTTTTACAGATTCGCTGCCTTTAGGAGTGATCGTGCTGGCTGCTACAAATTCGTCATTTTCATCGCGCTCATAAGCGGCATTTAGTGCACTTACGCCTTCTTCATAATCAAAATCGCCTTCACCTAAGGTGATTAAATTATAGGCTTTTTCAACACGATTCCAGCGGTTGTCTCTGTCCATGGCATAATAACGGCCAATTAGTGAGGCTAAACGGCCACATTTAAGTTCGCTAAATAAGGCTTCAATACGCTCAATAGACGCTTTAGCACTACGCGGTGGTGTATCGCGTCCATCTAAAAAGGCATGAAAGTACACCTCTTTAGCGCCGCGTTTTGCAGCCAGTTGTATACTGGCAACAATATGATCTTCGTGGCTATGCACGCCACCTGGACTTAACAGTCCCATAATGTGTACAGCTTTGTTGGCATGAACGGCTTTATCAATGTTTTCAACAAGTGCAGGGGTTGTATCAAATTCGCCATCATCAATGGCTTTGGTGATACGGGTAAAATCTTGATACACAATACGGCCTGCGCCTAAATTAACATGGCCCACCTCAGAATTACCCATTTGGCCATCAGGAAGGCCGACATCTAAACCCGATGCTGAAATTAATGTATGAGGACGTGTGGCCCAAAGCTCATCTAATACAGGAGTGTTAGCAGCTAAAATAGCATTGCTTTGCTCATCTTCTCTGTATCCCCAGCCATCTAAAATCATTAATACCAGTGGTTTTTTATGCTCTGTCATAGTCACTCCTGAAAAATTAGCGTTGCTAAAATACACGCTAACATTAATGCCAACATGCCAAGTCTTAGCATACCGCGTTTTATAGCTAGGATCAGCAATGAAAAGAAGATATTAAAAATTTTCAATTAGGATTGGCTAAATTGAAAACTTTAAAGGGCTAGGTTATTTTTCAGTTAAAAAGAGCAGGGCATTGTGGCTTTCAAGCGTGCTTAAACTCGCATTTTTAGCTGATTTGGGTATACTTGCGCGGCTAATCTCTATTTTATTCAAGTATTGAATAGGGTTGTGGGGTAAGTTAAGCCTATCTTGTAGGTGAAAATTCAGAGTAGCCTAACAGCGCTCTATTGATTTGCTGATGAGTAACTGCTCATTGTGCAAGTGCAATTGGTAAGAATTTAAAATATCTAAAACATCCGTTTTAGTATGTAACTTTATAGTGGAAGTCGAATGGATCAATATATTGAATTTGTCTCAAACCATCCAATTCTAAGCCTAGCTTGGGTTGCGATTGCGTTTCTTATTATTAGTGGCGCAATAAAAAGTAAATTTTCAGCAATTCGTCAAATCAATCCTCAGCAGTTAACGTTACTTATTAACCGCGAAGACGGCCAGGTTGTTGATATGCGTGGGCAAAAAGAGTTTAAAACCGGCCATATTGCCGGTGCTGTGCACTTAAACCCAGAAAAAGCTAAAGAATCTGATTTCTCAACCCTTGAAAAGTATAAGAGCAAACCCATTATAGTGGTATGTGCTGCAGGCATGACTGCCTCAGGTGTTGCAACCGCAATGCATAAAGCAGGCTATGAACAAGTTTATGTTTTATCTGGCGGTATGGGTGCGTGGCAATCAGCAAGTCTGCCAACAACAAGCGGTCGCTAATATCTCTTAGCTAAACCGATTAAGGATTAATTATGAGTAACGTTGTTTTATACACCAAAGGATATTGTCCTTTTTGTCATCGCGCATTAGCGCTGTTAGACAGTAAAGGTGTAAAATACACAAATATTGATATTGGCGTTCAGCCAGAGCTTCGCGATGAAATGATCGCCAAAGCCGGTGGCGCAAGCACGGTTCCACAAATTTTTATCAACGATGAACACATCGGTGGCTGTGACGACATGATGGCACTAGAAGCGCAAGGTCACCTTGATGCTAAGCTCAGTGCTTAATTTAATTAATTATAATAAATAACAGGTTAGGAATAACAATGAACGAACAAAATCAAAACGCAGCAGCAGAAGCTGATGCAGGTGCACAGTTTACTATCCAACGTATTTACACTAAAGATGTATCGTTTGAAACGCCAAATTCGCCAGCTATTTTTCAAAAAGAGTGGGCTCCAGAAGTAAAATTAGATTTAGATACACGCTCTAACAAACTTGATGAAGGTGTTTACGAAGTAGTGCTTGCACTAACTGTAACGGCATCTATCGGTGAAGAAACTGCGTTTTTATGTGAAATTCAACAAGCAGGTATCTTTACGATTGCTGACGTTGAAGAAATGCAATTAGCGCACATGCTAGGTGCATTTTGCCCTAACGTGTTATTCCCGTATGCACGTGAAGCGGTATCTAACTTAGTAAATCGTGGTACGTTCCCACAACTTAATCTTGCGCCAGTTAACTTTGACGCATTATTTGCACAGTACATGCAGCAACGCACAGCGCAAGCTGAGCAGGCTACAGCAGACGCTTAATTTATGAATACAGCCACATCAGCTGTTACTGTTTTAGGGGCGGGGTCGTATGGCACCGCCCTTGCTATTTGTTTAGCCCGAAATGGTCACAAAGTGACTTTATGGGGACGCAATAGCCAAGACGTTGCGACGCTTGCAGCTGAGCGAAAAAATCAACGTTACTTACCTGATATTCCTTTTCCTGACACCTTAATCCTTGAAGCAGATTTACAGCGTGCAACGCAAAGTAGCGATATTGTTTTGGTTGTTGTGCCAAGCCACGCATTTGCTGACACATTAAAGCAAATCAAACCTGCTTTGCGCCCAAATGCAAAAATAGCATGGGCCACCAAAGGACTAGAGCCAAATACTGGGCGTTTGTTACAAGAAGTAGCAGTGCAAGAGCTAGGTGAAGAGGTGCCATTAGCGGTGCTTTCAGGGCCAACCTTTGCCAAAGAAATGGCGATGGGATCACCAACTGCAATTTCGGTGTCATCAACATCATCGGCATTTGCTAAACAAATAGCCGATTTATTGCATTGCGGGCGCTCGTTTAGGGTGTATAACAATGATGATTTTATTGGTATACAGCTAGGTGGTGCGGTTAAAAACGTGATTGCCATTGGTGCGGGAATTTCTGATGGAGTGGGGTTTGGTGCAAATGCTCGTACCGCGCTTATTACTCGTGGTTTAGCAGAGTTGTCGCGTTTAGGGTGTGCACTAGGTGCAAAACCTGAAACCTTTATGGGTATGGCCGGGTTAGGTGATTTAATTCTGACCTGTACCGATAACCAATCGCGCAATCGCCGTTTTGGTTTAGCCTTAGGCAAAGGTGAGAGTGTTGATGATGCCATTGCATCAATCGGCCAAGTAGTTGAAGGCTTTAGAAATACCAAAGAAGTGTACTTACTAGCTCAACGCGCTGGTGTGGAAATGCCAATTACCGAGCAAATATACAAAGTACTCTATGAAAATAAAGACATGAAAGCAGCTGCTATGGCGTTATTAGGTCGTGAACAAAAGTCAGAATAAATACTTCACTATTCTTTAAAAATTAAAAAACCGACATAATGTCGGTTTTTTATTATTGGTAAATAATTACTGCGCGTTTACAAAGCCAAGCTGGCGCCAAGATTCATACACAAACACAGCTACTGCATTAGACAGATTCATACTGCGACTATCGGCTTGCATAGGTATACGCACGCGTTGCTCGTTTGGCAGTGCTTGAATCATGTCATCAGGTAAGCCTCGGGTTTCTGGTCCGAATACTAAGCAATCACCCGCTTCATACTGTGCTTGGTGATGAAATTGGCTACCTTTAGTGGTGCAAGCATACACTTTTTTAGGTTGGCACTTTTCTAAGTAAGCATCAAATGAGGCATGGCGTTGTACATGGCTAAATTCGTGATAGTCAAGTCCAGCGCGTTTTACACGTTTGTCATCCCACTCAAACCCTAACGGTTCAATTAAATGCAATGAATAGCCAGTATTGGCACATAAACGAATGATATTCCCGGTGTTAGGCGGAATTTCAGGTTGGTATAAAACAATATCCAGCACAATAAGCCCTATAAAATCTTTAATTTGACGGGGTCAGTATACACGAACAATGAATAAAAAATGATATACTGAAAACATTAAATACAGCTTACAACGGAAAGATACGTGCATAATCGCAGTTATGAATTTTGGGTCAAGGCCTCCAGTATAGTGACCATGATTATGGTCAGCCTAATGATTGCGACCAAAGCATGGGCGTGGCTTGCGTCGGGTTCGGCGTCGATGCTTGGCTCACTCACTGATTCATTAATGGATATTACCGCGACGCTAATGAGCTTTTTAGTTTTATCGTATGCACTGCGTCCTGCGGATGATGACCACCGGTTTGGTCACGGTAAAGCGGAGGCGCTTGCAGGGTTAGGCCAAGCCGCATTTATTGCGGGCTCGGGCTGTTTATTAATGTTTCACGGTATCGAGCGATTAATAAACCCAGTAGAGCTTTCGCACTCATTATTAGGTGTATGGGTGAGTATTTTTGCCATTGCTTGTACTTTGGTAATTGTATTTGTGCAAAATAAAGTCGTGAAGCACACAGAATCAATCGCTATAAAAGCCGACTCCGTTCACTACAAGGGCGATTTAATTTTAAATGCGGCGGTATTGCTTGCTATTTTACTCGCCTATTATGGCGTACTGTATGCCGACCCATTGTTTGCTATCGGTGTGGCAGGTTATTTATTGTATAACAGTTGGGATATAGCAACCGAAAGTGCCTCGCATTTAATGGACAAAGAGCTACCCGATGAAGAAAAGCAAAGTATTTTTGAAATAGCGCGTAACCATAATGATGTTTATGGGGTGCACGGTATTCGCACTCGACAGGGCGGTAAAGTTAAGTTTATTCAACTGCATTTAGAGCTTGATGACAATTTACCGCTTATTCGTGCCCATAAAGTGGCAGATGAAGTGGAGCTGATGATCACTCAGCAATTTGAATCTGAAGTTGATATTTTGATTCACCTAGATCCGCTGTCGCTTAGTAGTTAACCTATTGAATCACAAAATTTATAAAGGCTTGTTAGCAATGGTTGGCGAATTTCGTCCCGCTCAAAAAACAGCTCGTGCTTAGCCCCTTTAAACTGCTTTATTAGGGTGTTTTTATGTCGGCTTGCAAGCTTATGCTGAGCTTGGTTATCAACCACTTCGTCATTTTCTGCGCTGGCTATAAATAACGGGGTTGTTATGGATAGTTTATCGAGCGCTTTAATAAATGAAAAAACAGTATGCAGCCAGCCATAGGTAACACCGCCTAATTGTAATAGTGGCGTTTGCTGATAAGTTGCCCTAAATTGATCATAGCGTATTTGACTACTGGTTAAAGTGTTAAGCGCAAACTCTTCAGGTGTATAATCGCTTTGTCCTAACGCATAACACCCTGAGAACCCTAATAATGACGCACTGGCGGCGATAAACTGTGCTACGGGTTTTGGTATTCCTTTGGTATGAATATCAAACATGGGCGCAGATAAAAACGCCCCACTAAAGTCATGTGAGTAACGTGCTAAGTAATCAAACGCAATAGCGCCGCCCATTGAATGGCTAAGCAGTAGTTTTTTACCTTGCCAATGCTGCTTTACCACCTCAAGATTAAATTGATTGAGATCGTGACTGTAATCTTCAAATTGTTTGACATAGCCTTTATGGGGGTTTTTTAATAACCGATAAGAGCGCCCTTGGCCTTGGTGATCAACAATAAAAACAGCAAAATTATTACAATAAAGCTCCCAAAGCAGCTCTTTGTATTTATCGAGTCCTTCAATGCGCCCAGAACTAATAACAATGGCAGTGTGAGCCTGTTTAGGCTTAGCGTAAGCATAAAATAATTTACCGGCAGCCGTGCTTAAATAGGCTTTTTTGAGTGTATTAGTATAAAACTCATTAATGGCAGGCAGGTTACTTTTAAGCTCGCTTTCATTGCTATAGAACATGGTCTCTCTTTTGTATTGGTAAGCTTATCTCAACGCATAACCCGCCAGCGTCCTTATTTGATAAAGCTAAATTTCCGCCGTGGGCAATCACCGCATTTTTTGCAATGGCTAAACCCAGCCCAGTGCCGCCGCTGACTCGGTCGCGGGCGTCTGATTGCCTAAAAAATGGCTCACATAGTTTATCAAGTTGCGCTGTGGGAACGCCAGGGCCGTCATCACATATTTGTATAGTGATGATATCACTGTGTTTTAAGGTGATGCTAATAGTATGTTGTGCGTATTTAATTGCATTACGTAAAATATTTTCTAGAGCACTGGCAATCAGCATTTCGTCGCACTCTATATTTACCTCAGCATCACCTTGAATATGCAGCGTTTTATTGTGCTGTTTTGCTTCAAACTGAGCATCGTTAATCACATGGTCAACAATAACTTGTAACGACTGCGCTTGCAGTGATAAAGGTTGGCTATTGGCTTCTAAGCGCGATACCTGCAATACATCGGCTATCATTTTATCAAGTTGATTTGCTTCTTTTTCAATACGCAATAAATACGATTGGCTGGCCTCACTCGCTTGCATTTGCGCCAGCCCTGTGGCCATTTTTAAGCGTGTTAGTGGGGAGCGCAATTCATGGGATATATCGGCAAGTAAACGCTTTTGAGCGCTAAGTAGTTGCTCTAATTGAACAGCCATACGGTTAAAATCGCGTCCTAAAACTCCAAGCTCATCTTTTCGTTGACTATTTATTGCCGCGCGCGCACTTAAATCGCCATTTGAGAGCCTAGTTGCGGCTTGTTTTAAGCTATTTATAGGGGCAATTAAGTTACGACTAAATAAAAAGCTTAATGTAAGTGAGGCGATAATGGCGATAGAAATTTTTAACCAAACTGGCAACAATCTTAAGCGAATAAAGAGCGGTCGCTGTTGATTTATATCGATTTCATATAACTCAAATTCGCCTTCAGGTACTCGAATGCGCACAGGGCCAAAAGCTTGGTAATATTCAGTAAAAATAATTTGAGGTGGCATGCCTTCACTAAAGTTCAGTAAGCTAAAATCAATATTATTCTCAACTTTTTTACTGATCAAAAACTCATCACTACTTAGTGAATTTAAATAAAGTAACTTGCGCTTACTCAAACGCGGGTGAGTAATAATGTCATGAATAGATCGCTTGTGTTTATGTGCACTACGTTCGATACCTCGAGCCAAGTGTTCTAGATTTTTTTGCATGGGCCCTTTTAGGGGGTCATGGCTAATAGCATTGATCAGCGAAATATTACTTAAGAAAAATAGCGCAGTAAAAGTGCCAATGATCGTTAGCCAAAACCAAGCAAAGACTTTAAAAAACAAATAATGTCGAGGGTGTCTTAACCAGCTAAAACGCGTTAATTTACTCTCCTTGGATAAAGACATAACCCGTCCCTCGAATAGTTTTAATTTTTTCCCCCGCGATATGCTCGGCTATTTTTTTACGAATATTACTCACATGCATATCAATAGAGCGATCAAATGACGCTAAACGCCGTCCTAGTACCTCTTCGCTTATTTGCTCTTTGCTTATAACATCAGGGGCGTGTTTTACTAATAAAGCCAATATTTCGTATTCGGTACCCGTAAGCGTGAGTGTGGTGTTATTTACACTGGCTTCACGCGTGGCAAAGTTAATAGTAATACCGTTTAAAGAGAGCTTTTTATTATTGTTATTGCTTACACTATTAATGTGTTCAATACGGCGAGTAATAGCTTTAACGCGGGCAAGGAGTTCGCGGTGGTTAAACGGTTTTGGAATATAGTCATCAGCGCCGAGCTCTAAACCAAAAATACGGTCAAAGTCTTCACCTTTAGCGGTCAACATAATCACCGGCGTTAATTTACTTTGCCTGAGTTGTTTGAGTACTTCAAAGCCATCTATAGAGGGCAACATAACATCAAGTAATATAAGCGCGTAATTGTTTTGTAAAGCAAGCTCTAAGCCTTGTTGGCCATCATGTGCGGTTTGTATGCTAAAGCCTTGTGCGCTCAGATACTCGCTTAATAGCTCACATAAACCGGTGTCATCATCAATCATTAATAGTTTCATACATTAAGCCTTACGCGCTGTTTTATGGTTTTATTTTACGCGTTTAATGTACTAAAAGTTAGTCTTTACATAACCTTTACACTGCTTTGCGTTACTTTGCATTGAGCCGGTTATAGTGAACACACTGGCTAGCAGCCAACAACCAACTCAATATTAAGGTGATGATTATGACTAAGATAAACACGCTATCAAAATTAGTACTTATATGTGGCTTAACAGCAGCAACGCTCAGTGCGGGCAGCGCACTTGCAAAAGGTGATGGCCATAAACAAGGGCACTCTCAAGCACGCTTTTTACTCTCTGAGCGAGCTGCAGATAAACTGGCGCTTACTGAAGATCAACAAACACAACTAAAAGCGATTTTTACAGCGCAAAAAACGCAAATTAAAGCACTAAGAAGCCAAAATAAAGACGCGCGTAAGGCACAGCGCCAAGCTTATAAAGCGCAGATGGATGCGTTATTGTCAGCGCCAAACTTTGACGAAAATGCAGCGAAAGAGTTATTAACCGCACGCCAAGATAAGAAGCAGCAATTGGGATTAATTAAATTGAAAACCCAGCATCAAGTAATGCAACTGCTTAACGCTGAGCAAAAAGAAAAGTTAGCTAAAATACAGCAGCGCCGCAGGTAATAGGGCGAGGTGCGAGGGGCGAGGTGCGAGGGGCGAGGTCCGCAACCCGAAGCCCGCTGATCGAAACTCGTCGCCCGAAGCCCCGCCTTGTATCTACAGAATATTTTGAACCACAGAGGGAGCAGAGGCGCTTTGCGCTCCACAGAGAGAAGATCATTTATTGTCACTTTCTCTGTGTGCTCTGCACCTCTGTGGTAGATAAATGACCTAAAACCTAATACTGACGCGGGGTAAACCCGCTGCTACAGGTATAAAAAACCTTGCTATGTTAACTGCAAGGTTTTTAAATTTCTCGAACCTCGAACCTCGAACCTCGAACCTCGAACCTCGAACCTTTAAAAATCACTTAAAAAAGTCATCTTCGTTTTTTGCCATCATTGCTTCAATGTCTTCAATCATGTCTTGATTGAACTCATCTGCAGCTGTAATCGGCGCGGAAATTTTATTATTTTCAAACGACCATTCACCTAAATCAATAAGTTGGCAACGCTTTGAACAAAAAGGGCGGTGCGGACTTTGTGCTGACCATTCTACTTGTGCTTTGCAGTTTGGGCAGTTAACCATAGTTGGCATAATTTACTCTCAAATTAACATAGGCTTAGCCGCTCAATTTATTGTTAAGCAACTAAGCACTTTATTTAAAAACTAGTGACACGGTTTATCTCAGCAAGTGAGGTCACACCCTCTGCGGCTTTTCGAAGACCTGATAAGCGTATGTTATTAAACCCTGCTTTAAGTGATACCTCAGCAATTTCTAATGAGTTACCGCCGCGCATTATAATTTGGGCAATTTCAGGCGTAATTTTCATTACTTCGTAAATACCAACACGGCCTTTGTAGCCATCGGTACAGTTTTCACAGCCTTTAGGTGCGTATAAAACCATGTCTTGAATTTGTTGTTCACTAAAGCCTTGGCGTATAAGCTCTTCGCGAGGTAACTGCTCTGGTGTTTTACATTTAGAGCATAACCTTCGGGCTAAACGCTGAGCTATAATTAAACTAATAGAACTGGCCACATTATACGCGGGTACACCCATATTTAACAAACGAGTAATCGTTTCTGGCGCTGAATTGGTATGCAGTGTTGAGAGCACCAAGTGACCTGTTTGCGCCGCTTTAATTGATATTTCTGCAGTTTCTAAATCACGTATTTCACCCACCATCACCACATCGGGATCTTGACGTAAAAACGCCCGCAGTGCATTAGCAAAAGTCATATCTGCTTTAGTATTTATTTGTACTTGGTTAACCCCTTCGAGGTTAATTTCTACCGGATCTTCGGCGGTACTAATATTCCGCTCCGGCTGATTTAGTATATTTAAGCCCGTATACAAAGAAACCGTTTTACCTGAACCGGTTGGGCCTGTAACCAAAATCATTCCTTGCGGTTGCTCAAGTGCATCGAGGTATAGTTTTTTCTGCTCGGGTTCATAGCCTAATACATCAATACCTAGCATGGCACTGGATGAATCAAGAATACGCATTACAATTTTTTCGCCCCACAAAGTTGGCATGGTACTAACACGAAAATCAATGCTTTTACGCTCTGTTACCTTAAGCTTAATACGGCCATCTTGTGGTTTACGCTTTTCTGCAATATCCAGTCGCGACATTACTTTTATTCGCGCTGATAATTTACTGGCTAAAGTATTTGGCGGACTGGCTACTTCGTGCAAAATACCATCAATACGAAAGCGAATACGGTATTTGTGTTCATAAGGTTCAAAGTGTAAATCTGAGGCGCCTTTTTTTATTGCATCCATTAAAATTTTATTAATGTAGACAATAATCGGGGCGTCGTCTTTGTCATCGTCTTTAGGAGTGTGTTCTTTGTGCTGCTCAGAATCGAGTTCAGCGAACTCTTTAAATTCGTCTTCACTTAAATTTAAACTGCCAGTGGCATCGAGTAATTGCTCAATTTTGTTATCGAGCTGGACGTAGTCAACCACAACTACTTCGCACGATAAACCCGTGCTAAATTCAAAGTTTTCGAAGGCACCATAATCGGTAGGATCTGAGGCGGCAATATACACTTTTCTGCCTTTTTGTACCAAAGGCAAAATATGGTGTTTGCGGATCAGTTTTTCTTTAACCAGCTCAGCTGATATTTGTGCAACATTAAAATCTTTTAAATCAAAAAAAGGCACTCTAAATAAATCAATGCATTGCTCAGCTAAATCTTTACTGTCTATTTTTCCACATTTAGAGATAAGCTCTGCAGTTGACGCAAAATCTTGCTGCCGTGTTTTTACGGTATCAGTATCAACCCGGCCGAGGGTAATAAATTTTCTTAATAACGGTGAGTTAATATTCATTGCGCACCTGATTTAATCCTTCTTTAGTCAGCAATTTATCAGAAAAAAGAAAGGAATACATTAATCGTACCAATCCAAGCGATTTTTACTGATAAAAATATCAGTTTATTGCGCTGTGATTGGGTTAATTTATTTATATTGTAGACTTAGCTTGCTGTAAATAATAATTATGCAGTTTAAGTAAGTCTTGTTTTACATCGCTTAGGTCGCGGTTATTATTTAAAATATCATCCGCTTTTTGTTGTTTATGCTCTCGAGACATTTGCGCGTCAATAATTTGCTCTGCTTGTTCAATGCTTATTTTGTCGCGCTGTGTAGTACGTGCAATTTGCACCTCTTTGGGAACATCTATTAGCAAAGTACGATGACAGTAGCCATCAAGCCCATTTTCAAATAATAGTGGGGCAACTAACACCACGTAGTCGCTTTGCGCGTTTTTTAAATCAATAATAAGCTGAGTGCGTATTAATGGGTGCAGCAGGGCATTGAGCCATGTTTTTTGCTCAGGGTTACTAAAAATGCGCGCTCTTAGCGTGCTGCGATTTAAAGCGCCATGTTCATCGAGTATATCATTGCCAAAATGCGCAATAATCGCTTTTAGGCCATCAGTGCCGGGTTCAACCACTTGGCGAGCCACTATATCAGCATCCACAATAGTAATACCTAGTTCTGCCAACATATTGCTTACGGCGGTTTTACCACAGCCAATCCCGCCAGTTAGTCCCAATACCCAGTTATTTTTATGATGTTGTGTATTGCTCATAGTTAGTAGCCAATAAAATTAAAATAGCTGTTTTGCAGTTGCGTGCCCCATAGCATAGTGAACCAACCGGCTATTGCTAAGTAAGGACCAAAAGGAATGGGGGTTGCTTTGTCTTTACCTTGAATACTCAGTAGAGCAATGCCAATTACAGCGCCAACTACGCTTGAGAGCAAAATAATGGTCAATAACGATTGCCAACCCAGTATGGCTCCAAACACCGCCAGTAATTTAAAGTCGCCATAGCCCATGCCTTCTTTGCCGGTTATTAATTTAAACAACCAAAACACACTCCATAAGCTTAAATAGCCACATGCTGCGCCAATAATGGCATCGCTAGGGGCAATGGTATAACCCATAACTGAGGCGATTAACGCTAACCATAAAAGTGGCAAAGTAAGCTGGTCCGGCAGTAGCATGTGATCAATATCAATAAAAGTCAGTGCTACCAACGCCCAAGTAACTACTATGTATAATAAAGCCTGCTCTGTAGCGCCAAAGGTGTAGGCAACCACTAAACTTAAAATAGCAGTAATGGCTTCAACGATTGGGTAACGTACTGATATTGGGTTGTTACAGGTTGCGCATTTACCTTTTAAAAATAACCAACTAATAATGGGAATATTTTGCCACGGTTTAATCGCCGCTTTGCACTTTGGGCAACATGAGTTGGGTTTAACTAAGTTAAACGTGTCAGTAGTTTGTGAGGTGGTCTGTTTAGCCTTTGGGCTGGTTAGTTCATCGGCTAATAATAAGCGGCATTCAGTTTGCCATTCTTTTTGCATCATTAGTGGCAAGCGATAAATCACCACATTTAAAAAGCTACCAATACATAAACTCACTAGGCCAATCGTGGTTAAGTAAAACCATAAATGGCTTTGCATTGCGGCGGTGATATCAATAAAAAAAGTATGCATTTATCTTACCTAAAACTAAATTCTGTGTTGATAATACAGTGGTTTTACATAAGTGCAAAATTAGGTTCGAGGTTCAAGGTGTTAGGTTTGAGGTTCGGGCAACGGGCGACGAGTTGTGGGGAACCACCGCGTTTTAATTGTTTTGTAGGCGGGGCTTTATGCCGCGCACTTTAGTTGCGGGCAACGGGCTTCGGGTAACGGGCCTAGAAACTCGAAGCTCGAAGCTAAATAACAGAACCTAGTTGGAAAATAGGTAAGTACATGGCCACAATTAAGCCACCGACTAGTACGCCGAGTACTGCCATTATTAACGGCTCTAATAGGCTTGATAAGCCATCTACCGCGTCATCTACTTCTTGCTCGTAGATAGTTGCTACTTTTGCGAGCATGCCATCAAGCGAACCTGACTCTTCACCAATGGCAACCATTTGTATTACCATATCTGGGAATATTTTTGAATTACGCATCGCCCAGTTCATTTGATTGCCTGAGCTTACCTCGGCTTTTATTTCTAAAATAGCATACCGGTAAATTGCGTTACCAGAGGCACCTGCTGCAGAATCCAAAGCATCCACCAATGGTACACCCGCAGCAAAGGTGGTCGATAAAGTACGTGCATAACGCGCCACCGCTGCTTTATTAAGTATCATGCCAATAACCGGGAGTTTAAGTATGGCGCGGTCAGTGGCATCACGCAGTTTTAAACTTCTTAAATGTACTTCTTTAAATATATAACCGAATGCCACAACGCCAATTAGGGCTATCCACCAGTTGGCTTGCATAAATTCTGAAATACCAATCACAAATAAAGTAAAAGCAGGCAGTTCTGCACCAAAACCTGCAAAAATATCCTGAAATTGCGGTACTACAAAAATTAACAAAATAGAGGTAACAATGAATGCCACAACTAAAACTGCTGCTGGATAAAACATGGCTTTTTTAATTTTTGATTTTAGCGCTTCTGACTTTTCTTTATAAAGCGCAACGCGATCAAATATTTTATCAAGCGAGCCCGACTGCTCGCCTGATGCTACTAAATCGCAATATAAATCATCAAAATAACGGGGATGTTTTCTGAGTGCCATTGATAATGGTTGACCAGCTTTCACTTCATCACCAATAACGGCCATTAATTTACTCACACTTTTGTTGGTGGAACCAGAACCTATCATTTCTATGGATTGTATCAACGGCACACCCGCCATAAGCATAGTAGCTATTTGTCGAGTAACTATAGCAATATCTTTTGGGGTGATTTTTTGCACGCTTTGTAGGCCAAACAAAGGTTTTGCTTTTCGTTTGACTTTTGAGGGAGTAATACCTTGTTTACGTAATTGGGCTTTCACCAAGGCTATGCTAGAACCCGCTAGCTCTCCTTCAAGACGTTTACCTCTTGCGCTTACACCTATCCATTGAAATGTATCTAGCTTATTTGTTTTTTTCATAGTTCATCAAATAAAAAGGGCTAAATAGCCCTTTATAAACTTATTATTAACAAAGGTTAGGTATTCTTGTTTGAGATGAGCATGTGCCACCTACAGCAAATACAAAAGTTGATGGAGGTGGATCACCAGCCGCAATTACAGGTGGAGTCAGTGTGTATGTATAACCACCAGCACTTGCTGTGCCTGTAGCAGTTATTACACCAGTGGCTGCAATGGCTACAGATGCTAAATTATCATTTGCTGCAGGAGCTGCTATGCCTAATTCTGTGAAAGTATTACAAGCAGCTATAATATTGTTATTTTCCTGTAAGCACTGTGCCATAGTTGTTTTAACAGAAGCAGCTGATGTTTTTACTTCTGCAAAACGTGCTTTCAGTGTGTAATCTTGATATGCAGGCAGCGCTACCGCTGCAAGAATACCGATTATTGCTACTACGATCATTAATTCAATTAGGGTGAAACCCTTTTGGTTTTGTTGTGTCATTGTTTGCATGTTTCCTCTCCTAAAGGATAATGTTGTGGTAAGCCAAACGGGTATAAGTTTTTAAATATAACTTATGTGTTCACTTAACCTGTTACTACAAAAAAATAAGATCATTTTACCAAATTTAGTGCTGTGTATAAGCGGTAAAATATTCGTCGCAAAGACACGCACTGCATGGCGGTTATTCGTTACTCGTCCCTTATTTGAGTATAAACCTAACTATTAAAAGTTAGTTATAACCCGCGTAAGTTACAAGCTAATTATAAAAATAAACCCTGTCGCTTATTTTTACTCTGTCGCTTATAAATGCTTTTCCACTCTTTTTAACTAATTAAAAATTTAAAACTAGTCAATATGAATGAGTCTAACACTGTTTATTGCGCTTTTGTATGTAAAAACACTATAAAAAACGCATTAATTTAATAACTTGTTACAAATAATCCTTTTGAATTATTTAATGCCCTTTTTTAAAAGCTGTCAATCAATTAGCTTAAGAATATATAAATAAATTCTACATTGTTTACTCAAATCGCATCGATAAATCGATTGATTGTAAATTTTTTGTAAGCGCACCACTTGAGATAAAGTCCACACCAGCTTGCGAGTAGGCTTTTAGTATTTCCAAGGTCATATTGCCTGATACTTCTAACTTAGCGCGCTTATTTGTAATGCTAACTGCTTGGCGTATTTGCTCTGGATTAAAATTATCTAACATAATAATGTCGGCGCCTGCGTTAATGGCTTGCTCTAGCTCATCAAACGATTCAACTTCAACCTCTATCGGTTTATCGGCATGATTTAGCTTAGCTTGAGTAACTGCGTTATTAATTCCTCCACAGGCTGCTATGTGGTTTTCTTTAATTAAAAACGCATCAAACAAACCAATTCGGTGGTTTGCACCGCCACCACACTTAACTGCATACTTTTGTAGCGCTCTAAGTCCTGGAATAGTTTTACGGGTATCGAGCAGTTGCGTGCTAGTGCCACTTAACTCTTTTACATAGTGCGCAGTGGTGGTGGCTGTGCCAGAAAGCGTTTGTACAAAATTAAGTGCAGTTCGTTCAGCCGTTAAAATAGCGCGAGCAGAGCCTGATGCGGTGAACAGAGTGCTATTGGCACTAACAAAGTCGCCATCGTTAACGCATATGTTTACAACCACGCTTGGGTCGACTTGTTTGAACACCTCAATGATTAGATCTTTACCACAAAAAATGCAGTCTTCACGGGTGATCACTTTCGCATTGGCTTGCTCTGCTTGAGGAATGAGCTGCGCGGTAATATCGCCTTGTTCTGCGCTTTGATAATTTAGGTCTTCATCCAGTGCTAAAGTAACAAGTTGGCTAATTAGGGTGTGCGAAATAGACATGAAAAAGCTCATAGTAGATAATAAATTAACTAAATTTTACTCTGTTTAATTACTAATTAGAAGCGGCTAACAACTAAACTAAAAAGCCAGCGCTTAAATAACGCGTTAATCATATTTTATCGTTTAGTATTACGCTATCTTTATGGGATTAAATCTATTAGCATCTTGATATACATCAATTTTGGTTGATTAACCTGAGCGCTGCGAGCTACGGGCAGCGGGATGCGGGCAGCGGGTTTATAAAATAAAGGTTCTAGGTTTAGGCAGAGATTAAGCCAAGCACGGTGTTTGTGTTGAGTGTAGGCGGGGCTTTACGCCGCGCACATGTAGCAGCGGATTTATTCCGCGTCGGTATTAGGTATTAGGTATTAGGTTCTAGGCTACATAAGTTTTAAATAAATAGTATGAAAATAGATTCTTTAGGCGTTATAAATAATATTAGCCAGCGGGCGTGTAGCCACTTTGATGAGCGACCTGCTCACTACGATATTTCGCTGTTGGTTATTCATAATATTTCATTACCCGCTGGGCAATTTAACACTTCTTACGTTGATGACTTATTTATGGGGTGTATTGATTGTAATGCGCACCCTAGCTTTAGTGACCTAGAGGGGCTTAAGGTGTCAGCGCATTGTTTTATTAAGCGCTGCGGCGAAGTTATACAGTATGTGCCTTTTGAAAAACGCGCATGGCATGCGGGGCACTCCTGCTTTGCTGGGCAACAAAATTGTAATGATTTTAGTATAGGTATAGAGCTTGAAGGCACAGATACAATTAACTATACCGATGCGCAATATCAAAGTTTAGCTGCATTGGCGCAGGCTATTATGCAGCGCTATCCAAAAATAACAGCCAGTAATATAGTTGGGCATTGCGATATAGCCCCTGGGCGAAAAACCGACCCTGGAGCGAGTTTTAACTGGCGTAAGTTTTTCAACCTAATTGAATAACTAGGGTCTGTTGACCTTTCAAGGTTAAATTTGCAGCAGTCTGTTTGGTATTTAGGCAAGGCAGCGCCTATGTGGTGTGGTTATTCCCCATAAATAGGCGATAACGTAGTATCAATGCCAAACAGGCGCTGCCCTTCGGGTTCTGCCTAGGGACGATTTACTCTTTGTTGCTCGGTTTTGACTTAGCCCACTAGGTTACAAACCTCGCGCCGCGATTAAATCGCCCCTAGTTTGAACAAATTATAATCCGCAAAGGTCAACAGACCCTAAATTAAGCGAGTAACAACATGATTTTGGTTTCAATAATAATAGCACTGATACTTGAGCGTTTAGGTGCTCGCTCTGCGCATTGGCAAATGAGTTATTACGCTAATGGCTACTTAACTCGCTCTGTTAATTTATTGACCAATAAAGGTTTATTTGGCACAGCTACGGGGTTTTTAATTTGGCTATTCCTGCCTGTGATTGCTATTGGGTGTGTGTATTTTTTATCTGACTTTGTACTTTGGCAGCTTGTTTTTAATGTGGCGGTGTTACTCGTTTGTTTTGGTTGTGCTAAGCAACGCGCTTTGTATAAGTCGTATTTAAATGCACTGACCCGAGGGGATCAAACTGCAGCTACCTTATACGCTTTGCAATTAGGGCAAAAACGCACAGAGGAGCAACAAGGCGGCGAAACCTTAGGGCAAACGCTGGCTTGGGTTAACTTTCGATTTTATTGTGCGGTTATATTTTGGTTTGTGGTATTGGGCGTTGCTGGTGCTGTTTTTTATGCATTAGTACGTACCTTTGCCGACTTAGTGAGTGACAACCGTGATGAAGTCATTGCTAAGCATTTTAAACTCCTCCACCGTTTATTGTTTTGGCTTGATTGGCTCCCCGCGCGTATTACCAGTTTTGGCTATTTAGTGATTGGTAACTTTAATAAAGGGACTAGCTGTTGGCTACATTACGTGTTTGACTTTTCAAGCCCTAATCGCAAGGTGGTTACTTATACGGCGCTAGCGGCTGAACAAGTTGAAGAGCGCTACTATGGTTGCACCTTTGAGGCCACCTGTATGATCAAACTGGTTAAGCGAAATGTACTTTTCTACTTAGTATTGATTGCTTTAATGACTTTATTTGGTGGTTTAAGTTAAAGAGCAGGGGTTAGGTTCTAGGTATTAGGTAGAAATTAAGCCAAGCACTGTGATTTGCTTGGTGTTGGCGGGCTACGAGCAATGAGCAACGGGGAACGGGCTTAAAACCTTTGATCTTTAACCTAGACCCTAAATATGCGGGAGGTAAACTCTCGATTACAATAAAATTTATATTTTAGAAGCAAATGTAGAGCTTAAATAATTTAAAGCTATGCTTTTCAAGCTCGGCGTCTACCTCGTAAATATTAAACACTTATCTTGATTTTACTTATTGATATAAAGGGAGCATCCAATAATCTCTTCCCGAACCCCGAACCCCGAACCCCGAACCCCGAACCCCGAAAATTAAAAATTAGCTGGTCTGACCATTTGTTTTTCATCTTATTAACCTTTCTTTACCCTCTGTGATCTGTGTATTATTTGAACTTTGTTTAAATTACGTTACGCTGGCCTTAGGGCTTTAAAACTGCTGTAAATTGACAGTAATTACGGTTTTTGATAACGTATGGCAAAATTTGGTATGACCAATTTACCTTTTGGTCAGGTCATTCAGTTAAAAGCCTTATTTAATGGGCTGCTAGCATTTATACAACGCGGACGTTGATTGATGTCTTTAAAAATTAAAGCGGCAAAATTATCTGATGTTATTTTACAACAACTTGAGAACATGATTCTTGAGGGGTCGTTAGCACCAGGAGAAAAGTTACCACCGGAGCGTGAACTCGCCAAGCAATTTGAAGTGTCGCGTCCGTCGTTGCGTGAAGCCATTCAAAAGCTTGAGGCAAAAGGGCTCGTAACCCGTCGCCAAGGTGGTGGAACGTATGTAAAAAATCAATTGGAGGAGGGACTGACTGATCCGTTGTTTGATTTGATCAGTAAACACCCCGAATCGCAATTTGATTTATTAGAATTTCGTCATGCGCTAGAGGGAATTGCGGCTTATTACGCAGCACTTCGCGGAACAAGTAACGATTTTGCAAAAGTAAAACAGAGCTTTGATCAGATTGCATTAGCTAAAGATGAATTAAAGCAAAAAGCCAAAGCGATTAATGACTTTCATTTTTGCATTGCTGAGGCGTCTCATAACGTAGTGTTACTGCATTTAGTAAGAGGGATGCAAAGCTTACTTGAGCAGAATGTTTTACAAAATTTAACGGTGTTACTTAAAAAGTCAGATATAAGCAGCCAATTAGCCGAGCATAGACGCTTATTAATGGATGCAGTGATTGACGGTAATCCTGAACAAGCTCGCTTAGCAAGTAATGCGCATTTAGCCTATATTGAAGAAGCATTGCTTGAAGCGGGTAAAGAGCACTCGCGAATTGAACGTAGTTTAAGACGCACCAAACAAAATTAAGCAAGTACATTCACTGTTAACTTGATTCAACAGTGAAGTATTCAATACATAAAATTAGTATTTTAAACATAAGGAAACCTCCATATGTCTGAAGTCAATAAAATTGACGTAGACGCGCTAGAAACACAAGAGTGGTTACAAGCTCTTGAATCGGTTGTGCGCGAAGAAGGTGTTGAACGAGCTCAGTTTTTACTTGAGCAAGTGTTAGAGCAAGCCCGCTTAGACGGTGTTGATATGCCAACTGGCATTAACACAAACTACGTTAATACGATCCCGGTTGATCAAGAACCTGCCTACCCTGGTGATGTAAATCTTGAGCGCCGTATTCGTTCAATTATTCGTTGGAACGCGATTATGATTGTATTGCGTGCATCGAAAAAAGATCTCGACTTAGGCGGCCATATGGCGTCTTACCAATCGTCTGCTGCATTTTATGAAGTATGTTTTAACCATTTCTTTAAAGCGCCAAATGATGTTGATGGTGGCGATTTAGTCTATTACCAAGGCCATATTTCTCCGGGTATTTATGCGCGTGCATTTGTTGAAGGGCGTTTAAGTGCTGAGCAGCTTGATAATTTCCGTCAGGAAGTAGATGGTAAAGGCTTACCTTCTTACCCTCACCCTAAATTAATGCCAGAGTTTTGGCAGTTCCCAACGGTATCTATGGGCTTAGGTCCAATTTCTTCAATTTACCAAGCACGTTTCTTAAAATACTTAGATGGCCGTGGCTTAAAAGACACTAAAAACCAACGTGTATATGCGTTTTTAGGTGATGGTGAAATGGATGAGCCAGAATCACGTGGTGCTATTTCTTTTGCTGCCCGTGAAAAGCTAGATAACCTATGTTACTTAGTTAACTGTAACCTACAGCGCTTAGATGGCCCTGTAATGGGTAACGGTAAAATCATTCAAGAGCTAGAAGGCCTATTTAAAGGCGCTGGCTGGAATGTTATTAAACTTGTTTGGGGCAGCGGTTGGGATATTCTCCTTGCTAAAGACACCACAGGTAAATTACTACAGTTAATGAACGAAACTGTTGATGGTGATTACCAAACATATAAAGCGAAAGATGGCGCGTACGTACGTGAACATTTCTTTGGTCGCTACCCAGAAACAGCAGCAC
This sequence comes from Pseudoalteromonas tetraodonis, assembly GCF_002310835.1. NCBI lineage: Bacteria > Pseudomonadati > Pseudomonadota > Gammaproteobacteria > Alteromonadales > Pseudoalteromonadaceae > Pseudoalteromonas > Pseudoalteromonas tetraodonis. The sequence continues at coordinate 2,968,578 of NZ_CP011041.1, read as the reverse complement.
TTGTTGCTGATATGACCGATGAAGAAATTTTCGCCCTTAAGCGCGGTGGTCATGAGCCTTCAAAACTGTTTGCTGCATTTAAAAAAGCAGAAGAAACGAAAGGTCGTCCAACAGTGATCCTAGCTAAAACTGTAAAAGGTTACGGCATGGGTGAAGCGGCTGAAGGTAAAAACATTGCGCACCAAGTTAAGAAAATGGATATGTCGCATGTGGCTCACTTACGCTCACGCTTAGGCTTAGATGACTTAGTATCAGAAGAGCAACTAAAAGAGCTACCTTACTTAGAGCTTGAAAAAGATTCACCTGAGTACAAGTATCTACATGCTCGTCGTGATGCATTACAAGGTTACACGCCAACGCGTATCGCTAAGTTTTCTGAAAAGTTACAGTTGCCAGAAGTTGACGCATTCAAGCCGTTACTTGAAGAGCAAAAGCGTGATATTTCAACCACTATGGGCTTTGTACGTGCTCTTAATATTTTATTAAAAGATAAAGGTATTGGTAAAAATATTGTGCCAATTATTGCCGATGAAGCACGTACTTTTGGTATGGAAGGTTTATTCCGTCAAATCGGTATTTACAACCCACATGGCCAAAATTACACCCCTCAAGACCGTGATATTGTTTCTTACTACAAAGAAGCAACGTCAGGGCAGGTATTACAAGAAGGGATTAACGAGCTAGGTGCAATGTCGTCATGGGTTGCTGCTGCAACATCATACAGCACCAACGACTTACCGATGATCCCATTCTACATTTACTACTCTATGTTTGGTTTCCAACGTGTTGGTGACATGGCATGGATGGCAGGGGATCAACAAGCACGTGGTTTCTTATTAGGTGCTACAGCGGGTCGTACAACGCTAAATGGTGAAGGCTTACAGCACGAAGATGGCCACAGCCACATTCTTGCAAACACGGTACCTAACTGTATTTCTTACGATCCTACTTATGCATTTGAAGTAGCGGTTATTGTGCAAGACGGTATTCGTCGTATGTACGGTGAAGAGCAAGAAAACATTTACTACTACCTAACGCTAATGAACGAAAACTACCATCAGCCAGCAATGCCAGAAGGCGCTGAAGAAGGTATTCGTAAAGGTATCTACAAGCTAGAAAGCTACGAAGGTAAAAAAGCCAACGTACAGCTATTAAGCTCAGGTACTATCATGACTGAAGTGCGTAAAGCGGCGGCAATTTTAAGCGAAGACTATGGTATTGCATCTGATGTTTACTCTGTAACTTCATTTAATGAACTTACGCGTGATGGACAAGATGTTGAGCGTTTCAACATGCTTAATCCAGAAAGCGAGCAAAAAACAGCTTACATTACAAGCGTATTAAACGATTCAGTCACTGTTGCTGCAACGGATTACATGAAAAACTACGCAGAGCAAGCACGTTCATTTATCCCAAGCAGTAACTACAAAGTATTGGGTACAGATGGTTACGGTCGTTCAGACAGCCGTGAAAACCTACGTCGTCACTTTGAAGTTAACGCAAGCTACGTGGTAGTTGCGACATTATCTGAACTTGCTAAACGTGGTGAAGTTGAAAAGTCAGTGGTTGTTGAAGCAATTAAAAAATTCAACATCGACACTAACAAACTAAATCCACTGTACGCATAAGAGGTTTGCAATGAGTATTGAAATTAAAGTACCTGATATCGGTGGCGATGAAGTAGAAGTAACCGAAATACTAGTGAGCGTTGGCGATAAAGTTGAAGTTGACCAATCACTATTAAGTGTTGAAGGTGATAAAGCTGCGATGGAAGTACCTGCTGAACAAGCCGGTACGGTAAAAGAAATTAAAGTAAATGTGGGCGATACAGTAACCACAGGCACTTTAGTGTTCATCTTTGAAGGTGAAGCGCAAGATTCTGCTGCTGACTCTAAAGAAGCTGAAAAAACCGAGGAAGCTGCACCTGCTGCGTCATCGGCTTCATCAATCAAAGAAGTCACTGTGCCTGATATTGGTGATGACGAAGTTGAAGTAACTGAAATTATGGTTGCAGTTGGTGATAGCGTAGAAGAAGAGCAATCTGTCTTAAACGTTGAAGGCGACAAAGCGGCAATGGAAGTACCAGCACCCTTTGCCGGTACAGTAAAAGAAATTAAAGTAAATACTGGTGACAAAGTGAAAACGGGTTCATTAGTATTTGTTTTTGAAGTGTCAGGTGGTGATAACCAAAGTGCCCCTGCAGCGGATTCAAAAGCACAAGAGAAGCCTACTGAAAAAGCTGCTTCATCTAAAGCGTCAGAATCAAGCACTAAAGAAGTTAGCGTACCGGATATTGGTGATGACGAAGTTGAAGTAACAGAAGTCATGGTTGCGGTTGGCGATAGCGTAGAAGAAGAGCAATCTATCTTAAACGTTGAAGGCGATAAAGCTGCTATGGAAGTACCGGCGCCGTTTGCTGGTACTGTAAAAGAAATTAAAGTAGCAACAGGCGATAAAGTTAAAACGGGTTCCCTGATTTTTGTATTTGAAGTGGCGGGTAGTGCACCAAGTGACGCGCCTGCAAAACAAGACGAGCCAAAGGCTGAATCTAAGCCAGCGGCTCAAGCAGTGTCAAAACCAACTGCTGCGCCTGAAAAAGCAAGTGCCGAAAGCTTTGAAAACAACAGCGCTTATGCTCATGCATCGCCAGTTGTTCGTCGTTTAGCACGTGAGTTTGGTATTAACCTTGCGAACGTAAAAGGCACAGGTCGTAAAAACCGTGTTGTTAAAGAAGACGTGCAAAACTATGTTAAGCAACTGGTTAAGCAAGTTGAATCCGGTCAAGTACCTGCAGCTAAAGGCAATGCCGGTGGCGGTGAGCTTGGATTAATTCCGTGGCCAAAAGTTGATTTTGCTAAGTTTGGTGAAATTGAAGAGAAAAAACTCTCTCGTATTCAAAAGCTATCAGGTAAAAACTTACACCGTAACTGGGTGCAAATCCCACATGTTACCCAGTTTGATGAAGCGGATATCACGAGCCTTGAGCAGTTCCGTAAAGAGCAAAACGCGCTTAACGAGAAGAAAAAGCTGGGTGTTAAAATTACGCCACTCGTGTTTGTAATGAAAGCAGCAGCTAAAGCGCTTGCTGAGTTCCCGACATTTAACTCATCACTTTCTGAGGATGGCGAAAGCTTAATCCTTAAAAAGTACATCAACATTGGTGTAGCGGTTGATACGCCTAATGGCTTGGTTGTGCCAGTATTTAAAGATGTTGATAAAAAAGGCATTATTGAACTCTCTCGTGAACTAATGGAAGTATCTGTTAAAGCACGTGATGGCAAGTTAAGTTCATCAGATATGCAAGGTGGTTGTTTTACTATTTCAAGCCTAGGTGGTATTGGCGGTACGGCATTTACGCCGATTGTGAATGCACCAGAGGTGGCTATTTTAGGTGTGTCTAAATCTGAAATGAAGCCTAAGTGGAATGGTAAAGAGTTTGAACCTAAGCTAATGGTTCCACTTTCAATGTCTTACGACCATAGAGTGATTGACGGTGCACTTGCTGCACGCTTTACTGTTACTCTTGCAAGTTACATGAGTGATATACGCCAGTTAGTGATGTGATCACTACAGAGTGAGTAAAATCAAATCCCAGCCAGTTGTTTTTAGCTGGGATTTTTATCATTTGCAATGATACAATATTTGCACAAATGCCCTTTTCTGCCTTGCAGAAACATGGCAGTTAAATTTTGGGGCTGTGTCCCGTTCAAACAATAAAGGTAATAGCATGAGCAACGAATTAAAAACTCAAGTTGTTGTACTAGGCGGTGGTCCTGGTGGTTACTCTGCGGCTTTTCGCGCTGCTGACTTGGGCTTAGAAGTTACATTAGTAGAATCTCGCGAGACATTAGGCGGTGTATGTCTTAATGTTGGTTGTATTCCTTCTAAAGCACTTTTACACGTAGCTAAAGTGATTGATGATGCTGCAGAAATGTCATCTCACGGCGTTACTTTTGGCGCACCAAAAATTGACTTAGATGAAGTTCGTTCTTGGAAAGAGTCTGTTGTTGGCCAGCTTACAGGTGGCTTAGACGGCATGGCTAAAATGCGTAAAGTAAAAGTTGTATCTGGTTACGGTAAATTTACTGGTAGCAATACTTTAGACGTTGAAGGCGCTGACGGTAAAACAACCATTACCTTTGATAACGCAATTATTGCTGCGGGTTCTAAACCTGTAAACTTACCTTTCATCCCAGAAGATGATCGCGTTATTGATTCAACGGGTGCGCTAGAGCTTAAAGATGTTCCTGAAAAGCTACTTGTTTTAGGTGGTGGTATTATTGGTCTAGAAATGGGTACGGTTTACCGTGCACTAGGTTCTGCAATTGATGTTGTAGAATTTGCAGACCAACTTGTTCCTGCTGCTGATAAAGACATCATAAAAATTTACCAAAAGCATGTTAAAGACAAGTTTAACGTGATGCTTTCAACTAAAGTAACTGGCGTTGAAGCAAAAGACGACGGTTTATATGTTACGTTTGAAGGCAAAAATGCACCAGCAGAGCCAGTACGTTACGACAAAGTACTTGTTGCTGTAGGTCGTACACCAAATGGTAATATGTTAGACGCTGATAAAGCGGGTGTGAATGTTGATGAGCGTGGTTTTATTAACGTTGATAAGCAATTACGTACTAACGTAGAACATATTTTTGCAATTGGTGACTTAGTGGGTCAGCCTATGCTTGCGCATAAAGCGGTTCATGAAGGTCATGTTGCAGCAGAAGTTATCTCTGGTCAAAAACATTACTTTGATCCTAAGTGTATTCCTTCAATTGCTTACACTGACCCTGAAATTGCATGGGCGGGTGTAACTGAAAAAGAAGCGAAAGAGCAAGGTTTAAGCATTGAAACAGCAGTATTCCCTTGGGCTGCATCGGGTCGTGCAATTGCTTCTTCACGTACTGAAGGTTCTACTAAGCTTATTTTTGATAAAGAAAGCGGCCGTATTATCGGTGGTGCTATGATTGGTATTAACGCAGGCGAAATGCTGGGCGAAATCGGTCTAGGTATTGAAATGGGTGCAGATGGTGAAGACCTAGCGCTAACAATTCATGCTCACCCAACATTGAACGAATCAATCGGCCTTGCAGCTGAAATTTTTGAAGGTTCAATCACTGATTTACCAAACAAAAAAGCAGTTAAAAAGAAGAAGTAATTTAACTTTTTAATTTAGTTTTTAAAAACCCAGCTTTTGCTGGGTTTTTGTTTTTATAGCCGCCAATTCAAAAATAGATAAAACAAAACTAGCTTTTGTTGGTATCGTTTTTTATTTTGAGCTGATAGCTGATAGCTGATAGCTGATAGCTGATAGCTGATAGCTGATAGCTGATAGCTGATAGCTGATAGCTGATAGCTGATAGCTGATAGCTGATAGCTGATAGCTGATAGCTGATAGCTGATAGCTGATAGCTGATAGCTGATAGCTGATAGCTGATAGCTGATAGCTGATAGCTGATAGCTGATAGCTGATAGCTGATAGCTGATAGCTGATAGCTGATAGCTGATAGCTGATAGCTGATAGCTGATAGCTGATAGCTGATAGCTGATAGCTGATAGCTGATAGCTGATAGCTGATAGCTGATAGCTGATAGCTGATAGCTGATAGCTGATAGCTGATAGCTGATAGCTGATAGCTGATAGCTGATAGCTGATAGCTGATAGCTGATAGCTGATAGCTGATAGCTGATAGCTGATAGCTGATAGCTGATAGCTGATAGCTGATAGCTGATAGCTGATAGCTGATAGCTGATAGCTGATAGCTGATAGCTGATAGCTGATAGCTGATAGCTGATAGCTGATAGCTGATAGCTGATAGCTGATAGCTGATAGCTGATAGCTGATATCTATTCCCTTTTATTTTAGCTACAATGCGCAGCCATCAATTTATAGGTAATAAACCACAGTGACTCAAGGTTTCAAAAATTCAGTTTTAGCGTTACGTGCCCAGCAAATAAGTGAATCTCGACGCGAGTTTAATGCCCGGGGCGGTAAGATGGACCGCTGTGAGCAATGCTTAATTGCCAAGCATTACTGTATTTGTGAGGGCGCTGAGTATGCAAGTTGCGACGCTGCGGTTTGTTTACTGATGTATCATAATGAAAGTTTTAAACCGTCTAATACAGGGCGTTTAATTGCTGAAATAGTCCCTGATAATTATGCGTTTCGCTGGGATAGAACCTCCCCAGATCCTGCTTTATTAGCATTATTGAATAATGATAAATATCAGCCTTTTGTGATTTTTCCTGCAGAAGATGTTGAAACAGATAGAGTAGTAACGCAAGTAGAGCCTGTTGCAGGTAAAACGCCTTTATTTATATTCTTAGATGGTACATGGCGTGAAGCTAAAAAAATGATCCGCAAAAGTCCTTATCTAGATAATTTGCCCGTGCTTTCTATTACCGCACAAAAGCTCTCAGATTACCGATTACGTGTAGCACCCCATGCTCACCAGTTAGGTACGGCAGAAGTGGCTATTATGGTATTGGCATTGGCTGGTGAAGTTGATGCGAGTACTAAATTAGAACAGCATTTTATCAAATTTCGCGACGCCTATTTACTCGGTAAGCGCAACAAAGGCAGGCCGGAATAAACTGCAAGATGTTGATACGAAAAGGCTGGATTTAATGTTTGTTCATAGTTTGAATGTATATAATCTACGAAAAGGCTGGATTTAATGTTTGTTCACCGCTGACCGCTGACCGCTGACCGCTGACCGCTGACCGCTGACCGCTGACCGCTGACCGCTGATTTTCAGGCAAAAGAAAAGCGCGAACCATCTCTAGTCGCGCTTGCGGAATCTTCTAACTTTGTTGCATCCTGCAATTGAACCTAATCAACTCCAATTTTTACATTCCGTGTTATTACAATATTACTTTCTAGTTCTATGTAATATAGGCTATCCGGGCCTGTCTCCATAAATCCCTAAAACATCCTGTAAGGTAAAATCTATTACCAATCCTTATTGCACATCCGAGTGCATTCCTTTTGCTACCATTCCGTTGTGTTGCCCTAAGGCCTGTCCGTTTTATTCCCTATCCTTTAGCAACAACTTTTCCGTGTTGTTATCCATTACGCATCATCCTGATGCTATCCCTTATGCAACATTCCATTGCGATACTCATCCTGAGCCTGTCCTTAAATCCCTGTTATCCTAAAAACCAAACCTTGGTATTCGAGTAGTTAGTCCGTTTCCATTTACTCGGTAAGCGTCGTTGCTTATTTATGGGTTAATTATAGAGAGTGATTTGCAGTAAATGTAGGATAAAACCGCTTATGGTTTAGGTTCTTACAAATGAAATATTTTTAAATTATATAAAATACAATAACTTGCTATGTTTTTGGGGTGTTGAACAGAGTGTTTTTACTCATTAGCTGTCATAAGCGTAAGAGATGTCTTACAAGGGTTTTCTTTTTTGGGCGTATTTATCACGAAGTGATTATATAAAGTGTGCACTTTTTAGTTCATCGCGGTAAAATTAATGATAATAATTATTAGTTAGGTAAGACAATATGAAAAAAACACTCGCGCTTGTTGTTGGGTTAATTGCCTCAGCACCGGCTGTTGCAACCGATGTTGTGAATATTTACTCATTTCGACAACCTTTTTTAATTAAACCTATTTTAGACGATTTTACACAGCAAACGGGCATTAAAACCAATGTGGTGTTTGCTAAAAAAGGCTTAATAGAACGTGTTAAGCGTGAAGGTAAACACAGCAAAGCCGATTTAGTTTTAACCTCAAACTTTAGTGCTTTAATTCAATTAGAAGAGCTAAATCTTACGCAAACCATAGAAAGCGAGCTGGTTAATAATAATGTCCCGGCGGCATTTCGTGATGGCGATGGTCAGTGGGTGGCGCTCACTAAGCGCGTGCGTAATGTTTACTCTTCAAAAGAGCGTTTAGGCGCATTGCCTAACCTTACCTACGAAGCGCTTGCTGAGCCGCAATACAAAGGACAAATTTGTACTCGCTCTGGCAAACACCCATATAACTTAGGCCTTGTGGCTTCTATGATTGCTCATCATGGTGAAGCACAGACGAAAACATGGCTTGAGGGTGTAAAAGCTAATTTAGCGCGTAAACCTCAAGGTAACGATCGAGCGCAAGTTAAAGCGGTTAAAGAAGGTTTATGTAATTTAGCCTTAGGTAATAGTTATTACTTGGGCAAAATGCTGCAAGACGAAGCACAAAAACCATGGGCTGAAGCCGTTCATATTAACTTTCCAAATCAAACTGACCGAGGATCACATATAAATGTATCGGGTGCGGTTATTACTAAGTATGCTAAAAACCCTGAAAATGCCTTGAAACTCATAGAGTATATGACAGACAATAAGGCGCAAAATATGTATGCCTCGCTCAATATGGAGTATCCGGTTAAGCCAGGTGTGAAACTTTCTAGTTTGGTTGCATCATGGGGAAGCTTTAAGGAAGACAGCTTACCGCTTGATGAAATTAGCAAATATCGTCCGTTAGCCCTTAAGCTAATTGATGAGGTGAAGTTCGATCTTTAATGACTTATAAATTTCAGCTGTCAAAATGGCAGCTTATTGCGTGGTCGACGGGGTTATTGCTGTCGACCCCGTTGTTTTTCCTACTATTAGAATCTTTACAAGGCGACTCAGAGGTATTTACCCACCTGTGGAATACCGTACTGTGGGACTATATAAGCAATACCGTATTACTTGTTTTAGGTGTAGGGCTGCTTAGTTGCGCCATTGCATTGCCGCTGGGTTGGTTAACCGCTTATTGCCGTTTTCCTGGTAAAAAACAATTTGAATGGGCATTGATGCTGCCTCTTGCCATGCCTACTTATATTATTGCTTATGTGTACACCGATTTACTCGATTATGCGGGGCCGGTACAAATAACTCTAAGAGAGTGGTTTGGTTGGCAGTCGCCAAGTGATTACTGGTTTTTTGATATACGCACCTTACCAGGGGCTATTGTTATGATTGCGCTGGTACTCTACCCGTATTTATATTTAATTTTTAAAACTGCACTGCGAGAACAATCTTTTAAGTTAGTCCAAGCCAGTCAGTTAATGGGGCTAAATGCATGGAAAAGCTTTTTTAAAGTCAGCCTTGTATTATCCCGCGGTGCCATTGTAGCGGCACTTGCTTTGATCAGCATGGAAACCATGGCTGATTTTGCCACTGTAAGCTATTTTGCTGTCAGTACATTAACCACTGCCGTATACGATACTTGGTTTGGCTATTATTCATTAACTGCAGCAGCAAAAATTTCAGGGGTGATGTTGTTATTGCTGTTTTTAGCATTGATCACCGAGCGTTTTAGCCGTCGTAACCAAGCGGTATTTGAGCGTCAATCGAGCGTGAACAGCGAGGCGCTTTATATCCTCAAAGGCAAATCTGCGTGGCTAGCAACGGGGTTTTGTAGCTTTATTTTAATTATTTCGTTTATTATTCCAATGGTTGTATTGCTCAAATACGCGGTTATGTATTTTGATCAAGCGTGGAATAGTGAGTTTTTTAGCTATGCATGGCAAAGTTTAAAAGTGGCGGCTGTAGTCAGTGTGGTGACTATTATACTGAGTGTTTTAGTGGTGTTTTATCAGCGCATTGCTAAACAAACAAATCCATTAATACCCGGGCGTTTGGCCAGTACGGGCTATGCGTTACCCGGCACAGTATTAGCGATAGCGGTATTGTTGCCACTCACCCTATTAGAAAATACTATCAACCGCACTTTAGCTCCTTATGATTTAGATATTGGTTTATTACTTACTGGTAGCTTACTCACTATTATTTTTGCTTATATAGTGCGGTTTTACGCCGTTGCACACGGAGCTATTGAGTCGAGCTTTTCACGCATTAGTCCCTCCCTTGATATGGCAAGCCAGTCAATGGGAAAAAGCCAAGGGCGCACATTACGCTTAGTGCACTTACCTTTATTACGCCGAGGCTTATTAACCGCCGGTTTATTGGTCTTTATCGAGTGTATGAAAGAGCTACCCGCAGCTTTGTTGTTAAGGCCTTTTGATTTTGAAAGCTTAGCAACTCATGTGTTTCAGTATGTAAGCGATGAACAATTAGAGCTGGCCTCTATATCGGCTTTGTTTATTGTGGTGGTGGGGTTTATTCCGTTATATTTTATTAACCGTTCAATGGAGCAACGTAGCTAAATGAGTAGTTTGATTTTACAAGGCGTGAGCTATGCATATAACGGGACTAAGGTGATAGATAATTTAGATTTAACCTTAGGTAAAGACGAAATAGTGTGTTTACTCGGTGCCAGTGGCTGCGGTAAAACGACCACATTAAAAGCGATTGCAGGTTTAATTGAGGCCAAACAAGGGCAGGTATTTATTGATGGTAAGCTAGTCAGTGATGCTAATACGTTTGTTTCACCAGAGCATCGTAATATTGGCATGATGTTTCAGGACTATGCGTTATTTCCGCATTTAACGGTGGCTAATAATATTGCGTTTGGGCTAAGCGGCATGAGCAAAGCAGATAAACACGCACGCGTTAGTGAAATGCTAAAGCTGGTACATTTGGTGGGCTGCGCCGATAGGTACCCTCATCAACTCTCTGGTGGGCAACAACAACGAGTAGCGATTGCACGCGCATTAGCTTATAAACCTAGCTTACTGTTACTTGACGAGCCATTTTCTAATATTGATACCCAAGTACGATTTGAGTTAATTGCCGACATTAGGCGCATTATTAAGGCGCAGCAAGTATCGGCTGTGTTTGTTACTCACTCAAAAGAAGAGGCGTTTGCTTTTTCAGATACACTTGCGGTTATGCACCAAGGTAAAATTGCGCAGCAAGGTACGCCAGAACAGCTTTTTGCTAAACCACGTTCAAAGGAGGTTGCAGAGTTTCTGGGTCAGGGCATATACTTAAGCGCAACCGTATTAACCGCCACTGAATATCAAACGCAGTTTGGGGTGGTTGAATCAATACAGCCACAGCAGTATGGCGTGGCCGATAAGGGCGTTATTTATGTGCGTCCGCATCAACTTGAACTTGCTAGTAATAACGATACTCAACAGCAATCTGAGCGGGTTAGTATATTAAGTAGTCGCTTTATTGGCTCTGCTTATGTATACACTGTGGTTATTGCTGAGCAAGAAATAGAAGTTGCAGCCCAGTATGGCCAGTCATTTGAAATTAATGAACAGGTTATAATAAAAATAAAACCGCACACGGTGAATTTTTTTGAATCGTAATTAATCGCTGTGTTTTGCTCTAAAAAGTAAGGAATAACAATGGCGCAAGCGCAATCAGGGATTTGTGCTGAAGCAAACTTACACGGTTTGCACTTATTTTTTAATGTACTTGATGGTCACGACGAATCACTTCGCGCTAAGCTTAAAAAAGTGAGCGATATTGAAGATGAGTTTAGTGATCAGTTCTCTGAATCTATGCTTTCTTGTATGGTCGCCATTGGCGCGCAATATTGGCCACACATTCTGCCCGATTATATGCCAAGTGAGCTGCAAAGCTTTCCTAATATCACCCATAGCGATTTTGTGATGAGTGCAAGGCCATGCGATTTATTTGTACAAATCCGCTCAGACAGAGAAGATGTAAACCACCTGTTTGCATTGCAAATATTAAAACTTTTCAACCCTGATGTTGAGCTGGTGGAGCAAATTCGTAATTTTCGTTTTCTAGATGGCCGTGATTTTAATGGTTTTATTTATGCGGGCGATACTCCGCATGGTCGTCAAAAACGGGTAACGGCCCTCGTTAATAAGCCTGATAGCTTTGAAGATCAAGGCAGCTATATTCATGTTCAGCGCTATAAGCATGACTTAACGTTATGGCAGCACTTGTCGTTGCAAGAACAAGAACAAATAATGGGGCGTACTCGTCTCGACAATACCCTAATAAGCCCCGCACTTGAAAGCAGCCATGCAACCCGAAGTGAATTAAAAGATGAACAGGGGCAAGCATTATTACTAAATCAAAGTATGCCTTATGGCGACGTGTATGAGCAGGGGATGTTAATGATTACGTGCTCGGCTAAAGGGGATGCGTTCGAGAAAGTACTCAATAGCCGATTAGGGCAGGGGGAGTATTACGACCATTGGCTTGATTTTACTCAAGCAGATATGGGCTCTGCGTTTTTTGCACCCTCAGTGCGATTTCTAAAGCAGCTATAAAACAAGCCAGTAACGGCTACGTATTAGTATAGCCGTAACAGTGATAACCAAACGAGTTTAAACCGTATCAAACAAAATACGCACACGCTCTAATGTGAGGTCTATTTCTGATACTTTCGCTGGCGCAATAAAAATAGTGTCATCGCCGGCAATTGTTCCTAATACGCCATCTGCTTTACCTAATGAGTCAAGTAAACGGGCAATTAGCTGAGCAGCCCCAGGACTGGTGCGAATAATAATCATCATTTCGTTATGCATAATGTCAATAACTAACTGGCGTAACGGGCTTTTAGCGGTTGGTACACCCATTTCGGCAGGTAAACAGTACACCATTTCTTGTTTTGCATTGCGGGTGCGTACCGCGCCAAACTTACTTAACATCCGCGACACTTTACTTTGGCTAATATTATCAAAGCCTTGTTCTTTTAATGCGTCAACTATTTCGCCTTGTGAGCCAAAATTCTCTTCTTTTAAAAGTGCTTTAAAGGCTTTTACCAATGCTTCTTGTTTGTCTTGTGGTTGCATAGTGTCTAATTAGTTATGTTGTCGATACTGCAAATTCTACACAAAAATGCATATTTATGCAGCAGTTGTTTAGGTTTTGCTGCGTTTAAACAGCAAAGTTTACAACTATGGTCGAAAATATAGCTAAAATAGGCAGGATAAATTTGTTTTTAGTCGCTAATTTCTTTATCTTATAAACCACAAATATTTCCTTCCTCAAATCACGGAGAATTCCAATGAAAGTTGCTGTATTAGGTGCTGCAGGTGGTATCGGTCAAGCGTTGTCTTTATTATTAAAAACAGGCTTACCAGCTGGTTCAGAATTATCACTATATGATGTTGCGCCAGTAGTTCCTGGTGTTGCTGTTGACCTTTCTCATATCCCAACAGATGTAAAAGTTGAAGGTTTTGGTGCAGATGCACTAGATAAAGCATTAACAGGTTGTGATATTGTTTTAATCCCAGCGGGTATGCCACGTAAGCCAGGTATGGATCGTGCTGATTTATTTAATGTTAACGCTGGTATCATTAAAACATTAGCAGAAGGCATTGTTGCTAACTGTCCTAAAGCGCTTGTAGGTATTATCACTAATCCAGTTAATGGAACTGTACCGATTGTTGCTGAAGTATTCAAAAAAGCAGGTACTTACGATGCTAAGCGTGTATTTGGTATTACAACTTTAGATGTGATCCGTTCTGAAGCGTTTATTGCTGAACTTAAAGGCTTAGACGTAGCAAGTGTTAAAGTACCAGTGATTGGTGGCCACTCAGGCACAACCATTCTACCGTTACTTTCTCAAGTTGAAGGTGTTACTTTCACTGATGAAGAAGTAGCTACACTAACTCCTCGTATCCAAAACGCAGGTACTGAAGTAGTTAATGCTAAAGCGGGCGGTGGTTCTGCAACATTATCTATGGGTGCTGCTGCAGCACGTTTTTGTATGTCTTTAGTTAAAGGCTTACAAGGTGAAGACGTTGTAGATTATGCATACGTTGCTGTTGAAAATGGCGATGCAGAGTACTTTGCACACCCGGTACGTTTAGGCAAAAATGGCGTAGAAGAAATTCTTTCTTACGGCACTCTAAGCGCATTTGAAGAGCAAGCTAAAAATGACATGCTTGAAACGCTGAAAAAAGATATCAAAGAAGGTGTTGATTTTATGGCGTAATAGCCAAAATTAACCCATAAAAAAAGCCTGCATTTGCAGGCTTTTTTATTGCTCGGAATTATCTACACAGTATTACTTAGTGGTCGCGGTCAACCGCTATTCTAGCTAAGCTAATTAGTGCTTGCTTGTAACTCGACTCAGCTAAGCAATCTAAACAGGCAATTGCTTTATTAGCTTCTTGCTCGGCTTTTTTCATTGTGAACTCAAGGGCATTGGTATGTTTGAGCGCAGCCAGTATCTCGTCAAGGTGCTCCATACCATTACAGTGCTCAATAGCGTCTCTTATTAACTGTGTTTGATGCTCACTACCGTGTTGCATTGCATATATAAGAGGTAACGTCGGCTTACCTTCAGCTAAATCGTCGCCAATGTTTTTACCAAGTTGGTCGGCATTAGCGTTGTAATCTAAAACATCATCCACTAACTGAAAAGCAGTACCTAAATGCATGCCATACAAATTAAGTGCTTCTAGTACACTATCGTCTTGATCAGTAATAATGGCCGCAAGACCCGTCGCTGCTTCAAATAGCTTGGCGGTTTTAGAATAAATAACCTGCATATAACTGGCTTCAGTGGTATCAGGGTCGTTGCAGTTCATTAATTGCAGCACTTCACCTTCAGCAATAATGTTGGTTGCATCAGCCAGTACTTGCATTATTTGCATTTTACCAAGACCCACCATTAGCTGAAACGAGCGGGTGTAAATAAAATCACCCACCAGTACGCTAGCAGCATTACCAAACTCAGCATTTGCTGTAGGTGTGCCACGGCGCAAATTAGATTCATCTACAACATCATCATGTAAAAGCGTTGCGGTATGAATAAATTCAATGATAGTTGCTAGCGTAATGTGATCTTTGCCTTGGTAACCTAGCGCTTTAGCCGCCAAAATAGCCAACATAGGGCGAACACGTTTGCCACCGCTGTTAACAATATACAAACCAAGTTGATTAACTAACGCCACATCTGAGCGCATTTGCGCATGTATTAGTTGATTGACGTCATTCATATCGCTTTCGATTAACGCCTGGATAGCTTTTATATCCATTGATCTCCGAGCCAATTTTAATGTGTGAACGGCGCAGATTGTACAACAAAAAATGCATTAGCTCGATATTTTGTGATGATTCCTTAAAAAAACACCCTTAAGTAGGTTAAATGACCTATTAACCTTGTGAATAATTGATTAAACACCCTGGTTTAATTTTGAATCACCCTTGGCGGTTAATTGAACTACATAGACTCGCTTTGCTATTGCTAATTTATTTTCTGTAACCGTTAAAAAGCGCTTGGCAAAGGGGGATTTTAATATAAAATAGGGGAAATATTGAATTGCTCTCAATGCAGCTACTTTTTATTCATTTAATTACAAAAAGAGGCTTGCTAGTTTTTACGCATTAGCGTAAACTTCGCGCCCTATTGAAGAATATTTTAGTTGCGTCGATTTGAGGGCGCACAGACGGAGTTAATTATGTACGCGGTTTTCCAAAGTGGTGGTAAACAGCACCGTGTGACTGAAGGTCAAACAATTCGTCTTGAGAAATTAGACGTTGAAACTGGTGCAGCAGTTGAATTTGATTCAGTACTTTTAGTTGCTGATGGTGAGAAGATCGAGATTGGTGTACCGTTCGTAAACGGTGGTAAAGTAACAGCTGAGGTTGTTTCACACGGTCGCGGTGAGAAGATTAAGGTTGTTAAATTTAGACGCCGTAAGCATTCTCGTAAGCAAATGGGCCATCGTCAATGGTTCACAGAAGTTAAAATCACTGGCATTAGCGCTTAATTAGAGGTACTTAGAAATGGCACATAAAAAAGCAGCTGGTAGTACTCGTAACGGTCGCGATTCAGAAAGCAAACGCCTAGGTGTTAAGCGTTTTGGTGGCGAATCAGTTCTAGCGGGTAGCATCATTGTTCGTCAGCGTGGAACTCGTTTCCACCCAGGCGCAAACGTAGGTATCGGTAAAGACCACACTATCTTCGCAAAAGCAGATGGTAAAGTTCAGTTTGAACAAAAAGGTCCTTTAAACCGTAAATACGTAACTATCGTAGCTGAGTAATCAGTAAGGTAGTTAAAAAACCCCGCCTTTGCGGGGTTTTTTGTTTTAAGCATGTTTAAATATATACCCAAGTGTTTTTATGCTCAGTGTGCTCTATAGGCCACTTAGGTATATAATAGAGTTATTAACAAGCCAATCCCTAAAGTGAGTAATCATGAAGTTTGTAGATGAAGTAGAAATTCGCGCAGAAGCTGGTGACGGTGGCAGCGGCATCGTGTCTTTTCGTCGTGAGAAATATGTTCCAGATGGTGGACCTGATGGCGGTGACGGTGGAGACGGTGGTAGTGTTTATCTACAAGCTGATGAAAACTTAAATACCCTTATTGACTATCAATTTGAGCGTTTTCACAGAGCAGAACGCGGTACAAACGGTCAAAGCCGTAATTGTACGGGTAAGAAAGGTGAAGACCTGATCGTTAAAGTGCCTGTTGGTACACGTATTATTGATGTTGATACACAGGAATCATTAGGGGATTTAACCCAAGATGGTCAACGAATTGTGGTTGCAAAAGGCGGTTTCCATGGCTTGGGGAATGCGCGTTTTAAATCAAGTACTAATCGTGCTCCACGTCAAAAAACACTTGGCACACCGGGTGAAGTACGTAACCTTAAGTTAGAGCTAATGCTACTGGCTGATGTCGGCTTACTAGGCTTACCAAATGCAGGTAAATCAACCTTTATCCGCAGTGTGTCAGCTGCAAAACCTAAAGTAGCTGATTATCCATTTACTACGCTGATTCCTAACTTAGGGGTTGTTCGTCCTGAAGCAAATAAATCATTTGTAATTGCTGATATTCCAGGTTTGATTGAAGGCGCGTCAGAGGGTGCGGGATTAGGTATTCGCTTCTTAAAGCATTTAGAGCGTTGTCGTGTGCTTTTACACATTATAGATGTAATGCCAGTTGATGGCTCTAACCCTGTTGATAATGCATTTGCAATCATCAACGAGCTACACCAGTACAGCCCTAAGCTGGCTGAAAAGCCACGCTGGTTAGTATTTAATAAAATTGATTTATTGCCTGAAGATGAAGCCAAAGCCTTATGTGAGCAAATTGCAGAAGAGTTGGGTGAGTCTGAAAATATTTACAGTATTGCTGCAATTAATAAATTAAATACGCAGCCATTAATTCACGACATCATGACGCTACTTGATAACATGCCTAAAGAGAAGTTTGTAGAAGTGGCAGACGAAGAGGTTGAATTTAAGTGGGATACCTACCATCAAAAAGCCACTAAAGGCGATGATGATGACTGGGATGATTGGGATGAAGATGATTACGACGTAGAAGTTGTCTACGAGCGTTAATAATTGTTTGTATTTAAAAGGAGCTAACGCTCCTTTTTCTTTGATTAATAATAAAGTATTGGGTATTTAGTGTGATAATTTCAATGATTGCAGCAATGGCAAATAACCGTGTCATTGGCTTAGACAATAAAATGCCATGGCATTTACCTGGTGACCTTCAGCACTTTAAAAAAGTAACCTCTGGTAAACCCGTTATTATGGGGCGCAAAACATTTGAATCAATAGGCCGACCGTTACCTGGGCGACGTAATATTATTATTACTCGTAATAAAGACTATCACGCATCAGGCATTGAAACAGTAACCACACCAGAAGCTGCACTTGAGCTTGTTAATGATGTTGCAGAGGTGATGATAATTGGTGGCGGAAACATCTACCAGCAGTTTTTAGCGCAGGCGCAGCGCTTGTATTTAACCTTTATAGACTTAGATGTTGAAGGGGATACACAATTTCCTGATTATAAAAGTGTTGCAAACTGGCAAATTGCAGATGAAATGTTGATGACGCCCGATGATAAAAATAAATATAGTTATAAGTTCGTAACTTTGAATAAAGTTTCTTAACATTATTGCGAAAATCTGAGCGTGTTGGTACAATATTAAACAGTCGAGTACGAAAAAAGTATTAATATAGGGTGTCCAATCAATGATTAAATTACCAAAGCTAGTTGTAATTGCTGCTATTGCAGCGGGTTCGTTCGCTTATACTGCGCCTGTAAGCGCTGATGATCAGTTAGCTGTTTCAGTCTGTGAATACATTGCCGCTGATGATAAAAATCGTCTGCGTAGCAAACTAAAAAGTTCACGTGTGAAAGTACGTAATATCTATGATGCAGTTTTCTGTAATGGTAACAACTTATTGCGTCACGCTGTTGCAAGTAATGCGGTTGATACGGGTGAGTACATTGTTAAAAACTTATCAAAAAGCTCACTTGAAGATGGCGCAGATATCGCTTGGGCTGAGGCAAATCATGCTGGTTCAGCTTTAATCCCTATTATTAAAGACCGCGCAGGCCTTTAATTAAAAGCTTAATTTAAAAAAACCGCGTTTATACGCGGTTTTTTATTAGTTACCTAAAACATCCTTTCATTGAGCCTTTATCTATCTCTCAATACACCTGACTATTACCCTAATTAAGTCTTTTACATAAAAATGTCATAAAAATTCAATACTCTGTATGAATGTCACTTTTGAGATATGTTTATGCGTGTATCATTTTTTACCCGTCTTTTAGCTATTTTATTAACGTTAGCCAGTGTGTTGCTCGCTGCTACCTTGTTATGGGCAAGTCATACATTACTAAAAATTCAACAACAAGATATTGCTTATAGCCAATTAAAAAATACCATAATGGTCGATCTTGCTGGCCTTTTAGAAGACTACTTGGCACGAGGCAATAGCCAATACCTGACGCAATCTTCAGCTTTAATTGAACAACTTAAAGCGCAGCAGCTAACGGTACTTCCCTCTGAGTTAGAAGTGCGCCTTTCAACACAGCTATTTTCACTAAATAAAGACATTAACGATAAATACAGAGCACTAGGAAAGCTCTCAGGTAACGAAACTGCGCTTTTAGACAATGCACTGAGACAAATGGCGGGCTCAGCGTCATCGCTTATAAATTATGTACAAAAAGCATCAACTCAAAGTAGCCATGCTCTAAGCTACAATAAGTTGGCGAGTGATTATTATAGTGAAGTGGTTAATTTATCTTTATCGACCTATCAACTGCTAAATGATTACCAGCCTGAAATTGAAAAAAGCCTGCAACAAAGCGTAAAAAATTTAAACTTACTCGCTGCAAAAATTGCACAGTTGCCTAATTTAGGAGTGATGACTGAGGTTGATGAATTTGCTTTATTTGTAGATGAGGAGCCAGAGGATTTGGCTGCTGATATAAAAGCGGAGTTGGTGAGTTGGCCTAAGCGCTATTTACGTGATTTAAGCAGTACTTTATCGCAAGCAAAGCAGCGTAATTCTGGAACGAATGAGTTACGTGAACAAATTAGCGTGTTATCAAAAACAGTGATTGAGGCAGAACAAACATTAAAAGCGCAGCAAGATACCGTTAAACAACAAGTATTTTGGGTGTTTGGAATTGCAATAGGTGGTTTAGTAATATTAGCTTTTGGTGTTTATTGGATGCAACGTAAACAGGTTTTACAGCCTTTGCGGCAACTACGAGATGGGTTTGCATTTTTAATCGAAAGTAATGAGTTAAAAAATATTACAGTGAATAATCCTAAAACAGAGGTTGGTGAAATAGCGCAGTATTTTAACCTGTTAATTGAGCGCCAGCGTCTGGAGGCGCAAGAAAGAGCGAGTATGCTTGGTGTCGTTAGTGACTTCATGGAGCAAATGAGTGAGCATTTAGAAAAAATAGGTACAAAAAGCGCGACTAGCTACGAACAAGTTGTTAAAAATGAAAGTTTACTAGTAAATATTCAACACATAGGTGAGCAGGTTAATCATATTAACGCTCAAGCTGCTGAAAATGCTCAAAGTACTTATGAGGCAATGCAGCAAAGTGTTGGTTTTGCTAAAAATATGCTTAATGCGAGTTCTGATACACAGCAACGTATTGAACAAGGTATGCACAGTGTGCAAGAGTTACTGAGCGGCGTACAAGGAGTGAGTAATATAATAACGGTTATTCGCACCATAGCTGAACAAACCAATTTATTAGCACTGAACGCTGCAATAGAATCAGCAAGAGCCGGTGAGCAAGGCCGTGGTTTTGCGGTGGTTGCTGATGAAGTAAGGCAATTAGCCATGCAAACCCAAGGTTCGTTAAAAGAGATTAACGATCAGCTGGCGTTATTAAGTGAGAACTCTCAAATGGTCTATTCACAAATTAATGCGTTAACTGAGGATGCACAGCTACAAACCGAAAATGCCCAAGAGCTTCAAGCAAACTCTGAAGGGGTCGCAAATAATGCTCAGCAGGCAAACACAGTTGCAGTTGAAGCAATGGAGCTTGCAAAACAGCAAAGCAATTTCCTTAGTGACTTTACCCAATCAATGCATAATATGAAAAGCCAAGTAAATGAGTCGAGTGAGTTGGTGTCTGATATTCGCTCGCAGCTAGAGCTGCAAATGGCAACAATTAGAAAGGGATTGGGTTTAGACAGTGATGCAGTTTAATCGCGGTATAAACTCGAAACCGTAAATATTAACCTGTATGCTAAAAGTCTACGTAATTACCCAAAGGATTTAACATGATTGAACAAGGTCAAACAATACCCGCAGTTAGTCTATCTAAGCTAACCGATGACGGTATGCAAACACTGACAAGCAATGAATTATTTGCAGATAAAAAAGTCGTGTTATTTGCAGTGCCAGGCGCTTTTACACCAACGTGTTCGAATGCTCATTTACCTGGATATATCGCGCTAGCCGATAAAATTAAGGCTAAAGGTATTAACGCTATCTATTGTGTATCGGTAAATGATGCATTTGTGATGAAAGCGTGGGGTGAGTCACAAAATGCAGAGCATATAGATATGCTTGCAGACGGTGATGCTAGTTTTACCCGTGCTTTAGGGCTTGAAAAAGATACCGCAGGCTTTGGTGGAATACGCTCAAAACGATACGCGATGGTTGTTGATAATGGTGTTGTTACTGGTCTATTTGTAGAACAAGACAAAGAGTTTGTAATAAGCAGTGCTGAAGCTGTTTTAGCAACGCTTTAACACTGACGACTTTAATCAGAGAATAAAAAGCCGATACAGTGTATCGGCTTTTTTTATCTAAAGAGAGGATGTTTTATGGCTGGTATTGACCGCTTAGCGTTAAACCAGAGAATGTTTGATACGCATTAACACTTAAGTGCCATGTTCCCGCTTGAGGATTACTAAAAGTACAAGTTTCGGCGTTACCATTTTTATATGGACGACAATCATAGCTTGAGCTTGTTGGCTGGCTACCAAATTTTACAAATAAGTCTGCATCACCGGTGCCGCCTGACGTTGTAACAGTAAAGTTTGCCATACCCGCCGGTACATCTAGCGTGTAATGTTTCCACTGACCTGCATTTGCTGTGATATCAGACACTGTGCCGCCACCTGCTTGAGGTGTACCTGAACCACCACCTGTTGAACCACCCGTAATGTTACCGACTAAACTCACGCCACTGTAGGCTGAATAACCACGCAGCATTACATGGTAAGTGCCGGCTGTTGGACTATCAATAGAACATTCTTCACTGTTTCCACCTTTATATGGACGACAATCATAAGTGGTTGAGGTTGGTTTACTACCTGCACGTACATACAAGTCAGCATCCCCTGTGCCACCACTCATAGTGAAAGTAACATTGGTTGCACCACTTGGTACTGTCATAGTGTAAAAGTCTTGTGCACTTGCCGCACCGCTTAAACCGGTTTTGACTTCTCCATCAACAAGTTCGTTATCACCCGTTGTTGGCGGTGTACCACCAGATGCTGCAGCAACCGCAGCGGCCGCATCAACAATACCTGTACCACAGCTGGTACACGTGGCAGAGAATGGACGAGTGGTTGTTTTTAAAATACTTTCTATTTCATCAGGAGTCGCGTTTGGTTTTGCTTGTTTGATCAGTGCAGCAACACCCGCAACATGAGGAGCCGCCATTGAGGTGCCTTGCGAAAAGCCATAACTGTCGCTTGATGGTGTTGTTGAACCCGAATTGTAAGTTGATAAAACACCTTCAGAATCATTGGCAAAGCTTTGCGCGCCACCCGGTGCTGCCACATCAATATTACTTCCATAATTTGAGTAATAAGCGCGGCCACCATTACGGCCAACTGATGCAACATTAACAATACCATTACAGTTACCTGGGTTGTAGTTTGCAGAATTATCGTTATCGTTACCTGCAGCAATAACAACAACTGTGCCGTTGTTACGAGCGGTATTAATGGCATTTTGCGTGGTTGAACTACATGCACCCGCACCACCTAAACTCATGTTAATTACATCGGCTGGATTAGCATTTGCTGATGTACCCGATACATTACCACCTGAGGCCCAAATGATACCGTCAGCAATATCTGAGGTTAAACCGCCACATTTACCCAACACACGCACTGGTACTACTTTGGCGTCATAAGCAACACCAGCAACGCCTTCACCGTTATTCGTTACTGCAGCGACAGTGCCTGCAACGTGAGTACCATGCCAACTAGAGCCTTGTGCACCGTTATTACCACATTCACCAGCTGCAACCGCATCCCCTGGATCGCGAGCATCGTTGTCACGGCCATTGCCATCATTGGCGACTGATAGATTAGAGATCATATCGTAGCCTGGTAAAATATTAGCGTTTAAATCAGCGTGAGGGCGGTAGCCCGTATCAAGCACAGCGACAACCACACCACTGCCTGTTGCCGTATCCCAAGCTGTTGGTAAGTTAAGTCCACCGGCTTGCTCATAGTAATGCCATTGATCGCCATAACGCGGGTCATTTGGTGTCGCAAATGGTTTTAGCATTTGATCGACTTCAATATATTCAACATTACCCGAATTAACCATTTCCTGCATGAACTGCTGGGCCTCTTCAGCGTTTAGTTTTTTATCGGCACGCATTACGTGATGGTTATTGAGTGCCATTGCGCGAACATACTTGGCTTTAACTTTGCCTTTTTTTGAGGTGAAGTTTTTTACAAAGCTTTGCGCTTTTTTATTCATCATTGCTGGTGATACATCAGCGGTTGAGGTACTCATCATATCGTTGTTATTCTTATATTTAATGATGAATTGAGTCTCAAAACCACCTTGATTTTGTAACTTAGCTGAGGTTTCTGCCATTGAAGGTGCGATTGCTTGCGCTGGGTTTGCCATGCTTGAGCTGGCAGCAAAGAGTGTACTTATTGTTAGCGCAACAGCGCATTTTTTGAATGAATTATTAGAAGTCATAATTACCCTTAGTTTTATTATTATTTGTGAAAATCCACAAAGCGGGTACAAAGGTAAATGATCTGTTAACTATTTTGAAATATTAAATACGTATGTACCTATTTCATTTAGTTATAACCGCGTATTTAGTGCGCTTTCAGTTGTTTTGTATTTGTTTTATTGCTATTGACGATCCTAATGTATTAGATTTTTTTTGGTGTTTTTTATCATTAATTAACTTTTATTGATAAATTAAAAACAATACAAAAGGGGGGTTGACCTTTGCGGGTTAAAACAAGCCTTGTAGGCTAAGTAACAAATCGAGCAAAGCTACCGCGCCCTGTTTACGCTCAAGATAAACACGTTCTGGCTATCTGGTTATTATTGAAACTTTGTTATAATTCACAAAAGTTTTTAAGAGATAACTAAATGACTCACGTTGATGTGATAGTGATTGGTGCCGGAGCCGCTGGTTTAATGTGTGCTGCACAAGCAGGGTATCGCGGCCGAAGCGTCACAGTACTTGATATGGGTAAAAAGCCAGGACGTAAAATTTTAATTAGTGGCGGTGGGCGTTGTAATTTTACCAATGAAAATGCAAGCCCTAGCAACTATTTATGCGCAAACCCCCATTTTGTAAAATCGTGCTTAAGTCGTTATACGCAACACGACTTTGTAGAGCTTGTAGACCGACATGGTTTGGCATATCACCATAAGACACTCGGGCAATTATTTTGTGACAATAGCGCACAAGACATTGTTGATATTTTACTAACCGAGTGTGAGTGGGCGGGCGTTACTATTAAACTGCGCAGCGAAGTGTTAAATGTCGCTAAAACAGCTACCGGCTATAGTGTGACCACTGAACAAGAAACACTTACTTGTGAGTCGCTTGTGGTTGCATCGGGTGGGTTAACCATGCCTAAACTGGGTGCTACGCCAATCGGCTATAAAATTGCAGAGCAATTTGGCTTAAAGATATTGCCGACTATGGCTGCTTTAGTTCCCTTTACCTTACATCAGCACGATAAAGACCGTTTTGAAGGGCTTTCGGGTATTAGTATTCCTTGTGAAGTTGCAAGCGAAGATGGCACCGTATTTAAAGAGAATATTTTATTTACTCATCGTGGTCTATCTGGGCCTGCTATATTGCAAATAAGCTCATTTTGGCGAGCAGGTCAGGCGGTAACGATCAATTTACTGCCTGAAATAGATTTAAAGCAACAGCTAGCTGATTGGCGAGAAACACAAGCGCAAAAATCGTTGAAAAATAGCCTTGCGACTATCCTACCTAAGCGCTTTGTAGAAATACTCCACGACAGTAACGCCATTCCCGATTGTAATATTAATCAACTGACGCATGGCCAAATAGACGCGCTTGCTGATTATATTCATGCGTGGCAAATTAAACCAAATGGTACCGAGGGTTACAGAACCGCAGAGGTTACTTTAGGCGGCGTAGATACCGACGAGTTGAGCTCAAAGACATTTGAGGCTAAAAAAGCCAAAGGCTTATACTTTATTGGCGAAGTAACCGATGTAACGGGTTGGCTAGGAGGCTATAATTTCCAATATGCGTGGAGCTGTGGATTTGCCGCCGGGCAGTACGCGTAATTGTTTTTAAACAATTATAAAATTTAGCTGCAAACTGCGTATTGACACGCCACTTCATCTTTGAGGTGGCGTTTATTCCTGCTCTGTTTATAACTTAAGTTTTTAACTCGTCTGGGTAAGTTTATACTGCTGCATTTTGCTATTTGGTTTTTCGGGAATAGTCATTTCTATAATTCCAGCATCAATGGCTGGCTTTAAGTAGCGCTCTCTAAAATGTTTACGGTCTTTTAATCCAAGCTTATTTTGTAGCTCTTGTCGGTTTAATGGCTTTTCGCTTTGGGTAAATACATTAATTAAAGCGATGACTTGGGGGGCTTGTAAGTCTACATTTATAGCCTGTTTAACTTGAGGGGGTTGTTGGGGGTTTTTGGTTTTTGTTATTGATTTTAAATCACTTTCTAATGAATTTAGTGCCGCTAGTAATGCTTCCAATATATACTCAATAAACACGGATGAGTCACCGGACTTGGTACTCAGGTTAATGCTTTCAAAATAATGTCGGCGAGTTGTCGCTATAACATTGTTAATATTTATTAGTGAAAATAGCGAATGCCACTGCGATAATTGCAGGGTTTGCCACGTACACGCTATTTCAGTATTACCCTGTGCAAAAGGTTGAATAAACTGTAATTCATAATGGCATACTGCACTACTGATTAAAGGATGATGCGCGGTTGTTTTAAACCAAGCAAATAACTCCTCTACCATTTGTGGTACTCGCATTGCTTGTGGTGCCATTTGCAAACCACTTTTTAACGCTAAACTTTGCTGCCTATAACTGCCCGATTTTTCACTCAGATCTTTGATTAAGCTTCGATGCAAGGCTAATAAGCTATCTGGGGTTGATAGACCAGATGATATTGATTGAATATCAAGGTTATTGATTTGCAGGGAGGCGGTTTTTTGTTGCTTATAGTGCTCAAGCATTGCTGGCGAATATAAGGCACTGATTTTACCTAAAACTTCACTAATATTTACCATACTGTGAGTCATGCTAGCTGAAATAGAGAAGGGGGGAGTGGCGTTGCTCATTTTGGTATAGGGGTTATTCAAATCAGGGGGTTAAGAATACGCGAACTGAGTTTAAAAGTCAGTTTTAATGGGTTTTTAGTCTGGTTTTTTGTGCTGTTATTAGTTCTTTATAATTAGTTTGGTGTGTGTCGATACATTAATTGGCTATCTTACTTAGTTATAAGAGGCTAGCTGAAGCGACTATCGTTAGTTTATTGTCGCTAAAATAAACTGAATTACGACCATTATTTTTAGCTTCGTATAGTGCGCTATCGGCACGTTCTAACACGCTAATAACTGAATCATCAGAACTGATGGTAGCTACCCCTATGCTTATGGTTAGCTGAATGTTGGCAACAGGGTGCGTCGAAATATAGTCTTTTAACGCGTTTGCTTGTGCTAATGCATTGGTCAGTGAGGTGTTTGGTAAAATAATAGTAAACTCTTCTCCCCCCCAACGCGCAATTAATGAATGGTTGGGCATGCTACTTTTAATTAGTTTAGCAAACTCAGCTAACACTTTATCACCGACTAAATGACCATAGGCGTCGTTTATTTTCTTAAAGTGATCAATATCACAAATAAATAAGCAGTTTGTGGTTTTTGTTTCTTTGCTGCTGGTAATGACTTGCGACAATGCATAATCAAATTTTTGTCTATTATAAAGCCCTGTGAGTTTATCTGTTTCAGCGAGATGTTGAATCTCTATATTACGGGTTGTTAAATGCGCATATGCAGAAAAACGTGTTTTTTCATAAAATCTGAAAATTAAGATATGGGCAATGCTGACCTCAATGATATTAAATAAAGAGCCCAGCCCGATAGTGACGGTTAGCTGTTGTTGCTTATAAGTTAGGTAAGCACAAATACAAAAAGCAATGGCGCTAAAAATGCTCCCCCAATTTCTACCCACTAAAAAAAACGCAAAAGGGGGAATAAGTGTTGCCCAAAATAAAGAGTGAGCAAGGCCACCGACAGAGATAACAAATGTCATTATTAAACTAACGACCATAAATGTAACTGCCCATGCCGCAGCACTTACATTTGCAGTTTTACTAAACCAGCCATAAATAGCTAATGATATAACTAAGCCTAATGCATCAATGGCGGCAATATCGTAACTGTGAAAGTAGAACAGGTTGAGTAGGGTTAAAACTAAAAAGTAGCAGGTTGCCGTTAATAATGAATGAGCAATTAAGCGTGTGCGCCAAAAGTCTTTATGATCTTTTGGATACTGTGGTAGTCCTTTGTACCAAAAATCTAGCATGCTTTATTTCTCTTAGACTGTGTCTTTTTTATTGACTGATTATTACTCATAACCCGCTCATATAAAAGTACCGAGTAAATAACTACAAAAAGAAAGGGTTATCTAGCTTGCGCTATTTTTGTATGCAAAATACAGTTCTGCATTGCAGTGATAGCGAGTAGATCTTCAGCTAGAGATATGACGGGCACATTATTACTTTGGACACTCTCTTTAAAGTGATGATGATTACATAGTTAAAAACCCCGATATCACGCAGTGCTATCGGGGTTTTTTAACTTCTAGTGGTTACTCTTCGATAAACGCTTCACCTTCTTTCATCCACTTAGCGGCCGGTTTGCCTTTAAGATAATGATCAAAGTACTGCATCATACGCACTGAAAAATCGACCTGATTAGGAAACTTTTTCAAGTGGTGTGGTTCACCTTCGTATTGTAAAAAGGTTGCATCTTTACCTGCGCGGCGAAGCGCTAAGTAATATTGCACGCCTTCATGCCATGGCACCGCATCATCTTTGTCGCCAAACATAATTAAGATAGGCGTGTTTACTTTATCGGCAAAAAATACCGGTGAGTTTTCAATATAAAGCTCAGGTGCTTCAAATAAATTTTTACCAATACGGCTTTGCCCTGTTTCGTATTGAAATTGGCGTGCAAGTCCAGATTTTAAGCGAATGCCACTGTAAGCACTGGTCATGTTAGACACTGGCGCGCCCGATACCACTGCTTTAAACATATCAGTTTGGGTGATCATAAATGCACTTTGATAACCCGCCCAAGAGTGGCCTTGTAAACCTATTTTATCTGGGTCGGCAATGCCTAAATCAATCAGCTTTTGGGTGGCGTTGATCATGGTTTGAGTTGAAGATTTACCGGGGTGTCCTATTTCAAAGCGAATGTCAGGTAAAAAAATGGCGTAGCCATTTGAGGTAAACATCGGGAAATTAGGGCGATGATTTAATTCCATTTTTGGAAAGTCATACATGCGCTGGCTCATGTAGCGGTAAAAGTACACCACAACAGGCACTTTATCGCCTTTTTTGTAGCCGGCAGGCTTGATTAATACCCCTTGTAAATCTTCACCATCAAAGCCTTTATAGCTAATGAGTTCAGGTGCTTGTCCCCAAGCAAAGTTGCTTATCTGAGGGTTAAGGTTAGTTACGCGTTGTGGTTGTTTAAAGTTAGAGTCTGTTTGATAAATGTCTGGAAATTGCTGATAGGTTTGCTCAGTAAATAAGTATTTATCGGCATGTTTGGCCTTTTTAATTACATCAAAGCGCTTATTACCTGTAAGTAATTCAGTGACTTCAAGAGTTGCTAAATTAAGTTTTGCCACTTCACTTTGCTTGCTTTGTAAATTAATTGCAGAAAGCAGGAGCGTATCATTGTTGTTAAAGGCTACTTGGTTTTTATCAAGTTTGATCACTCTGTATTGCGTGTTACTTTTTTTACCATTAGTTAAGCGTTTAGCTTGCTTGGTATTGACGTTAAACGACCAAATATCGTATTTGCTGTAAACCAGTATTTCGCTGCTATCGTTCAGCCAGCCTGCAAAACCATAACCAGGCTGCTTGGATGGATAGTCGTGTTTGTCATCGGCAAACGTGGCGTTAATCGCCTTGCTGAGTACGCTCACTTTATTATTACCTAAGTTTTTAAGCTGTACTTGGTTATTATCAAAGTAAGCAGCAAACTGCCCATTGGGCGCAAGGCTCGGTCTAAATGGATAGTCGTTAATGATAGGAGTCTGTTTACCCGTGTTTATATCAACAGCAAAGTAGTCAGCAAAAAAACCGCCATACATTACTTTTTCAAGATGCGCTAAATTTGAGTAGCCTAACAATGAAGTGGCACGCTCAGTATTAAGCGACAGCTCAGGCATATTTGGCGTGCTTAACTGAACGACTTGCTGTGAGTTTACATGGTATACCGCCGTGTAATGACGGTTTTTATTATTTTCATTCCATTGCTGCTCTTCGCGAGGTTTAATTTGCGCGTCATTGTTGTGCCATACATTTAACCCTTTATGGTCGCGAATTACCTCAAAGTCATACAGTGATGACTCATCTGTGTATTCTTTTTGTTTAATTTTTGCTGCGAGTTTTGGGCGGTTTTCAAAGTATAAACGTGTACCATCTTCGGCCCAAGTTAATGTCGCGGTTTTGCCCATTAACCATTCTGGGTTAGGTGATTGCACAGTGGTTAGCGTGTCGTTTTGCCACAGCGTTAATTCGTACTGACGACGACGCTTATCATCGTTTACATAGTTGCCTAAGGTAAACGCAACGGTTTTTTCGATTGGGTGCCACGCTATTTTGCTAGCAACCACACCAGGCTCATCAATTAATACGGTGCTGGTAAAATTATCGAGTGAAAATAAGGTAATTTGATTATTGCCGCCATCCACATAGCTTTGACTCACCAATAGTTGATCGCTGGTGGCACTAATGCCATAGGTAAAGGCACTTTCAAGAGTATGAGTGCGTTTGTCACTTAAGTTGATGATAACCAGCGGATAGCTTTTATCTTTTTTGTCGGCAGTGATAGCGCTGTCGCTGTCGAGCTTTTTATCGTCTTCTTCAGCGTTTTCATTTTTGCGATAGGCCAGCCACTGGCCGTTATTAGCTAGCACGTAATCTTTTACATTATTAAAGCTTTGCTGCTCACCGGTTTGGGTGTTCACTAATACTAAGTTATTTTTTAAGTCACTTTTTTTCTTAGTGGTTTCTTTTTCAAGCAGAGTAGGCACCTGCGTAAATGCGACCCAGTTAGCCATTTTGCTAATGGTAGGACGGGTTCCTCGTTCCACTTCAGCAATAAGCTTATTGCTATTGAGTGAGTAGACTTTCCCGGTAGCATTCCCGCGATAAGGGGTTGCACTTAAAGAAAGGATTTGACCATTTTCAGAAAGCTGCGTGCCTTTTGCAGATTTAAAATCAAATACATCTTTAAATTCTAGTGGCTTATTAGCTAAAGCACTGGCGCTCGTTAAGCTGGTAATAAGTGCACAGCCTACAAGAGTGAGTTGTGTTTTCATTATAGATTCTCGTTTTTTAACATTATTTTATTGTAACGAGTTTTAATAACAATTCGAGTAGATACGATAAGTGGTAGCAGGGCAGAGATGAGAGGTTAAAAATATAAGGTAAAAGGTAAAAGGTAAAACTTTCGGGCTACGGAATGCGAGGTGCTAAGTATCCGTAAAAAGTTAGGGAAGCGGAAGTTTAATTGTGGTTTTCAATTTTTTTACTTTCAGCTCTGTGTTCAAATTTATTTTTAAGTCTAATTTATAAAAAGAACACAGAGTTTATGTGGAATAGATTATAAGAAATGGCTAAATAGTTTAATTTAATAACCTTGCTAGCAAAATTAACTAAAACCTTATAACCAAATTTTTTGAAGCTCTGGCCATTGTTTTTCAAATTGCTCGCTAGGTCGTGCACTAAAATTACTGCGCACAAACTGATTCATTTTACCTTCAACGTAGGCAAGCAAAAAGTTAGCTAGGGTTAACTCATCGCTTTGGAAGTTTTTACCTTCACGTAGCTTACGCTCTCTAAGGATTTGTTTAAATTGGGTTTCTAGCTTTTCAAATAAGCCTTGTACACGCTCACGAAGTCGCTCTTGTTCACCCTGTAGAGCATCGCCTGTTAATATACGGGTTATGCCTGGGTTTTTTTCGGCAAACGTTAGCAGCAGTAATAGGGTGTTGTATACACGTGCTTTACTTTCTTTCTCGTTATCTAAAATAAGATTAATACGTGATAGCAGCGTGTCTTCAATAAATTCAATTAACCCTTCAAACATGCGCGCTTTACTAGGAAAGTGGCGATAAAGAGCGGCTTCAGATACGCCAACTTCTGCGGCAAGTTTGGCTGTTGTAATACGCTGGCCTGGGCTGGTTTCTAACATTTGTGCGAGTGCTTGCAGTATTTGCTCTTTGCGATTACTTTTTTTTGTCGCAGGCATGAACATTCCTTTTTAATAGTTATTTTTTTCAACATAAATGTGCGATAACACAGCTTTGTGCCAAGTGTTACAGCGCGCAATACTCAATGGGGTGTTTTTGCACGTATTACAGCGATACATTAGTAATGCGCAAGCGTTAAGCTATTTTAGCGTAGTAAAATTACACCAAAAGGTCACAAGGCGTCATCATGTTAATGTTTTATTCAGTTTGTTTCCAGCCTTTTTATAATCGTTTGGCGAGCTGCTCGATCACTTTAACCGCTATTTCTATTTTACTGGTTTCAGGTAAGTCGAGTTGTTCATTTTGCCAATACAGGGTGAGTGCGTTGCGCTCAGAATTAAAGCCTACATCACTGTGCGATACATCGTTGGCACAAATCATATCGAGGTTTTTATTGGTTAGTTTCCCCTTTGCGTAATTAGCAACGTTCTGCGTTTCTGCGGCGAAGCCGACGGTGTAAGGGCGGTTTTGTGTGAGGTTTGCAACCGCGGCTATTACATCTGGGTTTTTAACTAAGCTAAGAGTGAGTTCATCGCCTTGTTTTTTCATTTTTTGCGTGGCGATACTTGCTGCACGATAATCGGCCACAGCGGCACAACCAATAAAGGCATCTGAGTGAGGCGCATATTTGAGTGACTCATGCAGTAACTGTTCAGCACTTTCTATATTAATTAAATTAACACCTTGCGGTGCTGTAATAGTTACCGGGCCTGAAATTAAGTTCACGTGTGCGCCAAATGATAACGCAGCTTGCGCCAGTGCATAGCCCATTTTTCCAGAGCTATGATTTGATATAAAACGAACAGGATCGAGAGGTTCACGGGTTGGGCCTGCGGTAATTGTAATTGTTTTACCTGCTAAGAGTTGTGGTTGCGCAGGTTCAGTGCATAAACTCACTAATTCATGCGGTTCAAGCATTCGCCCAGCACCGACATCACCACAAGCTTGCTCACCCTTACCTGGTCCCCAAACAGCAACGCCACGAGCCTTTAAAGTGGCTATATTAGTTTGCGTTGCAAGGTGTGCGTACATTTGCTGATTCATAGCTGGCGCTATGGCAACTTTTGCGGGGGTCGCCAGTAATAAAGTCGTGAGCAAGTCGTCAGCAATCCCTGCGGCCATTTTCGCAATAATATTGCTGGTGGCAGGGGCAACTAAAATTAAATCAGCCCATTTGGCAAATTCAATATGTCCCATAGCGGCTTCGGCTGATGGGTCTAGCAATGAGTCAGACACCATTTCACCACTCACAGCTTGCATGGTTAGCGGGGTGATAAAATGTTTTGCTGATTCGGTCATTACTACTTTAACGTCACAACCATGGTCTTTTAAGCGTCTTACGAGTTCAGCACATTTATACGCTGCAATTCCACCGCTAATACCCAGCACTATTTTTTTATTTGTTAAATTAATCATGGTTGTTCATCAATTTTATAAAATATGGTGGCTAAAATAACAAATCTTGAGCGTGACAGCTAAGATAAAATGCGTTTTATCGCGCTAATTTTTGATTTTGCATTACAGTTATACAGTACAGTAACCTTTCAAGGATGAATCATGCAATTAACGTCACTGCCTAATTCGCTCCGCCCGCGAGAAAAACTGCTAGAAAAGGGCGCAAAGGCACTCTCTGATGCTGAACTATTAGCTATATTTTTGCGCACGGGCCTACCCGGCATGAATGCCATAGAGTTGGCGCAGCATCTGATCAACGAAAATAAAACCCTGCATAATTTGTTTAATGCCAGCATAGATGAGTTTTGTGCGCAAAAAGGCTTGGGAATGGCTAAATATGTTCAGCTACAAGCAGTACTTGAGCTAAGCCAGCGTTACATGCAAGAAGGCTTTGTACGCGACGCCGTTTTTAACTCTCCACAAGCCGTTTATGACTATTTAACGCTGCAAATGCGTGGATTGCAGCAAGAGGTATTTATGGTGTTGTACCTTGATAGTCAAAATCGTTTATTAAAAGATGAAATATTATTTTACGGCACAATTAATGCGGCCAGTGTATATCCGCGTGAAGTGGTAAAGGCGGCACTGAAAAATAATGCGGCGGCGGTGATTTTTTCACATAATCACCCCAGTGGTATTGCAGAACCGAGTCAGGCCGATAAGCTCATTACCAATAAGTTGTGCCAAGCACTGCAATTAGTCGACATAAATGTGTTGGATCATATTATTATTGGTGGTGAAAGCAGTGTTTCGTTTGCCGAACGGGGACTGATTTGAGTTTATCGCTTCAGATATGTGCTAAAAATGAGCGGTTTAGTGCGTTTTGGCAAATTAGTTTAATTTAAATGCAGTTTTTACTTTCCCTAAGGGCATTCGATCTTTATAATTAGCCGCTATCAAATTTACACATGAGCTGGTTGGATAAGATCAGTATTTGATCTTTGCCTGTAAAAGCTGTATAAAGAGCGCCCTTCGATTTATCTCTAGGGCACAAATACATGGCCTTAGGGAAAATTAAGCTCGAGCGAAGTTATTGGAGATATATAGACATGTCTAAAGTATGTCAAGTTACAGGTAAGCGTCCAGCGGTTGGTAACCACCGTTCACACGCGAGAAACGCGACTAAACGTCGTTTCCTACCTAACCTACAAACACACCGTTTTTGGGTTGAAAGTGAAAAACGTTTTGTAACATTACGCACTACTACTAAAGGTATGCGTATTATCGATAAAAAAGGCATTGACACGGTTCTTACTGAAATCCGTGCTCGTGGCGAAAAAGTTTAAGGAACTGAATTATGCGCGATAAGATCCGTTTAGTTTCAACTGCTGGTACTGGTTTTTTCTACACTACCGACAAGAACAAGCGTAACATGCCTGAAAAAATGGAAATCAAAAAATTCGATCCTAAGGCTCGTAAACATGTGATTTTCAAAGAAGCTAAAATCAAGTAATTTAGTTTTCTTTCAGAAATGTAAAAACCCAGCTTATGCTGGGTTTTTTGTTTTTAAAATCTGCTCTATCATCCACCGAAACCATATCACCGTAATGATACCCATTGAATTAAATCGCTAATTGGCTTTTGTTAAGCACCACGAATTATTCCGTAGATAATTGCATCAGTTGTTTATAACTAAAAAACATAAAGAGTATGAGCATTAAATGACTTTACGGGCTAAGTCGTTTGGTGTTGTTGATTTAGAGTGCGGATGAGCTGTTTAAGTATGCCTGAAGAGGAATAAGGGGGCTTTACGCTGACTTACTAGGGTATGAGCTGTAAGTAGCTCTAAGGCTACTTACAGCGCGATATTTATACTTTAAAGTTCTCTACTGATATTCTTAGTTCTTCGGCTAATTTAGCCACTTCTGAACTTGAAATATTCGTTTGTACAGCGCCTTCTGCTGTTTGCTCGGCAATAGCAACAATAGACTCTAAGCGCTCACTGATCTCTTGTGATACTTGTTGTTGCTCTTGTGCTGCTGTTGATATCTCTTCACTGACATTATGCGCTTGTGATACTGCAAGGGTAATTGAGTCCAGTGCACTGTTGGCTAAGTCACTTTGCTCAACACACGAAACCGCGCGTTCTTTACCTTTTTCCATAGCTTTAACCGCTTCTTCAGCGCCCGACTGTAGTGATTCAATCATAGATTGAATTTCTTGGGTCGACTCTTGTGTTTTACTCGCAAGCGATCTTACTTCATCAGCTACCACAGCAAAGCCTCTGCCGTACTCTCCGGCACGAGCGGCTTCAATCGCTGCATTAAGTGCGAGTAAGTTAGTTTGCTCGGCAATACCGCGAATAACATCTAAAATACTACCAATTGATGCGCTATCTTTGTGTAGTTTATTGATAACACTTGATGCTTCGTCTACTTCGTAGGCGAGTTGCTCAATGGTTGCTTTATTTTGATTTGAAATACCTTTAACGCGCTCCGCTTCTTTATCGGCATTTTTAATTTCGCTCAGTGCTTGTTGCGCACTATTACTCACTGTTTGTGATGTGCTGCTCATTTCAGTGGTTGCGGTTGCTGCTTGCTCTACTTGCGCTTGCTGATTACTGATTGCTTTGCTTGATTCACCGGTAATTGTTGAGGTTTGCTCAGAAGCGGCTGCAAGTTGTGTTGAACGTGAAATAATACCGGTGATTAAGCTACGTAAGCTATCAATTAAGGTATTACAACTTTTCGATAACTCACCAAATTCATCTTTTGCGCTGTCATCTAAGCGTTGAGTCATATCACCACTTGCAACAATATCTAGAATACGATTTACTTCCGCTAATGGCTTAGTAATACGGTTAACAGTAATGATGGCTACAAGCACAGCGATAATAGTCGCAATGATCATACCTATCCATGTCCATAAATTAGCTGAGTTTACGTCACTACGTACGCCTTCTTGTAATGTAAATGCAACGCCACTGGCTTGTAATACTAATTCGTCAATTTGGCTAAGCGCTGTTTTAGTCGCTTTTTCAGACTCTGCTAATTCACGCTCGGTTGTGCTTATTGCGTCAATAAGGCGTTTTTTATTAGCTGAAAGGCTATCGTTACCTAAAATATTGCTCTCTAGGGTATCTACATAACCCTTTAAGTCATTAAACAAGCTGCTGTGACTTTGCTCTATCGCCGGCTTTATTAATGAAACGGTACGAACGACTTCTTCAAAGTAATACACTTGCTCGTTTTTGATAATATCGAGCGTGTTAAGCGTTTTAACGGTTAGCATGTCGGTGCTGCTGGTAACCACGGACATAAAGTTATTTTCTAGATTATTAGCTGCTTGATAAGCGCGTGGATGATTATCCTCTAAACCATCAATATCAATAATATCAAGCACCATAGAGTTTGCATCTTCTGCCGCAAGCTCAACGGTTTCTAATTGAGCTTTGAGCTTTTTGTTAAGCACTAGCTGGGTGTTTTTATCTTTAAGCAGGCTGTTTATGATATTTGAAAAGCTCTGGTAGGTTTTTTCAACTTCAAGGCTGCTTTTGTTTAACTGTGGATCGTCTTTAACAACTTGTTGTAGTTCGCGGTGCAATTTATTAAATATTTGTTTTTGCTCTTCTATTTGCGCTTTTAACGTGGCGAGTTCTTGAGCCGATGTTATATGGAAACTAGCTTGAGCGGCTTTACTCATCAAAATAAATTCTGCTTGTAACTGAGCGCTCTTGTTTAATGCAGGAAGCGATAGCTGATTAACTTTTTGAGTTGAACGATCTATATTTGCTATTTTTATTAAAGAGTTACCGCCAATAATTAAAAGTAATAAAGTGATAAATATAAAACCACCCCAAATACGTTGACTCACTGTTAGATTCATATGGTTTTCCATTCAAAAATACGTCTATTAAAACTTATCGGCGCTTTCAACAATAAGTTAAGTAATTAAAAATAATTAATTTTTACTGTTAATAGTTAGTTGCTAAATTTACCGCAAAACTTAATTACAAACTAAGTCTTTTATTAAAGATAAAAAATAATGTAGGCAATAACACTCGTTTACTGTCTATGTTTAACTCAATTATAAGAGCATTGCTATTTTTTACACATTATTGTGAATGTTTTGTAATTATACAATTTAACATCCACTCTTAAACTTAACAGATGTATTAACTTTTTTCAGTTTATTTAGACAAAAGTTGTGATTTTTCTGAAAATTTTTGCTTACTTTGCAGTTCTATTAGTGTCATTGAGCCACCCCATACGCAACCCGTGTCTAGAGCATAAAGGTGGTTGTAGGGCGTTTTGCCTTCAAGTGCTGCCCAGTGTCCAAAAATTAGGTCATGTTGAGCGTTCATAATGGCAGGATGAGAAAACCAAGGAATTAGTGATGATGAATTTGTTGTTGCTTCTTTTGCATTAAAATCGAGCAAATTATCAGGCGTAATAAAGCGCATGCGAGTGAAATAATTAACGATGTAACGAAATTTAGCAGCATCATCAAGTTGCTCAGTCCATTTTAGCGGGTGAGGCTGATACATGTTTTTAAAATAGAACTCGGCATTGTTTTGACTGTAACACTGTTGAGCAAATTGAGCGTGTTTAATAGCGTGTGCGCACGACCAATCAGGGTTAAGGCCTGCATGAGAAATAAAACAATTATATTGTTCTAAATAAAGTGCTAAAGGCTGAGTTTGTAAAAACGCGATGTAGTGGGGCAGTTTACTACTGTTAAACAGTGCAGTGAGTCTGTCTTTGGGGTTAGGTGTAACATTATTTAAATAACAGGCAATCATGTGTAAGTCATGATTGCCTAATGTGACGCTAACGCTGTCTTGATGTTGATAAATATAATCAAGGCACGCTTTAGAGTCTGGGCCGCGAGCGACAATATCACCCACTAAATATAAGTGATCTTTGCTAGGGTTAAAGTCGACTTGCTTTAACAATAAACTAAATTCGTCAAAGCAGCCTTGTAAATCACCTATCGCGTAGTCGGCCATTGTTACCTGTTTTTGTCAGTGTAAGATATTAGGACAGGCTAAGCGGAATACGTTTATGGGTGCTTTAAATTCAGCACCAAACTCGTTACGTAAAGTGTAATGTCCCTGCATGGTGCCTACCGGTGTATCTATTATTGCACCACTGGTATATTTGTAGCTTTCACCTGGGGCTATATCTGGGGTTTCACCGACCACACCTTCGCCTTGCACTTCTACTTCTTTGCCATTGGCATCAGTAATTAGCCAATAACGGCTAAGTAACTTTGCACTGCATAAACTGTGGTTTTTTATAGTAACGGAGTAGGCGAACACAAACTTATCTAGTTCAGGTTGCGATTGCTCTTCTACATAAAACGTTTCAACAGATACCTTTACAGGTGATCCTATATTACTGCTTGTTGTCATAAATCCAGTTAGCTATATCAATAAATTGTTGTAACGACAGGCTCTCAGCTCGCAAAGTAATATCAATGCCAATGCTGGTTAATTCGTCAGCGGTTAGAAGGTTGCCAAGGCTGTTACGCAACGTTTTACGGCGCTGATTAAACGCTTCTAAACAAACGGTGTTTAATATTTTAACGCTTTTAGCGGTACGCTGCTGTGCCTTTTTAGGGATTAAGCGAATAACCGCAGAATCGACTTTAGGTGCCGGTTTAAAGCATTCAGGCGGTACCTCTACCACAGGCATCGCATGACAATAATACTGAGTCATCACACTCAAGCGACCAAAGGTTTTACTACCAGGGCCTGCTACCATGCGCTTTACCACTTCTTTTTGCAGCATAAAGTGCATGTGCTCAATATGATCGGCAAATTCAAACAGGTGAAACAACAAAGGCGTTGAAATGTTGTACGGCAGGTTGCCGAATACTTTTAGTTTTTTGTCATCTTTAACTAGGCTTGCAAAATCAAACTTCATTGCATCGCCTTGGTTTACGGTTAATTTTGGCCCTAAAAATGGGTGTTCAATTAAACGCTGGGCTAAATCTTTATCTAGCTCAACAACCGTTAAATGGCCACTTAAATCGGCAACAGGCTCGGTAATAGCGCCTAGACCTGGGCCAATTTCTACTAAATTATCTTGCGGTTTAGGATCGATAGCGGTGACGATTTTGTCGATGATTGACTCATCGAATAAAAAGTTTTGGCCAAAACGTTTACGGGCGCGGTGTCCTAAGTGTACTTTATCGGTCATTGATTCTGTGCTTTTTCATGGGCGAGCTTAATTGCTTCGCGGATCGCTAATTCAAAACTGCCAACATCAGCATCGCCTGTACCGGCTAAATCAAGCGCAGTACCGTGGTCGACTGAAGTGCGGATAAATGGAAGGCCAAGAGTTATATTCACTGACTTACCAAATCCTTTGTATTTTAGCACAGGTAATCCCTGATCGTGATACATAGCCAGTACTGCATCGGCTTCATTTAGGTATTTATCTTGAAATAATGTATCTGCTGGTAAAGGACCGATTAAGTTCATCCCTTCAGCTCTTAGTATGTCAAGTGTAGGCGTTATCGTGTCGATTTCTTCGCGGCCTAAATGGCCATCTTCACCAGCGTGCGGGTTTAAGCCACAGACTAAAATACGCGGTTGCTCAATACCAAATTTCGTTTTCAAGTCATGATTAAGAATATTAGCCACTTTAACTAGTCGCTCTTGCGTAATGGCACGAGAAACATAAGCAAGCGGAATATGTGTTGTTACTAGGGCAACACGCAGACCTTCGGTGGCTAATAACATAACCACATCAGCAGTACCTGATTGCTGAGCAAAGTACTCAGTATGGCCACTAAAAGAAATGCCGGCTTGGTTAATAATACCCTTGTGAACAGGCCCCGTAACAACGGCATCAAATGTGCCATCCATATTCTTCTCGCTGGCAATACGTAATGTATCTAAAACGTATTGCCCATTAGCGTCATTAAGCACGCCAAGCTCAACGGGCTCTGCTAAATCAATCTGCTTAATATATAAGCTGCCTGCTGCTGTTGGCATTGCTTTGGCTTGTTCATCAAATTCAATTAATTCAATGTTTAAACCTAAATGCTTAGCGCGCTGTTTTAGTAGCGATGCATCTGCAATCGCTACTAGTTGCGCATCCCAGCTATGCTGTGCCAGTTTTAATAGCAAGTCTGGGCCAATGCCTGCAGGCTCTCCGGGGGTTACCGCAATTCTTAAAGTCATAATTATTCGTCTATTGGGAAAATTTCAACATGGGCTTGTTCGCGCATTTCTTGCTGCCAGTTAAAGCTTTCCTCTTTAAATTTACGATTAAACAACATGCCATGTGCACGATTACGTTTAGCTTGCTCGGTCTTATCTGCAACACGTTTATCTAGTAACTGCACAATGTGCCAGCCAAACTGACTTCTAAATGGTTCGCTGATTTCGTTTTTATCAAGTGATAGTAACGTATCTCTAAACGCAGGCACGTAGGTGGTTGGATCAGTCCAATCGTATTGACCACCTTTAAGTGCTGAACCGGGGTCTTGTGAGTACTCTTTAGCAAGTTCTGCAAAGTCAGCATCGCCGGCGCGTAAATCTTTAACAAAGCCTGCTAGCATAGTGCGTGCTTTTTCTTCACTTAAAATGATAGAAGGCTTAATAAGAATATGACGAGATTTAACTTCAGTGGTTTCTACTACTTGGCGGCCACGTACGTCTTGTACTTTAATGATGTGGAAACCCGCACCGGAACGAAGTGGACCAATAATCGCATCTTTCTTTTTACCTTTTACAGCTTCTGCAAATAACGATGGCATTTCGTTAATGCCCATCCAGCCTAATTGGCCGCCCTCAAGGGCTTTTGAGCCACTTGATGATGAAATGGCAATACGCTTAAATTCTTGGCCGTCTTGCAGCAGCTCAATAACTTTGTCTGCGCGTGTTTTTGCTGAGCTTACGTCGTCAGCACTTGCACCACTTGGAATATCGATAAGAATATGACCAATATCATATTCTTCGGCATTTTGGCCTTGGCTATCCATAATTTTTAGTAGGTTATCAATTTCTTGGTCGCTTACATATATACGGCGGTCTACGTTTGCACGCGTAACTTGTTGCGTGGTTATCTCTTTACGAATTTCTTCGCGGTAAGCTTGAAAGCTCTCACCCGATGCTTCAATAGTACGACGCAAATCAGCAATTGTACCGCCTTGCTCTTTAGCCATGTTGGCAAGGGTTTGGTCAAGCTGGCTATCTGAAATTTCTAAGCCCATACGCTCAGCCATCTGCATCATCAAGGTTTGATTTACTAAACGCTCAATCGCCTGAACACGCAGTGTTTCGTCTTTTGGCAGCTGTTGGTTTTGTTCTTCTGCTTGTTTTTTTACGCGATCAACAATGGTGTCAACTTCACTTTTTAAAATAACGCCTTGGTTTACAATACCAATTACTTTATCTATTTCGACAGGGGCGGCAAATGCACTTTGGCATAAGCTGAACGTTAAAACTGCTGATGTTAATAATTTTTTTAAATTCATATTCTTTTTACTACTCTTACTAATAGTACTGTTGTAATGCTAAATACGGCTAAATTGATATAGTTATTTGTAAATTTTTACTATAAATAAAGCAGTTTAGTCATTAAGAAAATACGGCCTACGATAACCAAAAATACCTTGTTGTAATAATTTTTGAGCATCGTAACGG
Organism: Pseudoalteromonas tetraodonis; assembly: GCF_002310835.1. Classification (NCBI taxonomy): domain Bacteria; kingdom Pseudomonadati; phylum Pseudomonadota; class Gammaproteobacteria; order Alteromonadales; family Pseudoalteromonadaceae; genus Pseudoalteromonas; species Pseudoalteromonas tetraodonis. The sequence goes on along the minus strand of NZ_CP011041.1, from coordinate 2,927,619 downwards.
CTTTTACTACCAAGCCCTTTTAATACAAAATTCAAACGAATACTCGAATCAAAAGTGGCTTGGGGTTGCCCAATTGACTGATTTAAATCAGTTTCAATTTGGCGATGGCCAGTAATTTGGAACGCCCAACAGCACGATTCATACTGTAATCCACTAAATACTTCAATACTGCGGTTATTATCAAGATCGCGATGGTAACTTGCAATAAATTGCCACTCGTCACTGATAGGGATGCTTGTAAATAAGCCCGCTTGCTCGATTGTATTTCCTGAGACATCATTTGCATAGCGATGGTTCAATTGAACCAGCTGATTATCGTCACCTTTGTAGTCTAAGGTTAAATTTGACTGGATAATTTGCTTGCCATCCGTGTCGTACTGAATACCACCCGATAAATACCAGCGGCGGTGCCAATGTAACATGGTTTGCGCTGCAAACAAGGCATTGTAGTTACTATCGCTATTAAGCCCTTGCTCTGTAGGCTTGGCTGAATCACTTAAATAAAATATTTGGCCTGCGCTGAAGTTAAATACTTCTTCATTTTTCTTATCAAATAAACGCGTTGTAGCCCCGAGCGTAAATTGATTAGCTGCGGCAATTCGGTCAACACTTGAAAAACGCGCATCCCTGAATAAACCAAAAAAGTCATCTTGTAACTTGGTGGTATCGTATAAGCCAATGTCAGACTGATCTTTATTAGGCGTATATAAATACTGAATTTGTGGCTCTAGAGTTTGAATACCATCGTCAATAAAAATTGAGGTGTCGCGCTCAAAGTTAAGCTGAGAATATAAGCGCACTTTAGGCAAAGTACGCGAAACATTATCGCTATACTGTGTACCCTGTAAATCACCGTCTTGTTTATAGTTAGTTTGCAATAAGCTCACTTCAGATAAAAATGACCAGGCATACTCTTTGTAATCAAAGCGTGCTTTAGGTTCGATGTGCACCCGAGTAGCTTGGTCAATTACCGCAGAGCTGTTAGTAAAATGGCTCAGCTCGCCTGAAACACTAAAGTCGAAATAATCAATTTTCCATGGGGTAGTTTGGGTAAAGCTAATTTGTGGTAACGCCGTGTATGATTCTAAGTGGTCACCGAGTACTTCAAAGTTTTGCACTTTTATATCAGTACGCCACATTTCGCCCATATGAGTTAGCGAGCCGGTGCGATAAAGCTGCGTATCGGTTTTACTGGCATAAGCGGAGTTTAAATCAGTTAGGTAGTTGTCATCACTAACATTGGTAATATCAATACTGGCTCGCCAGTCTTCACCAATATAACTTTTTTGTTGCCAATGAAACAAAAAGCGCTCGTTAAGTTCAGGCTCTGAGTCATCATTATTTAAATATTCTACAGCCACTAAACCTTGGTGCTCTGGGGTTAAATATCTAAATTCAGTTTGTAACTGTAGCCCTTTACGTGACATATAACGCGGGGTAATAGTGGCATCATAATTAGGGGCAATATTCCAATAATAAGGCGTAATCGTTTCTAACCCATAGCGATCTGAACTTGAAAAGCTGGGCGTTAATAAGCCTGACTTACGGCGCTCATCGAGTGGGAAAGTAAAATAAGGTAAATAGAGTACTGGCGTATCTAAAATACGTAGCACGGCATTGTAGGTTTCGCCCCAGCCTTCTTCACGTGATAAGTTTATTTCATCGGCTTCAATAGCCCACACAGGCGTATTACCTGGGCACGCAGTAAAGCTTGCATTCATCAGCATTAAGCCAGACTTATCGATGGTGAGCTTTTCCGCGCCGCCTTTACCTTGTTGTTGTGTTAGGCTGTATTGTGCGCCTAATAAACTAAATGCTGAGTTATTTAAATCGGCATTTAAGCCCGAACTTTGTACGTGGCTTACATAATCGCGATAGGTAATTGGGCCAGTGGCATTAAGCAGGCCACGTTGTTTATCAATCAGTGCTGATTGTGCGGACAAACTCATGTTAACGGTGTTAATATCAACATTGCCAGTAAATTCAGCGCTTTGTGTGCCTAAAAGCTCAACGTCATCAGCGCTGATATCAACCGTTCCAAGCTCAAGGCCAGCAAGCGGTTGCCAAGCTCTGGTTTGCATTGAAGTGCCACAAAAGTTGTGTGTCAGTTCAGTTTCGGCAAGCGATGGTGCGCTCAGTACGCTTAGCATCAAAATGCCCCAGGTTTTGCTCATTTATCGACCTTTATGCTCTGTGATTAGTTACAAGCTATACATAATAAAGGAAAACAATGGCAAAGTAATTAGTGAAAAATAGATAGCTTATAAAATGACACGCTTTGAGAGTTTACAACAGTTTATTAATACTCACTTTGGTGAGCAATCCTATGCGCTTAATGCAATAACCGCAGATGCCAGTTTTCGCCGTTATTATAGGTTAAGCGCTGAAAATAATCACTTTATTGTGATGGACTCCGATCCAAAAAAAGTTAACAACGTCCCCTATATTGCATTAAATAAGGTGTTTTCTGAGCAGGGTTTTTTATTACCATCCATTATTCATAGTGACGAGCAGCAAGGTTTTTTTATTCTAAGTGATTTAGGTAGCACCCATTTAGCCGACTTACTTGATGATGCCAATCGCAGCGAGTATTACCAGCAACTGATCAGTTTAAGTGCCAAGTGGGCAAAAACTCCAGCCGCGCCGTCAATGAATCCGTATGACCTTGATTTTATTGCACTTGAACTGGATATTTTTAAAAATTGGCTGGTTAATGATTTTATTAGCGCAGAGCTCAGCGCTGAGCAGCAACAGACTTGGCAAACAAGCACAGCGCTGCTAATAAATACACTGCTTGAGCAACCCACAGTCACAATGCACCGGGATTATCACAGTCGTAATATTATGCGCTGCGAGCAGCAATGGGCGATTATTGATTATCAAGACGCGGTACAAGGCCCATTATGTTACGACTTAGTCTCACTTTTAAGAGACTGCTACTTTAAATTGCCTAAAGACGAGCTTGCTCACTTACTTGAGTTTGGTTACGACGAATTTAAACGCCAAGGTTTAATAACTCATGAATCATTTGCAGAATTTAAATATTGGTTTGATTTAACCGGCTTGCAGCGCCATTTAAAAGCGGCGGGGATTTTTTGTCGCTTGTACCTACGTGATGGCAAAAAAGGTTACTTAGCGAATATACTTCCTACGCTTGAATACGTAATAGAGGTAGCGGCACAATATCCGGAGCTTTGCGACTTATCAGATTGGATAAAAAATTACGTGATACCAAAAGTACAGCTGCGGTTAAAAGGAGAGCAACTATGAAGGCCATGATTTTAGCTGCTGGACGCGGTAAACGTATGATGCCGCTCACCGCACAGCTGCCAAAACCTATGTTATGTGTGGCAGGTAAGCCACTTATTGAACATCATATTATGCGCTTAAAAGCGGCTGGCATTAGCCAAATTGTGATTAACCTTGCGTGGCAAGGAGATAAAATAAAAGCCTATTTTGCAGATGGCAGTGCATGGGGGGTAACCATAACCTACAGCCAAGAGGTGACTGGCGGGCTTGAAACTGCAGGGGGTATTATTCAAGCGCTTCCTTTACTCGGTGAGTCATTTATTGTGATTAATGGGGATGTTTACAGCGACTACGATGTCAGTGCATTAATGCAGCTACATTTACAGCCTAAAGAGGCGCACATTGTATTGGTTGAAAACCCTGCGCATAATCCTGATGGCGATTTTGCACTGAGCTACTTACCGACAAATAGCCAGCGGTATACCTTTTCAGGGATAGGGCGTTATCAAGCTGACTTTTTTGAGGGGCTAGCCCCAGGCATTCGGCCATTAGGCCCTTTGCTACGTGAAAAATTAAATGAACATTTAGTCTCCACTGAACTCTATATTGGCCAATGGGACGATATAGGCACACCAGAGCGTTTATCGGCTCTTAACCAACAATTAGCACCATAAGCTAAATATAAAAGACTAGAGGTAAGTTTTAAAATGTGGGGAAAAATTCTCGGTTTCTGTTTTGGTTTTATGTTTGGCAAAATATTTGGTGCCATTTTAGGCTTATACCTAGGCCATATGTTTGATAAAAGCTTAAAAAAAGACTTTGATAAAGCTGGCGGCTTTTCTAACCTTTTTAAAGGCGATGATGTTAACGAACGCCAAGCGTTGTTTTTTTCGAGTTGCTTTGCGGTAATGGGGCATATTGCCAAGTCGAATGGCCGTGTTAGCGAAACCCACATTAAAGCAGCGACGCTGTTTATGGATGAAATGGGCTTAAAAGGCGAAGAGCGCCGTGAAGCGCAGCAGGCATTTCAATCAGGTAAAGATAGCGACTTTTCACTCAAAGATACGGTTTATGATTTTAAAGAACGTTTTGCTAAACGTTATGATTTACTGCAGTTATTTTTAGAAATTCAAATTCAAATGGCGTTTTCTGACGGGGTACTTGCTGCACAAGAAAAGCAATTACTGCAAGAAGTTAGTAAGCAGCTAGGTGTGTCTAAAGCACACTTTGCCTTTGTATTAAAACGTTATCAAGCAGAGTTTAACTTTAGGCAGCAACAACAGCGTTTTAAACAGCAGCAAAGTCAAAGTAGCAGCTACCGCGAAGGTTCAGGACATCATGTACCACCAAGTAATGATATGAACCGTTCGCAGGCATTGGCCTTATTAGGTTTAAATAAAGACGCGTCGCAACGTGATATTAAAGTAGCCTACCGTAAGCTCATGGCTCAGCACCACCCTGATAAACTGGTATCGCAAGGTTTACCTAAGCATATGATGGAAGTGGCAGTTAAAAAAAGCCAAGATATTCAAGCGGCATACGAGTATTTAAAAAAGGCGGCGTAAAAACCCGTCTATTTCTTTGCTTAGCCGCGCATGTTGCTGCGGCGCATCGCGTAATCCAAACAGCTGGCGCTGGCGATAATCAAACTTTGCATTTCGATTAACCCAACGCTGGCGGTTTTTAAGATTCATTAAAATATCATTACTGTCTGTAGCAAAATAAATATCTAACAAAGCAGGGGTGACCAAAGATGTTATTTGGCTTAACTTTGCATTGCGTTTTGTATTAGGAAGGTAACTGCTCAAACTAATGAAGGCGTTTATTTTTGAGTCTGAAAACTCAGCGTAATGCTCCAATAACACCCCAGCACTGGTGCCTTGTGCAATAACAACAATATTCTCAGACTCAATCGCAGCCTTCTGATATAAAGCGTCGTAGCGAGCGAGTAGTTTTAACTTGTAATTGTCTACCACCTCAGTATTTACTTGCTCAACATAGTCAGCATGATGGGGCTGTTTTTGTGTACTGGTGTTTGGCTTAGTATTTGCGTTGGCTGTTTTATTATTTGTGCCCACGGAATCATTTGTCGTTTTTGCTGCATCATCTTGAGCTGCTTGCCAATCAATATCAGGCACTGTCATCGCATAAGAGGTATACCCGTGGTTATTCAGTTCTTTACGTAAAAAGTTCATGCCTGCATTGTTTGTTGGCGTTGATTGCCAGTCAGGAATGAGTATGACTACACCTCTAAAGTTCGCACTCATATATTCACTGTATAAAGTTAAAAACTCAGTATCACCAGCTAAAATAGGCTTTACTTCATCACTTTGGGCTAAGCGAGAGATATCCGCATCAATATTTTTTGAAAAGGGAGGAGGAGCGATATACTCAGCACTCAGCGCTTGAAAACTGATTAACGTACAGCCAAGCACAAGAGTAGTAATAATGACTTTAAACATCTGCGTAATAAACATAATAAGCTTTTAATTTAAATCTTATTTATGTATCGGCGTAGTGCTCTTAAAGTTTAGCTATTTACTGTAAATAGCTAAAAGATTAAACCGTGTTAAAACTCGCTCTCAGCTTCAAAAGTAAGTACTTGCTCCGTTACAGGGTGTTTGAGTTGTAGCATTTGTGCATGTAATTGTAACCGAGGAGCAGCAGCAAGTGCGTCTTTATGGGCGTAGAGGCGATCGCCTAAAATAGGATGGCCTAAGCTTAGCATATGCACGCGCAGCTGATGTGAGCGCCCTGTAATAGGAGTAAGCTCTACACGGGTTGCCTGTGCTTCACGTTCAAGGACTTTAAAATGAGTGAGCGAAGGTTTGCCATTGTCATGATCAACCATTTGCTTAGGACGGTTCGGCCAGTCGCAAATAAGCGGTAAGTCAACGGAGCCTGTTTCAGTTTCAAGTTGTCCGTATACTCGTGCAATGTAACGTTTTGCTGTTTCGCGCTCTTGAAATTGCATACTTAAATGCCGATGAGCGGCTTTGTTCATTGCTAAGCAAAGTATGCCTGAGGTAGCCATATCTAAACGGTGAACAATTTTAGCACTAGGAAAAACACGGTTGACGCGATTTATTAAGCTATCGGCATGTTTTGGGTCTTTACCTGGGACGGTGAGTAATTCGCTAGGCTTATTTACAATAAGTAAATCATCATCTTGAAACAGTATAGTTAAATACGGGCTCATAGGGGGATTGTAGTTAACTAACACGGCAGACCTCAGTGATTTTGAAGTGCGCTATTTTAGTGGAGTGAGGGCAAAGGCTCAAGTAAAAAGCGCGATATAAATATCGCGCTTTTTTCAATGCACACGCTAGTTGATCTTTAACTAACGACTGACAGCTAGATTCTCTAGTGCGAAACCACAATCAAACGAATCGCATCGAGTTTTAACTGCGCTTTTTCAATATGTGCGGTGAGCTCATTGCGTTGTTTATCGTAAAAGGTAATTTCCTCTTGGCGAATGTTTGGATTAATTTGTTTCAGTGCAACTAATCGCTGTTGCTCTTCGCTCAACGATGTTTGCATTTTTGCTAATGACTCGGCACGAATAACATCCAGCTTTTGTTGCGCCATGTCTTTTGCGGTATTGATCATTGGATGAACCGCACTTTGCAATGCACCGGCTAATTTACTTGCTGTTTGACGACCTACCGCAGATAGTTGCTGATTAAAGCCATCAAAACCAACATTTTCACCTAAGTTATTACTGCTCTTATCGAGTAAAATACGAATTGGCGTAGGGGGTAAAAAGCGACCCACTTGCAGGACTTTTGGTGCCATGGCTTCGGCAACAAATATTAGCTCAACAAAAAAGGTGCCTGGTGGTAACTTTTTGTTTTTAAGTAACGCCACCGATGAACTACCAAAATCATCATCACAAATCATATCCATAGTGCCTTGCACCATAGGGTGATCCCAACTAATAAAGTGCACATCTTCCTGAGAAAGCGCGGTATCGCGGTCAAAGGTTACTGTCATACCATCGTCTTTTAGCGATGGGAACGAAGCGTTTAACATGTGCTCAGTGGGCTTTAAAATAATGGTGTTTTCACCTTTATCTTCTTGGCTTACACCAAAGGTGTCGAACACGTTGATCATGTAGCTTGGCAGTTCAAACTGGTTATCGAGCTTTTCAATGTCAGCTACAAGTGAGTCAGCAGCACCTTGTCCCGATGAATGTAGCTCTAGTAAGCGATCTCGACCACTTTCCATTTGTTTGCGTAATACTGCATTTTTCTGTGCTACTTGCTCAAGGAGTGGATCTAGCTCATCTTCATCACAATTATGAGCTGCAATGTACTCAAGTAAATCTTCGCTAAACTCTTTATACAGCAACTGCCCAGTGGTTGATGTGCTTTCAAACGCATCTAAGCCTTCGTTATACCAACGCAGTAGTACTTCTTGTGCTGTGTTTTCAAAGTAAGGCACGTGAATGTTCACATCTTGTGTTTGCCCTATACGGTCTAATCGACCAATACGTTGCTCAAGTAAATCGGGGTTGAGTGGTAAATCAAATAACACTAAGTGATGTGAGAACTGGAAGTTACGACCTTCTGAACCAATTTCTGAACACAGTAATATTTGTGCGTTATCGTATTCATCGGCAAAGAATGCCGCAGCGCGATCACGTTCAATAATCGACATGCCCTCGTGGAACACAGAGGCTTTAATTGCTTCGCGTTCACGTAATATTTGCTCCAAGCTAATTGCTGTTTCGGCTTTAGCACAAATAAGCAGTACTTTTTCACGCTTGAGTGTTTTTAGCGTTTCGATTAGCCAATCTACACGGGGGTCAAATAATCCCCAACTTGCGCTTTCACCTTCAAATTCTTGAAATATTTTTTCAGGGAAAAGTGCACGTTGCGCACTGAGTTCGGCATTTTGAATGCCACTCATATTACCCAGTACGGTCATTGCTGTTTTGTATTGCTTAGGTAATGCCATTGGGTAGGCATGTAATTTACGGCTAGGGTAGCCATCAATGCCACTGCGGCTATTTCTAAATAATATGCGTCCAGTGCCATGGCGATCTAATAACATATTGAGTATTTCTTTGCGTGCAGCAAGGTCGCCTTGTTGGGCTTTTTCAAGGATATCGGTGATATCTGTTTCTTTTAATAGCTCAATTAATGTGCCCTTTGCGCTGTCATCCAGTGCTTGTTCTTGTAATAACTGATTAGCAGCTTCGGCAACGTCTTTGTAGTTTGCTTCTTCTTCTTTAAACACGTCATAGTCGTAAAAACGATCTGGGTCGAGCAGTTGTAAACGAGCAAAATGACTACGATGACCCAGTTGGTCTGGCGTAGCGGTAAGAAGAATTAGCCCTGGAATATCTTGGCTCAGCTCAGCCATACGTTGGTATTCAGCACTGGGTTTATTGTTATTAATGCTTAAATGATGCGCTTCATCGATTACTAATAAATCCCAGTCGGCCAACGTAGCTTGTTCAAACCAGCGTTTTTTCTTGGTTAAAAACTCAAGGCTAGTAAGCACCAATTGCTCGGTATCAAATACATTAGGTGAATCAGCAAACGCTTCGTCGCAGCGTTCTTCATCAAAAATAGAAAAACGTAAATTAAAACGGCGTAGCATTTCTACTAACCATTGGTGTTGTAAGTTCTCAGGCACAACAATAAGTACACGGCTGGCACGACCGGTGATAATTTGTTGATGTAAAATCATGCCCGCTTCGATGGTTTTACCTAAGCCTACTTCATCAGACAGTAATACCCGCGGTGCAAAACGTTTACCGACTTCTTGAGCAATATAAAGCTGATGCGGAATAAGATTAGCGCGTTGACCAATTAAGCCTTTAATAGGTGACTGCTGACGTTCAAACTGATGTAACCAAGTTTGATAGCGCAAAGTATACCGATCAAAACGGTCCACTTGGCCTGCAAATAAGCGGTCTTGCGGTTTATTGAACTTGATAAAGTGATCTAAAAAAGTTTCTTTTAATTGTGCTTTTTCACCGTTATCAACACGTTCACCGTGATAGCACAATAACTCACCCTGTACTTCAATAGACTCAACTTGTAATTCCCACTCCTCAACGCTTCGGATCACATCACCAGGATTAAATGCTACGCGGGTTACCGGAGCTTCTGCAGAAGAATAAACACGGTTTTCACCACTGGCAGGAAATAAAATGCTGACTTGGCGGCCATCAATGGCAACAACGGTGCCCAATCCTAAATCTGACTCTGTGTCACTTATCCAACGCTGACCTAAGGAAAAATTCATGTATGTCTCGTCTATGAAGAAAAAGGCGGCTATGTTACCTGTTAGATAACACCACTGCAAGGCGCTATTTGCCTGACTTTTAATTAATTTTATAAGTATGAATTATTACCAACCCTAAGCGCTCATTAGTGCGTCGATTTTGTGGAAAATTCAAACTAAATGATATTTGTCATAAAACAGACTTTTATGACAAATAGACTAAACTCAAATTATACCTAAGTAATTAATCAAGTTTATTAGTAACCACTGATTAGTTTATTGGGTATAGCATAAAAATCATAAAACGTAAGGAAAGTACTATGGGAAAAGCTTCAAATTTTGATAGTAAAATGTATGTGCTAGATACCAATGTATTACTTCACGAACCCCTCGCGTATTTGTCATTCCAAGAGCACCAAGTTGTTATCCCAATGACCGTATTGGAAGAACTTGATCATATAAAAGATAGAAAACACGATGTGAGCCGCGATGCGCGAGTGGCTATTCGTGGCCTTGATGGGGTGTTGAGTCAGGCAACTCCCGAACAAATGTTACAAGGTGTGGCGCTGCCAAGGAATAAACAAGGCGGATCGACAGGCAGCTTAATTATTGTAAACGACCATTTATTTGCCGATTCTATTTCTGGTTTGCCGGGCAATGAAAACGACCACCGTATTATTAATTGTGCGGTGCATTTACAAAACCAGCACAGCGATAAAAAAGTCATATTAGTAACTAAAGATATTAACATGCGCTTAAAAGCCAAAGGGGCGGGGCTTAAATATGTTGAAGACTATCGTACTGATCAATTAATTGACGATATTGATTTACTCACCAGTGGTCATAAAAAAATTGAGGGCGATTTTTGGCAGCATGTCGGCCAGTGTAATACTGAGCAACACGGACGTGAAACAGTTCATCATATCCCTAAAGATTTAATTCCTGATGTGTTTTGTAATGAATATTTACTTGATGATGGCGATCAGTTTGCCGCTAGAGTTAAATCGTATGATGGTGAGCATATTACCATTAAAGATATTGGTGCAGAGCGATTGATGCATCAAAGTGCATGGGGAATAAAGCCAAAAAATATTTACCAAGCAATGGCTCTTGATGCCTTGCTCGACACGTCTATTGAGCTTGTTATTTTAACCGGCCCTGCGGGATGTGGTAAAACTTTACTGGCACTTGCGTGTGCGCTAGAGATGGTGATTGAAAAAGGTATTTACGACAAAGTCATTGTAACCCGTAATACCCCTGAAATTGCAGAATCAATTGGCTTTTTGCCTGGTACCGAGGAAGAAAAAATGGCGCCTTGGTTGGCTGCCATAACCGATACCTTAGAAGTGCTGCATAAAGGTGATGAAAACCCAATTTCGAGCCGTAATTACATTATGGAAAAAGCCAATATTCAGTTTAAGTCGGTGAACTTTATGCGCGGACGTAGTATTCAAAATGCGGTGGTGATTTTACAACCCCGAATTGGAAAGATTTTAAAGTTTTTACCCCCTTGTTTTTATTGGCCTGTAGAAAAAGTAAAAAGAATTTCTCTAAACATGGATTTTTGTAACGACTTTAAGCATTCCCACAATAGCCAATCTTTACAGAGTATTTGTTATTTGGGATGTAAGTACAACACGCATTCTAGCAACGATGCAAACTTTTGGAGGGCTGCGTCATGAAAAGCTCTGTTGAAAACCGAAACCCTCGTGTTCTTGACACGTCTGCGTTGGTTCATGATCCAAAAAGTATCCTGTCATATCAAGATGATATTTACATCTGTCTAACAGTTCTAGAAGAATTAGATAACTTAAAAGAAAGAACTAACAAATCGGTTAGTGCTGATGCTCGTGTATGTATTCGTATGCTTGAAGATATAATCAATGGGCACAGTGCAGAAGAGATGGAAGCTGGTATTCCACTGCCTTCTACTGAAACAGCTAAACGAGGAAAACTGTTTATTGGAATTGATACCCAGCTCGATATGGCTAAAGAGTTAAAGCACGGTATTGGAAGTGACGCTGACAATAGAATAATTAACTATGCACTGTATCTTCAGAAGGACTTAGATAAAGACGTAGTAATTGTTAGCCGTGACATTAATATGCGCTTGAAAGCTCGAACCGTAGGGGTCATGGCAGAAGACGTTGCCGTAGATAATCAAATATCAGATATTGATCTTTTATACACAGGGGTACAAGCCTTTAAAGGAGATCTTTTTGATCGAATTAAATCAGACAAAGACTTCAAGGTTTCAGGAGAAGTTTATACTTTCCCAATAAGTCTATTTAATGATGAAGTTCAGCCAAACATGTATTGGTACGATGAAGCTGGACACATTGGGCGAATTTCAGAAGTAACAGATACTGAGGTATTCACAAAGTTATTGCCTCGTAAACAAGAAAAAGTATGGGGCATTTTGCCTAAAAATCAGCGTCAGGCAGTAGCTTTAAGCCAATTAACAGATCCATATTATGACTTAAATATCATCCTTGGCCCTGCTGGCTCCGGAAAAACTTTTTTAGCAGTTGCTTCGGCGCTGCATCAAGTATTGGAGTTAAAAAAGTACAAAAAAATCGTTGTGGTGCGCTCCAGAGACTTTATGGACGATGATCCGGGGTTTTTACCCGGTGACCTGACAGAGAAATCAATGCCGTTATTAGCAGGTATAACAGATGCGCTTATATCAATGCATTCAGGTGATAACAATGAAGGTAATATTAGTGCAACTGTTGAGCATGTGATCGAAAAAGCCAATATAGAATTTACTAGTATGGCTTACTTCCGAGGTCGTTCAATAGACGATGCTGTTTTAATCATTGATGAAGCTCAAAACATGACTAGAGCGCAAATTAAGGGCATGTTAAGCCGTGGTGGCAAAAATTGTCGCACAATCGTGTTGGGCAACTTAGCCCAGATTGATGATAAGTTTGTCACACCCGCATCTTCAGGTGCTAGCGCGGCTGTTAACGTGTATAGAAACTATGAAAAAGGCTCAGTATTGATATTTGATGAAGTAGAGCGTAGTAGCTTGGCTGAATTCACTGAAAAGAACATGTAGGCATCAAACTACAATTCACATTTCCTTATAATATTGCGACAATAGCCACTGCTTTTTGCAGTGGCTTTTCAGAGAAGCCCGTTCCCACGAAAACAGGACGAAATGGATTTACTCTGAACTAAAAGATTAAATATTCACAAAAACTGAGTGACATAGGTGCGTGGCCTAGCGTTGCCGTTTTTTGGTGTATTGATGTCTTTTAATAAAGAAGACCTGCTAGTAAATATAAAAAGGCAGGCAAAACGATTATCTAAATTATTAACTATTCCCCTTGGACAAGCCCAAGAAGCCCTAGCTATTTGTCTGTATGACTGTAACAGTTACAGCGATTTACTAGTAAAAATAAAAGCTGAATCCTTTGACAACCCATTGATAGCACTGTCTGCTCTCTCACCAAACTCGGAAATATTTTTAGTAAAAATATTAGCTAGCCACCTAGATAGCATCATTGGAAATTTTGAAAAAAAATTTCCCGGTTCCAATATAAATGAAGAATTAGTCATATCCCTTTTCGGACTTAGCTTTGATGAGTTCAAAGCCAAAATTTCTGACTGATTTTGTACAAATCCGTAAGTTGCCATTTAAAAATTTAGCGATATTATGAGTGAAAGGTTGTGCGGACAGCCTACACCTACACATGTTTTTCGCCTTGAAAAACGTGAACAGTGAAGCGGAGCATCCGTAAAAATTTGGTTATTTGAACAATAAATAAAGCAATGTGTTGGTAGGCCATTGTTTATTGGAAAGTTGTTTGGAGAACTAAGTGATCTCACTTTATCAATTAAAGAATAAGCTCAATAAACAAGCAAAAGAGTTTGCTGAGTTATTAGAGTTTCCTGATCTTTACGCCCAAGGCCTGTGGGCTAGAGGTGTTTATAACTGCCCTCATTTTTCTGATACCCATAAATATCTCTCTGAAGTATTTGAAAAGAAAAAGCTGGACTCAATTCTAAAGCACGATTCCCTGAAATATTTAATGATCAACGAATACGATGATCAAGAAATTATTGAATCGCTTCATAAAGAAATTGAGTCAATGGCAAACCGTATTGAAAGCCTGATGCTGGTAGATATCGAAACATTAGAGTTAGTTTCAGTGATATACCAAGTTTTAGGGTTGCCTGAAAATGCCAAGTTTATTGTAAATACAGGTGCAGACTTCCGCTTAGAGTGGCGACCATACTTTGATGCCTTTGATGATCCGTTGATAGTTCAATATGCAGATTTAAAAGTTCATGGTTGTTATTTCAGGCTAATCGCTTGCAAGTTTCCGTTTGAAAAGCTTTCCTTGGATGACATTAGAAAATACATGTACATCAATCATGTAAACCATAATGGTGAGTTTGAAGGCTGTATTTCTGAAGGAAATACATTTTCTAAGCATGTGCACTGGCTGGTGTTGACACTTGAATTATTCAGTAGCGGCAAAGTAAATAAGGCTCAGTTCAATCCAACAACCTTCAAAATCGAAGGTATGCGCTATTTGGTATATGGCTTCCCATTGATTCCTTCCTTTGTATCTGATTGGCACAAACCTGATTTATGTCTACGAGTCAAAAATCTAGATGGCGATCAGAAGTTCATTGTTCGTATCGAACAGCAAGATCTTGTTTTTTATGCGAGGCGCGTTGATACCAACTTTTTTAACACAATCGATTATGAAAAATACATTTCGTTGTATCAATCTAGTGTTCTGTCACATTTTGATGCTGACAACAATTTGCTTAAAGTTGATGGGGTTAAATATCTAAGTTTTTTTCGTCCTTTTTCTGTAGAAGATATGAAAGGAGTTCAAGCATGAGACCTAGAGTAAAACTAACCAACGCAAAACTTATCTCAATTCAATCTGATACAGAGGAAAAAGTTGAACGGGTGCTTTACGGCACATTTGCTGACGAAAATGAAAATGGTAAAGAAGGAGATGCTTTATTCACGATAAAGGTTTTGGAAATCAATGGTCTAGAAAGTAAGTGCTTTGGTGTTGACTTTTATATCTTAGATGCTGAATCTAAAGAGTTTGATGTAAATGCATTTGAGTTTAATTTAATGCATGAGTGTATGTATTCTCCTAATGAGTTATTAGAGCTGCGAGATATGCTCCCGGCTAGTTATTAGTAAGGGAATACGTTGGATAGAATATATTTAAAGGATGCCTACATAGTATCTGTTTACGACTATAAAGAATTTGAAAAAATATTTCTTGGCGAGTTTTTATCAGGGGGGGTTATTGAAGATGAAACATTCAGGTTTCGGCCATTTCAGCAAATCGTGACTTCAAAGATTGTTAGCAAATCTGCTGATGAGGATAAGTTAGAAATATACACACATAGTGGGAGTTGTTATGAGAGCAGGAGCTTATTCGGCAGATCGAGTTTTAGAAATGAGAGAGCAACTTAAGTCTCAAAATAAAAGCCATTGAATAGCGAAGATAAGAAGTCTGATGAGATTATTATTTGTCACTTACCTCTTTGAAAAATTTGACGATAATCAAATATTCATAAATGTTTATACAGCATCAATTGACTTAGTCAAAAATTTGCATTAGTATTAGAGATGTATATTTGTAAGAGAATTTTATGTCTAAAGCATTTTCAAAAGTCTTAGTAATGACGCTTATGCTGGTTGCCTTTGTAGGGCAAGCATTTGCGTATTCTGCTATGCCTTGCGAAATGTCATCAGGTTCTCACGAATCACACATGAACATGAACATGAACATGGATCATGGTGATATGAATAAAAGCAGTAATGGTCAATCAGAAGATTGTTGTGACGTTGAATGTATTTGTCCTGCAAATGCTTGCTCATCTACGACAGTCCTAAATTCCAGTATTGATTCGACAGATATTCAAATATTCAGTGAATCTGTAGCTGCTCTGCAATCTAAACAACCTCATTCAATTTCCACTTCCCTTTATCGTCCACCAATTTTTGCCTAATACAGGATTAGTGCGTCCAAATTTCTCGCACATGTAATTAATTTTTCTGTTAGTCAATATAGCGTCGTAGCGCTATAGATATTTTCCAGCGATGTCTGGGGGCAAAAATGATCAATAAGTATTTAAAAATAGCAGTAGTAATGCTGCTTTCACCTGCGTTTGCAAACGCCAACGAACATAACCATGCACACAATAACGACGTAACACCTTTGGAGTTAATCGTTTATAAAACCCCTACTTGTGGGTGTTGTAAAAAATGGATAACTCATATTGAAGACAAAGGGATCGTTGCGCATTCCAAAGATTTCCGAAACATCGGCAACATCAAAACTAAGTATGGTATCAAACCTAATTACCGTTCATGCCACACGGCAGTGAGTAGAAATGGATTTGCCTTTGAAGGTCATATACCTGCTAAATTTATTCAGCAGTTCTTATCAGAAGAACATCCCAATGCGATTGGGCTTTCAGTTCCAGCAATGCCAGTTGGCTCTCCCGGTATGGAAGTCGATGACCGCTTTATGCCATACAACGTGTTAATTCTATTTAAAGATGGAACGAGCAAAGTCTATGCAAAAGTTAAGACATACGAGGAGCAATTCTAATGAAATTGAACTCTTCAAACCTTACTTCACTTTCAACTGCATTAATACTCGGCTTATCTGTATTCTCAGCTCAAGCTGAGAAAGTAGTG
This sequence comes from Pseudoalteromonas tetraodonis, assembly GCF_002310835.1. Taxonomy (NCBI): domain Bacteria; kingdom Pseudomonadati; phylum Pseudomonadota; class Gammaproteobacteria; order Alteromonadales; family Pseudoalteromonadaceae; genus Pseudoalteromonas; species Pseudoalteromonas tetraodonis. The sequence continues at coordinate 2,911,442 of NZ_CP011041.1, read as the reverse complement.
TCGCTTGAACAAGCTATCACCTTAGCTCAGCAAAATGATCCTTGGCTTCATGGTAGCCGATTGAAACAAAGTGCAGTTGAAAATAGAAGTATTGCTTCAGGTACTTTGCCTGATCCGAAAGTATCGCTAGGGATAATGAATTTACCAACAGATACTTGGGATTTAGATCAGGAAGGAATGACTCAGCTAAAGGTTGGCGTCTCTCAAATGTTTCCGAGAGGCGACAGTCTAGAGATCAAGAAAGACCAGTTACAAATTGAGTCCACGAAATTTCCACTGTTACGAGAGGATCGTAAAGCTAAGTTGAAAAGCCAAGTGTCACAACTTTGGTTAGATGCTTACTTAGCCCAACAAACTATTAAATTGATTGAAGATGATTGGTCTCTCTTTGAGCAGATGGCGGAAGTGGCTAAAGCTAGCTATTCAAACGTTGTTGGTAAAACTAGACAGCAAGATGTTATTCGTGCTCAGTTGGAAATCGTGCAGTTAGATGACAGATTAACTTCGCAAAAGCAGAAACTAGAAACGACAATCGCTCGTCTCAATGAGTGGCTTCATATTTACGATGCGGATCGTTTGAATGAATCATTCAACTTTGACGCGCAACCATTAGAGTTTAGCGTCTCAAAAGAATTGCCTTCGATTCAATTGAATAATCCAACAGTCCTAAAAGCATCTAATTACTCAAGAAATCTATTGGCTCAGGAGCTTTCGAATCACCCAGCCATACTTGCGATTGATATAAAACGCAAAGCTTCAGAAAAAGGAATTGAGTTAGCCAAACAGCAATATGAGCCGCAATGGGGTGTTAATGCTAGTTATGCCTATCGCGACAATATGCCCTCTGGTGATAGCCGAGCTGATTTATTTTCTGTTGGGGTAACGTTTGATTTACCCTTGTTTACCGAGAACAGACAAGATAAGCAAGTTGCAGCTTCTATTGCAGATTCAGAGACTATTAAAACCGAGAAACTATTACTGACAAAGCAAATGATCAGTGTTTTAGAAAAAGAACTAAGACAGCTTAAACGCTTATCAGATAGACAATCTATCTATCAAGAACAACTCCTTAAACAAACTCATGACCAAGCAGAAGCGTCATTGACAGCCTACACAAATGATGATGGCGATTTTGCCGAAGTTGTTCGAGCAAGAATTGCCGAATTAAATACCAGAATATCAGCTTTAAGAATTGATGTTGACGCACTTAAAACAGTTGCTCGTATCAACTATTTCTTTGCGCATTCTCAATCTAACTCAAATGCTGAACATAAGTCGATGCAAACTTCACACAAAACTAATCAGCACTTATCCAGTCAGCAATTTGGAGAAAAATAATGTCAACGAATACAAAAACAATTATTGCCATCATCATTGGGGCAGCACTTGGTGCTGGAGCATTGAGTTTATATCAAGGTACTGGCTCAAACAGTAATAGTAATGAAGCAACATCAGGAGAAAAAAAGCCTCTGTATTGGGTTGCACCGATGGATTCTAATTACCGCCGGGACAAGCCCGGTAAGTCGCCTATGGGGATGGATCTAATTCCAGTGTATGAGGAAGGATCATCTGGTGATGACTTTGGCCCCGGAGCAGTAAAAATTGCGCCTCATGTAGTGAATAACCTTGGGGTTCGCACTGCACCTGTTGAACTGAAAAATATGCATACTGAAATCTCAACGGTAGGTTATGTTCAATATGATGAAGATAAGCTAATTCATATCCACCCACGGGTTGATGGCTGGATTGATAAACTTTACATCAAAGCAGCAGGTAACCCTGTAGAGAAAGGGCAGCCTCTTTATACACTATATTCTCCTCAGTTAGTTAATGCTCAGGAAGAGCTGTTAATAGCGTTAAAGCGCAACAATAGTTCTTTAATTTCAGCAGCCAAAGATCGCCTAAAAGCGTTACAGCTTTCAGCAGACTTTGTTCAAAAGCTAGAAAAGACACGAAAGGTTCAGCAAGCAATTACCTTTTATTCACCACAAGCAGGTGTTGTCGATGGTTTGAAGGTTAGAGAAGGTTTTTATGTAAAGCCGGGAAACACCTTATTAAGCATTGGCCAGCTAGATCAAGTTTGGGTTGAAGCAGAAGTGTTTGAACGTGACGCAGCCTTAATTAAAAAAGGACTTCCTGTATCAATGACACTGGATTATTTACCCGGTGAGGACTGGGCTGGTGTCGTTGATTATGTTTATCCAACATTGAACAGTAAAACACGCACACTCCGAGTGAGATTGAAATTTGATAACACAGACTATCAATTAAAACCAAATATGTTTGCACAAGTCTCTATTCACGCTAATCAAGCTGATAGCACCATCCTCGTGCCTAAAGAAGCCGTTATTAGAACAGGTAAACAGGACAGAGTAGTACTTGCGTTAGGTGATGGGCAATTTAAATCTATTGAAGTGACTATTGGCCGGGTTGATATCGACAGCATCGAAATATTAGACGGCTTAAATGAAGATGACGTTGTGGTGACATCTGCCCAATTCTTGATTGATTCTGAATCAAGTAAAAGCTCTGACTTTAAACGAATGACTCATGATGAAGTGCCTAACTCTGTTTGGATGCAAGGGGATGTTAATAGTGTTATGGCAGGGCACCGCATGGTTAATATTTCACATGGCCCTGCTGAAGCTTGGGATTGGCCTGAAATGGTTATGGATTTTACTGTGGCTGAAAAAGTCGATATTGACTCATTAAAGTCAGGTCAATCTTTGCACTTTGAAGTGAGCAAAACCGAAGACGGTGGATATGAAATTACTGGAATTCATATCATGAGTGAGCCTGAAGTATCATCAGCAACAGTATCTGGTTTGATTAATGCGATTGATATTGATACACGGATTCTAAATATTAGCAGAGGCCCAATAGAGAAATGGGATAGACCTGCTGCGACGATGGATTTTATCGTCGCGGACAATATAGAAATGGTTGATTTCAATGTCGGTGATAATGTCACTTTCACTTTTGAGGTTAGAGATGACTTAGTTATCACTGACATTTCTCTTGAATCAGATGAACAACACGGCAAGGAAAATAAAGCTGCTGTTGATCATTCTAATCATTAAGTGGGAGAAAAATAATGATTGAATCAATTATTAGATGGTCTATCGGCAATCGTTTCTTTGTTTTGTTGATTACCTTAATTATCGCGTTTGGTGGTTTGTATTCATTACAAAAAACACCAGTAGATGCACTCCCCGATCTTTCTGATGTGCAGGTGATAATTAAGACGAGCTATCCGGGACAGGCACCACAAGTAGTGCAGGATCAAGTGACATTTCCTCTTACTACAGCGATGTTATCAGTGCCGGGGGCGCAAACTGTTCGTGGTTACTCATTTTTTGGTGATTCCTACGTCTACATTATTTTTGATGACGATACTGATTTGTATTGGGCTAGAAGCAGAGTACTTGAATACTTAAGCCAAGTAGCATCAAGCCTGCCTGATTCGGCAAAACCTCAATTAGGACCTGATGCAACAGGTGTGGGTTGGGTATACATTTACGCTTTAACAGATAAGTCTGGAAACCATGATCTAAGCCAATTAAGAAGCATTCAAGACTGGTTCTTAAAGTATGAACTACAAACTGTTCCGGGCGTGTCCGAAGTTGCCGCCGTTGGTGGTATGGTTAAGCAGTATCAAGTGCAAGTAGATCCTGATAAATTGAGAGCTTACGATATTCCTCTAAGTTTAATACAAATAGCCTTACAAAAAGGGAACAAAGAAACTGGCGCATCCGTTGTGGAAATGGCTGAAGCTGAATATATGGTTACCGCAACGGGGTATATTCAATCAGTTAGTGATATAGAGAAAATCCCACTTGGTATTAACGAACAAGGCACGCCATTGCGTATTGGTGATGTTGCTACCGTTAATTTAGGGCCTCAAATGCGCCGTGGTATCGCAGAGCTTAATGGTGAAGGCGAAGTTGTTGGTGGTGTTGTCGTTATGCGCTTTGGTGAAAACGCTCAACAAACCATAAACGGGGTAAAAGAAAAACTTGAATCGCTTAAATCTTCTCTACCAGAGGGGGTGGAGATTGTCCCTGTTTATGACAGATCGAAGTTAATAGATCGTGCTGTTGATAATCTTTGGAGCAAGTTGCTAGAGGAGCTTGCAGTCGTTGCTATTGTCTGTGTGGCTTTCCTATTTCATCTTCGCTCATCTATTGTGGCAGTTGTTACTCTGCCATTAGGTATCTTGGTGTCGTTCATTATCATGTATATGCAAGGCATCAATGCCAACATTATGTCTTTAGGCGGTATCGCTATTGCGATTGGTGCGATGACTGATGGTGCAATAGTGATGATTGAAAATATGCACAAGCATATGGAGAAAACACCACTAACAGATGAAAATCGCTGGCAAATTGTTGCTAAGGCTGCGAGTGAAGTAGGCCCTGCACTATTTTTTAGCTTACTGATCATTACAGTCTCATTCTTACCTGTATTTATCTTGGAAGCGCAAGAAGGAAGAATGTTCTCTCCGCTCGCCTATACAAAAACCTATGCAATGGCGGCATCAGCAGGTTTGGCGATCACATTGGTGCCTGTTTTGATGGGCTACTTTATTCGAGGCAAAGTTGTTTCTGAAAAGAAAAACCCGTTAAACCGATTATTGATTGCTATCTACATGCCTGTTTTAAAGCAAGTCATGAAGTTTCCAAAATCGACAATAGTAGCAGCAATATTAGTGACTATCGTTGGCTTTTGGCCTGTCGATAAAATTGGTAGTGAATTCATTCCGCCATTGGATGAAGGCGATCTCATGTATATGCCTACTACCTATCCCGGTATTTCAATTGGTAAAGCAAGGGAGTTATTGCAGCAAACAGACAAGCTTATTCGCACTGTGCCAGAAGTTGAAACTGTATTTGGTAAAGTAGGAAGAGCTGAAACTGCAACCGATCCTGCACCTTTAACCATGATTGAAACCTTTATTCAATTGAAGCCACGAGAGCAGTGGCGAGAGGGTGTGACTACTGAATCGTTAAAAGCTGAGTTTGATAAATTGGTTAAGTTTCCGGGCTTAACGAATGCTTGGGTTATGCCAATCAAGACCCGAATCGACATGTTAGCAACAGGCATAAAAACGCCTGTGGGTATTAAAGTCGCCGGACCAGAGCTTGATGTGATTCAGGAAATCGGCCAACAAATAGAGCAAATTTTACCCGAAGTTACAGGCACAGCATCAGTTTACTCAGAGCGAGTTGCAGGTGGACGATATATCAAGGTTGATATTTCACGCGATAAGGCAAGTCGCTTTGGGTTAAACATCGAAGATGTTCAACAAGTGGTTTCTACAGCTATTGGTGGTATGAACGTTACCCAAACGGTAGAAGGTCAAGAGCGTTACCCTGTTAACTTACGCTATCCGCAAGACTATCGAGACTCTCCTGAGCAGCTATCACGATTACCTGTTGTAACACCAAGTGGTCAACGCATTGCACTAGGTGATGTCGCAGATATTCGAGTTGAGAACGGTCCGCCGGGAATTAAGAGTGAAAATGCTCGTTTAAATGGCTGGACGTTTATCGATATAGACGGTGTTGACGTAGGTACTTATGTTGAAAGTGCAAAAATACACTTGGCTAATAATCTAAAACTACCAGCAGGTTATTCAATTACTTGGGCTGGGCAATACGAATATATGGAAAGAGCGAAAGAAAAGCTCACCTATGTATTGCCTTTAACACTCGCCATTATTGTTATTCTACTTTACTTAAACTTCAGAGCGTTTAGTGAGGTGGCTATCATTATCGTTACCTTGCCGATGGCGATGATTGGTGGCTTATGGTTGATGTATCTGGAAGGGTTTAACTTCTCTGTGGCTGTTGGCGTGGGCTTTATTGCTCTAGCTGGGGTAGCGGTTGAGATTGGTGTGATAATGTTGGTCTATCTCAATCAGGCACTTGCTGAGCTTAAGGAAAAAGCTGAAGAGCGAGCTGAACCTATCTCTGATGATGCATATCAAGATGCATTATTGCACGGTGCAGGCTTACGAGTTCGTCCAGTAATGATGACAGTTGCAACAATCATTATCGGCTTGATGCCCATTTTATATGGTACAGGAACAGGTTCGGAGATTATGAGTCGTATTGCTGCACCTATGGTAGGCGGAATGACAAGTGCTGTGCTACTCACTCTTATTGTGCTCCCAGTAATTTACTCAATCGTTAAAAAGCCAGAATTAAACGCCTTTAACAAGGAGCTTTCTAAGGCGGAGCTAAAAAGTAATGCTTAGCACGGCTAGAAAATATCACAAATGGCTAATGGCATTTGTCGGAATACAATTCCTCTTCTGGTCTATTACAGGCGTGTATATGGTGACTATGGATATTCACTATATACACGGCGAAACCTTGGCTAAGAGTGAGGAAGCCAAAATAGATTTAGCAAGTATGGATTACTCCATTGTAAAGCTAGCTGCGGATTATCCTAAAGCTAGCCAAGTTACACTTACTCAAAGTATGGGCCGTCCTTTGTATTCTTTTATTAATGGAGAAAATGGAAAAGTAGCAATAGATGCTAAAACTGGAGCTGTTCAGGCACTTGTAGATGAAATCAAGGCTAAAGAAATCGCACAATACCATTATGCGCTGAATCATCAAATCGACAGCGTAAGGTTGATTAAGTCAGCGACAAACTTGCCTGCTGAGTTGTCCCCAAGGCATTTACCTGTTTGGAGAGTGACGTTTGAGCAATTCTCCACACCGACATTTTATATAAGTCAACAAACAGGATCACTTGTTGCCAAGCGTCATGATTACTGGCGATTGTTTGATTGGATGTGGCGGTTCCACATTATGGATTACTATGATGGAGAAAACGTATCTAACTGGTTTTTGTTCTTGGTCGCAACTCTAGGTCTAATGGGAGCAATTACTGGCGCAGTATTGACTTATTACCGAGTGCTTTCCCCAAATAAAAAGGGAGTCATTTGATGCGACTATTTAAGTTAAATACAACGATACACAAGTGGCTTTCTTTATTTGTTGGTTTACAACTGCTTATTTGGTTGGGAACGGGCCTTTACTTCAATTTGATGGATCACAGTAAAGCCAGTGGTAATGAACTTAGAGTTCATTCTCATCATGAAGGTAGCATTACAGGCTTTGACCTATTCCCTATTAAAGACATTACTAGTAATGCTCCGCAGGAAGTAAACCTTATATGGGTTTTACATCAGCCTTACTATCATTTTGTGTTCGATAAGGGGCAGCATAGCTATCAAGAACGCCACTCAAAGCTATTTGATGCTGTAACAGGAAAGCCATTTAATTTGTCTGAAGAACAAGTACTAACTTTGGCAAAAAACTCCTACTCAGGACAGGGTAAGTTAACTACTCCAGTGTTATCTCAACCTCCGTTTTCTGATCACGTAAGGCAGCAAAATCCTATGTGGCAAGTTGCCGTTGAGGATGAGAACAATACAACTATTTATTTAGATAGTATTACAGGTCAAGTACTTCGCCATGCCAATGATGATTTCAGATTGAAAGATCTGATGATGAAGCTTCACTTTATGGACTATGGCAATTCTGGAGGATTTAACCATTGGTTGATCATTGCATTTGCTTTTGCAACGCTATTCCTTTCAATTACTGGTGTTACTTGGCTGATACAACAGTATCGAAGTGGTTTACTGAAGCTAGGTTGGGGCACTAACAGGCAAAAAGTGGCAGTGACGTTTTCCAATGAAAATACTATTACTGACATCTCAGCAGTTGGTCGCTCAACTGTACTAGAAGGGCTAGCTAGTTCACATGTATACCTTCCTTCAGGTTGCGGTGGTGGCGGTACTTGTGGCAAATGCGTGTTCTTAAGTTCAACTAAATTACCTATCACACTATCTGAACAGGAACATTTATCTCAGGAGCAACTTAAGGAAGGTTATCGGCTTGGATGTCAGCATAGGTTCTCTGAAATTAGTTCGATTGAAGTTAATACTGATCGCAATATTGAAAATCATGAGCTAGTTGTGGTTGCGACTAATTTCATTACTCCTTTTATCAAGGAAGTGAAATTTAAGCTGAAATCAGGCAAACAGTTGGCATTTAAAGCTGGTGCATATATGCAATTTGATGTGCCAGCAGGGATGAATAGCTTACGTCCAGATGATATGCCAGAGTGCTATGAAAAATACTGGGATAGCTACTATCATGGAAAATTTTCTCATAACGGTGTAACTCGCCACTACTCATTAGTTAACTTTGACGAGGAGTCTGATGAGTTAATGTTTAATATCCGTTGGCAGACCGCAAAGAATGGTTTTAAAGCAGGAATAGGTTCAAGTTATTTAGGTTCACTCCAAGTAGGTGAAACGATAACTGCAAAAGGCCCTTTTTCTGATTTTTATGCCACTTCAAATAAAAAAGTTAGTCGCGTGTTTATTGGTGCGGGTTCAGGACTTGCACCACTGAGGTCTATTATTTTTGAACAGTTGAAAAAGCATAAAGATAAAAGTGGTTTGACTCTTATCTATGGTGCGCGAACTGAAGATGACTTGCTATACCATAATGAATTGAAGTCACTGAGTGAGAAGCATAAAAACTTCTCTTATATTCCTACTCTTTCTAATCCTTCAGAAGAATGGCAAGGGCACTCAGGCTATGTTCAAAAAGTACTTCTGCCGTATATGAACCAAAAATCAGAACTGCTTTTGGCTGAGTTTTACTTGTGCGGTCCAGAAGCAATGATGAGTGAAGTGGAAAAAATAATTACAGATGCTGGGATTCCAAGTAATCAAATTTTCAAAGATAAATTTAGTCGTTAATCCATTAAATAAATAGAGGTATATATGAAAACATTAATTAAATTTTTAACCGTAATCAGTGTCGTTTTTAGTAGTGCGGTATTTGCGCATGTGCATCTTGAAAAAAGTGTGCCTGCTGATAATGCAATGCTAATGAATCCTCCAGAAGAGTTAACTTTGGTGTTCACCAAAGAGGTACGGGTTGTAAAAGTTTCATTGGCCAATAAACAAGGCGAAGAATTTAAATTTGGATTCGAGCCTTCTAAAGTCGCTACTAGCAAATTTACATGGAAACTACCTAAATTAGCTCCTGCAAACTATGCTGTGGATGTAACCTTCTTAGGTAACGATGGTCATAAAATGAAACATAGCTTCGGCTTTATGGTTCACTAAAATAGGCGGTGTGATTGATATGGAAATGTATATCTGGAATACAGTCATTGTACTGTCAAAAATTGTATTTTACGTCGGCTTTGCCTGTATTGCTGGTTATACATTTTTCAGGCAAATATTTGAGAATAATGAATCTCATACTAATGCTGTAATAGCGAATTTAACGTGGACAAGAACTTATATAGTTATGGCTTTGATCGCTAATATTACTTGGTTCTTTGCCAGTACTGGTGCAATGGCAGAAGAGGGAATTCAGGGGGCGATAGACGCTGATATATTGGCTATTATGTGGGACTCCTCTGTCGGCACTGGAGCTTTGCTTCGAGCGCTTGGGCTAGTTACCGCAATAATCGCTTTAGCTTTAAGGTTCAAACTCGCTGTGAACTCGTACTTAAAACAAAGCGCTTTAATGTTGAGTTTATTAATCCTTGCATACTCATTCACGTTACTGGGTCATATTTCTGAGTTAGGCACAATTGAAAAAGGCTTGCTTATTTTGCATGTGCTCGTTATGGCATGGTGGTTTGGGGCGTTATTGCCACTAAAACAGGCTTGCCATCAGCTAAGTTATGCAGAACTTCATTTGCTGATGGAAAGCTTTGGCAAACAAGCAAGTTTTACATTGAGCCTATTGTTGGTAGCAGGCCTCTGGCTCGTGATTCAATTGGTCGGAAGTCTTGATGCACTAATAAGCTCAAGTTACGGACAAACACTGTTGTTTAAATTGGCCCTTGTAGTGTCTATTTTGGCACTTGCTGCTAAACATAAACTAATACTCGTTCCACAACTTAAAAATAGTCAAGGCAGAGAGGCTTTATCTAAATCTATCTCGATAGAAATGGTAGTAGCTTTTGCCATTTTATCTGTAACGGCTGGGCTTACTAGTGTTGTTGGCCCTGCAAATTAAAACCTAAAAGAGAAAATGAAAATGAAAACAATAAATATCCTACTCGTTTTATTAATGACGTTTAGTTTCGCAGCAAACGCTCATGGTGATAAGAATAAAGACAAAGGATTGTTTAAAGGTGTAGATACACCAGCCGCAAAAGTTGTTTTGGCATTTCATCAAGCACTTGAAACTGGCAATCAAAAACAGGCTAGAGCGCAGTTAGCGGATGATGTCACCATTTTCGAGGGAGGCCGCGTTGAAAGGAGCGCTGATGAATATGCTCATCATCATATGTTGTCGGATATGAAGTATTTAGCAGCGATGAAGAGCGACACACTTGAACATCAAGTGACGATACTTGGAAATACAGCTATCTCTGCCTCGCGTAGTCAAACTAAAGGTACTTACAATGGTGAAGAACGTGATTATCAAGGGATGGAAACAATGGTTCTCGAAAAGCAAAACGGTGAATGGAAAATTAAGCACATTCATTGGTCACACTAATTTATTGGTCAAACCTCGGAGAGTAAAATGAGAATTAAAGATCCATTACATCAAATTTCTACACCGCGTAGACGCTTTGTACAAGGTTTAGCTGCTGGCGGTATATTAGCTGCTTTTCCAAGCATTCTTCATGCTGCTTCATCTTTAGTGGCTGGAACAATAACAGGTACTGTGCCCGAACTAAGTGGAGAAATAATAGATCTGGTGATAGATGAGTCACCCGTAAACTTCACAGGTGTTGTAAGAATGGCTACAACAATCAATGGCTCAATACCAGCTCCTACCTTGCGCCTCAGAGAAGGTGATGACGTTACTATCAGGGTAACTAATAAATTATCAGTGCCGAGTTCAATTCATTGGCATGGGATCATTCTTCCGTATCAAATGGATGGCGTACCGGGTATTAGCTTTAAAGGTATAATGCCGGGTGAAACCTTTGTTTATAAATTTAAGCTGCAACAAAGCGGCACATATTGGTATCACTCACACAGTGGCTTTCAAGAAATGACAGGTATGTACGGCGCATTAATTATTGAGCCAAGAGAAAAGGATATTATTAGTGCTGACAATGAGCATGTTATCCAATTGTCTGATTGGACTGATGATGACCCAATGGATTTGTTCCGCAAGTTAAAAGTACAGAGCGATGTATTTAACTTTAATCAACCTACTGTTCCAGAGTTTTTTGATGACATTTCAAATAGCAGCGTTTCAAATGCGCTACAACGCCGGGAAATGTGGAATAAAATGAGAATGAACCCTACAGATCTTGCAGACTTATCAGCATCTGCAATGACTTTTTTAATGAATGGTTGTGCGCCTTTGACAAACTGGCGTGGAATGTTTAAAGCTGGCGAAAAGGTTAGGCTTAGATTTATTAACGGTTCTAGCAATACGTTTTTTGATGTAAGAATACCTGAGCTGAAGTTAACAGTTGTACAAGCTGATGGACAAAATGTTGAACCTGTGACAGTAGATGAATTTAGATTTGGTCCCGGTGAAACTTATGATGTACTTGTCGAGCCAAAAAATGATGCATATACGATTTTTGCACAAAGCATGGATCGCTCAGGTTATGCTAAAGGTACTTTATCAATGGCACCTAATATTGATGCACCAGTACCTGCTCTAGATCCCGTTGAATGGTTAACGATGACAGATATGATGGGGAATATGGCCCAAGGTGGTGAGCATTCCGCGATGGCAGGTATGGCAGACATGTCGGGCATGAATTCTAATAAAATGGATCATAGTGCAATGGGTCATGGAGCGATGGCAATGGATCATAGTAAACATGGAATGACTAAAAACCCATTAGCTGTTGCTAGCACTAAAGTGCGTCATGCAAAAACAGAGTATGGAGCTTCTGTTGATATGCGTGTTGATATGCCTAGAACAAACCTTGATGATCCCGGTATAGGTTTACGTAAAAATGGACGCCGTGTTTTAACACTTGCAGATTTACATTCTCTTGAGGGAATTACAAACCAGCAAGAGCCAGAGGCTGAAATTGAATTACATTTAACTGGAAACATGGAGCGTTATAGCTGGTCATTTGATGGCTTGGAATTTGGAAAAAGCACGCCAGTTCACATGAAGCATAATCAACGTTTAAGAGTTATTTTACAAAACGATACAATGATGACACATCCCATGCACCTGCATGGTATGTGGAGCGATTTGGAGAATGAAAAAGGTGATGTACAGGTTCGTCGCCATACTATCCCTGTACAACCAGCGCAAAGAATTAGTTTTTTAACAACACCTCATGACGTAGGTCGCTGGGCATGGCATTGCCATTTATTATTCCACATGGATGCAGGTATGTTTAGAGAGGTAGTTGTATCATGAAAAAATTAATACTAACCAATACGTTAAGACTATTATTAATAGGTTTGCCCCTTATAAGTGTATCTGTATCTGCAAAAGATGAGATGACTGAGATGGGTGATTCTAAAATGCAAGCACAAGGTGGAGATGCACCTAAAGATGCTAGAGACCCCCATGCTTATGCAGCAGGTACAACTTTGACTGAAGGTCCTTATGCACTCAGTAGCGACAAACGACTGACTTTGGCAGATGAGCATTCATTTTACGCGCTACTAGGGGATCGTCTTGAATATAATGAGCAAACAAACGCAGGTGTTTTTGACTTTCAGGCATGGTATGGCACTACTTTTGATAGATTAGTCATCAAAACTGAAGGAGATTTTAGCGAAGGTAATTTAGAGGAGAACCAAACAGATTTTCTATGGGGCCACGCAATATCTGCTTATTGGGATACACAAGTCGGTATTCGACTTGATTACAATAACGAAGGTGAAAACCGCAAATGGCTAGCTTTTGGTTTACAAGGTCTAGCCCCCTACTGGTTTGAAATTGATATGACTGCGTATTTAGGAGAGCAAGGTAATAGTGCATTTTCGATCGAAGCTGAGTATGAGCTATTACTTACTCAAAAGTTAATTGTTCAACCACGAGCAGAGTTGACGCTTTACGGTAAGGATGACGTCCAAAATAACCTTGGTAGTGGCTTGTCTAGCAGTGCTATTGGTTTTCGGGTTCGTTATGAGTTTACCCGCCAGTTTGCTCCCTATGTTGGCGTTGAGTGGACAAATAAATTTGGTAATACAGCCGACTTTGCGAAGTTAAATGGGCAAAGTACTCGTGATACTGCTTTTGTTGCAGGTATCAAGTTCTGGCTCTGATATGAAGAAATACTATATTGACTTGATGAGAGCTACCGCAACTATATTGATGGTAGCTTTCGTTTTTTGGGATTTAAACCATTTTAGTTATGTTAGGAAAGGCCTAGCTAATAGTTTTTTTGGAAAGAACTAAGAGCAGTAATAGTAAGCTACTTCTTGTTTTCAATCGGTGCCAGTCTGGTGTATACCTATCAAGGTGGAATATCAGCTAAGAAGTAAAGTTGGCGAATGGTTAAGGTTAAAGAGTCAAGGCAAAAAACATCGCCATTGAAAGACGTACAATAGGCCATTTTATCACTTTTGATGAACGGGAATTGGATGTGCCCGGGATAGAACCGATTGTTGCAAAGTACTGCGCTTAAAGCTGAACAATTGGAAAAATGATCCATTACTCAATACCTAGTTATGAGCGTAGGGTTTTTATTTCTTTTAATGGTGCTCATGCTTGGCTTCAATCTCATGAGTATAAATTAGACACCCCTTTTATACTTGTGAAGTTAAAGCTGTTTAAAAAAGTAAAAAGTAAAAAGTAAAAAGTAAAAAGTAAAAAGTAAAAAGTAAAAAGTTTAGGTTTTAGTTCAAAGGTTGATCAAGATCATAAAATTATTTTTATAAAGTGGCTAATATTGTAGGTGATAAATAAGGAATTAAAATGTTTGGACTTTTCAAGTGGTTTAAAATAGTGGTAATTACTCTGTTGCTTACGCAGCATGGCTTTGCTATTGCTAAACCAATGAATTGTGAAGAACATCAAAATGGATCTTCCGACACGCATATTATACAACCAAGCAAAAATATGCATCATCAATCAATGAATGACAATAGTCACTATCACACTGAAAATTCGCAAGATTCTAAAAACCGTCATGGTGATGAAGACTGTGAAAAATGTAAAGCTGGTGATTGTGTTTGTTGTGAAGGCGGTTTTTGTACAAGCTTTCATTTAAATGCCTATCTTGTGCAAGCGCAAGAGGAAGGTATTTGCAATATTCATTCTGAGCTAATTCTACAGCGTATACCCCTACCAAAATCTGGTATCCATCTCTTACTTTATCGTCCACCAATTATTGGCTAATCACGGGATCAGTGCGCCTTTTTTTCGCCAGTCCCATCAAAAATAAAACGATTTACTGATTGGTTTAAATTACCAACCGTTTTGAACAATTAGCACAATATTTTTTGGAGGCATGATGAACATGCTCAAACTATTGCTATTTACAGTACTTAATGCTGTCGATTTTGACCGAGATTTCTCTTTTACCAAAAAATTAGTTTTTAGCTTATTCACTAGAATTAGTACTTGACCTGTGTCTTAGACACAGGTCTAAGCTGAAGATGAGAGTACAAACTTAGCTAAAAAACTGAGGAGTGAATATGAAAGTTGCGGAGCTGGCAAAAAGCCTTGGAACGACTGCTGATACGGTGCGCTATTACACCAGATTAGGATTGTTAAAACCTGCTAAGTCAGTGAACGGCTACAAGTCATACTCGAATAAAGAAGTATCGAGACTTAAATTCATTTTAAGTGCCAGAAACCTTGGTTTTTCCGTTGCAGATATCAAGGAAATTATTAATGAATCTGAAGATGGTAAAAGTGCGTGCCCATTAGTCAGAAGCCTGATCAAAGAGCGGCTTGAAGAAACAGAAAAGCAGTTTCAAGCAATGTTGGCACTTCGAGGAAAAATGTCTTCTGCGCTTTCTCGATGGGAAGAAATGGAAGACAAAGCACCGACTGCAAACATGGTTTGTCATCTCATCGAAAACTTTGAGCAAATTAAAAAAGCATAGGAGGAAAAAGGGTGGCTACTAACACAAATATAAAAACTGAATCAGGCTGTTGCTGTCAGGCAAAAGCTCAATCCTCTTCGTGTAAAAGTAAGGAGAATACGTTGGAGAAAGTATCACATAACCAACAGCTTATCATTGAAGGTGCTGGGTGTGCTAGCTGTGTAGGCAAAATTGAAGGGGCGTTGAAGGCAACTCTTGGAGTCGTCAGTGCGGAAATGAATTTTGCTGATAGGACAGTAACAGTTTATGGGACAGCTAAAACAAAAGAGTTGATCAAAGCTGTTGAGTCAGTGGGGTATAACGCGAAGCCAATTGATGATAGCTCAGCAACAGATGCGCTTGATGAGAAAGAGGCTGCGGATTTTGCATATTACAAAAAGCTAATGCGCGATACGTTTATTGCCCTTTCACTCGGCGTTCCTTTGATGATCTACAGCATTGTAGTTGGAGAAATGACGGTTGAAACAAACCTTGAACGAATTTCTTGGTTGGTTGTAGGCATTTTAACTTTTGGTGTTATGTATTTTTCAGGCAAGCATTTCTATGTAGGAGCATGGAAGAGCTTCAAAAATCATTCAGCCAATATGGACACCCTAATTGCTTTAGGAACAGGCACGGCTTGGTTGTATTCGATGGTTGTCGTGTTTGCACCTGACGCTGTTCCATTGATGGCACGGCATGTTTATTTTGAAGCTACCGCCATGATCATTGGCTTAATTGATTTAGGTTTAGCATTAGAAATCAAAGCCAGAGGTAAAACCTCTGAGGCCATTAAACGTCTTATCGGCTTGCAAGCCAAAACAGCAACCGTGGTTCGTGACAACAAAGAAGTTCAGATAGGTATTGAGCAGGTTTTATTTAACGATATTGTGAAGGTAAAACCGGGTGAAAAAATTCCCGTCGATGGCGTGGTATTGGAAGGACACACCTCTATTGATGAGTCCATGCTGACAGGCGAACCTATGCCTGCTGAAAAAGCTGAAGAAGATGAGGTTGTCGCAGGTACTTTGAACAAATCAGGCATGATTTTATTTAGAGCCACACGCGTTGGTAAAGACACGGCGCTTGCACAGATCATCAATATGGTGAAACGAGCACAAAATTCGAAACCGCCGATTGGCCGTTTGGCCGATGTTATTTCAGCTTTTTTCGTACCTGTCGTGATGATCACCTCTGTGTTAAGTGCGCTAGCATGGCTTAACTTTGGACCTGAGCCAGCCATTGCTTTTGCCATCGTTTCAGCAACTACTGTGCTTATTATTGCCTGCCCGTGTGCTTTAGGCTTGGCAACACCCATGTCTGTCATGGTGGGAGTAGGAAAAGCAGCAGAAGCCGGAGTGCTTATTCGCAACGGTGAGGCACTGCAAACCGCCTCTAAAATCACTGCCATGATTTTAGATAAAACGGGCACTATTACTGAAGGGGCACCTAAGGTAACCGATATTATTTTAGCAAAAGCTACTGACGAAAAAGACGTACTACAGCTTGCAGCAAGTTTAGAAAGCGGCTCAGAGCATCCTTTAGCGCAAGCGATTGTTGAAAGTGCGTTAGATCAGGATATTGAGTTACTAAAAATTGAAGCCTTTAACGCCATTACGGGTTTTGGTGTAGAAGCAAGCTGCAACAACAAAGCCCTGCTTTTCGGAAACGATAAACTAATGAAGTTAAAAGGCATAGACCTCACAGGCTTTGTTGAACAAGCACAGTCTTTAGCCAAAGAAGCCAAAACACCTATGTACTTTGCTGTAGATGGTGAACTTGCAGCAATCATTGCTGTTGCAGATCCTATCAAGTCAGACTCAATCTCTGCTATCAAACGGCTTCAGGCTAATGGTATACGCGTCATCATGTTAACGGGTGATAACAAGGAAACCGCTGCCGCCGTAGCTAAAAAAGTGGGTATTAGTGAGTTTCTTGCTGAAGTGCTGCCAGAAGATAAAGCCAACAAGGTGAAAGAGCTACAAGAAGGCGGCGAAATTGTTGGTATGACAGGAGATGGCATCAACGATGCTCCTGCGCTAGCGTTAGCCGATGTTGGCTTCGCCATAGGCACAGGGACTGATGTAGCTATCGAAAGTGCTGACATTACCCTAATGCGTGGTTCACTTCATGGCCTTGCTGATGCCATAGCGGTAAGCAAAGCTACTTTACGAAATATCAAACAAAACTTGTTTGGCGCGTTTGTCTATAACGTAGCCGGGATTCCTTTTGCTGCGGGGGTTCTATATCCCTTCTTTGGCATTCTGCTTAGCCCTGTAATTGCAGGTGCTGCAATGGCGTTTTCGTCATTGACTGTAGTGTCAAATGCAAATCGACTTCGCTTTTTTAAAGCAAAAGAGCATTAAGGAGAATCACAATGATGGTTATTAACTTATTAGGCTTAATGTTAATCGCGCTGATTGTTTGGTGGTTTTGGCTATATAAACCCAATAAAACAATCGTTCAAGGTAATGAAGTACTCATTGAAGTGAGGGATGGTGTGTATTCCCCATCCTCAATTCAGGTGTCTGCTAGCCAACCTGTCACTCTGAAGTTTATGCGCAAAGATCAATCCCCCTGCGCTGAAACAATGCTTATTCCTTCATTGGATATAAGCGAACAGCTTAAATTAAATGAAATTACTCAAATTACCCTATTGAACTTATCACCGGGAGAGCATGAGTTTCACTGTCAGATGCAAATGTATCGCGGTGTCTTAAAAGTCGTTTAGGAGGGCAATATGAAAAATCAACACCCTAATTTTTGGTCAACACCTACAGGCTGGGCTGCACTGGCACTTATTGCCGCAGTGACCTACTTCTTAGTGCTTGAGCATGGTCAACATATGCTGCAATTTCTTCCCTACTTGATTTTATTGCTATGCCCCTTGATGCACGTATTTATGCATGGCAGTCATGGTAAACATGGTCACGATCATTCACATGCGCCTGATGAAAAAAAGGAAGAGAGCTTTCAAGAACTCACGGATAAAAATGCAGCCTATCGCGATGGCTACATACAAGGGTTAGAAAAGGCACGTAAGGAATCACATAAAAAGGAGAGCAGTGATGAATGAAACATATGATTATGACTTATGGTCAATGGTGATACTGAACTCAGCAATTTTTATCTTTTTTGCCTTTAGTTTTGTCAAACCAAAAACATCAACTGATTGGAGAAGTCTAAGCGCGTTCTCTGCCTTTATTGTTGCCCTATTTACTGAAATGTATGGCTTTCCTTTAACTATCTATTTTCTGTCGGGGTGGCTGACGGAGACCTATCCAGAAGTAAATTTCTTTGCGCATGAAAATGGGCATTTATTACATACTTTCTTTGGATTTCAAGGTGATGCCCATTGGGACCCATTTCATATAGTGAGTATGGTGTTAATTGTTGCAGGTTTCTTTATGTTGTCTTCAGCATGGAATGTATTGCATCACGCGCAAAAACATCATCAATTGGCTACAACTGGATGGTATGCAAGGTGTCGCCACCCACAGTATGTAGCTTTCATTCTAATCATGTTCGGCTTTTTATTGCAGTGGCCGACAATCCCAACACTTGCGATGTTTCCGATCTTAGTCGTTGTTTACGTCAAGCTAGCGAAACGCGAAGAAGCACAAGCGATTGCTGAGTTTGGTTCGGAGTACCACAGGTATATGGAATCGACACCAAGTTGGATCCCAAATTTTAATAAAAGTGTAGAAGGTAAAAATCATGAAAACGTTAACTAAATCAATTTTATTTATTAGTTCACTACTTATAACCACTAGCTCATTTGCCCAAAACAATGAGCATAAGCATGAAGGTGCGAACAAAGCTGATATGCATCAAGGCATGGCAATACCACATGAGAACATGGGAGAAATGCACAAAAAGATGATGGAAATGAAAAAGGAAGTCCATGCCATTAAAACTGAAAAAGATCCTGAAAAGCAACAGCAGATGATGGTTGAACATCACCGTTCAATGATGAAGATGATGCAATCCATGCACAAAAACATGGAAGAAATGCCAATGCATCAACAAATCAAGATGGCTGAACATCATTTAGAAATGATGGGGAACATGATGCCGCAGATGAACCGTAAAATGGAAGAAATGAAAGATAGCAATCAACAGCATTCACACAAACATTAGGAGAAAAATTATGAGCGATTTAAATCATAGAGTTGGCGTTAAAGAGCAAAATTTAGTTGTTCGAAACCTAAAGCTTAGCAATGTCACAGAAGAAAGCTGTGACGAGTTAGTAAAAGAAATAGATCAGCTTTTTGGTATAGATGAAGTTAGTTACAACATCAAAGAAGGTGAAATACACCTTGCCTATGATGCCGCAAACGTAAGCCTTGATGGGATTGAGGAGGTAATCCGTAAGTATGGCGCAGATGTTCATGATGATTGGTGGACACATACTAAAGAAAGTTACTATAAATTTGTTGATCAGAACATCAAAGATAACTCTGTTCATAAGCCTTGGAGTTGTCATCAAGCACCTTCGGGGGCTGGCCGGAAAAACAAATGAATTCATAAAAAAGTGTATAGATAATTAGTTAGTCAAATGAGGTAACAGTGATGAAAACACCCTATATAAAAGCTCTTTTATTGCTTACATTCGGTTTATATTTAGTGGGTTGTTCCAATACCACTTTTTATCATAAATACATGATGAGAGGTCAGGTAGTAGAAAGTTCTGATAATCGAACTCTAATCTGTATTGGTGCTAAGCATGGCGCAGAGGTTGGGCAAAAATACAGTGTTATTAGATTCCATGAAAGAATAGTATTGAGTGAAGGTGAAGATCCCTACACTATCGAAAAGGTAGGAACGGTACAAATTACTAAAATTGTGAATGATCATTTCGCAACTGTAAAGCTAGTGTCTGGTGACATTGCAGCGAAAGATATGGTGGAACTTGAAAACTAATAAAGTGGTGGCGAAAGCCACCACAAGAGCATAACAATAAAACTTAATGAAAAAACTTTAGTGTTATTTTGTACAACCTTTGAGATTGTTTGCTCAGTTCTGGTTATCTTGATGCCAGTACGACAGAAAAAATGTTACATATGAATTAGAAAGGTGTGGGCTGGCATCCTAGGTCTAATCTTAACAGTTAAGGGGCCGCCGAATAGAGCTATACCTTTACATCAGCAGCATAATCAATGCTCCCGCGATCATAAATAAGTTTTCAGATAGCGATACAAATCCAAGTGGCACACTGCTATCGCCGCCTACACAGGCACACTTTAACTGGCGTTTGTCGATGTAAACGGCTTTGAAAACTGAAATTGCTCCAACTGTGCCGATAAACAATGAAAATGGTGCCACTGCGAGAGGCTGTAGTTGGGCAACCATACCAATACCTGCATATGCTTCAATGAAGGGATAAATATAACCATATCTTATCCATCTCATCGCTAGTAAATCATAAGTAATAAACGAATTTGTGAAACTGTATAGGTCTTTCAGTTTTTGCACCGCTAAGAGCGTCATTGAAAAAGCTATAAATAGCATCAGTGTTCTGATGGAGATAAATGAGCCGGAAGCAAAATGTTGAGATGCGACAGCAAGAAGTGCAGCTATCGAGAAAATGGCTACAACGGGCGTGTAGGTTGTGCCAGTTTGACCTGCTTCATCTTTACCAAAATACTCTCTTAAGTCATCGTATCCTCCGACACGCTTTCCTTCAATAAAGGTTTGTGGCGTAGTTTTGACATCATGCTTAGCTTTGAAGTCATCAGCTTGTTGTCTTGACGTGAGCTTATGATCTTCTACATCATACCCTTGCCTCTCCAGCAAATCTTTCGACCTTAAACCATAGGGGCAGATATGTTCGTCAGTGACCATTCTGTACAGGGTAGCTGTCTTAGTCATCTTAGTCTCCTTTGTTCAGTGTGCCTTCAAACTTTGGGAGCGGTCGTTGCTCAGCCTGAGCTTGTGAGCTGACCTTTCCATTTTCAGAAATATCTTTAATCAGCCATTCCATTTCTTTTATTTCTTTTCGTTGGGCTTTAATAATACCATTTGCCAATTCACGCACGCGTACATCCTCCAAAGTTGAATGCTCACTAGTAAGAATAGCAATGGAGTGATGAGGAATCATCGCTTTCATGTAAGCAGTGTCAGAAATTGTGCTTTGAGAGCGAACAAGATAAAGACATATGGCAAACAGTATTGTCGCCAATAGAAAAATAGCCATGTTGAGCTTCTTGTTACTGTACATGCCAAGCATAAAGGCCAGCATGATCATTGCCATACCTGCTCCCATATACAACGCCATATAGATACGCGTTTCACTAAACCATATATGTGATACTGCGTAAGTGTTGAGATACATCATGACAAACATAGCAATGGTTGAGGTGATGATCATTGCAGCAAATCTTGAGTATTTCATAAGTAATCCTTACATTGATAGTGTAAATATTTCCCACTGTTAGCCTATTATTCTCTACATGTGGTCATGTTCTCGAAAAAGTGCAAGTAATGAGCCAGTATCAATAAGAGTATTTGTAATACGATTGACTCAATTTCAGCTTATATCTAAAGTTTAAGTTTTGAACTTATGATAGACACAGGCTAAATTGGCTTTAGTTAACAATCTAATGGGAGAACTCAAAGCACTACAAGCTGAGCTTCAACAAATGGCAAGCTCGTGTACAAGTGAAGCGTGTGAAATAATTAAGTCACTTTATAGTTAGAATTGTCATTCATTTTCTATCCGTAGTGTACGAATTTCTATTTTTTATTACGTTCATGTACGAAATTTATTTAATATACTTTCGTTCATTTAATTGTTAAGGTGTGCGAAAGTTACAGGTTTCGTATATATGAAAGTTGGTTTTGCAAGAGTTTCAACTAAAGAACAAGATTTAAATGTTCAACTGTCCAAGTTGGACGCTCAGGGCTGTGAAAAAATATTCCAAGGCAAACAGTCTGGTGCTTCGATTCGAAATGAAGAAAAGCTTTAGGAACTCATCGACTTTATCAGGGAAGGTGATGAAGTTATTGTTACTCGCCTCGACCGTTTGGGACGGTCGTTAAAATCTATTCTTGAGGCAATTGAAAGCATCCATAAGAAAGGTGCTTGTTTGAATATTATCGACGGCTCTCTCAATACCAAAAATGATAATCCGTTTGCCACTGCCATGATCAACCTATGTGGAGTATTTGTGACTGTGCATAATGATTGAGATTGATCTCATTTTAGACTGAAAGGTTTTAAAGGGATGCCGCCAATCTCTCTTTTTATGAAAGTATGATTTTTTAATCATAATATCTGAGACTCAATCAGTTATATTACGATAATTTGATGCTATTTGCTAACGGCAGCTCCTCCGACATTGCGGACATTAGCATCAATGAATACCTTATGACTTCACTTAGCCAAAAGCGGAAGTTAGCTTTTGAGTTATTAACGAAAATTCAGAGTGTAAAGCAGACGTTGAAGAGTCAATAATAAACTTCAATTTAAACACTCTAGTGCATTAACGGCTGCAACTAATTTTGTCGTTCTAGAATTGGCGGAATTTTGCTGTTCCATATGAGAAGTAAACACACCAGTCACCATTCAATAGTTTGGCAAAACCTTGTGTGACTCATACTTGTGATACCGCTGACATGAATTTGTCAGCATTTCTTCCGTTTTTATCTGTCCACATTTAGGACATGCAATAGTCGATTAATGTTCTATATTCTGCCCGTATGCCTCTAACAGAGTTAACTATCTAGTGACTTAATGATCCCGCATGCTTCAATAGTATTGTTCGAACCACAAGCACTAGCCATCTGTTGTAATTCAGCTTTAAGCGCCCTTAATTCTTTCATGCGTTTATTCACTAGTGCAAGTTGCTGATCAATTAATGCATTAACGCTAGAGCAGCTTTCTTCTGGCTTATTTTTTAATTCGATAAGACGTTTAATATCATTGAGTGATATATCTAGGCTGCGACAATGTTTTACGAACTCCAATTGTTTAAGTGCTTTACTATCATACAGCCTGAAATTACCTTCTGAACGGTTTGGATTTAACAGTAATCCTTCTCTTTCATAATATCTAATTGTTTGTATAGAACAGCCCGATTTTTTAGACAATTCGCCTATTTTCATCAATTTCCCCCAGACATTTGATTCTATAGTTACTATAGAGTCTGTAGTATAAGTATGCAACGAAAAGGATATATAAAAAATGACCGAGAAATATTTAAACAATACGAATATCGTTAATTTTGAACACAAAGATATCCAATCCCTGATCGATCAGCGAGGATGGCAAAGCTTAGACGATTTCAACAAAATTGGAGCAGCATACCAATTTGTGAAAGATGAAATAATGTTTGGCTATAACAAGAGTGATGATATAGCAGCAAGCGATGTACTAGCAGATGGTTATGGGCAATGTAATACTAAGGGTAATCTGTTAATGGCGCTATTGCGTGGACTAGGTATCCAGTGTCGTTTCCATGGTTTTACCATTGATCAGCAATTACAAAAAGGGGCTATACCTAGCTATGTATTTTGGTTAGCACCTAAATACATCATTCATAGTTGGGTAGAAGTTTATTTCGATGGACGCTGGATAAACTTAGAGGGCTTTATATTGGATGAGCAATACTTAAGCTCACTACAGCAGAAATTTAGCCAAGCAAAAGATGACTTTTGTGTCTATGGTGTTGCAACAAAGTGTTTCTCTTCACCAAACACAAATTGGTGCGGCCAAGATACCTATATTCAAAAAGAAGGTATTCATGACGACTTTGGGCTTTATGATTCCCCTGATGAGTTTTATCTTGAAAAGGGTACTAATTTGTCGGGAGTAAAACGTTGGATGTATCAAGGTGTGATTCGCCATTTGATTAATATGAATGTATCAAAAATTAGAAATACAAAAGCACTGGAGGTACAAAATGCACAACCATAGTCACAGTCATCAGCATTCTAAAGATGATCGTATTGGTTGGGCATTTTTTCTGAATGTGACATTTACTATTATCGAATTTATAGGTGGTTGGCTCACTAACAGTACTGCGATAATGGCAGATGCAGTTCACGATCTTGGTGATAGTCTTTCAATAGGTTTTGCGTGGATTTTAAGTCGTTTTTCAGATAAAGAAGCATCAGATAAGTTTAGTTATGGTTATCGTAGACTTACTCTCTTTGGCGCATTGATAAACAGTATTGTTTTAATCATTGGCTCAATTTGGATTTTATTTGAAGCAATTCCAAGGCTGTCCAATCCTGAAATGCCTGTAGTCGAGGGGATGTTAGGGCTAGCGATACTCGGCGTTGCCGTTAACGGATATGCGGTATTAAAATTAAAAGCGGGTGAAACATTAAATGAGAAAGTGCTGACATGGCACCTTCTTGAAGATGTACTTGGATGGGTTGCCGTTCTTATAGTCTCTATCGTACTGTTGTTCGCTGAACTGCCGATATTAGATCCCCTTTTATCAATAGGGTTCACGCTGTTCATCTTGTTTAATGTTTTCAAAAACCTGAAATCAACACTCGTTTTATTTCTTCAAGCTGCACCCGATAAAGAGACTCAAAAGCGTATTAAACTATCACTAATGGAATTTCCTGAAGTTAATGGTATCCACCACATGCACTTTTGGTCACTAGATGGTGAAAGTCACGTTTTAACAGCGCACCTTGAGCTGAGTGACAACTTTGACGTTAAAGAATTAATTAGGCTTAAACAAGAAGTTGCAGCTAAATTATCTTCCTATCATTTATCGCATACAACGATAGAGTTTGAGTTTTTAAATGAAAATTGTCGGGATGAAGCGCAGTAAGCTTTATCAATAAAATGTTGGGCATACAATATAAAAAGCAGCTTAATTAGGCATAACCTATTAATTAAGCTGCTTTTTGGGCTTTAAATTTCGTCAGATTACTGTTTGTTACTCTCAGAGCCATGCGCCCATTGATATAAAACAGGTAATACAAACAAAGTTAAAATGGTAGAAGATACAATACCGCCGATAACGACTGTTGCTAGTGGTCGTTGTACTTCTGCACCAATTCCAGTGTTTAGCGCCATTGGAATAAAACCTAAACTAGCAACCAGTGCCGTCATTAAAATAGGTCTTAAACGAATGATGGCACCTTCAATGATCGCTACGTAAAGGTCGCCTTTTTCATGCCAAAGATCTCGAATAAAAGCCAACATAACCAAGCCATTTAATACGGCGACACCTGACAATGCTATGAAGCCGACACCTGCCGAAATTGATAAGGGCATGTCTCTTAAATAAAGTGAAAATACGCCCCCAGTTAATGCTAAAGGCACGCCACTGAAAATGATTAATGCATCTTTTAATGAACCAAATGCGATAACCAAAATACCTAAGATTACAACTAATGTGATCGGTACAACTAAGCTTAATCTTTTACTCGCTGACTCTAGTTGTTCAAACGTTCCACCATAATCAAGCCAGTATCCTGCTGGGATTTCTCCTTCCTGATTAATTTTAGCTTTCACTTCTTTTACAAAGCCGCCTAAATCTCTGCCACGAACATTGACGGTAACCACAACTCTTCTTTTTCCGTTCTCACGGCTAATTTGAGCAGGTAAAGACTCTGATTTAAGCTCTGCAACTTCTTCAAGTGGCACATAGTTACCACCCTCAAGTGGAAGCGGCAGGTGCTTCAAGCCATTGATATCTGTTCTTGTTTGCTCTGGTAGGCGAACAACTAACTCAAATCGTCTGTCACCTTCATAAATGATCCCCGCAGATTCTCCACCAATTGCAGTAGCAACCCAGTCTTGCAGTTCTGAAACGCTCAAACCGTATCGACCAAGCGCTTCTCGTTTAGGAATTACTGATAAAGATGGAACACCTGTGACCTGTTCCATTCGGGCATCAGCAGCACCGTCCACGGTTTTCACAATATTTAGAATATCTTTTGCGGTAAGTAATAATCGATCTAAGTCATCGCCAAATACTTTGATGCCCACATCAGCTCTAACGCCAGAAATCAATTCATTGAAACGCATTTGAATAGGCTGAGTGAATTCATAGTTGTTGCCCGGAATGTTTTTCAGTACTTCTTCCATTTCTTCAACTAATTCACTCTTTGGCTTTGAAGGTTCGGCCCATTCTTTACGTGGTTTTAAAATAACAAAGATATCAGCAATACTCGGTGGCATTGGATCAGTTGCTACTTCTGGTGTGCCGATGCGCGAGAATACTTTATCAACTTCAGGAAACGCTTTAATACGTTGCTCAAGTACTTCTTGCATTTCTACTGATTGCTCTAGGCCGGTAGAAGGTATTCTTAGCGCTTGGACTGTTATATCCCCTTCATTTAGCTGTGGAACAAATTCACTACCCAGCGTTGTTGCTAACCAAAGGCTATACCCCATTAAGAGCGTCGAAAATGAAACGATAACCCAACGAAATTTCAACGCCATTTTTAGCAATGGTTCATAAATAGACTTGGTTGAACGAATAACAACACTTTCTTTTTCGCTGATTTTACCTTTCATAAAAACAGCTACAGCAGCAGGAACCAGTGTAACTGAAAGGATCATTGCGGAAATTAACGCCATAACGACAGTTGCCGCCATAGGGTGGAACATTTTCCCTTCAACGCCAGTTAGCGTGAAAATGGGGATGTAAACAACAGTGATAATTGCCACACCAAACAAGCTTGGACGTATCACTTCTGAAGTGGCTTCAAAAACGGTATTTAGGCGTTCTCTTAAGTCTTGCCTATGACCGTTGTGTTGGGCCTGTGCTAACCTACGGACAGAGTTTTCAACGATGATGACAGCCCCGTCCACTATCAAGCCAAAGTCCAATGCGCCGAGACTCATTAAATTGGCAGATACTCCTGCTTGCACCATACCTGTGATTGTCATTAACATGGAAATAGGGATAACAGCAGCGGTAATGAGAGCTGCACGTAAATTTCCAAGTAGAATAAATAACACAACAATAACTAAAAGCGCACCTTCAACGAGGTTTTTGGTAACGGTTGCAATCGCTTTATCTACTAACGTTGTTCTGTCGTAAACAGGCTCTGCGGTAATGCCCTTTGGCAGAGATTTTTGTATTTCGCTGAGCTTATGTTCCACTTCTAAAGCAACGGTGCGAGAATTCTCACCAATCAGCATCATGGTTGTACCAAGCACTGTCTCAATGCCATTACGAGTAGCAGCCCCTGTTCTAAGTTCTTTGCCTATAGCAACATTGGCAACATCACTTATTTTTACAGGAATACCATCGTTCTTTTTGATGATGACATTGAGGATCTCATCTATTGTCGCTAGTTGCCCAATGGAGCGTACTAAAACTTGCTGTCCGTTTTGCTCGATATAACCCGCGCCACGGTTATCATTATTTTTACGTAATGCATCAGATATTTCTTCAAAGCTCACACGATAAAAAAGTAATTTTTCAGGTTTCGGTGTTATGTGATATTGCTTGTTGTAGCCGCCGATACTGTTGACCTCAATGACGCCTTTAACTTGAGCCAATTGCGGTTTAATGATCCAGTCTTGTATTTCTCTTAAGGCAATAGCGGTATAAGGCTCTCCATTAGGCATTTTAGCATCAGGAGAAGCTTGTACGGTATACATAAATATTTCGCCAAGCCCTGTCGAAATAGGACCCATTTCTGGCTCTAAGCCAGAGGGAATAACGCCTTTTATCGCAGCTAATCTTGCATTGATTAAGTTGCGAGCAAAATAAATATCGGTTCCCTCTTCAAAGATAACGGTTACTTGAGATAATCCATATCTTGACAGGGAGCGGGTGTGAGACAGCTTTGGCAATCCGGCTAAGGCTGTTTCTACAGGAAAGGTCACCCTTTGTTCCGCTTCCAAAGGTGAATAACCAGGGGCAGAAGTGTTTATTTGTACCTGCACGTTTGTTATATCTGGAACAGCATCAATGGGAAGTTTTTGATAACTCCACATACCAACGCCGATGATTACCATCAGCAAGCTTAATACTAAGTAGCGCCTATTTATTGCAAGACGCAAAATTGATTCAATCATATTGCGTCTCCTAATCGTCGTCTTCTACTTCAGATTTCAATATATCTGCTTTTATCAGATAACTGTTTTTGTTTACATATTCAGTGTCTTTACTGAGGCCACCAATAACCTCGATATAGTTCTTATCTGAACGTCCTAATACAAGCGGTGCAAATTCGTACTCTTCATCTTCTTTAACAAATACACCTAATTGTCCCCCCAGTTCTTGGATAGCAACTTTCTCAACGGCTAAATCCACCTTGAATTGATTTATTTTGACGTTGCCTTTTAATAATTGACCTGACGTTAGCTTTAACTCAGTGTTGTTTAAACGTACACGTGCTAAAACATAAGACTGATCTTTAGCTGGAATTATATTGGTGATGGTTGAGTTGAATGCCTGTTCACCATGCTCAATATCAACAGGTTGACCGACTTTAATTTGATTATATTGGCTGGTAAACACCTTAAATTCAGCCCACAAGGTGTCAAAATTGACGATTTCAAACAAGCTAGTGTTTTGCGTGATACCGCCAATATTTCCATTTCGCTGTAAAACAGTCCCAGAAACAGGCGATGTTATTTTATAAGTATTTAAGCTCTCATTAGATTCAATAACGGCTAATAGATCGCCTTTTTTTACCGTATCACCAACAGTGGAGTTTATTGTCTTTATAACGCCGTTATATCTAGCGCCAACTTGAAATAATTGTTCAGCGCCTATCGTCGTAGAGCCGTATACAGGGATAGTTTGGTTCAACGTTTTTGAAGCTAAATAGGCTGTTTCAACACCAACCTTTTTTGCCATGTTATTGTCGATTTTGCTTATGCCTTCTTCGCCTTCATGTTCATCTTCACTAGCGAAAACACTTTGAATGGGTGACAAATACCCAATAAAAATCAATAGTGCGAGTAAATAGTTTTTCATTTTTAATTCCTAAACGATTCAGTTAATAACTGAATCAATAAATTGTTATTAAGCTTAAAGTGATGCTTTTTTTAGAGTGACAGCGCTTCGTTTGTTAGTTTTTCTATCTCTGCGCCATAAATTAGGGCAGCAGATGCCGCATCAATGAGGGTTCGCCGAGCATTTAACAGCTCTTGTCTAGCCGATACATAATCAAGATATCCATATCGACCTTTTTGATAGGCGTCTTGAGTATCTTCCAGTGCATCTTCAAGCATTGGGATAACCGACTGCTTTAATGAATTAGCTGTTAATATGGCTTGTTTTCTATTGGAGTATGCTCGTAGTAAGTGATTTCTAAACCTCAACTTAGTCGCCTCTTTCTCTATGGCAACTTGGTCACGCTCTGCTAGCGCACTAGCGATTGCACCAGAATTTCGCTTTTCAGCAAACAAAGGTAAGCTAAAGCCAGCGACCAGTGCCGTATCATTGGCTTCTTGAGAGCGCCTAACACCAACAGACCATTTGATATTGGCCGTTGACTCTGTTTTAGCTAACTGTATTTCAGCCTCTTTTAGTCGCTGTTCACTTGCATAGATTTGAATAGCAGGGTTCTTCTCTAACTTCGCAAAAAGGCTGTTAAAGTCACTATCATTGCCAAACTGAAAAAGATCCCCTTGTACTTCAGAGAAGGTTACAGAGTTTTCCCCCCAGTAGGCTGCTAATGAGAGCTTCAAATATTCCAAGCGCTTTTGTTCAGATTGAAGGGTGAGGTTAGCCTGAGCAATAACTGCTTTTGAGCGTTTCACTTCAGCCTCAGGAGTAGCACCTGCGCGGTTACGCTGAGATACAATCTCTAACGTTTCTTGTGCTAAGCTCAAAGCATTTTCTGCCAATATAACTCTTTGTTGGGCTGCAAGTACTTCCACGTACTTCTCAGTGACTTGAGCCATTAAATTAAGCGCAGAGACTTCTTTCTCAGCATTGAGTTGTGCTCTTGATTTTGAAACAAGTCCAATCCGCGCTGAGCGTTTATCTCCCATTTCGATAACCGAAGATAGAGCGACTGTTAATTCAGCACTGTCGAATGCATTAAATTCACCTGAGCCTGCAAAGTTCTCAGCTTCAACTTCTAGTTCATAAGCAGGATTTAAACTTGCTGTTTGTTCTTGTCCTGTTAATGCGGTTTGTTTGAAATCAAATATTTTGAGTTCAGGATTTTGTTTAAGCGTCCACTGAATTGCCTCTTGAAGATTTAACTGCTTTTCAAAGGCATAAACATTAAATGTAAAAAGTGACAACGCGAGAAACGCGATATATTTAAGCCGAGGTGTTACACACCTCAAAATTGCTATCTTGCGATGCACACAGGTATTAAGTGCCATGTATACTTTCCTATAAATTTATATGTTTTTTTCGGTCATTAACATTTGACCTTTCATAATTTTCTATAAAATTTAGGCGTATTTAGGTGGGCGGAATGGCACCGAGATATAGCCTTTTAGCTCAGGAGAAACTAAGGCGTAGGTAAGGAAATATTCTATTGCTTGGAAAATGTTACAGGAAGAATCAGCATTTAAAAATAAGTGACAACAGCAACAAAAATTACAATTATCAATTGAAGAGTTGCTATTATTCACCTCAAGCATATTGGAGTCTTCTGGAGCTTTTAGCGGGGTAATAGACTTAGTTAGTGATGAACTAAAAGAACTTTCACTTAAGTTTATTTCAAGCTCTTCTAGCGAAAAAAACACAGACTGCACCGCGATTAAAATCATTATCACGTATGATATATTTGATTTGATATACGATGAGTGCATTATTTTCATTTCTCTGCTTAATACTTTAGCTGTAAGATGCGGCGAGCACCGTTTAAAACGACAAGAGCAATTATCAAACCAATCACTAAATCTGGATAACGACTGCTTGTTGCTGTAACTAATAAGCCAGCTAAAATTACACCAACGTTTGCGATAACGTCATTTGCGGAAAAAATCCAACTCGCTTTCATATGAGCGCCGTCTTCTTTGTTGCCAAATATCAAAAACAGACAAGCAACGTTAGCGATTAGTGCTATTCCACCAAATATCATCATTAAAGAAGAGATCGGTTCACTACCGTAAACAAAGCGTCTTACGACTTCGCTCAAAGCACCTAGCGCTAGAATAACTTGAAGCACACCAGATATATGTGCTGCTCTAAGTTTCATGCTAATACTTTTACCTACGGCATAAATAGCTAAACCATACACAGCAGCATCAGCAAACATATCTAATGAGTCTGCAATTAGGCCAGCAGACTGTGCAATAATCCCAGCAATTACTTCTATAAAAAACATGACTCCATTAATGGCTAACAACCATTTTAGGGTTGATGCTTCTTTCATCTCATTTTTTTGGGCTAAGTCTTTTGCTTTTGCAGCTTCTGTACTGCAACTTTGTTTAGTTGACTCTAACTCTGCACCGAGTTTAAGTTGTTGTAACTTTTTTGTTATCTCATCTAAATTTTCATCATGAAAAACTTTGACTAAGCGATTAGGAATATCAAACTGCAATCCAACTGAAGGCTGAATTGAGTCAAGTGCTAATCTGATCAATCTCTCTTCTGAAGGACAGTCCATTTGAGGCACTTTATATGTACTGACAAACGCGCCACTATAGTTATCTAATTGTGTATCAATTTTTACGTCTTCGTTGGTAGGAGATGATTGACACTGACCACTACATTTTTCTGACATATTTAACATTCCGAAACAATATTAAAATAAGTATAAAATCTATAGTGGCTATAGAGTCAAATAAAAAGTTATTTAATTTGAAAAGATTGGGAAGTAACTCAAATAGCTATTCCAAGAAAATAATTGTTGGGGGGTAGTGACAGCAAACACTGCTAACATTATTTGGACTGCCCGTTTTATACCGATGTTTATCAAAGATAAAAAATAGAAGAGCTATCTAGATAGAATAAATTAACCGATGATCCTAATTCCACATTAAAGTCGCGTTGGTGTGTTACTAATTGTACAGAGGATCTAAAACAAGATTTAAATTTAAAAGTAAGAGCAACGACTATATTGTTGGAACACTTGTCATGAGATACGCTAAGCCTAATGTCCGGTTTCGTATCAAAGTGAATTTTAGCTGAAGTAATTTTGTACCATCGTTTACGACTGCTTCAGGCTCAAATCTGACGAAGATTTCCTAGTACTCACCCAATCTGGCTTGATGAGAAATAATCTCAAACATTATGCGTAGCCACATATTCGCTCAACTTGAGCGGGATCTTATAAAAGCCAGAACCACAGAAGGTCGTGAAGAGGCTAAAGCTAAAGGCAAACACATGGGCAGATTGCCTGCTTTATCAGACAAACAAGCGAAAGAATTATATAAAGATAAATTAAATGGTGAATCGATCTCTGCATTAGCGAAGAAATATTCTGTTAGCCGCCCCACGGTTCACCGAATTATTGAAAGAATGGAACAAAAGAAATAATAAATAAAAGGAGACGTTATGTGGTCTGATAAAGAATCAAAAATTGATTTCTTAAATTTTAATGAAACGGCTGAGTCAATAAAAGATCTTATAACAGAAAAGGAGTTAATGCCTATTAGTATAGGCGTTTTTGGTGATTGGGGCGCTGGAAAATCGACGATTCTTGAACTTACTAAGGCTTCTCTGGAAAGTGATGAACAAGAATATATCCAAGTACATTTCGATGCATGGACTTTCCAAGGGTATGATGACGCTAAAGCGGCGTTACTAGAAACAATTGCATCTACTTTAGTTAAAAAAGCAGCAGACGATAAAAATCTCAGTGCAAAAGCAAAAGAGTTTGCTGGACGAATAGATAAGATCAGACTGATGGGATTGCTAATGGATGGTGGTGCAGCATTAGCTGGTATACCAACTATGGGTGGTATACAGAAGATCATGGGACTATTCAGTGGTGGTGACGATGGTGAACTGGATGTTGATGATGTAAAAGGTGCTGTCGATGGCGCTAAGGATGTCGCGAAGAAAAACAAAGGTTTGATCAAAGATAATAAATCATTTTCACCACCTAAAGAAATTAAAGAATTCCGAAAAGCATATTCTGATCTGTTAAAGGAGTTTGATAAGCCACTTATTGTCTATGTCGATAATTTAGATCGCTGCTCTCCATTTAATGCTATTTCGACCCTTGAGGCGATCAGGTTATTTCTATTTTTACCCAATACTGCATTTGTTATTGCCGCCGATGAGGACATGATCCGCTTGGCAGTGCCTGAGTATCACAAAGGTGCATCTCAACGACATCAAACTGATTATTTAGACAAGCTTATTCAAATTCCTGTGCATGTACCAAGACCCGGCGTTCTGGAGATAAGGGCATATTTAATGATGCTTACTGCTCAAGATCACGGCGTTACCGATGCGCAATTAGAAACGATAAGATGTGCCCTTGAAGAGTCATTAAGGCTGTCGTGGAAACAACCACAAATTACCGTTGACGAGCTACTTCAAGATCACGAGATTGAAAAGCATTCCGAACTCAGAAGTAAATTTGTGGTTGCTGAACAGTTAGCTCCACTATTAGCTGAATCCACAAACATTAACGGCAACCCTCGCATAGTTAAGCGATTACTCAATCAGGTTAAGATGAGAAAGAAAACCGCTCATCGCAGAGGAATGCAGCTTGATGAAAAAACTATCACTAAGCTGGTAATTTTTGAGAGGTGCTTAGGCACTCAGGCTACCAACAAGCTTTATGAATTAATTGATAAGGAAAACGGATATCCAAAAGTATTAGCGGATCTTGAAAATTCAGAAGTCGAATTTGACGAAATTAATTTACCTGAAGAGTGGAAACTCGACCTAGCTTTTATTGATAAATGGTCGAAATTACCTCCCATTGTAGTGGTACAGTGATTTTGGTCACCCATTAAGAAAGAAATGTTATGCTAATAAGCATACAAATTTGGGTGAAAAAATGACGAAATTAAAACGCGCAACATACTCTGCGGCAATCAAATTAGAAACGGCTCAGCTTGTGGTGGACCAAGGTTATACACAAGAAGATGCAGTCAAGGCTATGGGGGTGGGTAAATCAACCGTCAGTAAATGGGTTACCCAATTAAAGCAAGAGCGTAATGGTCAGTCACCATCTGCTTCGCCAATGACGCCCGAACAAATTGAAATCCGCGAACTTAAAAAGCAAATCCAACGCATTGAATTAGAAAAGGATATATTAAAAAAGGCTACCGCTCTCTTGATGTCCGACTCCCTGAACAATTCTCGTTAATTGAGAAACTAAACCAACGAGAGCGTTACCCAATTAGCGTGCTGTGTAACGTATTCAATGTGCATCGGAGCAGCTATAAATATTGGGCTATACGGGATACAACGCCGACGCCAGAGCAAGTAAGGCTAGAGGCTGAAGTTAAAGCAATACATGCAATGAGCGGCGGCTCAGCTGGGGCGCGGACAATCGCGGCAATAGCAACGAACAATGATTTTGAATTGAGTCGTTATCGTGCTGCTAAGCTAATGGTTAAATTAAAGCTTGAAAGCTGCCAAGTACCTCAACATTCATATAAACGTGGTGGTAATGAACACCTTGAAATTCCAAACCTGCTTTATAGACAATTTGATGTTGTTGAGCCAGATACCGTGTGGTGCGGTGATGTGACGTATATTTGGGTAGGTAATCGCTGGGCTTATTTAGCCGTTGTTATTGATTTATTTGCACGTAAAGTAGTTGGCTGGGCCATGTCGTTGTCGCCAGATACTAATTTAACGCTAAAAGCACTTGAACTCGCGTATGAAAGCAGAGGAAAACCGACAGGACTGATGTTTCATTCAGATCAGGGTAGTCATTATACAAGTTTAAAATATCGTCAACGTTTATGGCGCTATAAAATTACACAAAGTATGAGCAGGCGCGGAAATTGTTGGGATAATGCACCAATGGAGCGATTTTTTAGAAGCTTTAAAACGGAGTGGATGCCAAAGGTTGGATACGAAAACTTTAAAGATGCTAAATATAGTGTGAGTGATTATATCAACGGATATTACAACAACGTTAGACCACATCATTATAATGCAAGTTTAGCACCAAATGAATCTGAGGTTAGATACCAAGATTCTAAAACTGTGGCCAAAATTAGTTGACCACTACACATGTTCACTGAAATGGATTTGACACCAGCGGCATATCTGAGCAGAGAAAGCATTCCAATGGGGGCTGTTAATTCGGTAATGTCTGGAGCCGCTCAAAAACTCGTAGAAGAATTAATGAAGCAAAAGGTAAGGGTCAGTGGCGTTAACTCTACTGCGATTACCACAACTCCGAAGGAAGAATACATGTCAGTCATGGATGGTTTGATTGAAAACTTTAAGTTGATTGGTGATTGGACCGAAAGACCAACAGGCATTTATGGGGCTGTGTTACTTGCCAAGCAGGATGATAAATGTAGCTTAAGTCTTCTTACATTTTTAAAAAGCTTGCCCCGCCAAAGATGGCTTAATCCAATTTTAAAAGAACTAGAGGGAACTAAGTAATATGGGTACGTCCGCATCGTCAACAGGACCAAATAATAAGAGTCCACTTATTCCATCTTGGGCAGAGCAAGGAGATCCTGTCACAATAGAACCTGCATCAGGTACTGATGGGGATGAGCAAGCTGGCTCTGATAATAATCAAGCTGATGATCAGAATGACAATAGCAATGATATTGACAATGACAAGGTTCAACAAGAAATCGGTGGTTCACCTACAGCAACACCGCCTCCAAATAGGTTTGCCAGTGCCAGAAGAGCATTTGGTAAATATGCGCAAACAGGTGGCTCAACCTCAGATCTAAGGCGTTCATTAAAAAGTTACTCTAGAAAAGGCTCTGGCGGAGGTAAAAGCACAAGCAGGAGACTATCAAGCGGCATAACTGCTGGTTCTGGATTGCTTGGTGTCATGCGTGGCGACACCGTAACGGTTAATAATCAAAGCTTATCATTAGGTGATCTAACTGGGCTATCGACTGATCAAGCAATCGACAAAATTGCTAGCCATTTAGCGCCTGATAATGCCGATTCGGATGCTGTAAGAGTTGCGTTGGATTACGCACTAGAAGAAGCACTCCCCGATACAGAAGAATTTGACCCAAACAGTTTTACTGACGAAGTTATCCAAGAAGCCATAGGCTGTTATTTAACAGACCTTATTTTTCAGGATGTGGTTGAAGGCATGGGCAGAGCTTGGTTTCATGTTGAGCCAGCAAGCAAGCATCATCAAATGGAAGTTGAATTAAGGGAACTAATAAAAGTGATTACACAAGAGCAGTTAGACAAAGTAACTAATGGCAACCCCAGTACTATTAGCAAAGAAAATATTACTAAAATTCAAGCCGATGCTATTGCTATGACGGTTGATGAATGGGAGAGCTTTAATGACTAATTTTTACTTTAACCATGACCCTGCTAACTTGCCTGACTTTTCTGATGATTGTCATCCTGTCCAAATGTTTCATACGCATCAAAATGACATCACTAAGCACAGCTTGGTGTCAAAACAACTACTACAAACAGTTCGTGATTTAGGATTGAATGTAGATGCTGATTCAATAGATCTGATAACAATTGCTACCGCCGTTACCGCTGCTGATACATTTGAATTAAGGGATAATGCAGAAAATGCATGGGCTAGAAAAATGCATTTGCATGTTCCTGTAACTGATGAGGATATGTGGAATTTTGTAGAACCTGAACTGAGTTCTTTGCTCAACTTTCTTACAGGCGATCAATGGCTGTTTACTTTTGAAAAAACAACTATGCCGATGCCGACTCCTAAAACAAGTGAGCAAGCGAAAGCAAAAGCAAAATCATTAATTGGACTCAACTCTGTTTGCCTTTTTTCTGGTGGTCTTGATAGCGCAGTTGGTGCAATTGATATTTTGAACGGAGAATCAGATTTAAAGCCTCTCTTGGTTAGTCACGCTTATCGTGGTGATGGCGCTAAGCAAGAAGACATTAAGCAATTATTATCCCCGCCATTCGGCGAATTGTCCTATTCAATGTCTCCCCATATTATTAAGCACTTAGAAGGTAAAACTGACATTAGTATGAGGGGAAGAAGCTTTAACTTCCTAGCTATGGCGGTACTTGGTATATCAGCCTTAAGAAATGCTAATTGCGATAGCAGTATTGAAACTATTGTCGTCCCAGAGAATGGCTATATTTCTATAAATCCGCCGCTTACCAGAAGACGGATTGGTAGCCATAGCACTAGAACTACTCATCCTAATTTTCTAAGCAGGCTTGAATCTTTGCTTAGAGACACTGGGTTTCATGTCAAATTTGTAAACCCCTATCAATTCAAAACTAAAGGTGAAATGTTAGCGGAATGTGTTGATCAAGACGCAATTAGAAAAGCAGTTCCCCTAAGTGTTTCATGCAGTCATTGGCACAGAGAACATAAACAGTGTGGGCATTGTGTACCTTGCCTTATTCGAAGAGCGTCAGTTTTTCATGCTGGTTTTACACAAGATGCGCCATACAAGACAAAGCGGTTGAGAGATCTTATCAAAGAAAAAGATACTCGCGATGATCTCCAAGCGGTTCAAACTGCCATTATTAGATTGAAACAATCCGATAACTATCGTTCTTGGCTTCGAAGTTCAGGGCCAATACCACAAGAAAAAGATATACGAGAAAAATTAGAATCAACTATTAAGCGAGGATTGGCAGAGGTTGAATTATTTCTCCAAGCGGATAAATCGTCATGATGGATCTTCATTGCCACGTTGATTTATATCCAGATCATCAAGAGGTATTGAACGACATAAAAAGCAGTAATTATTACGTGCTATCAGTAACTACGGTGCCTTCAGCTTTTGAAGGTACTGTCCAGTTAACAAGTGGCATAAAACACTGTAAGACGGCCTTGGGGCTTCACCCTCAACTTGCTCATCTAAGAAAAAATGAATTAGCACTATTCGATAAGCTAGTTGATAGAACTAGATATATTGGAGAAATTGGACTGGATGGCTCAAAAGGTTACGCTGATTACTTTGATGATCAATTAGAGGTTTTCACGCATATTCTAAAAAAATGTGAAGGCTTTGATGACAAAATACTAACTATCCATAGTCTTAACGCGACTGGTGAAGTTCTTGAACAACTTAAGTTACATCCCAATGCTGGTACTTCTATTCTTCATTGGTTTTTAGGTACTAAGAAGCAAGTTCTAGAAGCCGTCGAGCTAGGCTGTTTCTTCTCTATTGGGCCAGCCATGCTAACTTCAGCCAGAGCTAAAAAAGTAATATCGTGGATACCTCAAGATAGAGTTCTACTCGAAACTGATGGACCTTTCGCCAAAGTGGCGGGGAATATTCTGTTTCCTTCAAGTGTTGGCACTGTTACTGAATATCTGGCTGAAATTTGGTGTAAAAATAAGGCTTTGATAATAGAAAAATTGTCAGTAAATCTTAGGTGTTTAACATCAGTCAAGTAACTAATTATACGTCACGTAATCTTATAACAATTTTATTCAGGTTTAATCGGTTTGTTTGAAGTATTTGTATTAGCTATAGCACTCAGTATGGACGCGTTTGCAGTATCCATAGGCTTAGGTTCTAAAAAAGTAGTAAATGCTGAAAAGCTCTTTATTAAAGCCGCTGCTTATTTTGGTTTTTTCCAAGGCTTTATGCCTCTTTTAGGCTATTACAGCGGTAAAGGTTTATCATCTTGGATTGAAGATTATGCACCTTGGATAGCTTTTATTTTGCTAGTATTTATCGGTGGCAAAATGATTTATGAGTCCCAATCTGAAGGAATTGAAGAAGATATTGCTAATGTTACTCATCGTGTGCTATTTGTTCTTGCTATTGCCACCAGTATTGATGCAATGGCGGCAGGTTATGCAATCACATTGCTTGAGGTAGATATAGCCGTAGCTTGCTTGATAATAGGCGTCACGACGTTTGCCTTTAGCTGGATTGGTGTGAATATCGGCGAAAGAAGTGGCGTATGGCTGGAATCTAAAGCTGAACTATTTGGTGGTTTAGTGTTAATCGCAATCGCATTTAAGATATTACTTGGTTGACACAGAACCACCGAATACTAGGCTACTTACCTGAGCAACATGCATTGCCTTCTTGAATAGGAGGACACTTAACTGTTCCATAAGAGCAATAAACGCAACAATCACCTTTTAACGGTTTAAGTAGTGCTTTACAGCTTTCGCATTCGTAATACCATTGGCAAGCGTTTGTAGGCATGGTTTCAACTTTGCTAAATCCACATTCAGGGCAAGTGATTTTAGATTCTAGTTCTATACCTTGCATACTGGTTCCTTAATGGGCTTAACAATATCTAAAATAGACATTACGACCATCCAAATGATCCCAAAGTAAAATAAGTAAGTGCTCCAGTCGTATTGCCATAAAGGATAAAGGGTCAGCAATACTGCAATTGGGCCAATGACACTTAAAACGCCTCTCAATGAATCTCGATGTTGATACCAATTATAGAAATTAACTAACAACGCTAGTGAAGCAAATAATGGCAATAAGGTGTTCACCGCTATCCCTTCAAAATGTGAAAGAAAACCTAACCCAAGAGCAGATGCCAATGAGCCGAGTGCAGGAAAACATGCTGTGCAGCTAAGGGCGGCTAGCCAAACGCCACCAGAACCTACTTTATCTAGAATTTTATTGATCATAACTATCTACCTCAATTTTTAAGGTAGTATAAACTCCGTACATAAGTACGGGGTCAATAGCTATTTAAGTGAATTTATTACCGGGCAGGATTGAGGGTCTTGATTGGCCTTGCAAGAATCTGTCATATCTTGAATTACTTTCTCTAATCGCTGTAAATCAGCAATTTTATTACGAATGAGATTAAGTTTTTGCAACCCCATCGACTCAATATCAGCGCAACTGTCACTTAGTGACATAAGCGATTCAATTTCTTTCAGCGTAAACCCTAATGCTTTAGCTTTCAGAATAAATTTGAGTTGACTGGTAAGGGCATCGCCATACATTCTGTAACCAGACTCTGGTTTTAAAGGTTGCTCTATCAGACCTTGGCGCTCATAGAAACGGATTGTTTCAACATTGATATCTAAATCTTTTGCCAGTTTTCCAATGGTTCTCATAAACATACTCTTTAGAAGCAGAAATATCATTATACAATTAATGCGGATTGCCTAAACTCAATTTTATTGCATGAACGGGGTCGCTAAGCGTCCTCTTTGTAGAATTAAGTTCACATATCCAGATCACTCTGACCGTCTCTTGTTCGCTCTTGCTGCCTGTCAGGTGAAGTCTAAGCCTAATCAACAAAACTGTAAGTTGAGATATGAGCTACTACATCTAATCTATTGTTTCGTTGAAACTAATTCAATAATTTCACCAGTAGACGTATCCACTCTTATTTCTGTATGTTGCCCTGAATGCTGAAGTTGATTTTGTAAATCGGCATTAATCAGTTTGAGCTTATCTATTTCTGCGTACATTTCACTCAACAACACTAATAACTTTGTATCTTTATTATCGATTTCCTTAGTGCCGATATTATTTTTTTGCTTTTCTTTAGCAAGCTTGCTTTTTAGTTCGGCTACCTTTGTTCTGAGTTGTTTTATTAAATTATCTTTATTTTTTTCTTCCCAAGTTAATTGAGCTTTTTCAATACTTTCTCGTAACTTTACCCATTTTTCTTCTTCTTTAGATAGATTCGCAATATTTCTTTTAGCTCTCGTTGCTACTGCATTTTTGGTTATCTTGCTGCCATCAGATTTCATCTCTTCAAAAGCACGTTTTATATCATCATATGCGCTACTCATGCTTGTTCTCCTTGGTTTGTATGCGCTTTGCCTTCATCTAATACATAGTCAGCTGCTGCTATATTATTTTTCCAGTGAATAGCAAATAGCTCGTAATCTTCTTGCTCTTCTGTGGTTGATGCTGCATATGCCTCTAGTTTCTGGGTCGCATCTTTTTTTATCACTTGCCAATTGACCTTGTGGCGTTTGGTAATGATTTTACTACCACAATACACACAGCCACTAGGGATTCCTGCTCCTTTTATCTTGCAAGCTTCTCCCGCAGTGCAGTACCCCGTAGGCAAGCCACGTATGTTTTTAATATTTTTGACGAGAAATTTTTTCAGTTCTTCAATTGAACTGAAATGGATCTGCTTAATCACAGTCGAATCTTTACTTTGACTATCAGTAATACCTATTATCAGATCTTTAGATGTTTTATTAATTTGCTCACCAGCACCACCTTTAAGTGATTGTGACTCGGCTTCATCTATTAACTCTTCTGCAACACGGTCAATTAAAATCTCATTAAACTCTTCAGTAGTTTTAATTAAAGTTGTTGAGGCCAAAAATGCTCTTCGAGTATAAACAAACGTCATTAGGCTGGTTAAATGTTTAAATTGATATCTAATATCATCAAGCTCACCTAATTTATTGGCAATGACAAAGTAGGCCAACGTATGTCGAAACATGTGAGCGGTTAATCTAAACGTATCGCCTTCTTCGTATGGGACACCTCTATTCTCTCCTCTAACTTCTTTGTAGTTAGATTCAAGGCGTTCAAGCTCTGCTATATCATCATCGTCTAGAGTTAAGTCAAAAAGCTCAATGTTTTCACTGTTTTTAACCTCAAATTTTGTGAATCGCCCAGCATCGCTAAAACTAACACTACAGCTACTATGTGAAACCCCGAAAAGACGGTTTCTTTCTAACCCTTCTTTCAAGTTGTGTGCTTGACTACTTGTTATATTGGCTCTGCATGAAGAAAGTACAGCTTTTGCCCTTTCTTGCATACCGAACACATATTTTTCGTAAATACCAACACACTCATGTACTTCAGCGTTTGAAAACCATTCCATCTCAACCTTACTGTTGTCGGTTTTGGTCATGATTGCCGTAATGTAATAAATATCATCTTTGTAATTGGCACAGCCAACCTTGCATGTAAGTACTTCGTTATATCTCATGCCTGTATAGGCCAAGATATTAATGTATGTGGCTAATTTTAAATCTTCTAATTCTTCGGATAATTGAATGAATTCCACTTCATCGGGTAAGTTTCTTACATGTTTTGCTATTAGCTCACCTGTACTAATTTTGGGCGGTGGTTCAACGGAGCCTTCATTTAAACTATCTATTAAGCGTGCATTTAATTCTAGCCATCGTTCTATCTTATCCTTAGAGTTTTCAACTATTTTTTCTGCAAACTTCAGAATTTTTTTCATTACTTTAGTAGGAATGACAGGGTGCGAATAAGTGACTGGTCTCGGATGGTGTAACTCGTTTAGTTGGTTAAGTACATCAATAAAAACACTACACACCTTAGGGCCAAAAAGACGAAAGCTGCGCTGCACGTCAAATAGTTTAGTAAATGAGTGTGATTGTCTGTAAATAGCTATTTTCCTGACTTCATATAAATAGTCTTTTATGAGATTCCTAATAACTAAGTCAGATTTGAACTCCAACTCATGAAATGAGTGATAACCTCTTTGTCTTAAGAAGGCTGCAAATAAATTTAGATACGTTACATCATTTTGAAGTGTAGAGATTTTTAGAGGTTTACCGCCTACAACATCACCATGTGTGAGTTTAATTAGTGAATAAATTCGAATTTGATATGCTAATTCATCAACACCTTTAAAATTCACATTTCTTTGCGTTTCTTCATAGCTTATCCAAGTGTCATCGCCAAAGTGAATAGTGCCATGTTTAGCAATATTCAATGCTCTGTTTTCCCACAAAGCAATCGAATTAAAAGCGCTAGTATCATCAACTTTAAAATCTTCTAACACCTGAACCAAAGGTTTTATAGTGATTTGACCTGTATGTGTTTTTACAACAGCGATATCAAGTAGTTTTGTTTTAGTTATCTCTTTGGTCATAGCAAACCTGTGTTTTTCCAATGAGGATGAATACCCTCTGTTCTCAATAGTTCTTTTCCATCAGTCACAGCTTGAGCATTAAGCTTGGCAATATCAGCTAATATTTCGTTAACCCTATTTTTCAACTGCTCTATGTTTTCCAGTTGCTCTGTTATAGAGTCAAATGTTGCGGCTGAGTTTTCCATATCAGCAACAACAAAATCCCGGTATGACAAAAGTTTCCAAACATGCAATGCGTCAGCAACACAGCGATAGAACGGACACCACAAGCATGCGTTAAAGTCGGCACATGCATGCTCGTTTGTATCTCGCTGGTCTAATAATTTCCTGTTTTGTGATTCGAATGCCACTACTGCGGATTTATCTTTTGAGTTAATGCATGTGCCATTCGGGACTTTTTTACCGTCTTCTGGTGGAGTCTGCAAAATGATTACTTTGTCGGTAACATCGCGAACAAAATAGTCTGCCATTGTTTTTGTCGCTCTGTTGATTGTCATTGCAACATCTTTGTTATCTTGCATTAAATAATGACGCAAGAACGTTTCATAAGAGTGCTTGCCAGCTTTTTGATACCACTTAAATTCTTTGGCAACTTTTCGGTAAATGTAGTTAAGCCCTGATTTTCTGATCTTTTGCGAATTAAATACGATATCACACCCAAGCTCAGTCAATATCCTATCTATAGTGGTCTTGAAACGTGATGCTGTTAATAATTGAATCTTTACTTCTCCAATACTATTTACTTTGGGAAAAACAAAAATTCTTTTTGATAGGTTCTCAATAGAAGGGCGGTAAATAGACGTAAGTTTAGTCGCAGCCTTAATATCAAATATTACTGGTTCGA
Organism: Pseudoalteromonas tetraodonis; assembly: GCF_002310835.1. Taxonomy (NCBI): domain Bacteria; kingdom Pseudomonadati; phylum Pseudomonadota; class Gammaproteobacteria; order Alteromonadales; family Pseudoalteromonadaceae; genus Pseudoalteromonas; species Pseudoalteromonas tetraodonis. The sequence continues at coordinate 2,867,779 of NZ_CP011041.1, read as the reverse complement.
CAACGTCGCCGTATAAGACGCCTTCTTTTTCTAGATCTTCGGCTTTAATTTCAAATTTATGCCATTGTGTTTGATAATTAGCTCGGCGTTTAAATAAACGAAGAGCAGGAGTTTTACTTGAATGTAATGGCGTGTTAAAGAAAAATAAGTCGTCAGTATCAAGCTCTAGCGTAGGAGTTGAATTCCAACCAGTTTTCAATATGACTTTTGCTGCATAAAGTGTAACTTTGTCTTTAATTGTGAGTAAGGTCTCAGAAAGCCCTTTTTCTATGTAATATGCTAATTCTACTACTTCTCTATATGAGTAGAGCTTATCTTGATTCTGAGAGAGTTGCTCTTGATGTTGTGCAGTTAATTCGGTGTTGACCGGAAAGCTTTTAATAGTATCTAGACCATAAAACGATAGTAATTTGTCGATAGCGCTCTGATATTGATTACCAACAAAAACCGACAAATCGCCTTGTTTTGATTTTAGTTGAATTGCCTCTCTTATAGCCTTTAGTATCTCACAGTTATTTTCAACAAAAGCATGAACCCCATGATTGGCAATAAGCTTCATTTGTTCATCTGTTAATGATGATGCATTTTCTTTCAATGCTCTAGCCATACTACCTATGTAACCTTTGAGAGTGACGATGCCTATGCTCTCGCCATCAATTCGCTTTGTAAAAACTTTATGGTATTCGACTAGGTTTTGATAAAATTTATAGGCATTGTCATATACCCACTCATGCTTCTGCCATTCGGTAGTGTCACTTTCTTTAAGGTAATAGCCCAATGAGTAGGGTAATAAACTTTCCTTTGCGATTTTTTCACCCGTAACAAAGTGGTAAAGGTCCAATGCAGCGTTTAGTAGCAGTAAAAACTGCTGGTTATTTTGAGTTTCTTCTTGGTAATGCTTATAAAGGTATTTAAATCCCTGAAGGCCATTTTCTGCAAACCCTTGAATTCCACGCTCACTAAGCAGCTTAATTATTGGTGATGCTACGCTACCAGCACTATTCAACCACCTTGGAAATGATAAAGTTGAGGATCTAACTCTTGTTGTATTAGCTTCCGAAGCGCTTGCTATCTGATTTTTCAAAAAAGCATCAACTTCATTGCCAAATTTGGATGATATGCTTTGTGCATACCCTATCACTTCGGCTTCAGTTTTAAATTGATTGACTCTAGCTTTACCCCACACATCGGGTAGTATAAATTTTAAAAAAGTACGGAAGTTGTGATTGCATATAAATGATGAAACGAATTCCCTATCCTTTAATGTTGCCAATAATGGCAGTTTGACGCGTTCAGTATTCTTAAAAGTATCATGTAGACAAATATTTATAATAGCAGTCGCAGTTTTGAGGATGTTGTCTCTAATAGAAGAATCTTTGAGGCTTAATTCTGGAAGGACGAGATAGTCCAGATATTTTTTTAGTAATTTACGAGTCTCTTTTACTTGATGGAATTCAAGTTCGAATAATTTAGTTATGTCGATTGAAGTAGCCCCATTTACTAGCCTAAAAGGAGCGTTGATAGCGTTATCATAAAAATGAAACTTAGCTATGTTTTCTAAAGCTTCTTCTATACGAGTAGCATAACTAGGTAGCTTGACATCATTTATTTCATTAATGCAAAAGTATTCCAGTTCTTGCCAAATTTCAAAGTCTGATAGAGCATTTAATCCCGAAGTTTGAATTGATGTCGCAGTATCTGCACTAACCTTATTAAGGGCTAGAGGAAGAATGTGCTGTAAACTGACACAAGCATTCCGCAAGCGACTCATTGAAATAGCAGTGTCGTCACCTGTGCTAATATTGCTTTCTTTGTCATATGCCCTGTTAAATAAAACGTCTAACTGTTCGGCTAGAACAATTGAATGAGGTTTAAATCTAGCAGGAATACGATTGGACTTCCGCGTTTTAACTTGCTGTAGCATCTTCAGCCTCACGCATAAGCAATTCGTTAACATCACCGTAGATATCTTTTACCCACTCTGACATCGCTCCGTATGCATCCACTGATACACTTTTGGCAAAGTCGATGTAACGTTTGGTTGTTTTAAAGCTTTCGTGACTCATCAAAGTCATTAGTGTTTGTCGGATGGAACTTTCTGATTCACCTTTGTCAATTAGGTATTTAGCGACATAAGTAGCAAAGGTAGCGCGTAAGTCATGGAATGTGCGTAATAGTATTTCTAATCCCTGCTTCCTTTGTTCTTTTCTAACTATGGAAATAGTATTCCCCGGTGTATCTTCGCTTATCCGCGATCCTGAACTATTCATAAACAAAGGAAGCGGATGTTCGCTATTGTCCATACCATGATTAGTCTCATGTTTGGTACGTCGCTTCATATTTTGAATTGTCAAAGTGTGATTGTACAAAAGCTTCATTAGAACTCGCGCTATTGTTAATCTCACTGGCTTATGTCCTTTTCGTACAATGTTCAATTTTGGAATACGTTTCTCGTTTTCTTTTTCATCAGGGTTAAAGAGGTCTTTCTGGTCGATGGCCGAAATTTCAAAAGATCGAAGTCCACCTAACAAGGCACACTGCAAATAAAGTTTATAAGTCTCTTTTTGAGCTGTATTCGTCTCCAGTAACTGTTTAAGTTCTTTTGGAGAATATGGTTGTAGACCTTTGTCTGGTGAGTCTTCTTTTTGTTTCAATGTATTTGGAATGCTCAAATTACTGACCCATTTCCATAAGCCCCCAGAACGATTGTTGCTGGTAGGTAATTGAAACAACGAACTGACACCTGATTTAGCTTTCGATTTAATACGTACCTGTTTGTATTCAAGTGAGAAGGGGAGGCTATCTATAGCTCCGCGCTTATGGCTCCATATATAGAATGCTTTAACAGCTCTAATTCGTTCTTGAGCGCTGTTAAAGCTTATGCGTTTAGACTTATCTTTGGTTTCGACTCTTTCACATAAATGTTTGTGATATCTCCACACAGGTAACCTAGAAATATCATCATCTACAGATTGTTTTGAAAGTGGTGCAGCTATTACTTCAAAATAGGATGCATCATCTTTATCCAACCAATCTAAGAAAGCTTTTAAGTGCTTAGCTATACTGCGAACAGACTTAACATCTAATGGCTTTCCCGGTTGGCTGGCATGATAAGCGTCACTAAAAGCCTCATTGTCTATTTGATTCTTTTTGAGACTGAAATGACCTTCAAAGCGGTGCATTAAAAATAAGTTCATTTCTTGGCATTCGGTGAAGCGAGTCGGGTGATATAGCACTGGAAAATTAGGTTCTATTTTATCGTGCCTATATGAGTGAGTTCTGATGCCTTTTTCAGTCTTAATAGGTTGCCCTGATTTATCGAGGTGAAAAGACATTCCTTTTCCAAAGTTGACTGATGTTTTAATTATTTTAGTTTTTGTTGTATTTCGAAGTATCATTTTCGTTCACCTTTGATTCTTAGCTAGAGTATGTGTGTAAAAACTTTTTTGTTCAAGTTTATTGAGGGTATGATAGTATTATATCAATTCGGGGGTGATTTTAGATGAAAGCCAAAACTTAACAGCTTCTCAGCTAAAAACCATTATTACCCGCTGCGGAGAAGGAACAAAACTAATTTGTACTGGGAATTTGGCACAAATAGACAGTAATTATTTAACGGCGGTTACTTCGGGGCTTACCTATATTGTAGAGCGGTTTAAGCACTTTGAAGGTGGTGCTACCGTAAATCTTAATGGGGTAGTACGTAGTCGACTGGCTTCGTTCGCCGAGGAAAATTTATAACTTGCGCTTAACATCTTGGCTCTATAGTCTACAGTTTGATTTTTGAGCTAATAATTAGGTAGGTCGTTGAATTTTTTACCGCTAAAACATTATCATCGCTCTGTTTTTGTGGCGTTAGCAATCCCTTTATTGGTGGCCTCTTTTTTGTGTTTGCATTTTTATGATATAAAAATGGACCGTGCAATAACAAAAAAGACCACCGATTTTAGTGCGTTATCGGCGCAGCTTGACCATGATATGCAAGCCATCGACGATTTACTTAATGCGATGTTTATTATGTATGACAAACACGCCCCACAACCAGCGAATCATGCCTTCACAAAAAACATTAATCAATACGAGCATTATTATTATAGCCAGATAGCACATTTTAATGGCGAAATAGTAGGAAAAGGCCAATTCAGCTATTCCGAACAGGCATTATCACGCTGGCAAAAAGTCATGTCGCTGGCACCGTCTTTCAATACCGCTTTAGCGCTGCTTTCGTCGCTGCATTCTGTAGCCTATGTTGATGAGCGCGGCTTTGCTTATTTAGCTCGGCGTAACAATACACAAAGTTATATTTTAACGCAGGTACTTAATGGCGACTTTAAACCCTTACCTTCAGCGAACAAACTCACTTCAAGTGCCGTTATTAAAGTAGACAATAACGCATATTTTGCAGTTGGCCGACAGCGAGAGCTTAACTCCTCAGATTATATTGTTTTAATATATGACTTACAGGCTATCTCTAGTTGGTTGAAAAAAATAACCTCAAAGCAAGGCGAGTATGTTTTTATCAACCAAGAGAATGAAATTATTGCCAGTTCACAGCAGCCAATTAATCAAGCCATAAAGTTATCGACCTATTGGCCTAATATTAATAGCCCCTCACAAAAGAGTAATGCGCGAGCAGACTCATTATTTTTAATTCAGCCTTCAAAAAAGAACCCTATTCATCTGGCGTTTCTTGCTGACAAGCACACTCTCTCAAGCGGTATTGTGTATGAAGTATTGATAGAGTTTATTTCGTTAGCCTTATTTTTATGTTTGATGTTTTACATCTTTTTTTGGTTAAGCAAACGTATATTTATCAAACCTATGACCGAGTTGATGCGTTATTTAGAGCATCATAACGATGACAATAGCGGGTATTTAAATTACCAAATACCGTTAAACTGGCAACCTTGGTTTGCTCGGGTAAAAGCTATTTTTGCGAAAAATGAGCATTTAGTTATTTCTTTGCAAAATGCTAATCAAAAGTTAGATGATCAAGTACGGCAACAATCGCAAAAGCTAAAACATAGCGACCAAGCAAAAGAGCGTCATTTAGCGTTATTAAACACAGTACTTAATAGCGTGCCTGATTTTATTTATTTTAAAAATACAGAAGGCATTTTTTTAGGCTGTAATAAAGCGTTTGAGTTGTTTATTGGAAAAACTCAAGGTGAACTTCTTGGGCAGCAAATACACAACATAAGTAACGAGTATGAACAAATTAGTTTGCTGGAATATCAAGTATTACAGCATAGAATGCAAATTCAGCAGCGCATAGATGTTGCTGAGCGAACTTATCAGTTAACCATTGCTCCCTTTTACAATGAACAGCAACACTTATTAGGAACTATGGGGGTTGGTCGTGATATTACAGAACAACAACATACTTTGTATGCATTAAAAGAGTCTGAATCTATATTTAGAAGCGCAATTGAATTTGCCGCAAATGGGGTGTTTTTACTCTCGCTTGAGTACGCTATTTTACAGATAAACAAAGCCGCACGAAAATTATTTTCCAAGCATGATAAATTAACCGATACCCCTTTTTATGCGCTTTTTAATAATACGCAATGGCAGGAGCTTGAAGCATTACTACAGCAATTATTAAATAATAAGAAAAGGGTGTTTCACTTAACCTTGGCTCATACCCAATTAAATGCCTGGTTACAGTTGAGTATGTCGTTAATTTGGAATGAAAATAGTCAGCCGCTTTATTATGTTATTCATATTCAAGATGTTACAGAACTTACCAAAGCCAAAGATGATGCAGAGCGTGCCACGTTAGCTAAAAGCCGTTTTATTGCTAATTTAAGCCACGAAATACGCACCCCCCTCAATGCCGTGTTGGGATTATTGGATATGCTCGCAGAGCACGGGTTAACACAGCGGCAAATTCAACAAACTAGCCAAGCAAAATATGCGGCCAATAATTTGTTGCAGATGCTAAATAGTATGCTTGATTTTGCCCGTGTTGAAAGTAAAGAAGCAACGCTGCAATTAGCGCCATTGTGCTTAGTTGATTTGATTGATACCTGCGAAAGTTTAATTTTACCTTTATGCCAAGCAAAACAGATACAGCTAAAAATCGACATAGACTCGCAAATTTCTCCATTTTTAGTCGGTGATACAATTCGTTTGCAACAAGTATTAGGTAACTTACTTACCAATGCCGTTAAGTTTACCAATAAAGGCAGTGTGACATTAAAAATGACATTACAGCCGAGTCAGAGCCATATAGAGCAGCGTATTTGTTTTCAGGTTATTGATACGGGAGTGGGGATTGCTCAAGCGGATCAACGCCGTTTATTTGATGCCTTCACGCAAGGTGATGAATCATCTACTCGCTTGCATCAAGGGGTTGGCTTAGGGCTGGCAATTGTAAAGCATAGTGTGGCATTAATGGGAGGTGAAATTGCACTCAGTAGTGATAAAGGCCATGGCTGTCATTTTTACTTCACGCTTGATTTAGCGACAGATACCGAGAAATCAGCAAGCTTTACAGATAGACTATTACTGATCACCAGCGCGAAGAGTCAGTTGCTTAATCAGGTTATTACCGCGCATCCTTTTTTCAATAATCAAGCTCTTGAAATAGTCGTAACTGATCCAGATTGTTTGCAACAAGCGCATAGCATTATAATCGATGCTGATGACGTACCTGCCTTTCTCACCTCAGCAATAAAAGCAGTATTACACACTCGTACTACTTCACTCATCGTTATAGAGCACTCGCAACCGAATCAGCTTTCAATAAATGACTCTTTTATTAGCCAGTATTTACCGCGCAGTGCATTGGCGCAGCGGTTACTTAGTTTAACCCCTGAAAAGTTAAAGAAAGTAACTCAATATAAAGCGGATAAACCACAAGAAGAAATAGCGGGAACCTTAGTATTAGCCATAGATGATAACCCGCTCAATCTCGACATTATTAGCAGTATATTGTGTAAAGCCGAAGTGAATGTTGTGACTGCTAGTGATGCTAAACAGGGGGTTGAATGGGTGAATATATTGCGCCCCGATTTAGTTTTAATGGATATTCAAATGCCGAGTATTGATGGCTATCAAGCAACCCAAATAATACGCCAACAGTTTGACGCCCAGCAATTGCCTATTTTTGCATTAACTGCACATTGTGAGCCTGCCGACATTGCACGTTCATTGAATAGTGGTATGAATAAACATTTAACTAAGCCTGTGGTTGCGCCTATTTTATTTGCATCGATAGCTGATTTAGGCATATCTAAGCCTTGCTTTTTTGATAAAACCTTCGCTTTGACACAGTTCAATGATGATGAGAAGCTATTGCAAAGCATGCTTACTAAGTTAGCGGTGTTAAGTGAGTCATATTCAGCTGATCTTCAAAAAGACATACCTACTATTGAAATGGTACGCTTAGTGCATAGTCTAAAAGGGATAGCAGGAAACTTAGGGTTTAACCGATTATTATTATGTGCTCAACATACTGAGCAATTATTAAAAGTGGGCGACAAGAGCGCCAATGCTGCAATTAAAGAGCTGATAATACAGTTAAAACAAGTTCATATTTATATAAAAATTTTAGATGTAAGCAATGATAAATAAAGCAAAAATATTAATTGTAGATGACGATGCGCTTAACCGAATCATTTTAGAAAAAACCTTAAGCGATGAGCATGATGTTTACTTAGTGACAAGCGGCGAAGACGCGCTGGCGTTTGTTAAACACACACAAGTAGACTTAATCATTTTAGATATCATGATGCCTGGTATGAATGGTTATGAAGTACTCGTACAGCTAAAAGAGAACAGTATAAGTCAGGCTATTCCTATTATTTTTATCTCTGCAAACAACCGTCATGAAGATGAGGCAAAGGGGCTAGAGCTCGGCGCAATGGATTATATTGGTAAGCCATTTAGTGCCGCTATTGTGAAAGTTAGAGTGCGGAACCAGTTATTAATTAAGCAAAAAAATGATTTGCTAGAAATGCTTGCCTCTATTGATGGCTTAACAGAAATACCCAATAGACGTTATTTAGATGAGAACTTAGAAAGAGAGTGGCGTAGAAGTAAGCGTAACTACTCTCCTTTGTGCGTTTTACTCATAGATATTGATCATTTTAAACGTTATAACGACTGCTATGGCCACCGAGCTGGAGACGAATGTTTAAAAACAGTGGCAAAAACGTTAGCCGCGCAATGTGAGCGTGGCAGTGATTTTGTTGCGCGTTACGGCGGTGAAGAATTTGTGGCCGTATTACCAGAAACCAATCAGCAAGGTGCAATCGCTTTTGCCAACAAGTTACGTAACGCCGTTAATGATTTGAATATTGAACATAATGCGTCTTTAAACGCTACACACGTCACCATTAGCATCGGTATTGCTTCTAGTGAGAGTAGCCAAGCTTACACTGAAAAAGCATTGTTAGAAGAAGCTGATTCCGGTTTGTATAATGCGAAAAAGTTAGGGCGCAATCAAATTAGCGCCCAATAAATGCTGTAGTTACTTAGTTTGTCAGCATTTGCAGTGCTGAGGCACCAATACCAACTAATTTATCATTTTTAAATACCAACGGTGTGCATTCATCTTTAGTCATTTTACCATCTGAATGGATGCTGTGCGTTGCATAAAATAAGACTTGGTAAACATCCTCTTCTTTTTTGAGTAATTCGGTGAAGTCAGGTGTTTTTAGGGTTTTTAATACCGACTGATAAGAGCTATCCATTGCCAAGCCTGAAATAATTTCACGATTATTCTTATGTGTTGCTTGCCAGCTAGAAGAACTATTACCAGCCCAATGACCTTCCGCTTCGCCATCGGATACAGCAATAACACAGCCAGTTAAAAAAGGAGCGGTGAGGGCGGCGATTAAAAGTGTTTTTTTCATTTTTTATTATCCTAGATGATTAATTACAGACTTTAGAGCAAAGACTAGGCCAGTTTTTTAGTCCTTAAAAATCAATTGCTTATTTTTAAAGTGATTTTTGAGTTAGTGGCTTTTTTAAGAAATAAAATTAAAAAGCCACTTTTTAGTTATTTTGACTAACTTAATTTAACGGCATTAAACCAAGCGATTACGCGACTCTTGTTGACTAAATGCAGCGATATTTAAACTCACTTCTTTAACCAAGCGCACAATAGATTCGGTACTGGCCCACGCTATATGTGGGGTTAGTAGTAAGTTATCTCCCGTGTAATTGGCCAGTGGATTGTTGTGCTCAGCAGGCTCTTTGGTTAGTACGTCAACACCTGCACCAGCAATCACATTGGTTTTTAAGGCTTGTGCTAAGTCGGCTTCGTTAATGATCCCCCCGCGCGCGGTGTTAATAATAAGCGCAGTTGGTTTCATCATTTTTAATTCATTAAGCGTAATTAAGTCACGCGTTTCATCATTAAGTGGGCAATGTACGCTGATAATATCCGCTGTTTTTATTGCGGTTTCAAAAGGCGTGCGTCCTTGGCGACACTCAGCACCTTTGCGCTCTGCAACAATGACATGAGCACCAAAGGCTTCAGCCACTTTAGATACAGCATTGCCCAGAGTTCCCCCACCAATAATGGCTAATGTTTTACCCTGAATGTCATTAAAGCTGTAATCAAGGCGACAAAACATTTCACTTTTTTGCCATGCGCCTTGTTGGCAGTCCGCTTGGTAGCGATGAGTATTGCCTAATAAGTTAGTAATTAACGAAAAGGTGTGCTGCACAACCGAGGGGGTTGAATAACCAGCAACATTGGTTACCGCAATGCCTAAATCTTTCGCGGCATTTAAATCAACATTATTGGTGCCGGTGGCACTAACACAAATAAGTTTGAGAGATGTTAATTGTGCCATGGTGTCACGATTAATCACTACTTTATTGGTGATTAACACCTCTGCATTTTGGCTATGTGCTAGCACTTGCTCTGGGCTAGTTAGCTGATGCACGGTAAGCTTTCCCAGTGCTGAGATACAATCAAGTGAGGTGTTTGCCAGTGTAGCGTTATCAAGAATTGTTATGTTCACGGTGTGTCCTAATAGTGTATGTGTTAAGGGAATAATAACCCCTGTACGCGAAGTGCTTGTGATAAAAAGAGTATCATCTATTTGAATGTTATTGGGTTTATCATATTGCGTTTACATTAGCAGTTGTAGAGCCATATTTAAATGTGGTCTGCCCACTGACGGTTAACTTGCATGTTATTATGATCAACTGCCTTGCTAAGTGAACTTGAACAAAGTGCTGTTAGTAGGGTCTACCCATTTAAATTAATAATTAATAGCCATAGTTTATACGTATGCGTTGTTAGCAAGACAGCTTGGCTCGGCGTTAAACTATAACGCTATGAAAACTCAGTAAATCGAACTTTAGTATTGCTAGTTTCGTATTTTTGATTGAGTTATAATCAAAATCAGACACAGCGGGGCGTTTTAACGCGCCGTTTTTAACTTTGTAGATGCAGTAAATGATTGAATTAGAAGATAAGTACGCAGATATAAGACCTTACAATGACGATGAAGTTGCCGCCTCATTAACGCGATTAATTAACGATAATGCGTTTATTGATGTAATTGCAAAATACAATTTGCCACGCTTTATATCCGCAGTTGGGTTTTTAGCACGCGCTATAATAAAGCATCAGTTGCGCAAAAAGTGGGGCAAAGTTAAAACGGTTGAAGATGTACAAAATGAAGTGGCACATTACTTAAATAAATTAATAAAACGTACCACCTCAAAAGTCACTTTTTCTGGCTTAGAAGACTTAGACCCTAATCAAGCCTATCTTTTTGTTTCAAACCACAGAGATATTGTACTTGATCCTGCACTGGTTAATTGGGGCTTATTCCAGCATAAAATGAAAACAGTGAGAATTGCGATTGGCGATAACTTGCTGCAAATTCCTTACATTACTGAGCTTATGCGCTTAAATAAAAGTTTTATTGTGAAACGCTCAGCAAAAGCCCCAAAAGAGATGTTAAAAGCGCTGACTCAGTTATCGGCTTATATTTATGATTCACTCAGTAGCGGGCACTCAATTTGGATTGCCCAAAAAGAAGGGCGCGCTAAAGATGGGGTTGATCAAACTGATCCTGCGCTTTTAAAAATGTTGCAACTTAATGGCCGTAAACAAAAGAAAGAATTTGGCGAATACATTAAAGAGCTCAAAGTGGTGCCGGTTGCAATCTCTTACCAATACGAACCATGTGCAATTGCCAAGGCAAAAGAGCTATATCATAAACAACATCATGGCAAGTATGTTAAATCGGCGGGCGAAGATATTGCCAGCATTGTTGAAGGGTTTAGTTCAGCCAAAGGGCATGTGCATTTATCGTTTGGTCAGCCCATTGAGTCAGGTTGTGACAGTGCCGATGAACTGGCAAAAACCATTGATAAGCAAATTATTGATTCGTTTTACTTACACCCAGGCAACTTTATTGCTGCTGGCTGCACTGAGGCGGTGATCAATAAAAATGACGCAGCACAGTTTGAAGAACGTTTGGCCAAGGTGCCAGAAGAGTTAAGGGCTTTGGTTTTAGCTATGTATGCCAAGCCATTTCATCGAAAAACACAAGTAGATGAACAAAGCTGTGAGCAGTAATTAACAGCTTAAGCTAACAACAAAGCAGCAATTTATTTGCTGCTTTTTTTTTGCACAAAAATAGCGCTATACTCAGGCTATGCTTTTAATACCGGAGGGTAAAATGCAACAAATTGAAATATTTGATATTCCTAGCCCTTGTAAAGGTATTTGCTTAGTTAATAATCGCGGTTATTGCAAAGGCTGCTATCGCAGTCGCGATGAACGTTTTTCTTGGAATTCGTTAACGAATTCCCAAAAGAAAAAAGTATTGAGTTTATGCCAGCAGCGCTATAAACGTTACTTACAGCAAAAAAATAAAGTGGCACAATCATCACCGCAAGCAGATCAACAAGGTTTTGATTTTTAAAAGTGTAGGTTGTATTTTGACCTGAGTTTTGCAACTGTGCCGTTATTGTGTAACTTATCCAGTGTTGCTTCTAGCTGGGGAACAATATCCGCATGACTGTTATGTAAATAATGATAAAGCGGGTAGGTTGCAACTACTTGTTTTTCATAGCAGCCCAAAGAGGGAGGAATGGTTTTATTTGCCATCGCAAAATCAATAAGTAACGCTCCTTGTACTTTTTGCTGGATCAGTAAGTTAAGCTGCGTATTATTATTTTTAACTTCAATTACCTTACCTTGAAAATCAATACTGTCTAAATATCGCTGTTGCACAGGGTAACTGGAAATAATAGCAACGCTATCTATGGTTTTAGTGGAGCTGGGCTCACAGCGTTTATAAAGTTCAAGGTTAAATTTAAAGAGTGGATAGTTAACTCGAATTAAATTTTTATAGGCACTTTCAATACTGATATCGCGAGCAAGCTGCCCATCTAACATGCCATTATCTGCTGCAAATAATGCATTTTGACGATTAAAATCGACAATATTTAGTTTAAAGCCCATATCTGCATAGGCCAATTGTAATAGCTCAATGGTATAGTTTGCTTGTTGAGTGTTTTGCGGGCGATTAAATGTGTAGCTATAACTGTGCGCAAAAGACATATTACTAAAAACTAAGCACAGTAATACCAGCAATCCGTTAAAGCGTTTAAGCACGTCAGTATTTCCAATTAATTGCGGCAAGATAATAAGCAGCCATAGTAACAAATTGTCTGTCTTTTGCACAGTTTGCATTAGTAATCTTGCAAAAGTTACCACCAACAATTATTGATTACGTTGAATTATTTACAGTCGCTTATTTTTATTAGTTATAGAGTTAGTTTTTTATAAGTTTAAACGTATAATCTACGTTTTATTGAGCGAGGGGTTGTTGACCTTTGCGGATGAAAATTTGTTCAAACTAGGGGCCCTCGGCGCGACTTGTTTACCTAGTGGGCTAGTTAAAGCCTCCGTGTGCTGCTCACGGCCCTTACCTGTATTCATGCAGGCAACAATAAGTTTATAGCCCCTAAAAATTGGAGTGAATATGAGTTTTAATCTGTGTGACTTGCCGCGAGAGCAAAAGTATCAAATTCAGTTAGATTACGAGGCCTCATTTTGGGCTTATCAAATTAAGCGCGGTAAAAAAACGCGTGAGCAAGTGTACGACACTCTGCATAGTCGTCCTGTTGCAGAGCAAGGTGTTTTAAAACAAAAATTTGAGCAGTATTTGGCAATTATGCTTAGCTAGGGTTTGCCTACTATGCTTGTAATTAAACAATTAGAATCAATTAAAACGCCCTTAGTTAATAAGTTTTATACGTTACATAACGTTCGCGGCCGTGCTAACAAACAGGATCAAGTCTGGGTCGCTTACGATAATAATACGATTATTGCCGCCTGCCGGTTACAGAATAAGCCCACTTTTTTATTTTTATCAACGGTGTTCGTGGCTCCTTCTTATCGTTCAAAGGGGGTGGCAACCCAGTTATTAGTTGCCCTTTTAAATGCGCAAACAGAACCTGTTTACACCTTTGCTTATCAACGCCTTACTGATTTTTATCAAGCACTTGGTTTTAACCAAGTGTTAACATATACTCCTGCATTATTAACGCTATTTGATGCTTATAAGCACCGAAATATTACCGCATTGAAATATCAATAAAACATAAATTAGTAATAGGACAAGCATGGGTATGAGTATTAATGGGTTTATCACAGCCATATTTGTGCTGTTTATGCTCATAAGCGTTGAAGTAACAGCGCAAGTAAAACGATTATCCCCAAGCGAAGGCTTATCTCAAAGTTACGTTAATACCATGCTTATTGATAACAATGGGTATTTATGGCTCTCTACTGAGGGAGGCCTTAACCGATACGATGGCTATCAAGTTATTCCAATCAATGGCCCTAATGGTGAGTTAGAAGAGGCGATCATCGATCGCATATATCAAGACCAACAAGGGCATATCTGGATTGCCTCCTTATTAGCAGGCTTGTTCAGATACGATCCGAAAACGGATACCTACCAACAATACATAGAAAAACCTGTCACAGAAGAGCAAATACTACAGCAGTCCGTTTTTACTATGTTAGCCACCGATGATAAAACCTTATGGATTGGACAAGGCCGAGAGTTTGCAAAACTCGATATAGACAACGGCTCTATTACCTCCTTATTTACACTTCCTGAGCAATTTGAAAATGCGTTTGTGCGTACTTTGTTTCATTATAACGGTTATATTTTTATCGGTAGCACAGACGGCGCGTATGTTTTTAACATCGCAACACAGCAGGTAAGGCCACTCGAGCACTTGAGCGAAACGGATGTACATATTTATCAAAATAATGTGAAATCATTTGCGCTAGGTAATAACAATCAGTTGCTTGTAGGTGCGGTTAAGGGCTTATACGCTGTTGATATTAGTAATTTAGAGGCAATGTTTAACAACCGCGAGCAATCATTTACAAGCCAAAAATTACTGGCCGATTTGAATGTTTGGGATATTGATAATCAGCAAGGAGTGCTCGATTTAGCAACAGATAAAGGCCTGCTTTGTTTTAATTTAACCACTAAAAAAGTGGTTAAAAATAAACGTATCCAACAGAGTAAGTACACTCTCGCCGATAACAGTATTATTGATATGGTGAAAGATAAATCGGGCGGAATGTGGCTAGCCACTAAAACCGATGGTGCGTTTTATTTATCGGGCGACAATTACAAGTTTTATAATGTAGAGGGAAATGCACTGGTTGGGGATGGTTTATCACATCATTCGGTATGGTCAATTAAGGAGTTCCAAGAAAAGCTATGGTTAGGCACACACAATGGTTTAACTGCGGTTGATTTAAAAAGTAATCGCTCAAAGGTGTATTTAAAAGATTATAAAGTCGATTTACTGACCACAGAGTTTACTATTTTCAAAATTATGCCTTACAAAGATAAACTCTGGTTGCACTCAAACCGAGGATTATTCATTTTTGACCCGCAAACTCAGCAACTTACCCAACCAAAAACCAACAGTCCTACCAATCAGATTTTTTTAAATGATTGGATGCATGGCCTGACATTGCTACCAAACGGGGATTTGTATTTTGTACACCCAGATCATGGCATGTTTAAATATAATATTGATAGCCGACAATTAGTTCACTTAAAAGGCGAATTAGCACAATTTGACCCTTTTTTAGCGCATGGCTTTTTACCCCCATTACCGCACCAACCCGAGAAGCCATTATTTTTTAGTGGTGGCGTTTTATATCAATTTAACCCCAATGATTTAAGTTTAAACACCATTTATAAAGTGCCTAAGCACCATGATAATGTAGCCGTTAGTATTCTTTCCTACGTGGTAGATGGGCAAGGCATACTTTGGCTATCGTTATCTAATTTTGGGCTGATTGGTATAGATGCAACAACCTATGAGTTAGTGCACACAATTGATTTAGATAAAAATAAACTAGGCACCTTGTTGTACGATATGGTTCTTGATGAAGAGGGAATGATTTGGATGAGTAGCCATAAAGGAATATGGCGACTAAATCCTGAAACAATTCATTTTCAGCAATTTACAACATCAGATGGGGTGCTCTCTGCTGAGTTTAATAATGGCGCTATGGCTAAGTTAGCGGATGGTCGAATTGCCTTCGGTAGCCTCAAGGGTTTTACCTACTTTGACCCTAAAGACAATAAAAATAGCCAAGGTTTATTAGATCAGGTCAATATCACGCGCATCAACTTAATGTCTCGGGACTTGTCTATAAATTTACAGCAGCCATTAAAAAATATCACTTTAAATCATGATGATATCGGGCTTGAGATTGCATTTTCAGCGATGTCATTTAGCTTCCAAGAGCGCATTATTTATGAATATCAGCTCGATAAAGGTAAAAAAAGTTATACCCGAAATAATCGAGTGGTGTTTCCTAAATTAAACCCAGGCAGTTACCAGTTAAAAGTCTGGGCAAAAGATCCACTGACCGGCGACTATACTGCGCCAGCAACGTTAAATATTAAAGTGAAATATCCGCTATGGCGTGCTCCATACTTTTTAGCGCTTTATGCCATTTTATTGATCACCATAGTGACTGCATGGGTAATGAGGCGCAACAAAATACAGCGTATCTTATTGGCAGCACACAAAGAAAGCCAAGACAGTGAGGCGCGTTTAAAGCTTGCACTAGAGGGAAGTGAGTCCGGGGTATGGGATTGGCAGGCGAGCCAGTTAAATATTTATCAGCCTAGATTAGTCAACGAATTAGGCTACGAGGATGACTCGGTGAGTTTAGATGACTACCTAGAAAAAATTCACCCTCAAGAGCGTGCTATTTTTAGGTTGGAGTGGTTAGAATTTTTATCAACAGATAAAGGGTATTTTAATTGTACCTACCGATTACGCCACGCCAAAGGTCATTGGCGCTGGTACAAAGATTTTGGCAAGGTGGTTGAATGGGACAAAAAAACGCCGCAAAAAGTAGCCGGTACGTATACCAATATGACACGCGAAAGGGTGTTTGAAGAGCATGCACGGTTATTTACCGCCGCGTTTGAACAAACCCGAGATTGGGTGTTTATCTTAGATAAAAACTTTAATATACGTGCCTCAAATAAATCACTGCAAAGCGCTTTTGGCTTATCAGCAGAGCCTCGTTCAACCCGTGCGCTTAATTTGGGAATGTCCCGCAGTAGCTATTTTGATTATTTAAGAATTATGCAAAAGCTTGAAGTGGGCGAACATTTTTCATGTGAAGACACTGTCGTTCTGGCAAACAAAGAGCAACGCCATGTACTGGTTAAAATAAGCGCCGTAGCTGATGAAAGCCAAAGGCTGAGTAGTTTCGTGATTATTTTAACAGATATTCATGCACAAAAGTCAGCCGAGAGCGAACTGCATATACTGGCTAATTACGATTCACTTACAGGGCTGCCAAATAGAACCTTGTTTAACGACAGAGCTATACATGCCATCGATCAGGCGCGCCGCCATCAGTGTAAAGTGGCTTTGTTACACGTTAATATAAAACGGTTTAAGTATTTTAATGATTCATTTGGCACAGAAAACGCCGATGAGATAATAAAGCTGGTGGCAAACCGCTTGAAAACAGCATTACGTCCTTGTGATAGCGTCGCGCGTTTAGGCGGTGATGAATTTGTAATTCTAGTTGAAGATATTCAGCAAATAGAAGAAGTATTACTTATATGCACCAAACTAATGGATTGCGTGAGTAAAGACATCGTTATGAACCAGCAAAGCGTCAATGTGCACCTAAGTATTGGTGTGGCTATTTTCCCTGATGATGCCGCGCATTATAAAGCACTATTGAAAGCATCAAATGTGGCGCTTTATTATGCTAAAGATGGCTTGGAAGGGTGTTATAAGTTTTACAAACAAGAAATGAATCAACGTGTTGAAAGAGCGATGCATTTAGAATCACAGTTGATCAAAGCTTATCATGAACATGAATTTTGTAATTATTATCAACCCATTATTAATGCGTCTACGCAAAAAACAGTGGGCTTTGAGGTGTTACTACGCTGGCCTGATAATCAGTTAGCGAGTACGCAAGAGTTTGCAAACGTAGCTGAAAATATAGGTTTAATCACTAAAATAATGCTACAAACATTTAAGCGTGCTTTGGTGCAGTTAGCTCGTTGGCGTAAAGTGTGTCCTGATCTATACCTATCAATTAACCTCTCAGCACTGGATTTTGAATTTATCGGACTCGTCCCTGAAATTCGCCAAGCACTAAACAATGCAGCACTGCCGCCCGAGGCTATTGTATTTGAAATAACAGAGTCTATTTTAATGCGCGACTCAGAACATGCGCTTAAAAATATGGACTTATTAAAACAACTAGGCTGTAAGTTGTACATGGATGATTTTGGAACCGGGTATGCCTCGTTAACTTATTTGAAGCGCTTTCCGATTGATGTATTAAAAATAGATCGCAGCTTTGTGCAAGATATTGGTATTGATTCTGATAACGAAGCGATTATTCAATCTACACTAACTTTAGCAAGCAGTTTAGGTAAAGAGTGCATTGCTGAAGGGGTTGAAAGCGCACATCAGTTGGCTTTTTTAAAAGCGCAAGGTTGTAGCTACTTTCAAGGTTACTTGTTTAGTAAAGCGGTGCCTAAAGAGCAGGTGCTTGAGCTTATTGAGCACGATTGGCACCCTGTATTCTCACAAGCTTAAGGCGCCGCTTAATACATTATTTTATTAAGGACGCTTACCACAGTGACGGCAAAATAAGTGTGAGCTGCGTTTATTTAGCTCTGCTTTTATTGCTTTATTGGCCTCTAGTTTACTTAGCCCTAGTTTGTAGCGTAACTCCTCAAGGTGATGCATCTGCTCATCAGTGAGCTTACCATCGGTTATTTTCTCGTGGGTGGCATCTTCAAATAGCTGGCGACGTTTGCGTATTTGCTCTGAGAAACTCGACGCTAATAAACCGGTTGGTATGGCAACCATCCCCATACTCACCAAAGTGATTACGCCACCAAATAGTTTACCAATAGGCGTTATAGGCACAACATCGCCATAACCAACCGTAGTTAGGGTTGCCATTGCCCACCACATGGCTGCAGGAATAGAGCCGAACTTGTCTGGTTGAATGTCGTGCTCTAATAAATAAATACCGCAAGAGGCTAAAATAAGTACCACAGACATAATAAAAAATGCCGCCAGTAATGAACTCGACTCATCAATAAACGCCTGCAATAACAATTGCATTGCTCGAGAATAACGGGTGAGCTTAAATACCCGCAACAACCGCAGTACCCGTAAAAAACGTAAATCGATAGCAAAGAAAAACATTAATAAACTAGGCAAAATGGCAATTAAATCGATAATTGCCAGTGGTGATAAAATATATCGAATCCGTTTTTGTGTATTTGAGCAATTCATGGAGGCGTACTTTACGCGATCGACACAAGTCCAAGCACGTATTAGGTATTCAGCACTAAATATAGCCACTGATACCAGCTCCAAGATTAAAAACTCGCTATAGTACTCGGTTGCGATGCTGTGCACCGACTCAAGCACAATCGCCACCACATTAATCATAATTATGCTGATCAGTATGACATCTAAAATGTGTCCCGCTCGCTGATACTTACCTGACGCTTCAAATACTTGGTTTATGGTTTGTCTTAGTTTACGCATAGTACCTATTACAATGTGAGCAGCATATTGATACTGCCTTCTTCAAAATCACGACTTATTTTAAACCCGAGTTTACGAGCCAACTCAATCATGCCGGTATTTTCTGGCAGGGTGATACCTTCAACCGTTTTCACGCCTTGGCGTCTGCAGTGAGAAATAGCCGCGTTCATTAAAATACGCCCTAACCCAAGTCCTTGGCAATCAGAACGTACCACAATGGCAAACTCTGCTTGTAAGTTATCGGGATCCATAATCACTCGCGAAACCCCTAATGTGTGCTGTTGCTCGTCTTGTGTTTGGGTAACAATAAATGCCATCTCGCGGTCGTAATCAATTTGCGTCATTTTAGCGAGTTGATCATGGTTAAATTGTGGCAATTCACCAAAAAAGCGCTTGTATCTATCTTCTTTGCTTAAGGAGCGGTCAAACTCTTGATGTGCCTGCTCATCTTCTGGTTTGATTGGTCTGAGCGTTGCTAAGGTCTTATTTTTTAGGGTCACCGTTTCAACCAACTCAATAGGATAAGGGCGGATTGATAAACGTTTTCGGTGCGCCTGAACCTGATACTGATTTAGGTTCATGGTGGCATCAAGGACTAAAAACTGCCCATTACTGGCTAAAATAGGATTTAGCTCTAATGAGGTGATATCGGGTTGATCGACAACGAGTTGAGAAATTCGGGTCAGTAGCGCACATAAACGATATTTATCTACTTTTTCTGGCAGAATGCGATCTTTAAGGACTCCTTTATCATGGGCGGCGGCAATTAAATATTTAGCTAGATTCATATTCAGTGGTGGCAAGGCCACCGCCGCTTGAGCGTACTCAAGCCCTGTGCCAGCTTCACCTAATAAAATAACTGGCCCAAAATTAGGCTCTGTTTTAATGGCTATGCGCAGCTCATTGGCACCTGCTCTAGGCGCCATTTTTTGTAACGAAAAGCCATCAATAATAGCATCAGGGTAGGTGTTTTTTATTCTTAACAGCATGGCAAATGCCGTTTGTTCTACCTCTTGCGCATCATTGAGGTTGAGTACTACGCCACCGACTTCAGACTTAGAGGGAATGCTGGGGCTCATCAACTTTAATGCGACCGGAAAACCTAGCTCTATTGCTTGCTCTTTTGCCTCAGTAGGGGTGTAGGCTACTTCAGTTTGGATACAGTCTATACCGTAGCTACTTAAAATTTGACTCGCTTGATGGGTTGATAAGTAATGTTGCTCATCATTTAAAAACTCTTTAATAGCTGCTTTCGCTGCTACTTTATTAATAGTTGCATCATCGGTGTTTGATTCTGGCGTTTGGGTTAAATGTTTTTGGTTACGACGATAGCTTACTAAGTGCATAAAGGCACCAACTGCGCCTTCTGGGGTACGATAGGTCGGAATGGCGTTATTTGCGCAGATGCGTCTGGCTGCGAAGGCGGCATCTTCTCCCATGAAATTAGTGATCACATACGGGCGTGCCATTTTTGGTAATTTGTTCAGTGCCTCAACAATAACCTGAGCGTAATTTTCACTCGGGGCCAATGCCGATGGAGTATGAATGATCAGTAAGTTTTTAACTTCTTTAGCATTAAGCAGTATTTCTAATGCGTGTTTGTAACGCACTGGCGCAGAATCGCCAAATATATCGACAGGGTTTGATGTTGTGTCTGAATGTGGGATCACTTTATTGAGTGCTTCGCGCGTTTCATCACTAAGCTGAGCAAGTTTACCTGAGCTTTGAATAAGTTCATCAACGGCCATCACTCCAGGGCCGCCGCCATTAGTTAATATAGTTAGCTGCTCTACTTGCAGTAATTTGGGGTGCATTGCTAAGGTTTGAGTGGCGGCAAAGAGTTCACGCAAATCATTTACTCTCAACATCCCTGCACGTTGAAACATGGCATCATATACTGCATCTGAGCTTTGTTTTCCGCCGGTGTGTATTTCAGCGGCAAGAGCGCCTGCACTGGTTCTGCCTGTTTTAATAGCGATCACGGGCTTAGAAAATGCCGCCGCACGCGCGGCAGAAATAAAGCTGCGAATATCATTAATGTTATCTATGTAAAGTAGGATAGCTTTGGTTTTAGCGTCGCGGCCTAAAAAGTCGAGTATTTCGTCAAACTCAATATCTAAACAATCTCCCATAGATACAAAGTATGAAAAGCCAATTTCTTTATTTTTAGCCCAATCAAGAATCGTTGAACAAACAGCCGCTGATTGCGACACAAAAGCCAGTTTACCTGGCGTGGCAACAGTGTGCGAAAAACTCGCGTTTAAACCTATATGCGGAATAAGTAACCCTAAGCAATTTGAGCCAAGCAGCGTCACTTTATGCTTTGCAGCGTTATCTTTAAGTTCTTGTTTTTGGGTACCTGTTAGGCCATCAGCAATAATAATAGCGCTTTGGCACCCCAGCGTACCTAGCTGCTCAATAATTTTCATTAAGGTGTTTTTATTGGTACAGATAACGGCTAAATCAGGTACTTTGGGAAGGGCTTCAATACTTGAGTAAGCCAATACGCCATGCACTGCAGTATGATTGGGTGTAACAGGCATGATGGGCCCTTTAAACCCGCCTTGTAATAAATTACGCATTACCACATTACCAGCCCGAGTAGGGGTGTTTGATGCCCCAATAACAGCGACTGAGCTTGGATTAAAAAACTGGCTAATACGTTTTAGACTCATTGCGTTTCCTTGGCTGATTAAGTTTTGCTATCTATACCTTCTCAATGTAACCTGTTTATAGTGTTTTTTCGAGCGTGAACGTGCTTATTATTGATATCGGTCAAGGAGACTAAGGTGAATAAAATATCGAATGTAACCGTTTTTATGGCAGCAGCGTGTTTAAGCATTGGCCTAATTGCATTGGGTTTTATTATAAAAGGGGCTGCGCTTGATATTAAAGGGATGGAGCGCACGGTGCAGGTAAAAGGGTTAGCTGAACGTGAAGTTGTGGCAGATACCGTTATTTGGCCTTTGCAGTTTAACGATGCCGACAACAATCTTGAAAAGCTTGTTGAGCGAGTTGAGCAAAAAAATGATGCGGTGATTGCTTTTTTAAAGTTACACGGCTTTGATGATCAAGAAATATCGACAGGTACTCAATCTATTATTGATAAGCAAGCCCGTGAATACGCGAATGATAACCAAAAGTTTAGGTATGTTATTAGCTCAAATATTATTGTTTACTCCAATGCTCCTGATAAAGTTAAAAACGCACTGAGCAAAGTGAGTCAGTTAGCTAAACAAAATATAGCTATTGTGCAAGACAACTATCAAACCCGTATTGAGTATATTTTTACTGGGCTTAACGATATAAAACCAGCCATGGTGCAAGAAGCCACAGAAAAAGCCCGTGAAGTGGCAGATAAGTTTGCTAAAGATTCAAATTCACGCTTAGGTAAAATTAAAACCGCTCGCCAAGGGCAGTTTAGCATTAGCGATCGGGATTCAAACACGCCGCAAATTAAAAACGTACGTGTTGTTACCAGCGTAGAATATTACTTATCAGATTAGAGCCGCCACTTGTTCAGTAGAGCGCTGTAAATAAGCGGCGCTCAGTAGCAAGGTTATCTCGCTTGGGGGATTATTTTTTAATGCCTCAAGTATTTGTAATTTTGCTGCAGGATTTTGTTTTTGCTCTATTTCCATTAATGCGAGCAAGGCCGAAAATTCATGTTTTACCGGAATGTTTGGCTTATGTGCATAGGCGATGTAACTGGCAACCGGAGTGAGCCCTTGCTTATTTGTATGTGCTAATGCATGTAGTAACTCTTCGTTAGATTCAAATAACATTAACGAGCGAACATAGTTAAAAGGCAGTTGTGTGGGCATTGCTTGCTTAAATACATTATGCAGGGCGTTATTGCCAGAGTCGTCTGTACTAATAAATCCCTTATTTAATTTAAGTGCAGGCGTAAAAAAACTCAGCGCGTCTAAACTGGTTAGTTTTTCAATAAACGGCGCTGGTGGCGTATTGGTGGTTAAAATACGCACGGCGATGTTTTGCATAAAATCGTATTTAATACTCATGCGTAGCGCACTTTCAAACAGGTAATTAAGCTGTATTACTTGCTGTGCCTCAGTGAGCTTTTTAAAATCGTTATCTAGCTCATCAAACTGCTGTTGTTTAATACGCGCATTGAGTAGCTGTATGCTTAGATCCATTCTGTTCTCCTTGAATTCCAACTTTATCCTAGCTTAATTTTTTGCTTTATAAAACAAAAGGCCGCAATTGCGACCTTTTATACCTTTAAGTAAATACTTAAAAATTAAGCTTGTTTGCTGGCAATCCACTCATTAACGAAGTTTTCTAGTACGTTTAATGGTACAGGGCCATTTTTAAGCACTACATCGTGGAACTGGCGGATATCAAACTTATCGCCAAGTTGCATTTTAGCATCTTCACGTAGTTCTAAAATTTTCAGCATACCTACTTTGTAAGCCGTTGCTTGAGATGGCATTACAATATGACGCTCAACCATTTTCACACCGTCAGAAGTGGCGTTAGGGGTGTTGTTAACGTAGTAATCAATACCTTCTTGACGAGTCCACTTCATTGCGTGAATACCGGTATCAACCACTAAACGACATGCACGCCATAATTCCATGGCTAAGCGACCAAAATCTGAATACGGGTCTTCGTAAAGGCCCATTTCTTTTGGTAGTAATTCTGAGTATAACCCCCAGCCTTCAATGTAGGCTGTGTAACCACCAAATTTACGGAACTTAGGTACACCTTCAAGTTCTTGTGAAATGGCAATTTGCATATGGTGACCTGGAATCCCCTCATGATAAGCCAAGGCTTCCATTTGGTAAGTAGGCATTGCTTCCATGTCGTATAGGTTGGCGTAGTAAATACCTGGGCGAGAACCATCTGGCGCAGGTTGTTGATAAAACGCTTTACCTGCCGCTTTTTCACGGAATGCTTCAACACGTTTTACAATCATGTCGGCTTTTGGTTTTACAATAAACAGCTCATCTAAGCGTGTTTTCATGTTATCAATTAAGCCTTTAGCTTCACTTAGGTACTGTGCTTTACCTGCTTCAGTGTTAGCTAAATAAAATTGCTTGTCGGTTTTCATAAACTGCATAAAGGCGTTTAAGTCGCCCTCAAAACCGACTTTATCTTTAATGGCACGCATTTCATCATGAATACGTGATACTTCAGCAAGGCCAATGGCATGAATCTCTTTTGCTGTAAGGTCTGTCGTGGTGGTGCGTTTCAGTGCGTTATTGTAAAACGCTTCGCCATTAGGGAATTTCCAAGCACCGTCACGGTCATCAGCACGTTTTTCTAACTGTGCAATGTAGTTAATTAACTTAGAGTAAGCAGGTTTAACCGCTGTTTTTAATGCTTCAGTCGCTTTACTAATAAGTGCATCTTTTTCAGCTTGGTCTATTTCTAAGGCATTAACTTTGCGTTTAAAGTCAGCTAAAAGCGTAGAATCTTCACCTTGTTCAAACGGCGCACCTTTAATGATGTTTTTGCTTGAATCAATGACGTGTGGGAATACAAATTTAGGCGCGATGATGTTTTTATCGGCGCGAATTTCTAAGCCAGTAATAAGCTGATCAAATACACCCGGTACCCCATTTAAACGAGCAATGTAATCGTTGGCTTCTTTTACGTTGCTAATTTGATGCTGGTTGATTAAAAAAGCCGGCACCATAGAGTGCGTACCAAACATTTGGTTTACAGGGTAGTTGTGGTAACGCCATTTGAAATCAGCAATGCTGGCTTCTAAATCTTGTTTTTTTAAATCATAACTTACTTGGGTTGCTGTATCTAATTGCGCACGATTAATGCTGTTGAGTGTGACCAAATCGGCTTTAGCTTGTGCCAAGTCTTTAAGGGCTTTTTCTTCGCTGTTGTCATCCCATTTATCGTAATCTTTTTTGATGCCCATGTAGGTTTGATAAACCGGGCTGCTCATGACATCACGATTAAAAGTGTCTTCAAAAAAAGCATTCGCTTTGTCAATTTCACTTTGAACAGGTTGAGCTTGAACCGCAGGTGCAGGCGTTGATTGTTGTGTTGCTTGTTGGCAACCTGCAAGCAGTGCCACACTAATGGTGGCAGCAATTAGAGTAAGTTTACGCATTCGTTTCCCTTTTGTTGTTAGAAACCTATTATTGTCACTAAACAAATAACGCAAGTAGATCATTTAAAAAACGTTGCCCTTGGAGTGTAACGTGCCAGTGGCTGTCTGTTTTTGTTAGTAAACCGGCATTAATGGCTTTATCTAGTGCATGCTGTTGGCTTTGCAGTGGTTGCTGCGTCAGCGCATTAAAATCATTTATAGGGCATGGCTCTATTAAACGAAAGCGATTCATAAAAAATTCAAACGCTAAGTCGTCTTGCTCTACTTGCCAGCTTTTGTACAAGTAGGGTTTAATAATATCCATATAGCCCCGAGGGTGTTTTACCTTTTCAGTGCGTGTTATCACCCCCGTTTTCGCATCAGTAACCTTACCATGAGCGCCGCAGCCAATGCCAAGATAATCGCCAAACCGCCAATAATTCAAGTTATGTTGGCATTGATAGCCAGGTTTTGCATACCCTGATATTTCATATTGCTGATAGCCAGCTTGTGCTAATAATGCTTGGCCTTGCTCTTGAATATCCCATAAGGTTTCATCTTGTGGCAAAGTCGGCGGTTTTGAAGCAAATTGCGTATTTGGCTCAATGGTGAGCTGATACCAAGAAATATGCGGTGGATTGAGCGCAATAATTTGTTTTAAATCACTCAGTGCATCATCAAGAGACTGCCCTGGTAAGCCATGCATTAAGTCAAGGTTAAAGCTATTTAACCCTGCTTCACTGGCTTGCTGTGCAGCATAACTGGCTTCATCGGCACCATGAATTCGACCTAGGGCTTTTAACTTATCGTTCTGCATGCTTTGCACGCCGATAGAGATACGGTTAATGCCTGCTTTTACATAATCTTTAAAACGGCCCGTTTCGACTGTGCCGGGATTTGCTTCAAGGGTTATTTCACAGTTATCGCTTAAGCCAATTAGGCTATCTACTTCCTTGAGTAAACGGGTGTATGCCGCGCCGGTTAATAGACTTGGTGTGCCGCCACCTATAAAAATACTGTGAATTTTACGCTCTTGTACTAAGTGTAAATCAGCTTTTAAATCGTCGATTAAATGCTGTACATACTCAGCTTCAGGGATGTCACCTTTTTGCCCGTGGCTATTAAAATCGCAGTACGGGCATTTTTGCACGCACCATGGCACATGCACATATAAACTAAGTGGAGGAAGGTTCACAGGCCGCCTTTGTGTTGTAGCTCTTGCAGTAACATTTTAAGTGCTTGCCCACGATGACTCAGTGCATTTTTTTGCGCTTTTGTCAGCTCTGCACTGGTGCAATTTTCTGATGGCACAAAAAAGATAGGATCGTAGCCAAAGCCACCTTCACCGTGTTGGCTAAGGGTAATTTCGCCCTCCCAGCTAGCACTGCAAATAAGTGGGGTAGGGTCGTCGGCGTGACGCATCAGTACCAATACACACCAAAAACGAGCACGGCGGTTAGGGTTATCGCCTAAATCAGCCAGTAATTTATCGATATTATCTTGATCACTTGCGCCTTTACCTGCAAAGCGGGCAGAGTAAACGCCGGGTGCGCCATTTAAGCTATCAACTTCTAATCCCGAATCATCAGCAATAGCCGGTAATCCAGTTATTTTAGCTGCATGACGTGCCTTAATTATCGCGTTTTCTACAAACGTGGTGCCTGTTTCGGCCACGTCACTGACATTAAAGTCGCTTTGTGGTACTACATTAATGTTAAGCGAGCTGAGCATGTTAGCCAGCTCATTTACTTTTCCGGGATTGCCGGTTGCAAGTACTAAGGTGTTGGTCATATTTAATCTACGTAAAATTTTTGCTGAAATTTTAATGTTTGGAACTGGTTACCTTGTTGGATTTCAATTTCAAAACGTAAAATTTCTTCGTTGGTGTAATCTACTTGTGCTAGGTAATAAACAGAATCGCCTTCAACGACTTCTTTAAAGTTGAGGCTTTGTTTATTGCCTAATAAATTTCTAGCGGTGCCTTGTAATGTCGCTTTTTGCGCTGTTTTATCAGTATCATTTTTTAAGATGGAAATATTAACAATACCTTTGTAGCCACTGCGTTCCAAGCCATATGTTTTGGCTATTTGTGGCTGAATAAACGTTGATGGAAAGGCTATGTAATGAACTTGCCAAGGGCCTAGTTCTTTATATTGAGCGCCTTTTTCTTGTGCGCTGTGCGCATTAAATGCTAAAGCGAGACAAGCAATAAAACAAAACTTTATTAAACGTTGCATGGTTAACTCCTGAGTATGTAAAAAAGAGGCACTAGGCCTCTTTTATATTACGTTATGCTTAAGCTAAAAGGTCCATTAGCAGCATTTGTAAAAACTGAATGCCGATGATTAGTACCAGTACCGATAAATCTAATCCCCCTAATGGCGGTAAAATTTTACGGATGGGCTTTAACATTGGCTCAGTAAGCTGATGGAATACCGCTTCAATTGGGTTATAGCCTTGGCTTACCCAGCTTAAAATAGCGCGGATAATTAATACCCAAAAAACTAAGTTTAAACCTTCTTTTAAAACAGTTATTAGCGCCTGTATAAGCACAGGCTGAATAGCCCAAGAGCTATAAATCAGCCACATTAGGGTACTTATTTTTGCCGCAGCCACTATAAATGCCAGCAACAAAGAGGCTAAATCAAGCCCGCCTAGCCCTGGAATGATTTTTCGCAGCGGGTTAACTGCAAACGAAGTGGCTTTGACCACAAATTGGCTCATTGGGTTGTAAAAGTCGGCTTTTGCCCACTGTAGCCAAAAACGCAGTAGTACCACCATTAAAAATAGATCAAACAAGGTGCTAATTAAAAATTGCATGGCATTCATAGTATAACCTTCAATAAAAAATGGTTTTAAAGTTCTTGTTCCATTTGCACTGCACGCGCAATACACGCATCCATTGCATCGCCTACGGTTTTAGTTAAACCTTGTGCTTTTAAATGCTCAACGGCTGCATGCGTGGTACCGCCTTTTGATGTCACATTTGAACGTAATTGTGAAATGCTAATATCAGTTTGGCTAAGTGCCATTTCAGCTGCGCCAAGGGCGGTTTGCTGCACTAAGCGGCGTGCGTCTTCATCACTAAACCCAAGCGCTTTGGCTTTTTCTTCAATGGCTTCCATAAATAAGAAAAAGTAAGCCGGTGAAGAGCCGGTAACAGCAATCACATCGTTTATTTGCGACTCTTTTTCAACCCATACAACGATGCCGGTACACTCAAATACTTGCTGTACAAACTCATGTTCGCTTTGCGTTTCGCCAGCGCCATACAAGCCCGATACACCACGACCAAGTAATGATGGCGTATTTGGCATACAACGTACCATTTTTACATCTTGACCAAGCATTTCACGTAAGCGCTTAACGGTTAAGCCTGCCGCGACTGAGATAAATAATTTATCGCTAAAGTCGACACCTGAATCTTGAAATGATTGGCATAAATCGCCCATCATTTGTGGTTTAACAGACAAAACAATGACATCGGCATCGCGCATAGCTTCGTTATTGTCACTGGTGGTTTGCACTTTGAAATCGGCAGCTACCTTAGCTAGTTTTTCTTGGTTGCGGTTAGTCGCAATAATATTATTTGCGTTAAAGCCGTTTTTTACCATGCCACCAATGATGGCGTAGCTCATATTACCTGTGCCTATAAATGCGATTTTTTTATCTGACATATGTCTGTTATCACCTTTTAAGTTCGTGTTCCAAAAATATCTGTGCCGATCCTCACCATGGTTGAACCTGCCGCTATGGCAGCTTCTACATCGTTACTCATCCCCATCGACAACGTATCTATATGAGGATATTGGGTCTGTAGTTTATCAAAGCAAGTTTGTAATTGCTCAAAATATTGAATTTGCGTGTTTGCATCGTCACTTTTAGCGGGAATAGCCATCAGTCCGCGCAGCTTTAAATGGGCACATTGATCTATATATTGCGCCAGCTCAGCGATTTCATTTGGGTGACAACCAGACTTTGCTTCTTCTTCGCTAATATTCACTTGAATAAGTACATTAAGTGGCGGCATTGTCTCAGGGCGTTGACTGTTTAATCGCTTGGCTATTTTAAGTCTGTCTACACTTTGCACCCAAGCAAAATTGGCAGCCACTAAAGCACTTTTATTTGACTGAATAGGGCCAATGAAATGCCAAACAATATCGCTAAATGTGTCTAGTTGCGCTATTTTATCTACAGCCTCTTGAACATAAGATTCACCAAATTGACGTTGCCCTTGCTCATAAGCTGCCATAATATCAGTAGCGGGTTTGGTTTTAGATACTGCAAGTAACGTAATATCGTTACTATTACGTTGTGCTTTGTGCGCTGCCTCTGCAATTCTAGCGTAGGCGGATGTGAGTCGTTCTGCTATTGTAACCATATATTTATCAGTTAGTTGTGGAGTCATAAATGGATATCACCGAATTATTGGCATTTAGTGTGCAACATAAAGCATCAGATTTGCACTTATCATCAGGGGTATCACCTATGATACGTGTTGATGGCGATGTGCGACGTATTAATATACCAGCACTTGGAGATAAAGAAGTCAGCAGTCTGGTTTATGACATTATGAACGATAACCAGCGTAAGGACTATGAACAAAATCTCGAAGTGGATTTTTCTTTTGAAGTCCCTAATTTAGCACGTTTTCGTGTAAATGCCTTTAACTCTAATCGTGGCCCTGCTGCTGTGTTTCGTACTATCCCGAGTGACGTACTCACTCTTGAAGATTTAGGCGCACCTGAAATATTTAAACAAATTTCAGATAACCCTCGAGGCCTAGTGTTAGTCACGGGCCCTACAGGTTCAGGTAAGTCGACCACGCTTGCGGCGATGGTCGATTACATTAATCAGACCAAGCACCATCATGTGCTGACCATCGAAGATCCTATCGAATTTGTTCACGATAATAAACTCAGCTTAATTAATCAGCGGGAAGTTCATCGTGATACACATAGCTTTTCTAACGCACTACGCAGCGCACTCCGTGAAGACCCTGATGTTATTTTAGTGGGTGAGTTACGAGATTTAGAAACTATTCGCCTTGCTATGACCGCTGCGGAAACCGGTCACTTGGTGTTTGGTACTTTGCATACGACCTCTGCACCTAAAACCATTGACCGTATTATTGATGTATTCCCTGGCGAAGAAAAAGATATGATCCGCTCTATGCTCTCTGAGTCATTACGTGCAGTTATTTCGCAAACACTGATAAAAAAAGTAGGGGGAGGGCGAGTGGCTGCACACGAAATCATGTTGGCAACGCCTGCTATTCGTAACTTAATCCGTGAAGATAAAATTGCACAAATGTACTCATCAATTCAAACCGGTGCGTCGCAAGGCATGCAAACCATGGATCAATGTTTAACAAGCTTAGTTAACCGTGGCATTATCACTCACTCAGCGGCGTATACAAAAGCGCAAGATAAGACGCAGTTTAGCGCTTAAGGAATTATTATGACTTTATCTTTAAATCACTTTTTACAAATAATGATCGACAAAAAAGGCTCTGATTTATTTGTATCGAGCCAACTTCCTATTAGCGCTAAAATTAACGGCGAGCTAACTCCTCTTAATGACGATAAATTAACAGATGAGCAAGCGCTAGAGTTAGTCGAATCAGCGATGAGTGAAAAACAAAAAGCAGAGTTTCATAACACTAAAGAATGTAACTTTGCGATTGCAACTAGCGAAGGGCGCTTTCGTATTTCGGCTTTTTGGCAACGCGACAGAGCGGGCATGGTTATTCGTCGAATTGTCACTAAAATACCCGATGTTAAAGAGCTTGGATTACCCTCTGCATTGACCGATGTGATTATGTCAAAGCGCGGACTCGTGTTATTTGTAGGTGGTACGGGAACCGGTAAATCAACGTCTTTGGCGGCACTTATTGGTTATAGAAATCGCAATCAACGTGGGCATATTTTAACCATAGAAGATCCGATTGAATTTGTGCATGAACATCAAAAAAGTATTATTACCCAACGTGAAGTGGGTTTAGATACTGAAAGCTTTGAATCGGCACTTAAAAGCTCTTTGCGCCAAGCGCCTGATGTTATTTTAATTGGTGAAATTCGTTCGCAAGAAACCATGGAATATGCGTTGAGCTTTGCAGAAACGGGTCATTTATGTGTTGCCACCTTGCATGCTAACAATGCTAATCAAGCTATTGACCGCATTATGCACTTAGTACCAAAAGAAAAGCACGATAAGCTTAAATATGACTTAGCATTAAATTTACGCGCTATCATTGCTCAGCAACTTATTCCTACCTCTGATGGGGAAGGGCGTGTTGCTGCCATTGAGGTATTACTTAATACGCCAATGGTCAGTGAGCTAATTAAAAACGGTAATATTGGTGGCATTAAAGAAACCATGGCTAAATCAACAGAGATGGGCATGCAAACCTTTGACCAAGCGCTGTTTGAGCTTTACAGACAGCAACGTATTAATTATGCCGATGCGCTGCATCATGCGGATTCGCCAAATGACTTACGCTTGATGATTAAACTACGTAATAACGAGCAACAAGGCGCAGGCTTCTTACAAGGTGTGACCATTGATGGCCTTGATGACAAAGGCAATATGACTTAGTCTTAACCCACATAAAAAAAGCGCCTTAGGCGCTTTTTTTATGTGGGTTAAGTTCTTTATTCACCATAACTGGCTTCAAAAAAGCTCTCTAGAATGATCACCGCAGACATATTATCTACGTTACCTTTACCTAAATTTTTATAGCCACCACGTTCAAATAACCGTGCTTTAGCATCAGCGGTAGTTAAGCGTTCATCTTGAGTATGAACTGCAATGCCGTAATGGTTGTGCAAACGATTAGCAAATTTTTTAGCTTTAAAGGTAACCTCTTGTGAGGTGCCATCCATGTTTAGCGGTAACCCGACAACCATTAAATCGGGTTGCCATTCTTTTACTTGCACAGCAATGTCATCCCAATTAGGGATGCCATCTTGGGCTTTCACCGCCTTTAAGCTGGTCGCACTGCCAGTGAGCTCTTGACCAATAGCAATACCAATACTCTTGGTACCAAAGTCAAATCCCATAACGGTGCGCTCACCCTGCGGCTTTACTGTTTTTTTAGTCATGTATATCTTTTATGTTATTAAGCATGTCCGGCTTCGGGGCTTAATTGGCCAATATCAAAACCAAGCATAGAGACTGCCATTTCCCAGCGTTTTTCTACTGGAGTATCAAAAATTATTTTAGGATCGGCTTTAATGATCAGCCAGCTATTGTCTAATAGCTCTTGCTCTAATTGGCCTTGTTCCCAACCGGAGTAGCCTAAAGTAATAATAAATTGCTCGGGTGCTTGGGCTGTGGTTAACGTGGCTAACACATCTTTTGAGGTTGTGATCATAATATCACTGCTCAACTTTTGGCTTGCCGAGTACCCAGGTTTAGGTGAATGTAGCACAAAGCCACGGTCTGTTTTTACCGGCCCGCCAGCAAACACAGTCACTTGCGCGGCATGTTGAGATTTATCGTTATCAATATCAATTTTGTCGAGTAACTCACCTACGGTGACATCAATCGGCTGATTGATCACCAATCCCATAGCGCCTTCTTCGTTGTGTTCACAAATATAAGTGACGGCACGTTTAAAAAAAGGGTCTTGCATTGATGGCATTGCGATTAAAAAGTGATTTTCTAATGACTGCATAAGTTTTACCCTTTTAGTTATTGAATCTTGAGTATGGCATAGTCCCATGTTTTAACACTAAAAATTTATTCGAGTTTTCAGCGATGACACGATAAGCGTCATCGCTTTATATCTTTGAACTGATTCAGTGATAATTTATTTATTAAGCTTTTTCTCTATGGCGTCAAATAAAATGCCGGTAATTGAAATATCGTAAGCGGCTTCAATTTCTTTTACGCAGGTTGGCGCTGTTACGTTAATCTCAGTTAACTTATCACCAATAATATCTAAACCTACAAATATTAAGCCTTTTTCTTTCAAAGTAGGGGCGACCGCCTTTGCAATTTTAAGATCTGATTCGCTAATTGGGCGGGCTTCACCACGACCGCCTGCGGCTAAATTACCGCGTGTTTCGCCATTTTGTGGAATACGCGCTAAGCAATAAGGAATCACTTCACCATCAACAACCAATACGCGCTTATCGCCTTGAGTGATCTCTGGGATATAATTTTGCGCCATGGCAAAGCGGCTACCATGCTCGGTTAAGGTTTCGCATATTACGCCTATATTAGCATCATCGGCTTTTACTCTAAAAATAGAGGCGCCACCCATGCCATCAAGCGGTTTTAAAATAATATCTTTATGCTGGGCTAAAAACTCACGGATTTGTTTTTGGCTGCGTGTTACTAATGTATCTGGCGTGTGTTCACTAAACCAAGCTGTAAAGAGTTTTTCATTGGCGTCGCGCAAGCTTTGTGGTTTATTAATCACTAATGTGCCTGCTTGTTCTGCACGCTCTAAAATATACGTTGCGTAAATATATTCAGTATCAAAAGGCGGATCTTTACGCATTAAAATAACGTCTAAATCAGCCAGCGCTATGGTTTCTTTTTCTTCAAGTTGGTACCACTTTTGAGCGTTATCAAAAACTTGAGCTTTGGCTGCAGTGGCGTAGGCATTGCCTTGACGCAGCGATAAATCATCCATTTCCATGTAGTAAATTTCGTAGCCACGGGTTTGTGCTTGCATCATCATTGCAAAACCGGTGTCTTTTTTAATATTAAATCCACTAATAGGATCTGAAATAATACCTAACTTAATTGCCATGCGCTGTGCCTTAATTTATGTGTTTTTTACAACTGTAATCTTGATATGTGGGTGCTTTTAGTTATTTCAATTAGCTAAATCGCCAAATTGTAATTGCAGTGCACTTAAAACGGTTAACGCTGCTGTTTCTGTGCGAAGTACTCGCGGACCTAAGCGAATATCTACAAATTCTTGTTGTTTAGTTTGCGCCATTTCATCATCGGTAAATCCCCCTTCAGGGCCCACTAAAAATCGCACGCCACCATCAGGAACAGTAATGGTTTTAATGCTGTGCTCGGCGCGCGGGTGTAAGGTTAATTTAATTGCATCGGTTTGCTGTTCAAGCCAGTGTTTTAAATCTACGGGAGGATTAATGATTGGTACAAAGTTACGCCCAGACTGCTCTGCAGCAGCAATGGCTATTTTTTGCCATTGCTGGTGTTTTTTTTCTAGGCGGTCGCCACTGAGTTTTACGCCGCATCGCTGGCTAAAAATAGGTGTTATTTCAGTGATCCCTAATTCAACCGACTTTTGAATGGTAAAATCCATTTTATCACCACGGGATACACACTGGCCTAAATGAATCTTTAATGGCGATTCAACGTCATGAGGATTAAATTCAAGGGGCATAACAACAACGGTTTTTTTGCTCACTTCAATAATTTCACTGAGAAATTCACCCCCTTCACCATTAAACATAGAAACCTGCTCGCCCACTTTCATTCGTAGCACACGACCTACATGGCCTGCAGCGTCATCGTCAAGATTTAAAGGGGTGTTGAGAGCAATCGGTGATGATTGATAAATATGGGGCACTCGCATGGCAAATCACTTTTTTACATAGAAGTTATATCTCTCTATGGTAAGTAAGCAAAGGCTTGGGTGCAATTATTTATTTTTCATATTCGGGGGTTAAAAGCTCTGTTAACTCTTGTGCAGTTTGAGCTATGTCGGTATCACACGATAAATGGTTTGAATGGCATTCATCTTTTATGGGCTTAATTTCATACCCTTGATCTGTTTGAATAACCATATAGCGTTTTTCATGCAGTGAATTATAAATAAAGCGCTGTGTATCATCGGCGAGCAAGTAATCTGTTTGGTTAAACAGTACCCCCTGAATATTGTGGTGTTCGTGTAGGTAGCTGGCCAGCTCAGAAATGCTTATTTCGTTTTCAATATCGCAATAGCAATAATCTTTAACGAGTTCATCAAACATCATTTTAACCAGCTTTTGGGTATTAGCTCCGGCAATAACGATGTCTTTTTTAGCTGGATCATTTGAGTTTATATAGTGTTTAATAAATGAATGGCTAAACTCGTTGTCTATATCAATTAAGAGATAACTCGCTGTTTTTATTTCCATATGCCTAAAGTCCCTGTTAATTTACCAGACTATTAAATAGGGACGTTTAGTAACGGCTTAATTTAACCAGTTTGGTACTAAATTGAAAACATACTTATAAGTAAGTAACCAATAGCACAAAATACAGCAAATTCAATACACGCAATACCAATATTATCTTGATGATCGACTTCAAGTGCGGTGTCGATATTAGGCATTGAAATAATTTTTATAATATACGTTAAACAGTATAGTAACAGCCACATCACACCGCAATGCATTACCAAGGTAAATAAGTTTTCTACCATTTTACCATTTTGAAAGGCCGCACTAGATAAACCAGCATACGCCGCAAGTGCTAATCCAATTGACTTACCCGCATAGCGAATACCAATAGAGGTATTTTCTAAGCCAAAATTACTTTGCAATGAGGCGCCTTGATTTGCTTTAGCAAAGCGGTATTCACGTATTTTACTGTCCAAAGCAAACATTCCTTGCAACACAAAAAAGCTTACTGAGGCAATTAATAAATTACTAAACCCCTGAGTATGTGTCCATGTATATAAACCCAGCGCTAAAATACAATTGGCAATAAGCATCCCCGAGTCAACCAGCGCAGCACAGACGTTTTGCTTTAGTATTGCGGCTTCTTCATTAAAGCGGCGTAATATCCATTTACGATGGATTAAATGCCCCATTTTAATAAATGAAAAGAGCAGCACAATTAACAAAATCACTTTTAATGGGTTTGATTGTGCGGTGCTAATACTAATTTCATCAAATAAAAACGCCATGGTGGCTATAACAACAGATATTTCAGAGGCAAAACTAATCCCCATTGCAAAGTTATCATGTTGCGCCAATTCTTCTTTAAGTGCTTGTTTTGCTTTTATTTGAGTAACAATTCTTAAACTGATGATGATGACACAAATAACCACAAAACTAATAGCAATCGCAACTAAACTAGTGTTAGATAATGACAAATATGACATGGTGTTCCTAAATAGATTTACCTTGATAGGTTTTTAACCATTCTAGTATGGTTATTGGTGAGATAAAAGAGGGTATTGATGAGTAACGACACGCAGCTTCCTATTGAATTACAAAAACTCGGTGAAACACGCTTTGCCGCGCTGTACCCAGAGCAACAAAACCAGCAGCAGATAATACGGCTATTGGCGTTAAGTGATTTTGCTTGGCGCAGCTTAAGCTCTCAACCTGCGCTACTGTCTTGGTTACTGTGTGAACACGAAATTAAAAATAGAGAAATTTTAGACCCTTTTACACAGCTAGATATAACTAAAATAGAAGAGAGTGAGTGCCATAAGTTACTGCGCCAATACCGAGAAAAATACTGGTTAAAGGTGGCTTTTTTAGATTTATGCTGCAAAAACCCGATTGAAAATAGTATTAAATATATTAGTGAACTTGCTAATAAACTGATCGACAGTGCTAATCAATGGGCCTATAAAAATGTCGCTAAAACCAATGGTGAGCCATTGGATGAGCACAACAACCCGTTACCGTTAATGGTATTAGGAATGGGTAAACTAGGTGGACAAGAACTCAATTATTCATCTGATATCGATCTTATTTTTGCATATCCTCGCAATGTTAAAACCCAAGGTGGGCGTCGCTCGCTTGAAGCATCTGTCTTTTATACTAAAGTTGCCCAAAAGCTAATTACAGCACTTAATCAATGTACGGTCGATGGCCAAGTTTTTCGCGTAGATATGCGTTTGCGACCATTTGGGGAAAGTGGTCCGTTGGTAATGAGCTTTAATGCCATTGAAGATTACTACCAAGAGCAAGGGCGTGATTGGGAGCGCTACGCGATGTTAAAAGGGCGCTTAATTGGCACGCCTAACATTTATTGGCAGGAGTTTAATACGTTATTAAAGCCTTTTGTGTATCGCCGTTATATTGATTTTTCGGTTATTGAGTCGCTAAGAAAAATGAAGCTTATGATTGCCCAAGAGGTGCGTCGTAAGCGCTTAACCAATAATATTAAGTTAGGTGGTGGTGGCATTCGCGAAGTGGAGTTTATCGTTCAGGCTTTGCAAATGGTGCGAGGTGGCAGAGAGGCAAACTTACAAACGCAATCTTTATTAATTGCATTAAAAGAGTTAACACTAAGCCAAGTTATTGATGAGCTTGAAGCTAAAGATTTAAAAAGCAATTACTTATACTTACGCAAAGTAGAGCAATACCTACAAATATTTGATGATCAACAAACACAAACACTGCCCGATGATGAGCTAAATCAACAGCGACTCAATGTGTTGCTCGCTCAGGCAGATTTTGCGGCAACGCTTGTGAAAATAGAACATGTGATGAGCCAAATACATAACGAATTTACACAGGTTATAGGCGAAGAAACTGAACCACTTGATACCTGTGAAGGGGCGTTTATTAGTGCTTGGGATCACGGCGATGTTAGCTTTTTAAATGAGCCCAGAGATGAGTGGCAAACACCATTATACGACTTTAAACAACGACTTTCTAAAGCTAAAGTCGGCAATCGTGGGCGCGATATTCTTGATAAATTAATGCCGGCATTACTTAAACAGTTAAACGACTTTAATGCCAGTGCTAGCGCCTTTGCAACGGTATGCCAAATATTAAATAAAATTATTTCGCGCACCGCTTATCTAGAGTTGCTGTATGAAAATCCAGGAACGCTAAAACAATTGGTTTTACTTTGTTGCCACAGTAAATGGATTGGCGAGCATATTTCATTATACCCCATTTTGCTCGATGAACTTATCGACCCAGCTGTGCTTTACAAGCCAACCCCATTAACTGCGTATAAAGATGAAATAAGACAGTATTTTTTACGCATTGAACATGACGATTTAGAGCAGCAAATGGAAGCGCTGCGCCAGTTTAAGCAAACCCATCAATTACGCATTGCCGCAGCTGATGCGACGGGCGTTATTGATGTAATGAAAGTAAGCGATCACTTAACAGCATTGGCTGAAGCGATAGTCGATCAGGCTGTAAATATTGCGTGGTACCACTGCGTAAAACGCTTTGGTATGCCACCTAACACCGATGATGAAAACAAGGGGTTTGCGGTTATTGCGTATGGTAAAACTGGCGGTTTTGAGGTGGGTTATGACTCGGATCTCGATTTAGTCTTTGTGCATAACCATGATGGTACAAGCTACACCAATGGTGATAAAGCGATTGACTCAAGGCAGTTTTATTTAAAACTCGCACAACGATTAATGCATTTATTTAATACCCGTACCGCCTCAGGTATTTTATATGAGTTAGATACTCGTCTGCGTCCAGAAGGTGCATCAGGGCTATTAGCTATTAATCTAGAAAGCTTTAATCATTATCAGCAAACGCAAGCATGGACATGGGAGCACCAAGCGCTGGTTAGAGCGAGGCTGATTTTAGGCCAAGCTGAATTAGTAACACGATTTGCACAAATTCGCGCCGAGATATTGTGCCAACAACGTGATGAAGATACTTTAAAAGCAGACGTGATTAAAATGCGCGAAAAAATGCGTGGCCATTTGGCTAAAGGCAATGCGCAGCAATTTGACTTAAAACAAGATGTAGGTGCCATGACCGATATTGAGTTTATAACGCAATACTTGGTATTAAAACATGCCCATGAGTTTACCCACTTATGCGATAATTCTGACAATGTGAGAATTTTAACTGATGCGGCTAAAATTGGCTGTATCAGCGATATTCAAAAAAAGCAGCTTATTCAAGCGTATATAGACTATCGCTCACGCTATCATGTGTTGAGCTTAGACCAGCAAGGTCGCTGCGTTAAACGCGAAGAGTTTAGTGAAAATATCAATAATGTTAGCACGGTTTGGAAGGCAATATTTGGGCTAGATTGAGCAATTTAATGTTATGCGCTCAGCAATATTTGAGCGCATATCAACAAAATTAAACCGAATGTAGTTAATTGCTTAGCTTTAAACAGTTTGAGCGTACAAATTCAGACGGTAGCTCGGTAATCACCGCTGCACGTTGTTTAGGGCAGAAAAACGCATACACTTCATTTGAAAAGTCATCATTAATAGAGCGGCTAACGCGGTATAAAGCGGAGTTAAAACTGCTATCTATACGAAAGTGATCTTTTATTACGTAATCTTTGCTTAAGTACCACATTAAAGTAATACCTTCGTTATTAGCATATTGGGTCAGTACAGTACGCAAGGTTGAGTCACGTTGAAAGCGACGCGGGCCTACTTCTCCACTCCAATTTAAAGGCATAGGCTCTACTACAAAAGAGCGTTGGTTTAGCGCTCTGTCGAGGCTAAGATCGGGTTTTTCGAGTTCAATGACAAATTTGTCATTGTCTTTATTGACAGTAATTCTATCTCGAATTGATGCATAAAACCGCGATAACCCTTCAGCAGCAGCGTTGGTGGTTTGTTGATAATTAAGTGACGACGTACCATTTAGTAAAAAGTAAATGGCTGCACCAATTAACAATAAAGCTAAAAGTATATATCTAATCCAAAACCACATGGCTGTCACTCATCTTTGTTATTTTAATAACCCATCTTTAATAAAAAGAGGGGGCGTCTTTATCGGGTCGTGTTTTAAAGCGTCTATGCAACCACATATATTGTTCAGGGGCGGCATTTATTGATTGTTCCATGCGCTGATTAACACGTGTTACATCGGCTTTATTATCGCCGCTTGGGAAGTTTTCAAGCTCAGGCACGATTTCTAAGTGATACTTTCCGTTGTTATCCCTATAAGCAATTAAGCTCATTGTTTCGCAGTTTTTACTACCTGCAAACATTAGTGTTCCGGTGGTTGTTGCTGTATCAGGCACTGCATAAAAAGGCACAAACTCACAGCGGTTACGGCCATAATCCTGATCGGGTAAGTAATAACACAGTTTTTTATTTTTTAATGATTTTAATAATCCTTTTACGTCTTTTTTTCCAACCATGTATTCATTAGAGCGAAGACGCCCATTGGTAGTAAAGTATTCCATAAGCGGATTATTATGTGGGCGGTAAAAGCCAATACCTTGGCACTTCAAACCCATTACACGACTTGTCATTTCAAGATGAAGTATATGTGGAACAAGTAATAAAACGCCTTTTCCTGATTGTTGTACGCGCTCAAAGTGCTCAAGCCCTTTTATTGATCCCAATACTTTTTTGACCCGCCATTGTGGCCACCACCAAGCCATACCGGTTTCAACCATAGCAATACCGGTATTTTCCATATTTTTAAGTACCAGCTGTTGTTGCTCGACTTCGCTCATCGTGGGGAAACAGTGTTTAATATTAACTTCAGCAATATGCCTTCTGCGCTTCATATATTTATGAACCAAGCGTCCTAGCTGCTTACCCATAGCTAATTGTATTTTTTGCGGTAACCATGAAATGAGATATAAAAATAAGACACCAATCCAAGTTAGCCAATAACGAGGACCTAAAAAAGAGGCTTTAAAAGGGGATGAGTTGACCACAAAAATTTCTCTAAAAAATAAAAGGCTAGTTTAACGCTATGCGCTCAAAAATACAAAAAGCCAGCAAAAAGCTGGCTTTAGTGGTTATATAATGAAATATAGTGTTTAGTTAACCGTGTTTAAACCTTGGTTTATACCCACTAAGTCTTCGCGGCTTAATGTGCCTGTTGCTTGTTTTAGACGAAGCGTTGACACAACATAGCGATAACGCACATCAGCAAGATTACGCTTTGCGTTGTATAAGTTTTGCGTACTGACGAGCACATCAACAATGGTACGTGTACCCACTTCAAAACCCGCTTCAGTGGCTTTTAATGCGCTTTGTGCTGAAATAACCGCTTGTTCAAGCGCTTTATAGGTCGCAATATCAGATACCACTTGGTTATAAGAAGTAATAACAGAGCGAGTTACTGCGCGATAATCCGTTTCAAAATCTTGGCTCGCAGCAACGTAAAATGCACGAGCTTGATCTGTTGCAGCAACCGTTGCGCCACCAGAGTAAAGTGGTACGCTAAAGTTAAGTCCAACAGATGTTGAATCTGAACGAGGCTGGTCGTCAAAACTAGCGCCATTTAACTCGCTATCTGTTAATGAGTCGCCGTAACTAGCATTTAAAGTTAGTTTTGGATAATGCCCTGCTTTAGCAAGTTCAATTTGCTCTTTAGCGATATCAACCGTTATTTTTGATACTTGCAGATTTAAGTTTTTGTCTTTCGCTATTTTAACTAAATCAGTTGCAGGCGTACTTGGCTTAACAGTAGAAAACGTTTCGGTGTTTAACATATCTAGCTTTGCATGGTATTTACCGGTGATCTCACGTAGTTGCTCACGGGCTGTTTCTACTGCATTATTAGCAATGATTTCTTGCGCTACTGAGTTATCAAATTGTGCTTGTGCTTCATGTACATCGGTAATAGCCGTTAAACCTACAGCGTAACGTTGTTTAGTTTGTTCAAGTTGGCGCTCAATGGCACGTTTTTCAGCTTGTACAAATTCAAGGTTATCAATAGCGCTTAATACGTTAAAATAGCCTTCAGCCACACGTACTATTAAATCTTGTTTAGCAAAATCGTACTGGCCACTAGCTTGCAGTGCTTGTTTGTCAGCAATGCCGAGTGAATTCCACGCGCCCAAATCAAATAGCGTTTGGCTTAAGCTAATACCACGTCTGAATTGGTCCGTTTCACTTTCGACTTTAACTTGGTTTGATAAATCGCCTACGCTTTGAAAAGAGGTCGAGTCACTTTTTTCATAACTCATGCTTAAACCAATTTGCGGTAATAGTGCGCTCATAGCGCGATCGCTTTGGTATGATTGTGCATCAGCTTGGGCTTTTGCTTTTAAAACGGTAGGATCGTTGGCTGTTGCGATTTCAAAAACTTGAAGTAAATCTTCTGCATTGGCTACGGTTGAGCCCAATGCGCATGATAAACTAACCAGTGCAGCAAGGATGTTCTTTTTCATGTGATGTTCGGTCCTTAGACAATTTTTGTACTAGTAGCATGTTAACCTGTTTTAACTAATAACTAAAAAAAAAATTAGTAAAACAGCGTTCTCAAGTGTAACAGAATATATACCTAAATGACGTTGATGTATTTGCACCCTCAAAAAGGAAAGAATAGATGGCGAATAAAAGTCGTATTAAATTTACCCATGACGATGTGAGATTAAAACCAATTGAAAATTTGTATGATGGTTTTTTTAAAATAAACCTTTATCAATTTAAGCATGCCTTATTTGCGGGTGGAGAGTCTGAGGTTATTCGTCGAGAAATTTTAGAGCGTGGCGATGCGGTCGCAGTATTACCTTATGATCCAGTGACTGAGCAAGTGCTGCTAATTGAACAAATTCGAATTGGCGCAATTAAAAGCAAACACACGCCTTGGCTGTTAGAATGTATAGCGGGCATGACCGATGGCAGTGAAGATTACGAGTCGGTTGTTAAAAAAGAAGCGTTTGAAGAAGCGGGACTTAATTTAACAGAACTTGAGTTTATGTTGTCTTACCTTTCAAGCCCCGGCGGTACTACAGAGCGTTTATATTTATATTTAGCTCACGCCGACTTAAGCCAAATGAATACCGGTATATACGGCTTAGACACCGAAGGTGAAGATATTAAAACGCATATTATGGATTTAGATGAAGCATTTGAGCGACTCAATCGTGGCGAGATAGATAATGCGGCTACGGTAATTTGCTTGCAATGGTTAGCACTAAATCGCGACAGAATACGTAAGAAGTGGGCATAGTTTTTAATTTTTTAATAGTAATGGCGGTATTTTGACAGCACTTTTAACGACTACTCGATACATTCAAAGCCTTCCAAAGTATTTAACACTTTGTGAGCATAATTACGTACGCCTTTTAAAATTACTACCTCGTGAACGAGCGATTGGCAGTGTTAGAGAAATCAAACTGGGCCACAGTGAATTTGCCATCAACATAGATGACATTGCCAAGTACACCCTTGATGTATCTATTAAACAGTTATCAGGAATGGTAAGTGGTATTTCGCCTTTGTATTTAACAGTGCGCTTATATAATGATGCTAAGGTAGCCGAAATTGTCCATCATGATTACCACCAACGAATCAAACCTTCCTATGGCTACCCTAATCCTAAGATGCATCAAAAAGATGAAAAGTATCAGTTGAATGCTTTTTTATATGATTGGTTGGTTGCCTGTGTAGAGCGAGGTCAATCAACACTTAATTGGGATGTAAATAATGGCTTGGTTTGATGATACGTATTATTTTGAGCAAGCCCAGCTTCGTATAGCCCATATAACGGATTGTCACCTTTTTAGCGATAAGCAGGGCGAGTATTTTGGGGTTAACACCGCAGAACATTTTACTAGGGCACTTACAGATATAGCAAAACAGCAGCCTGATGCCTTGATATTTGGTGGCGATTTAACCCAAGATCACAGCTTTAATTCCTATTTATTATTTGCTGAACTGATTCATAATAGTGACCTTGATTGCCCCGTATTTTGGGTTCCCGGCAATCATGATGAAATTGATCAGCTCAATTTAATTAGTGGCGGGCAAATACAACGCGCTAAACATATTGTGGCGCAAGGGTTTGAACTGATATTAATTAATTCTAAAGGAAATACCCCTGCTGGGTGGGTGACGCCCTCGCATTTAGAGGAAATTATGGCGTGTTTAGTCGATTCAGATAATCGTCATATTGCATTTTGTCATCACAACCCATTACCTATTAATGGCTACCTAGACAAACACATGCTAGAAAATGGGCCGCAGCTATTAAATTTATTAGTTAATAATGGCCGCGTTGATGCGCTGTTTCATGGGCATGTTCACAATGACTACCAACAGCAATTTAGAGAGCTTGATATTTACGCGACACCGGCCAGTTCCGTGCAGTTTACAAAGCACAGTGCTACTTGGCAGCAAGAAGATAAAGGGGCGGCTTATCGTATGCTGCACTTAA
This sequence comes from Pseudoalteromonas tetraodonis, assembly GCF_002310835.1. NCBI lineage: Bacteria > Pseudomonadati > Pseudomonadota > Gammaproteobacteria > Alteromonadales > Pseudoalteromonadaceae > Pseudoalteromonas > Pseudoalteromonas tetraodonis. Next base: position 2,823,613 of record NZ_CP011041.1, on the reverse strand, counting down.
ATGCTGAGCAACAAAAGGTGCATATACGCACGGACGTGGTATGGTTAAACGAGTAATCTATATTCACGGTTTTAATAGCTCTGAAAAATCATATAAAGCTGTGCGCTTTGGTGAGCTTATGGCACACTATGATGTTGATTATTGTGTGCCACGCTTAAATCATGAACCTATAGAGGCGATTATAGCGCTTGAACAACTATTAACACCGAATACCGTATTATTGGGCAGCTCGTTAGGTGGTTTTTTTGCCACGTATTTATCGCAGCGTTATCAAATTCCTGCGGTGGTAATTAATCCTGCCGTTGCCCCATATACATTATTAGAGCCTATACTTGGGCCTAATTATAATCCGTATCAAGATTATAATTACCAATTACAATCTCGTCATATAGATGCGTTAAAAGCATTAACGGTGACAGAGTTAAAACACCCTGAACTGTTGTATTTATTACAGCAAACAGGGGATGAAGTGTTAAATTTTCAGCACGCAATAAAGTATTACTCACAATGTAAACAGTTAATTGAATTTGGCGGCGATCATAGCTTTAATGGCTTTGAGCGAGCTTTTTCAAGCATTGTCGATTTTCTTAAAATCAGATATTAGCGTATATAAAGATAAAAACTATGACTCAACAAAATTATAACGCCGAAGCCATTGAAGTACTTAATGGATTAGAGCCGGTAAAACGCCGCCCAGGCATGTATACAGACACATCGCGCCCCAATCATTTAGGCCAAGAGGTTATTGATAACAGTGTTGATGAAGCAATGGCCGGGCATGCGACGCGTATTGATGTCATTTTGCATGAAGATAACTCACTTGAAGTGAGCGATGATGGTCGGGGGATGCCGATAGATATTCACCCTGAAGAAGGTATTCCTGGGGTTGAACTAATATTCACCAAATTACACGCAGGTGGTAAGTTTTCAAATAAAAATTACCAGTTCTCTGGTGGTTTGCATGGGGTAGGTATCTCGGTCGTTAATGCGCTATCTACCCGTGTGGAAGTAACGGTTCGCCGTGACGCACAGCAATTTAGAATGGCTTTTGAGCATGGCGATAAAGTTGAAGATTTAAATGTTATTGGCTCAGTGGGTAAACGCAATACCGGTACTACCGTGCGCTTTTGGCCAGATACCAGCTATTTTGATTCTGCTAACTTTTCACTGACTAAGCTTAACCATTTATTAAAAGCCAAAGCGGTACTATGCCCAGGTTTGCGTATTAAGTTTGTAAATAAACAAACGAAAGAAACCCAAGAGTGGTTTTATGAAACCGGCTTAAAAGATTACTTAGTAGAAGCAGTTAAAGGCTATGAGATACTGCCTAAAGACCCATTTGTAGGTGAGTTTTCAAGTTCTATTGAAGGCGCTGATTGGGCCGTTGTATGGATGCCTGAAGGCGGTGAGTCAACAGCCGAAAGTTATGTAAACTTAATTCCTACCGCACAAGGTGGCACCCACGTAAATGGCCTGCGCCAAGGGCTTTTAGAGGCGATGCGTGAATTTTGTGAATTTAGAAACTTATTACCACGTGGTGTAAAGCTCACCCCAGATGATATTTGGGAACGTTGTAGTTATGTATTGTCGGTAAAAATGCAAGACCCACAATTTGCAGGGCAAACCAAAGAAAAACTCTCATCACGTTCATGTGCTGCGTTTGTATCGGGTGTCGTAAAAGATGCCTTTAGCTTATGGCTAAATGAGCACACTGACACTGCAGAGTTACTTTCTGAATTGTGTATTTCAAATGCACAGCGTCGCTTACGCGCGGCTAAAAAAGTAGTTCGTAAACGTGTTACTTCAGGCCCTGCATTACCAGGCAAACTGACCGATTGTAGTGCTGCTGATAATGACCGCACGGAATTGTTTTTAGTAGAGGGTGATTCAGCGGGTGGCTCAGCTAAACAAGCGCGAGATCGTGAGTTCCAAGCAATCATGCCACTAAGAGGTAAAATTTTAAATACTTGGGAAGTAGAATCAGGGCAAATTTTGGCCTCTCAAGAAGTGCATGATATTTCAGTGGCATTGGGTATTGACCCCGATTCAAGTGATTTATCAGGGCTGCGTTACAATAAAATATGTATATTAGCGGATGCTGACTCGGATGGACTGCACATTGCCACTTTATTGTGTGCCTTATTTGTGCGCCACTTCCCACAATTGGTAAAAACTGGGCATGTGTATGTTGCTATGCCACCGCTGTTTAGAATTGATATTGGTAAAGATGTTTATTACGCGCTTGATGAAGATGAAAAAACGGGCATTTTAGCGCGTATAGAAGCAGAGAAAAAACGCGGTAAGGTAAACGTGCAACGCTTTAAAGGCTTGGGTGAAATGAACCCGCTACAATTGCGTGAAACAACCATGGATCCAAATACCCGTCGTTTAGTGCAGCTTACTCTTGATGAAGAGCAGCAAACAATGGAAATGATGGATATGTTACTTGCTAAAAAGCGTTCATCAGATCGCCGCCAATGGCTTGAAGATCACGGTAACAAAGCACAAGTTTAATAAGCCTTTGGGCTACAGGAGAGGCAAATGAAAAGACTATTTAGCACACTGTTGTTAGTCGGCTTTATGTCATCGCCAGTGATGGCGAAAAATATTCTCGACAAGCTGACGGCTGCCCCAGGGTTTGAAATAAGCTTATTTGCTGATGATGTTGAAAATGCTCGGCAAATTGCAGTATCAAGCCGAGGTATAGTGTATGCAGGTTCGCGTAATGCGGGTAATGTGTATGCATTGATTGATCATAACAGCGACGGCGTTGCAGATAAAAAAATAGTGATTGCAGAGGGACTGAATATGCCCTCGGGTTTAGCGATTAAAGACGGTGACTTATATGTCGGTGAAGTGCACCGTATTATTCGTTTTAAAAATATCGATAAGCACCTCAAAAACCCTGAGTATGAAGTGTTTTATAGCGATTTACCGTCAGAGCGCCACCATGGCTGGAAGTTTTTACGCTTTGCGCCAAACGGCGAGCTGATTATTCCGGTGGGTGTTCCCTGTAATATTTGCGAAGAAGAACCTCGGTTTGGTCGTATTTTTTCGTTAAACACGGACACCAAAGAAATAACCACTTTAGCCAAAGGTGTGCGCAATACTGTAGGCTTTGACTTTCACCCTAGCACGCAAATGCTATGGTTTAGCGATAATGGCCGAGACATGATGGGGGATGATATTCCACCCGATGAGCTAAACCGCATCACTAAAGAAGAAGAACATTTTGGTTTTCCATACGTGCATGGCGGCGTTATTGTTGATCCGGAGTTTGGTGAAGGCAAAAACATTGCTGACTACACTCAACCTGCATTGGCATTAGGTGCGCATGTTGCGCCATTAGGTATTCATTTTTATACCGGCAAGCAGTTCCCTGATAGCTATAAACAACAGTTATTTGTAGCAGAGCACGGTTCATGGAACCGCTCTAAAAAGGTCGGTTATAAAGTGGCAGTGGCAACTATAGAAAATGCCAAGGTAACAAAGTATACGCCACTGATCACCGGCTTTATGCAAGACGAAACGACATTTGGACGCCCTGTTGCATTTGCACAATTAAATGATGGCAGTCTATTGGTAAGCGATGATTACGCAAACGTAATTTACCGCGTAAGCTATAAGAAAAACTAGGTAAGCTTTAATGAGTGATACAGATACCTTGCTAATGCAAGGAATTGAACAACAAACAATGGGGCGTTTTACCGAAGACGCCTATTTAAATTATTCAATGTACGTGATCATGGATCGTGCCTTACCGCACGTTGGTGACGGCCTAAAACCAGTGCAACGTCGTATTATCTATGCGATGAGTGAGTTGGGATTATCGGCAAATGCAAAATACAAAAAATCAGCCCGTACCGTGGGTGACGTATTAGGTAAATACCATCCTCATGGTGATAGTGCCTGTTATGAAGCCATGGTACTGATGGCGCAGCCGTTCTCTTATCGCTACCCCTTGGTGGATGGTCAAGGTAACTGGGGTGCAGCTGATGATCCTAAGTCATTTGCGGCAATGCGTTATACCGAAGCGCGTTTATCTAAATTCTCTGAGGTATTACTCAAAGAATTAGGCCAAGGGACCGTTGATTGGACGCCAAACTTCGATGGCACCATGGATGAGCCTTTAGTGTTGCCATCGCGCTTACCGCATATATTACTTAATGGGGTAACTGGTATTGCTGTGGGTATGGCAACCGATATACCACCGCATAATGTGCGTGAAGTGGCCAGTGCCTGTTGTTTATTACTTGATAAGCCAAAAACAGAGCTCGAAGAGTTACTGGATTTAGTGCATGCGCCAGATTACCCAACCGATGCTGAAATAATTACGCCTAAAGCTGATATTCACAAAATTTATAAAACCGGCCGTGGCTCAATTAAAATGCGTGCAGTGTATTGTGAAGAGCAGGGCGATATCGTCATTACCGCTTTGCCGCACCAATGTTCGGGTGCAAAAGTACTTGAGCAAATTGCAGCGCAAATGAACGCTAAAAAGTTACCAATGGTGGCTGACTTACGTGATGAGTCTGATCACGAAAATCCAACCCGTATTGTGATTGTGCCGCGTTCAAACCGAATTAAAGCTGAGCCATTAATGGCGCACTTATTTGCAACAACCGATCTTGAAAAAAATTACCGCGTAAACTTAAATATGCTGGGCTTAGATGGCCGTCCACAAGTTAAAGACTTACGTAGTATTTTAACTGAATGGCTGACTTTTAGACGTGAAACAGTGCGTCGTCGTTTGCAATATCGACTCGATAAAGTACTCGCAAGATTACATATTTTAGAGGGCTTGCTTGCTGCCTTTTTAAATATTGACGAAGTTATAGAAATTATCCGCTCTGAAGATAAGCCTAAACCATTATTAATGGAACGCTTTGAGTTAACCGATATTCAAGCGGAAGCCATTTTAGAATTAAAACTTCGCCATTTAGCAAAACTAGAAGAGTTTAAAATTCGTGGTGAGCAAGACGAATTAGCCAAAGAGCGTGACAAATTAGAGCAAACATTAGGCTCAGACCGTCGCATGTCGACGTTGCTTAAAAAAGAAATTCAAGAAGCCGCAGAAATGTATGGTGACGATCGTCGCTCACCTGTTATTGAGCGTGTGGAAGCCAAAGCACTGAGCGAAAAAGATTTAATCCCTTCAGAGTCTGTGACTGTTGTTCTATCTGATAAAGGCTGGGCACGTGTTGGTAAGGGTCATGACTTAGATGTAGAAGGATTAAATTACCGTGCCGGTGATGGCTATAGAGCATCAGCGCGAGGTAAAAGTAATCAACCTGCGGTATTTTTAGATTCAGCAGGGCGTGCATTTGCGACCGATGCCCACAGCCTACCTTCTGCAAGAAGCCAAGGCGAGCCTATGACAGGGCGCTTTAACTTAACCTCAGGCGCAAGCTTTGAGCACGTAGTTATGGGTGAAGACGCTCAAGTATTGCTAATGGCTTCTGATGCCGGTTATGGCTTTATTACTGACTTTAAAGATTTAGTCAGTAAAAACAAAAACGGTAAAGCCTTAGTGAGTGTGCCAAAAGGTGGTGTGTTACTTTCGCCAATTCGCGTTAATGACGTTGCCAGTGATTACTGTATGGCAATTTCTAACGAGGGGCGAATGTTGTTATTCCCACTGCGTGATTTACCTAAGCTAGGTAAAGGGAAGGGCAATAAGATTATTTCTATTCCGGGCGCTAAAGTACAAGCGCGCGAAGAGTTTGTAAAAGTATTAGCTGTTGTGCCGCAAGGCAGCAGTGTTACGCTGCATGCAGGTAAGCGTAAATTGACGCTTAAACCAAGCGACCTTGAGCATTACCATGGCGAGCGAGGCCGCAGAGGGAACAAGTTACCTCGTGGTTTACAGCGCGTTGATGAAGCCGTGGTAGAGTTAACACCTCAGCAAGTTGATGAGCCAAATTCAGATACTGAGCAAAGTTAAAACACTCGAAAAATTAGACTAAACTAGATAACGGCTTACTTAGGTAAGCCGTTTTTTTATGACTGTTTTATTTCAGCGAACGCTTGTGCGCTATTTTCTCGTCTGCGCAACAAAATAACGTTATAATAAAGCAATACATGATTGTGGTTATATTGGAGAGGCGCACTTGCTAGCTGTTATACGTATTTTAATAATGCTGTTGTTTATATTATTAAGTTGTTTTTTTGGTTTGTTGTTATCAATATTTAGACCATTTCATCCTAATAATGTGCATGTTATTGCAAGTTGGTTTGGCTCAATGGCTAAAATGCTTGGGGTTAAATTAGAACTAAAATATCATCCCGATGCGCTTAAGGTGGGGCCTGCTGTGTATGTAGCGAATCATCAAAATAGCTACGATTTATTTACTATTCCAGCCATGGTACCAAAAAATTGTGTGAGCGTTGGCAAAAAAAGTCTTAAATGGATCCCATTTTTTGGGCAGCTTTATTGGTTGTCGGGTAATATTTTAATCGACCGTTCAAATCGTTCAAAAGCTGCTGGCACAATCTCAAAAGCAGCGGCTAAAATAAAACAAAAAGGCTTATCGGTGTGGATGTTCCCTGAGGGGACGCGTAGTTATGGTCGTGGTTTACTCCCCTTTAAAACCGGTGCATTTCATACCGCAATGAGTGCAGAGGTGCCTGTTGTGCCAGTATGTATGAACACAACCGATAAAACCATTAAACTAAATCGCTGGGATAATGGTACAATTTACATTGAAATGTTAGCCCCCATAGCACTTGATAACAGTATCAGTGCCCGTGAACATGCTAAAAGTGTGCACAGTATTATGGCTGCTAAAATAACAGAATTAGATGCTCAAGTGAGAGAGAAATAATGGAAAACTGGCGTGAAATAAGTGAAGACATCGTAACTTCACTACTTGAAGATGGTTCCGATCCAGAAATTCTTTATGAAGTAGAACACCACTTTGTATGTGAAGACTTTACTAAGTTAGAACAAGCGGCATTGGCTGCGTTTAAACTAGGTTACGATGTAGAAGAGCCAGCAGAACTTGAGCTTGAAGACGGTGAAAAAATTTGGAGTTTTGACATTGTTGTTGAAGCCGAATTAGATGTCGACGTGATAATGGAAGACGTTGACAAACTCGCGCAACTTGCTGTTGAATGCGATGTTGAATACGACGGTTGGGGCACTTACTTTCAAGAGTAAGGATTACCAATGCAAAAGGCGAACAATATGTTCGCCTTTTTGTGTCTTATTGGATCTGTATTATAATTACAGCCACTTTTTATTTTTAAAGTAAATACCAATCCCACCAGTTAAAACAATTAAAAACACCACAAATGCAGTGAATGCATAGGGGCTTTCTGTTCCAGGTATACCGCCGACATTGACCCCCAATAATCCCGTTAAAAAGCCCAGCGGTAAAAATAAAGCAGCTACCACCGACATTACATACATCCGCTGATTTAATTGCTCAGAGACCTGATTTGTAATGGTTTGTTGGATAACAAGTGCGCGCTCTATTGAACTATCGAGCTCTTCTAAATAGCGAATAAGTAAATTGGTGGTTTCATTTAGCTTGGCTTTATCATCGTCAAAAAGCCATGGGTAATGATTATTAACCATGCTACTGAGTGCTTCTTTTTGTGGTTTTAAGTAACGTTTTAGCGCGATGGTTTGACGGCGAAGTTGCGACAAGCCTTGGTTATCAAACTTTTTACTGGGCTCATCAATTTCCTCTTCAAAATCATCTAAGCTTTCATCTAGCTCATCAATTACTGTTTGCATACGTGAAGTGAGCTTGTGCGCTAATGTACACACCAATTCAGAAATACTGCATGGTCCCTCATTATTATTCAACGAGGCTAGAATATCTTGCACTGATAATAATCGGCGCTTACGCGTGGTGATCACCACATCGTTATTTATAAATAACCGAATAGATACCATGTCTTCAGGGCTTTGTGCTGGGTTTAAGTTGATCCCGCGTAAAAATAACATATGGCCATTAGTTGTTGGCGTTATTCGTGGACGCGTTTCATCAGCAGTGAGTGATTCCAGTTCATAGTCGTTTAACAGCCCGCAGTTTTTTAACCAATCCACCGCATCTGTTTGGCTGTAGTCCATATGCACCCACAGTTTTCCATCAGTAGGTTGCCATTGGTGTAATTGCTTGCTGTTTTCTATGGGGCGTGCACCGCCTTTTTCATCAAGAATAAGCGCATGAAGTAAGCCATTAATCATAATAATTTCTCATCGATAGTATATTTTTAATACAGTTAACTGTAATGTATTTAGGATCTGTTTATCTTTCAAGGTTAAATTTTCAGCAGTCTATTTGGTATTTAGGCAAGGCAGAGTGTGGTTATTCCCCATACATAGACGATAACACAGCATCAATGCCAAATAGGCGCTGCCCGAAGGGTTCTGCCTAGGGGCAGTTAACTCTTTGTTGCTCGATTTTTACTTAGCCCACTAGGTTACAAACCTCGCGCCGCGATTAAATTGCCCCTAGTTTGAACAAATATTAATTCGTAAAGGTCAACAGACCCTAGTTAAATAAATAAAATTTAGCTTTACTTTGTATATGTTAAACTGAGTTTAGCAACAAAAACTTATGTTTTAGCTTATGGTTAAATGCATACGTAAGAGCTGCATTGTTAAACGAGTTAACTTAAAAGGTCAATCAAATCGGCTTATCGAGTAGATTAATTTATTTTGTTGGTGTTTTATTTGCTGTAGCGTATAAAACACTTTTTTTACTAAGGGCACATTTATGACGACAAAAATAACAGTTGGTTGGCGTGAGTGGTTGAGTTTACCCGAGCTGGGCATCGAGCAAATTAAAGCAAAAATAGATACCGGTGCGCGTACTTCCTGTATTCATGCAATTAATATTGAAGAATATGAAGTGGAAGGCGAAAAATGGGTTAAATTTATAGCCCAACCATTGCAAGAAGACGAGCAAACGCAAATTACCTGCAATGCCAAAGTTAAAAAAATGAAGTACGTTACCAGCTCTAGTGGCCAAAAAGAATTGCGTTACTTTATTGAAACTACATTACATGCTGGCGAATTTAGTTGGCCAATAGAAATTACATTAACAAGTCGTGCGTCAATGAAGTTTAGAATGTTATTAGGACGCACAGCTATGGAAAATCGTATAGTCGTTGATCCGGCTTTATCACATTTATTATAAGAATTACTTGAGTAGCAAACATACTTATATGTGCTTGCTCAACATAATTTAGTTAAGGTTTTAACTATGAAAATTGGTATTTTATCTCGCAACAAAAATTTATATTCAACGCGTCGTTTAATTGAAGCGGCTGAGCAACGTGGTCATGAAGTAAAAGTGATTAACGCGCTACGTTGTTATATGAATATAAACTCAGATCAACCTGAAATCCATTACCGCGGCGAAAACCTAAAAGATTTTGATGCCATTGTTCCGCGTATTGGCGCATCAGTTACTTTTTATGGCTGTTCTGTATTACGCCAGTTTGAAATGATGGGTGTTTATCCGGTTAATGAATCTGTGGCTATTTCTCGTTCGCGCGATAAATTACGTTCTCTACAATTATTATCACGCAAAGGCGTAGGCATGCCAGTAACAGGCTTTGCTAGCAAGCCAGATGACGTAAAAGACTTACTCGAAATGGTAGGTGGCGCACCGGTCGTTATTAAGCTACTTGAGGGCACTCAAGGTATTGGTGTGGTACTTGCTGAAACACGTAAAGCGGCTGAAAGTGTTATTGAAGCGTTTATGGGTTTAAAAGCCAATATCATGGTACAAGAATATATTAAAGAAGCGGGTGGTGCGGATATTCGTTGTTTTGTACTCGGAGATAAAGTGATTGCTGCAATGAAACGCCAAGCACAGGAAGGCGAGTTCCGCTCAAACCTTCACCGTGGTGGTAGCGCTACACTGGTGCGTATTACGCCAGAAGAGCGTAAAACAGCGGTTGCAGCGGCAAAAGCAATGGGCTTAAACGTTGCTGGCGTTGACTTACTTCGCTCATCTCGTGGTCCTTTGGTTATGGAAGTAAATTCATCGCCAGGCCTTGAAGGGATTGAAGTGGCAACAGGTAAAGATATTGCGGGCATGGTGATTGATTTCATCGAGAAAAATGCTGCAAGTAAAGGAACGGCAACTCGTGGCAAAGGTTAAAATTAACCGACCTTTCACCCTATTAGGTGAAAGTATTGGTGTAGGTGAACGTAAAACACTCGCGCTAGAAGCTGCAAAGCTTTACACTCATTCACCGCTTAATATTCCTATTGAAGTGGTTAACGGTGTAATGGAAGGCCCTGTATTGATGGTGTGTGCGGCTATACACGGCGACGAACTAAATGGGGTTGAGGTTGTGCGCCAGTTACTGGCTAAAATCGACCCTAATCAGCTGCGTGGTACATTAATTGCGGTTCCGATTGTGAATGTATTTGGTTTTATTCATAAATCGCGTTATCTGCCCGATCGCCGCGATATGAACCGGAGTTTTCCGGGGTCTGAGCGTGGTTCATTAGCAGGTCGCATGGCGTATATGTTTTTTAACCAAGTAGCTGTGCATTGTACGCATATTATTGATTTGCATACGGGGGCGATTCACCGTACTAACTTACCGCAAATTCGTGCTAATTTAGCCGATGAAGCAACAGCGCAAATGGCTAAAGCCTTTGGTACGCCTGCGGTTATAGATGCGTCATTACGTAATGGCTCGCTGCGTAGTGAAGCCGCGAATTTAGGTATACCTGTTATTACTTATGAGGCGGGTGAAGCACTGCGCTTTGACCCTATTGCGATTGCTGCAGGCGTGCAAGGGGTTGATTATGTGATGCGGCATTTAAAAATGATACGCGGTAAACGCCCTAAAAAACTGCCTGATCCTGTGATTGCAAGCTCCACTAGTTGGGTGCGTGCTGAAGTAGACGGCATAGTAAGAGCGCAAGTATCGTTAGGTGAGCGAGTAATGAAAGGGCAAGTGCTTGCTTATATTAGCAGTCCGCTTGGCGATTCAGAACTTGAACTCCTTGCTCCTCGAAGTGGTATTATTATTGGCCAGCAAACTATGCCACTGGTAAATGAAGGCGATGCCGTATTCCATATTGCTTATTTTGCGCATGCAAATAGTTTGGTAGAGCAGCAGTTAGAAACGTTTATTGATGAGATAAATGATTTAGATGATGAGCTGAAAACGGCTGAACTAAATAATTAATACCAATTTGCTCAATTAAGTGAATTGGTATGACTCTATCTGTAGATATAAAAAACCGCCTTAGTTTTAAGCTAACGCGGTTTTTTAATAGGTGTTGTTTAGCTACGCGGTTTAGGGCCAATAATGCGTTTAATTTTAGGTGCTTTTGTTGGTTTAGGCTCCGTATTAAGCACTAACACCGGGCGGGTAACAAATAAGTTATTAGGGTAAATCACTCTGTGGCCATCAACGTGTTCGAGTAAGACATTCATCAGCCCCATTTCGATAATACGCCCTTCAATGGCGTTAGCTCCATCCACAATTCTCACCCAATAACCTACACGGCAGTCATTTTGAATAAACATCAGTAAAAACGCGGTTAAGTTACTCAGCAATGACCACGCCGCAAAGAGTGCAACGCCTAGCATGGCAAATAAAGAAGAGCCTAATACCAGTAAACCACGCAGTTCTATTCCCCAAAAAACTAATACTAAACACAGCATCACAAAGGCGAGTATTATTTTTAGTAGTAGCTCTGCACGGTACTTTCGGTGTAAATCGATTTTACCTCTGATAGCTTTTTCGAGTAATTTTTTAGTTACTTTTAATAGTAGCGGAAAGCTCAAAAGGGCAATCACGGTCACGATAAGTTTATATTGTGTGCCCAAAAGCTCTAAAAGGGTGATTAATTCCAAAATGTATTCTCACAATAATGATAGGCGCAAAGTGTAACGTTTAACGTAGGCGCGCAGTAGTGATTTTAAAAAGAATTTTTGACGCTGAGCAGCCATTGTACCGAGTCAACATCATCATATTTATTTAGTGGCGCGGCTATATCAAGGTGGATCATGGTACCCGCATTGGCGCGACTTGGCGCAAGGCGCAAACCTAAGCCCACATTTTTTAGCACTGGGGTGTTCTCAACTTGATACTGAGTGTTCGAGTCGTTGTTATACCAAGCTCGACCAATATCTAAAAAGGCCGCCCCTCCCACTTTAAACAGCTGTAGTAAGTCATATTCCCAGTAATAGCGCTTTTCTAAAGTGACTAAAAAACTCCGATCCCCATGTTGAAATTCCATAGGATAGCCACGAAGTCCAGTTTCGCCCCCTAGGGTGAGCTGTTTATCATTAGTGAGGTTTTTTGCGTATTGCAGCCTTGCTTTTACATACCAAGATTGATCAATACTGGTATTTAAATAATATTGAATTTGGCTAGTAGTGAGCAAGTTTTCGAGCTGTTTTTTCTCGTTATTCCAATAGCCTTGAATATCTGCATGAAAACGCCAAAGGGTATGGTTAGTGCTAAAATGGGCTTTGTTAAAATTAAACGAGTACACAGCGCGGCTATCGTCGTTACTCATTGATTCATCGGAGTAGCCCAGGGTGGCTTTGATATTCCAGCCTAAATTTAAATCCTCAGTACGATAAATACTGTCAAAGTTACGTACTTTTATAAAGTTATCTTCAAACCAATGGCCGCTGATGTAGGGGTAACTTAAGCTTCTGTTTTCAGCCACTGCTGTAGTGGTAGAATCAATCGCTTTGAAAGTGTGTTGCTCATCAATATAACCAAGGCTCAAGCGCTGGGTCCAGTTATGACTAAGGGCTTTAGAATGGCCAAAAAACACCTGGTTTAGGTCGGTTTTTTGTTCAAACTCACTAAACTTTTCACCTCTGATGTATAAGGCTTCTTCTCGTTGGGTTGAGTAACTCAGGGCGCCATAACTATAGGGCGTATCGATGGCATAAAACGGGTAGGTTAGTTCAACTAAATGACTTTTACCGTCACTATTGTCGGCATACTCTAAACGCCCTCGGTAGCGAGTTGATAAGATATTAGGATCATCGTAAACAAATAAATAACCATTTCGGTCACTGTCTGTTTTACGTGCAAACGATAACCGTTTGCCCCAACCAAATAAGTTAGATTCGCGAAAACCAATACTTGATTTATTTTCACCACCACTACGGCTAAAACTAAGTTCGGGCAGTAAAGTCCATAAGTCTCGAGTAATTACTGTTACATCAATATTTCCATCACAATTTTCGTCAGCAATAATTTGTGCATCATATAAATAACTTTGTTTTCTCAGTAACCGCTCAGATTCGGCCAGCGCTTTTGGATTAAAGGTATCGCCTGACTTAAACAGTAAAATACTCTTAATTACCTCAGGCTCGGTTTGTATGTGTGCTCGATTGGCAAAACGAAATAATGCATTGTTCTCAGCCTCTAGTTCAGTATTAAATACATTAAGCTGTTGCAAAGTGATGGAGGCAATTTTAGTGTTACTTTGTGCTGTGAGTGTTGGAGTTTGAGATGTAATTTGACGACGCAAATTATTTTCATGAGTTTGTGATGAGTCGTCACTAGGGCAGCTTTGGGCTAGTGGCGCTTCTTGCGCGCAAACGCTGAGCATAAACATACTCGAAATAGAAAGGCTAAAACAACTACGTGCAATCCATTTTCTATTTAACATTGATCCTCTTTAGCGCTATTTTGCAAAATAAAACACTTACCCTTAGCTTACATCATTGTTATTGATATGTAAGTAAAAGACAGATTTAGTTTTATTTTTATAGCGATTATAAGGTATTAGCTATGCATTTAAGTTAAATAAAATGTTAACGCTGCCAATAGGTTGTCGGCATCTTGTCCTTCACCATTAATCCACACACTTTGGCTGTAATGCTCAAAATTTAAATTAAATGTGTGGTTAGCATAGTTAAAACGCAGTTGATGACGATCTGCCCCAGCGGCATACTCATTAATGCTAATTTCATCGCTGTGCAAAAATAACGTTCCCCACAATTCAAAGTCTTCATCGTGCGGCAGCTCTGTCGGTTTAATAATAATACATTGATGTGTGTGATCGTATTCAAGTTCGGTCATAAGGGGCTTATTGCGTTGCTAGGTAATGTCGGATTGCGGTTAAAAACTCACCGCCATACTTGTTTAATTTAGTAAAACCAACCCCCGACACTTTTAAAAATTCACTGTCGTTAGTGGGCATAAGCTGCGCCATTTCGGCTAGCGTTTTATCGTTAAATACTACATAAGGCGGCACATCATCGGCATCGGCTAACTCTTTACGCAATGCACGCAGGCGAGCGAATAGTTTTTTATCGTAATTAAACTGCGCTAATTTATCCTGATAAACGTGTTTAGCTTGTAAGCGAGGCTCGGCCAATTGCAGCGCATATTCACCTTTTAAAATAGCGCGTGCAGCTTCAGTTAAACGCAATGAAGCGCCTTGGGTTATATCTTGGCTTAATAGCCCTTGATGAATAAGTTGGCGTAAAATACTAAGCCAAAATTCACTGCTTTTATCTTTACCTATGCCATAGGTACTAAGTTCATGGTGATTGTTATCACGAATGCGGCTAGTATTCGCGCCGCGTAATAACTCTACAATGTAACCCAATCCAAATCGTTGTTGCGCGCGATACACACATGAAAGCGCTTGCTGTGCGACTAATGTGCCATCAAAACTTTTAGGTGGATTTAAGCAAATGTCACAGTTCCCACAGGGCTCGCGTTGGTACTCACTAAAGTAGTTCAATAATATTTGACGACGACACGTTTGTGCTTCGGCAAAGCTGGCCATGGCATTAAAGCGCTGCTCTTCTACGCGGCGGCGTTGTTCATCGTCAATATCTTCAAAAAAGCGTCTAACCCGACCTATATCAGCGGGGTCAAAATACATAATGGCTTCTGCAGCGAGTCCATCACGTCCAGCGCGACCGGTTTCCTGATAATACGCTTCAATACTTTTTGGAATGTCGTAATGTAATACAAAACGTACGTTAGGCTTGTTAATTCCCATACCAAAGGCAACGGTGGCAACCACAATTTGAATATCGTCGCGGGCAAATCCAGTTTGCACAAATTGACGCTGTTCGTTGCTCATTCCCGCATGATAAGCCGCCGCATTAAGACCTGCATCGGCAAGCTTTTCAGCAATGTCATCAACTCGCTTGCGGCTGGTGCAATAAATAATACCGCTTTGATTTTTTTGCTCTTTCAAATAACGTAGTAATTGCACCATAGGTTTAAATTTTTCTTCTATGGTGTAACGAATATTAGGGCGATCAAAACTGCCGGTATGAATGTAGGGCTGTTGTAGCTTGAGTTGCTCAACAATATCAAAGCGAGTCGCTTTATCGGCAGTGGCAGTGAGTGCCATCATAGGCACATGTGCAAAGCGTTGTTTAAGCTCATTTAAACGAAAATAATGCGGTCTAAAATCGTGACCCCAATGAGAAACACAGTGTGCTTCATCAATAGCAAACAAGCTCACATTCAAATGAGAGAGCCGCTCTAAAAAGTCGCGTTGTAGCACTTTTTCAGGAGCTACATAAAGTAGCTTTATCAGCCCTTGATGCAATTGCTGATACACTAATTGTTGTTCTTCGCGAGCTAGGCTGTTATTGACATAAGCGGCCTTAACTCCCAGTGCTTGTAACTGGGTGACTTGATCTTGCATTAAAGAGATCAGCGGAGAAATAACAATGGTGACTCCCTCTAATACCAACGCGGGTATTTGGTAACACACCGATTTACCACCACCGGTGGGCAGTAATACTAATGAATCTTGGCCATTAATAGCGGCATCAATTACTGCACTTTGACCGTCGCGAAATTCACTGTAACCAAACACTTGTTTGAGTACAGTTTCGGGTTTACGCACAAGCGTATTAGGAGAAGGAGTTAGTGTATTCATCGGCGCTATTTTAGTGGTTTTTTATCAGGATGTCTTTAGCTTTCATTACTTGGTACACACATCTGTAGTGATAAACTAAAATCTGCAGGGGGTTACAATAGCCTCAAGCTGTGCTTTACTCATCGTACCACTGTAAACATAGAGAATAACAATGAATAAAGAAATGTTGATCGATCAAGTAGGGGCGCTGTTTGTTAATAACATGCCCTTTAACCAGTTTTTAAAAATAGCAGTAGAGTCACTTAGTACTGAACAAGCTAAAATATCATTTCCTTGGCAAGACGTATTAATTGGTAATCCGGCGCAAAAGATTCTTCACGGTGGAGTGATTTCTGCGGTGCTCGACAATGTAGGCGGAATGCTTGCTGCAGCAAGTGTAATAGGAAAACTAGACGATGCCGACTTACCCAGTGTGCATAAAAAGTTAGCAACACTGGGCACCATAGATTTACGTACTGATTATTTACGCCCAGGTAAAGGGGAGGTATTTATTGCCAGCGCCACACTTATTCGCTCAGGAAATAAAGTGTGCGTGTGCCGGATGGAGTTACATAACGAGCAGTCGGTACAAATAGCGTTTGGAACGGGCACGTATTTAGTTGGCTAAAAAGTGAGAGGGGGTTAAACTTACGGCCTTTTAAATCATCAAGTGGTTACTATGTCGATTGATACCGAGCAGCGAAAGGGCGCCATTTTTGCCTGCCTCGCCTTTTTTATGTGGGGCCTAGCACCCATTTATTTTAAGATGATCCAACATGTATCAGCATTTGAAATTTTAATGCATCGTGTTATTTGGTCAGTGATGTTTCTTATTTTGGTGGTGAGTGTGCTCAACTACTGGGATAAAATTAAACGCATTTTAATCCAACCTAAATTAATTCTGATGCTAGTTGTTACCTCGACCTTATTGGGGTTTAACTGGGGGTTGTTTATATGGGCTATTAATAACAATCACATGCTAGATGCCAGCTTAGGCTACTATATCAATCCTTTGTTAAATGTATTACTTGGTATGGTGTTTTTAAACGAGCGGTTACGTAAGTTGCAAGGAGCTGCTGTTGCCTTGGCTTTTACAGGTGTTTTATTACAGTTAATTAGTTTTGGTTCATTTCCGGTTGTGGCATTTTCGTTAGCGACTTCTTTTGCGTTATATGGCCTATTACGTAAAAAACTACAGGTTGATGCCTTGCCTGGGATTTTAATTGAGGCATTAATATTGTTACCCGTGGCGCTTACCTATTGGTGGCTAATGGTGCCGACTGAAACGTCTAATTTACCAGCGAATGATTGGCTAACTAATGCGCTATTAGTAAGTGCAGGTATAGTGACTACACTGCCATTGCTGTGTTTTACCGGCGCGGCTAAGCGATTGCAATACACTACGCTTGGGTTTTTTCAGTACATAGGGCCTAGCTTAATGTTTATTTTAGCCGTGGTGTTTTATGGTGAAGTGTTTGATGCTGAGCGTGTAATTACCTTTGCGTGTATTTGGAGTGCACTGGCTATTTTTAGTTGGGATTCATACCATCAGTCGCGTAAACGCAGAAAAGCAGCCATTGTCGCCTCAGGTGTGGTTTAGTTAAACTAAACCACTTTATTACGACCCGACTCTTTAGCTTTGTAGAGCTTTAAGTCGGCTTGTTTTAATAGTTCGTCAATTTGATAGGTTTCACTGTGGCTGAAGCCTATCGACAGCGTAAACTTGATTTGTGCTTGGCTAAACTCATGGCTATTAAGCTCAATAAATAATCGAAAGCTTTCTAGTCGTTTTAGCGCTTCTTGTTCGGTCAGTTCAGTAAAAAATACCGCAAATTCTTCTCCGCCTAAACGGGCAACCAATTGGTTTTCAAAATATTTATTAAAGCATACAGCCAGCCCTTTAAGCACTTCATCTCCGGCATCATGGCCATAGGTATCATTAATAGCTTTAAAATGGTCAATATCAAGCATAGCTAACATGGCTGGTGCTTTTGCTTTTTTAAACTGCTTTAATGACTTGTTAGCCTCTTCAAAAAAGTAACGACGATTAGGGAGTTTAGTTAAGTAATCTGTATTGGCTTGTCGTTTTATAGTTTCGATATGCTCTAGCATATCGACGTTTTGGCTTAGCCGGCAGTAAAATTCTTCACTGTTAAATGGTTTGTATAAATAGTCATTTGCTCCATTTTTTAAAAATAAGGCAGATAAATTAGACGAAGTAGCGCCTGAAATACCAATAATGGCTTTTTCGTTATTACTATAAATGCGTCTAATTTCGTTACACAGCTCAATACCGCCCATATTAGGCATTTCTTTGTCGGTAATAATCACAGAAATATCGGGGGTGCTTTCAAGCTCTTTAAGCGCCTCTAGGCCATCGGCTGCTTGTAATATTTGATATTTGTGACGTGTTAATAAACTACATATGTATTGGCGTGTTGACGCAGAGTCATCAACAACCAATACTTTTACATGCTTATTGCGAGGTAGGCGGTAAAGCTGCTTCTCTAAATACTCGTAGGCTTGTTTATTGCTTTTGATGATGTAATCAATTATGGGGTATTTTTCAACTGTATCACGGGTATGCTTATCGATATTGCCTGTCATCACTATGGTAGGAATATCTGCTGCAATGGTGCATGGAACCGCTTCACCTTGTGGCGCGTCAGGTAATATAAAGTCGACCACTGCGCAAAAGTAATAGTGCTTACTTATAAGCTCTTTAGTCTCAGCCAAGGATTGAGCAATATCAACCTCGTAGCCGACTTTTTGCGCGATATGCTTTTGCACTCGCGCAATAGTAGGAGTGTCTTCAACAATAAGTATTCTGTGCGTCAAGTAACAGCCTTGTTTAAATTTTGCAAAAGTGTTTGCTTATACAAGTTGTAACTGCTAAAACGCCAAAAAGCAACTATTGTAGTGACTTATATATTGTCTGCCTCAGAATAATAATCTTGGCTTATTGGTGTTGGCCCTGAAATTTTTGAGCGTCCAAATAATGTATGGAATTTTGTTTTGCAGGTTGTTAGCTTTAAATATTTAACCCATGCTCGCTCAATTGGGTTACTTGGCTCTATTATGCCACTGACAGCATTTACAAACTGTTGCTGATGTTCGTTTTGTGGCTCAACTGTTTTGTTATACAGGCTTTTTAAAACAACACCGTGCTGTTCTAAAATACTTGCCTCTAACAGGGTAAAGTGTCCGCTGCGGCTAAATCCGCGTGGAAAGTTTTGGTCATCATAAAATTGACGTTGACTTACGAATGCTTGACGAAGTAGTGAAATATCATTGCTCATAGCTGTACCCTCATACCAATTATTAGCTGGAGTATGGGACATAATCGCTATTTTTTTAAACAAAAAATTTTTATCGTGAGGATAAAAAATTGGACATAGATTTATTAAAAACATTTGTTGAAGTGGTGCGAACTCGCCATTTTGGTAAAGCAGCAGAAAACCTATATATAACGCAGTCTGCGGTGAGTTTTAGAATTCGCCAATTAGAGCAGGGCTTAGGCGTAAATTTATTTATTCGTCAGCGTAATAATATTCAACTCACTGCACCGGGTGAGCGTTTGTTACCGCATGCGCAAATGATTATTACTGGGATGCAAAGAGCCAAAGTGGATGTTGCACTTGCAGATAATATGCATAAGCAAATTAGCTTAGCAGGTACGCCTAATATTTGGGATGCATTTTTACAGTTTGGTATTACAAATATTGTATCGGCGATGCCTGGTGTATCGCTGGTGGCAGAAGTGAAAGCGCAACAAGAAAGCACTCGCTTATTGTTGGAGCGTACGCTTGATTTAGCTATTTTATTTGATCCTCCTAAAGTTGATGAACTTGTGGTTGAACGTATTTGTGAACTGCCTATTATTCCGGTGAGTGGTTACGATACGGCAACCAGTGATAACTTTTTTGATAATCAATATGTGTATGTTGATTGGGGAACCACGTTTTCTCTTTGGCATGCGCGTCAGTTTACCGGTAAAACACCGCCTTATTTTAGAACCAGTACAGGGCGTATAGCGCTTGATTTAATACTGCAATGTGGCGGTAGTGCGTTTATTCCACAGGTATTAGTTAAAGATCATTTAGAAAAAGGCGAACTTTTTCATGTAAAAGGGGTAGAAAATACCTCAAGAGATGTATTTGTTGCCTATCATAGAGATAACGAACAGAAAGAGTTGATAGAAACCTTGGTTAATTTGTTGTCGCAAATGACACCGAGTTTATTGAAACAAAGTAAGTAGTCGGTAGGCAGTTTATTTTACATGTTATTTTGATTTCAGATTTAATGCAGTTTTATTAACTTAAAAAGACAAAAATGTGTCCTTTGTAATATTTTTGTCATTTAGTGGTGACACACTGCTGCTGTTTTAAAAATTAGTCTATTGTGATTATCGAGGAAATAACATGAAATTTGCAAAATCGAGCTTATGCTTAGCCCTACTTAGCGGTTTATCTTTTAATGCACTTGCAGAGGCAGATATTTACGGTAAAGCAAATGTAACCGTTCAATCATCTGACGATGGTGAAGGATCGTTTACTGAAATTAAAAGTAATGCATCTCGTTTCGGACTTAAAGGGTCTGAAAAAATTTCAGACGGTTTAGAAGCGGTTTATAAGTTTGAATTTCAGGTTGATGTGTCTGATGCCGATTCTAAAGGTGATGACGACAATATTTCAGCGCGTAATCAATATGTGGGCTTTAAAGGCGGATTTGGTCAGGTTGTAATAGGCCGCAACGACACCGCGCTTAAGCAAGCGCAGGGGAAACTAGATCTTTTCAACGATCTTGAAGGTGATATAAAAAATACCTTTAAAGGTGAAAATCGTTTAGGTAACTCAGTATCTTATGCTTCAAACTCATATGAAGGTTTTAAAGTATTAGCGTCATTTATTGCAGAAGACGACGTAGATGCCAAAAATGGCTACTCAGTGGCGTTAACTTACGGTGATGCAGGCCTTAAAAAGAGCGCAGTATATGCTGCCATTGCTGCTGATAGCGAAGTAAATGGTTACGATGTAGTGCGTGCAACAGTTCAAGGTAAAATTGAAGATTTTAGACTTGGCGCAATGTACCAAACACAAGAAAAAGTAGATGGCAGCGCTGAGGCTGACGGTTACTTAGTGAATGCAGCTTACCTTATGGGTAGCAACACTTTCAAAGTGCAATACCAAACAATGGATTTTGATGACAGCGATGATAAAAGCGCGGTATCGGTAGGTGTTGACCATAAGCTAAACAAAAACCTTAAAGTATTTGGCTTTTACTCAAGCTTTGATATGGACAACAATGTTGACCAAGATTACCTAGGTTTAGGTATGGAATATAAGTTTTAACTAAACCTTAGTTAAAACACTCCCTTTTAACCGCACTCAGTTGAGTGCGGTTTTTTTTTGCTTTAAATTATTTACTTATCTGCGCATAATAGCCAAGCATTTGGAATGAGGTGGAACTCCTCAACTATTCCCGTAACTGTGATCAGTTTTACTGTAAGTCAGATACAAATGCCTTAAAACTTCATATAACGAGCGGGTTAACTCATTTTCTTTTTGGTACGTATTAGTACTGAGTGTGGGTGTTTCCCTGCCTAGGATAATTTTTTGCACACTCACACCTCTTTAAACTTACCGCTTTTAACCGTTAACAACGTTTCTTGGCGAGTGGACAATACATTAATTCTTAAGCACATTAATGTGAGCATTGAGCGTGGTAAATTTATTGGTTTAATTGGCCCTAATGGGGCAGGAAAGTCGAGTTTACTGCGGTGCTTATATCGATTTAATCAGCCATCAGCAGGCGACATTAAATTTAACGATACCGATATTTGGCAGCTAAAAAGCGAAGACTATGCCAAGCAAGTTGCGGTAGTGCTACAAGAAACACCGTCGCAATTTAATCTCTCGTTATTCGATGTTGTAGCTCTAGGGCTTACCCCGCATAAAACGCTATTTAGCTCGACCACCCAAGCAGATAAACAAAAAATAGCGCAGGCTATTAGTCGTGTTGGGCTTGAATCTCATAGCAATCAGTCATTTGACTCACTATCTGGCGGTGAAAAGCAACGAGCGCTTATTGCCAGAGCGATTGTGCAGCAACCACAGCTACTCATTATGGATGAACCCACAAGCCACCTTGATGTTAAATATCAAATTCAATTAATGGAGCTGGCTAAATCTTTGGGCATTACTGTGTTTGCTTCATTTCATGATTTAAATTTAGCGGCAGCCATGTGCGATGAGTTAGTGGTTATTAAAAACGGAGAAATCGCTAGCGCGGGAAAGCCTAATAAGGTGATCACCGAGCAAATGCTTGATGAGGTTTTTGGTGTTTGCGCGCAAGTTAATACTCACCCTCAAACGGCGTCCAATGGCGAGTCTATTCCCCATATTACCTATTATTATGGATACCAATAACATGGCGATTATGTCTAACCATGGTGTGGCGTTAATTATTGCACTGTTATGCGCTGTATTTAGTTTATTTGTGGCATTGAGCTTTGGTGCTGCCCCTACCTCGCTCGCAGATGTATACCATAGCTTAACTTTTTCAAGCGAGGCCTCATTTACCAGCCGCATTATTATTGAATTAAGAATGCCACGTACGTTACTGGCTTTTTTGGCCGGCAGCGGTTTAGCGATTGCTGGATTGATATTACAAACAGTTACTCGTAATCCATTGGCTGACCCTTATTTGTTTGGTATTTCGTCGGGAGCATCATTAGGAGTCGTAGTATTAATGGCTTTTGTTGGAATAGGCGCAGGTATTGCGCTATCAGCAGCAGCCTTAATTGGCAGTTTAGTAGCAATGGGGTTATTAATTTTAATTGCTGGCAGTCAACGCAACGCCCAAGTTGAGTCGATGTTATTGGCTGGGGTGGCCTTATCATTTTTATTTAGCGCCTTTACCAGTTTGTTACTTTATTGGAGCGATCCGCAGGCCGTCGCGGCTATTTTATTTTGGACTTTGGGAAGTTTTGCTAGGGCGCAATGGCCGTCACTGTTATTACCTGCCTTGGTCATCATTACATGTACAGTCATTATGTTAGGTTTTAGACGCCAACTTAATGCCATGTTGTTAGGTGATGAAAGCGCAACAACGCTTGGTGTTCGGGTGCATCGCTTTCGAATTTTAATGCTTATTTTAAGCTCATTGATCACAGCCGTGTTGGTTGCTATGTGTGGTGGAATTGGCTTTGTTGGCTTAATGGTGCCGCACATAGTGCGCTTTTTTATCTCTCAAGGCAGTAGTGTTGGATTGTTAATGACCGGATTAGTCGGGGGCATATTTATGGTGTGGGTCGATGTACTGGCACGTTCATTACTCGCTAACCAAGAGCTGCCAATAGGGGTGATCACGGCGGCCATTGGTAGTCTATTCTTTTTAAGTATCTTGTATTTTCGTAAGCGCCAGCTGGTGGGTAAATAATGAAAACATTAATGGTACAAGGTACCACCTCCGATGCGGGTAAAAGCACCTTAGTTGCAGCACTTTGCAGAGTGTTTGCTAACCAAGGGGTTAATGTTGCACCGTTTAAACCACAAAATATGGCGCTCAATAGTGCCGTAACGCACGATGGTGGCGAAATTGGCAGAGCCCAAGCATTACAAGCCATAGCCGCAAAAGTTGAACCTGAAATCGACTTTAACCCTATATTACTCAAACCCAATAGTGATACCGGCGCACAAGTTATTATTCATGGTAGAGCTATCAGCAATATGGAAGCCGATGCTTACCATGACTACAAAAAAGTGGCTATGGATGCAGTATTAACCTCGCATAAGCGTTTAGCTAAACGCTTTGATTTATTACTGGTAGAAGGGGCTGGCAGCCCAGCCGAAATTAATTTACGCGCAAACGATATTGCAAATATGGGTTACGCCGAGCAAGTGGATTGCCCTGTTATTATTATTGCCGATATTGATAAAGGAGGAGTATTTGCGCACTTAGTCGGGACTTTGGCGTTATTAAGCGAGTCTGAGCAAGCACGAGTAAAAGGCTTTGTGATTAACCGTTTTCGTGGTGATATTAGTTTATTACAAGGTGGGCTAGATTGGCTTGAGGAGTACACCGGTAAACCTGTATTAGGGGTATTACCTTACTTGCACGATTTAGCACTTGATGCAGAAGATGCTGTGGCCATAGATAATAATGTGACCGATGCCAGTATAAATATTGCTGTACTGTTATTGCCACATATTAGTAACCATACCGATTTTGATGCTCTGCGATTACACCCGAATATAAATATAACCTACGTGCGCCATACACAAGCAATTCCTGCTGTTGATTTAATTATTGTACCTGGCAGTAAAAATGTACTCAGCGATCTCGCGTTTTTAAAAAATGAAGGCTGGGATCAGCAAATTAAGTGCCATCTTCGTTATGGTGGCAAAGTATTGGGTATTTGCGGTGGTATGCAAATGCTGGGTAACACTATCAGTGATCCGAATGGGGTGGAGTCATCGTTGGGGCAAGTGACGGGCTTAGCGCTTAGCGATTTTGATACGCTATTGGGTGAGCAAAAAGTGTTAAGCCGAGTGAGCGCAGTGCTTAATTTAAATAAGCAACAGGTTGCATGTGATGGCTACGAAATACATGCAGGTATTAGTCAAGGAAAGGCGCTCTACAAGCCACTCATTCGCTTTAATAAACACCCCAATGACTTTAAAACCGATGGTTTTGTGAGTGACGATAATGCCATTGCTGGTACCTATTTACATGGCTTGTTTGATAGCCCTGCAGCCACAGAACAGCTGTTAAAGTGGGTGAAACCAGAAAGTGCAATTAGTGCGATTAGTATAAATGAGCATCGTGAACGCCAGTTAGAACGCTTAGCTGATATGTGTAAAGCGCATTTAAATATTGAACAAATTATTAAAATTTATCAAGGACATAACAATGACTGAATCAACTAACGACAAGCACCAACAGCGTCAACAAAAAGTAAAAGAACAGGTTGACGCGCGAGTAGCCGCAGCGCAACGAGAAAAAGGCATTTTTCAGGTTATTACTGGTAACGGTAAAGGCAAATCGACTTCTGGTTTTGGTGTGGTTGCACGCTGTGTTGGGCACGGTAAAAAAGCTGCGGTATGTCAGTTTATTAAAGGCACATGGGAGTGTGGTGAGCGTAATTTACTGCAAGGTGCTGGGGTTGAATTTGCTGTTATGAACACCGGTTTTACGTGGGATACGCAAAATAAAGAGGCCGATACCGCGGCAGCGCAAGCAACATGGCAAGAGTCAAAACGGATGCTAAGCGACAGCAGTATCGATGTGGTATTACTCGATGAACTCACCTATATGGTGACCTATGGTTATATCGACCTAGAGGAAGTGGTTGTTGCTGTAAATAATAGACCGCCTATGCAATCAGTAATTATTACTGGTCGTGCTGCGCATCGCACCTTAATAGAGCTTGCCGATACGGTAAGTGAAGTACGTAATGTAAAACATGCGTTTGAGTCGGGCGTAAAAGCATTGAAAGGCTTTGATTACTAATGTTAAAGCGTATTGTTTTTGGGCTGTTATTGTTTGCTGTTAATGTACCTCAAGCCCTAGCTGACAAGCCGCTTCGTATAGTGGCTTTAGCACCACACATAGTTGAAAATTTATATGCTATTGGGGCGGGTGATTTAATAGTGGGCACGCTGGATTACGCAGATTACCCGCAAGAGGCGACTAAAATTGAGCGTATTGGTGGCTACAATGGCATTTCTATTGAAAAGTTACTCATGCTAAAACCTGACATGGTGATTGCGTGGAAAAGTGGTAATCAGGCTGAAGATTTAGCACAAATAAAGCGTTTAGGAATTGAATTATATTTAAGTGATCCAAGTTCTATTGAAGGGGTTGCCTCGGAAATACTAAAACTAGGTCAAATAACGGGTCATATTGAGCAAAGTAAAAAAGTAGCCGAGACATTTACGGCCAAACTCAACGCAATTAAAGTTACACAGAAAGATAAAACCACGCTTACTGGGTTTTATCAGTTGTGGCCTGAGCCTATGATGACTGTATCAAAAAAGACATGGATCAATCAGTTAATCGAAACTTGCCAAGTAACCAATGTATTTGCAAACAGCGACACAGATTACCCACAAATTAGCATCGAAAACGTGATAGTTACTAAGCCACAAGTTATTATTATTCCTGATGAAAAATCAAAAAGGGTAATACCCACA
Organism: Pseudoalteromonas tetraodonis; assembly: GCF_002310835.1. Classification (NCBI taxonomy): domain Bacteria; kingdom Pseudomonadati; phylum Pseudomonadota; class Gammaproteobacteria; order Alteromonadales; family Pseudoalteromonadaceae; genus Pseudoalteromonas; species Pseudoalteromonas tetraodonis. The sequence continues at coordinate 2,797,567 of NZ_CP011041.1, read as the reverse complement.
GTTAATTGGCAGCAGTGGCCTGAAATTCCTGCGGTAAAGTATGAGCAGTTTATTAGCGTCAATGCTGATTTATTACATCGGTTTACCCCCAGAATGTTGGATGGATTAGCGCAGATGTGTGACAAAGTAGATATATCTAGAGAATTTATTAAGAGTCAATTATGAGCAACTGGTCATCTTTTTTAAACCATGAACTTAGCCAAACATATATGCAGCAAACCCTTGAATATATTGCGAGTAAACGAGCTGAAGGCACTGCTGTATATCCGCCAAAATCACAGGTGTTTAGCGCATTTGATGCAACTCCACTTAGCGACATTAAAGTGGTTATATTAGGTCAAGACCCTTACCATGGAGAAGGGCAAGCGCATGGTTTGTGTTTTTCAGTATTGCCTGAGGTTAAAAAGCTCCCGCCTTCGCTTAAAAACATTTATAAAGAGTTAGTAACTGATATTAATGGCTTTACCACGCCAGAACACGGCTATTTACAAGGCTGGGCAGAGCAAGGTGTATTTTTACTCAATACTGTATTAACCGTAGAGCAAGGGCAAGCCCATTCCCATAAACACTTAGGTTGGGAGCAATTTACCGATAATGTGATTGCTCATATAAATGAACACTGCCAAGGTGTGGTGTTTATTTTATGGGGCGCACATGCACAAAAAAAAGGTAAAAGTATTGATCGCCAGCGCCATCATGTATTGGCAGGGCCTCATCCTTCGCCGCTTTCAGCGCATCGCGGCTTTTTTGGTTGCCAGCACTTTTCCAAAACCAATGAACTGTTAATAGCGCAAGGGGCGCAGCCCATTAATTGGCAGGTATAGGGTAATTAAAAAAGGCTTTCATTTATGAAAGCCTTTTTAGTTGCTTATGTTGGTTAAAACTCTAACTCATCAATAGCAACACTATCTGCAAAATAGTCAAGCTCCTGTAGTTCTTTACGCAAACGTTGCTTATCTTTTATTGCTTCTATTTCGCGCCATTTTCTTTTTTTATTTTTTTGAGAGGTTTTTTTCGATGTATCAGAACCTTCTAATATCTCTATTATTTCGTTTAGGCTATCCATTGATTATCTCCTATTGACCACTTTTTGAACCTCGGCAGTATCTATACCATAGCTATTAATAAAATAGAATATAAATGTGACGAAACTGTTACTAACGGGTGGTATTTTGATGAAGATCAATGAGAACAGCACTTAAATGGGGACAAGGCGAGTATTTAAAATAAAATTGCAGGTATAAAAAACGCCGCAATAAGCGACGTTTTTAAACTCTTAAAACAGCGGTTAGTTACATCGCTTTAAAGCGTGCTTCTAATTGTTCCTGTGCATCTGCAAATGAGCGAATACCTTCAGCGAGTTTTTCAGTCGCCATGGCATCTTGGTTATGTAACCAACGGAACTGTGTTTCGCTAAGAGGCTCAGGTTTTGGCTCTTTAGTAATATCACTTGCTAGCAAGTATTCTTCAGCACCTTCTAAATTACCCAAATCTTCTAAAAGATTAGGGCTAATTGTTAGCTTATCGCATCCTGTAAGTGCAATAATTTCACCGGTATTACGAAAGCTTGCGCCCATAACTACGGTTTTGTAGTCGTGACGTTTGTAAAACTCAAAAATGCTACGTACAGATTGCACACCTGGATCTTGAAGCGGATCGGTTGGTTTTTCCATACCGTTTGCCACGTGCCAATCTAAAATACGGCCAACAAATGGAGAGATTAAAAATACGTTTGCATCAGCACAAGCGCGCGCTTGGGCATCGCTGAATAATAAAGTAAGGTTACACTTAGTGCCTTCTTTTTCTAATTGCTCAGCCGCTTTAATACCTTCCCACGTTGACGCTATTTTAATTAAAATTTTGTCTTTGCTTACGCCTTCTTTTTCGTAAAGGCTCAATAGCGTGTGTGCTTTATTAATTGTTGCTTGGGTATCAAATGATAAACGTGCATCAACTTCGGTAGAAATATAACCCGGTACAATTTCACTAATTTCTTTACCAAGTAATACTGCAAAATAATCACAAGCCAGCTCTAGCTGTTTTGCAGGCTGCTGCTCTGTTTCTTTTGCATACTGCCATGCTTTATCTAGATAAGGTTTGTAAGCTTCAATCTCGCTCGCTTTTAAAAGTAGCGATGGATTGGTAGTCGCATCTTCAGGTTGATGTTTTTTTATGGCTTCTATATCGCCCGTGTCGGCCACGATAGAAGAATGTTGTTTAAGCCTTTGTAGAGCGCTAGTCATTTGCTTTTCCTCATTCCAAGCAAGTTAAAAGAAAATCTAAACTACCTTAATATAGCTATACTGCAACAGTGTGACAATGCTTGATAGGTCTTATGTCCTTATCAATAAAAAAACGGTAACGGTTGAGTTTTAGGTAGGATAATTTTAAACAAAACGTGCTTTTCGTTTCATTTAATGTTGAAATTGACATTAAATAATTTACAAGTCAATAGCTAACTATGATCACTGTTATTTCACCAGCAAAGAATCTTGATTACGACACGCCACCCGCAACAGATAAGTTCACTCAACCTGAATTACTTGAGCACAGCGAAGCGCTCATGAAAGTATGCCGTGAACTAACTCCTGCGCAAATTGGCAGTTTAATGAAAATTAGCGATAAACTCGCAGGCCTCAACGCAGCGCGTTTTAGTGAGTGGGCACAACCATTCACTACCGATAATGCTAAACAGGCCGTGCTTGCCTTTAACGGCGATGTATACGGGGGGTTAGATGCTAATACCCTCACTACTAAGCAGCTTGATTACGCTCAAGACCATTTACGTATACTTTCGGGATTATACGGAGTATTAAAGCCGCTTGATTTAATGCAGGCTTATCGCTTAGAAATGGGTACAAAACTTGAAAATAGCCGAGGTAAAAACTTATATGAGTTTTGGGGCAGTGTTATTGCTAATAAACTTAACGACGTATTAGCGGCACAAGATGCACAATACTTAGTAAATCTAGCCTCTAACGAATACTTTAAAGCAGTAGATAAAAAAACGCTTAACGCACACATTATTACACCACACTTTAAAGACTGTAAAAACGGCCAATATAAAGTGATTAGCTTTTACGCTAAAAAAGCGCGCGGCATGATGGCACGCTACATCATTGAAAATCAAGTGACTCAATTAAGCCAACTCAAAGAGTTTACTGTGGCCGGCTATTACTTTAGCCCAGAGGCAACCACCAAAGAACTTGAACCGGTATTTTTACGCGAAGAGCAAAACTAACACATCGTTTAAAGTATTTAATAAGCCATGCATTGCATGGCTTTTTTATACTGGCGTTATTTTTGCAAACCTTAGATTACTAACCCTAACTAAGGTATAAAATAAATGCTCTCAATTCCCTCAATTACAGAAGCCGAAAAGTTGATAGAAGAAAAGCTCGGCGGTTGGTTTGATGTAGTTATAAGTCATATCCCAAACTTTATCGTTGCAGTAATTATTGCCATTCTATTTTCATTTATTGCCCGTTTAGCAGGCAAAGGAATGAAAAATGTTTTACGTCGCTCGCTCGACTCTACGCAAATTGCCGATTTAATGGCCTCAATATTTAAAGTTATTGTACTGAGTGTGGGGGTATTTATTGCCCTTGATTTTATGGGCTTAAAAAGTACCGTCACTTCTCTGCTTGCTGGTGCAGGTATTGTTGGTCTTGCCATTGGTTTTGCTTTTCAAGATATGACCGAAAACCTGATAGCGGGTATAGCCATGGGAATTCGTAAACCGTTTAAAGCGGGTGATGTCATAGAAACCGATAATGTGTTTGGTTCGGTACATTCAATAAACTTGCGCAACACACTAATAGAGAGCTTTTACGGGCAATTGATACTGGTACCTAATAAAATACTATTTAGAAATGTACTGCGTAATTACAGCACCTTAGGGGTAAGACGAATAGAAGTGCCGGTGGGTATTTCTTACGCTGACGACATAGAAAAAGCCAGTGAGGTCATCGTCGACAAAATTAACCAATTTGACTTTGTGATCCGCAAAAATGAAACCGCTGTTTATGCCGAAGGCTTTGGTGATAGCAGTATAAACTTGTTGGTGTGGTTTTGGATCAAATACCCTGGTGAGCCTGATTTTATGACGGTGCGTCACAAAGGAGTTGTGGCTGTAAAGCAAGCACTTGATGCCGCTGATATTAGTATTCCGTTTCCTATTCGTACGTTGGATTTTGGTATTAAAGGCGGTGAAAAACTCGATGCCATGATAAGCGATAAAATAAGTCAGCAGTCAGCAAATAAAGAGGGTGACAATAATACTGATGCAAGCCAAGGTGAGTAAATAATTTAAAACCCCGAAGGTAAAAGCATTGGGAAATAGTTACTGACTATCAGCGCGTTTTTACAAAGTAAAACGCGCTTTTTATAATAAATAATATAAGGGTCTGTTGACCTTTGCGGATTAAAATTAGTTCAAACTAAGAGCTATTTAATCGCGACGCGAGGTTTGTTGCCTAGTGGGCTCGATAACTGCTCCTGCGTTATTCTACTGGCTTACATCCATGTAATAATAAGTAAAAACCGAGCAAAGCTTCCGTGTCCAGCTCGCGCTCCTTACCACCATCCATGTAGCCAACAAAGAGTAAATGTCCCTGGGCAGAACCCTTGGCTAAATACCAAACAGACTACTGCAAATTCAACCTTGAAAGAACAACAGACCCAATTGATAATCTGAAGTAATTAAAGCCTTGCGCTAACTGCCTTAAAAGCATCTCAATTATAAAACTATATCGATAAGGTTTCTCATCTCAAAATAGATTATTTAATCAACCGAACTAGAGCCCAAGCTTGGTGTAAGCTCTTTATAATAAGTGTCTATAAACAAAGGTTTCAAAAGTATAAGCAGCTGCAATGAGCGTCGCGATTGGTGCGTAAACTAAAAGGCTTTTAATTAAGTATTTAAACTGGCTTGGGAATATGCTCTGCAGTGAATTATATTGTGCAAACCATAAAAAAGCGCCGCTTGTGTTGGAGAAACAAGCAGCGCTGAGGGATAAGTTAAGTGTATAAGTTAAGAAAAAGTTGTATTAAATGACACTAATTTTGTTATGAATGATTTTAACCCCATCCATATTTTCTAAAAACTTTTGTGCGAGAGCGCGTTCAAAACCGTTATTGGCTTCACCTTTAAGTTCAACGTCACCGTCATTAACGTGTACGTTTAGTTTTTCTAACTTTAAATTTGGGTTAGTGCGCAATTCATGAGTAATAGATTGTTGTAAATTAGGTTGTGTAGCCACACTGCTAACTACAGCTAAATGCGTTGCTGCACTGACTTTAAAAGCAGAGACTAATAAAAATAAACAACAAAACGAAATAAAACCGATAGTAAATTTAATGCGACTCATAACTATATCCTTAGTGTGTTACTAAAAAACAACGCCATTACTCGGCGTTTTAATACTCGTATATTCGATAGGGTTACAAGTTTCATTCCAAGATTAACTATTTGAAATAACTTACTATTTTATTAATTAGTTATTCAGCTAAGTATTTTTTACATATTACTATGAATAGCTTACTCACTGTTTTTAAGCCACAAAAAAGCCGACAAACGTCGGCTCAATTAAATGTGTTAAAGCTAAAGCTATTTTTTCTTTTTAGCTTTGGCTTTTTTCTTTGCTTTCATTTTTACTGGATCTTTACGCTTTTTAACCGGTGGCTTGGCTTCTTTATGCTTTGGCTCTAATCCTTTAAATACACGGCGTTTTAGCTTTTGCTCTATGTAACGTTCTACTTTGTAAAGTATGCCAATGTCGTGCGCTTCAATGAGTGAAATTGCAATACCTTTTTTACCTGCGCGACCTGTACGGCCAATACGGTGTACGTATACATCTGCAGTGCGAGGCATATCAAAATTAATTACGTGGCTTATATCAGCTACATCAATACCGCGGGCCGCTACATCGGTAGCGACTAAAATACGGGTTTTGCCACTGTGGAAGTTTTCCATGGCTTTCATGCGTTTGTCTTGTGGCATTTCACCACGTAACCACGCAGCTTTTACGCCGTTATTAGTAAGCTCACCAATTAGGGTTTCAAGGCGCTCACGGGTTTTTACAAACACAATCGCTTTACTTACATCAGGGCCATTTAAGGTGTTAACTAATAGCTCTAGTTTATGGCGGTAGTCGTCGGCTAAATGAACCCATTGATGAATTTTAGCTTTTTCTTTGCGTGATGATTCGGCTTCAAGTAGCGCGGGATCGTTTAAAATACGCTCTGCAAATAATTCTACGCTGTCACCTTCAAGAGTAGCTGAGAATAAAAAGCACTGACGACGGTTTTTAGCTTCATCACAAATGCGCAGCATTTCTTTACGAAAACCCATGTCGAGCATGCGGTCGGCTTCATCAAGAATGAGCATTTCTACGTTTTCTGCATGGAAGTTTTCGGTTTCTAAATATTCCATTAAACGCCCAGGTGTGGCGATTAAAATGTCATTATTATTTTCAAAAATTTCTTTGTGTGTACCGTAGTTTATACCGCCGGTAACCACCCCAATTTTTAACTGGGTTTGTTTTGCAAGTAACTCACATTGTTCATGAATTTGATAAGCAAGCTCGCGCGTTGGGGTCATAATTAATACCCGTGCAAAACCCGGATCACGACGTGGGAAATCCATTAAATATTGAATTGCCGGAATTAAAAATGCCGCCGTTTTACCCGTACCTGTTGGTGCCGACGCTAAAATATCGCGTCCTTGCAACGCCTCAGGAATGGCTTGTTGTTGAATGCTAGTGGGGGTTTCATAGCCCATTTTATTAATAGCATTGAGTAGCTTATCATCAAGATCAAATTCAGAAAATTGCATAGAGTGTCAAAAATAGGGGACAATTGCCGTTAATTATACGCACTTAAACCTGCTTGGTGAATGAAAAGGTGAAAAAATGTCTGGTTTTGCATTTAAACAATTTAAGGTTGAGCACGACCAGTGCGCCATGAAGGTCTCTACCGATGGTATTTTACTGGGCGCATGGGCTGATTTAAGCCACGCAAATACGTTACTTGATATAGGAACAGGTACAGGGTTACTGGCTCTAATGTGTAAGCAACGAGCGCCACATTTAAAGGTGAGCGCGGTTGAAGTTGATGAAGCCGCCTACCAACAGGCTTTACAAAATTGCCAGCAAAGCCCTTGGCCGGATATTAGTATTTACCATCAGCCTATTCAGCAGTTTGAGGCTGCAGGTTTATTTGATTGTGTTATAGCTAATCCGCCTTATTTTAATCACAGTTTAAAAGGTGATAATGCAGCGCGAAATACCGCTCGCCATACCGATGGTTTAAGCTTTGCAGAACTGCTTGGTGCGTTTAGGCAACTAAGTCATCAACATTCGCGTTTTAATCTTATTTTACCCACTACTGAGGCGCAGTTATTTATAACATTAGCACAGCAGCAAGGGCTGTATTTAAATCGTCACTGCCAAGTACAAGCTATGCCAAATAAGCCCTTTAGCCGCAGTTTGATGACTTTTAGTTATGATGATGGCGAAGTAAGTAAAAGCACCCTATGCATAAGGGAGTTAAGTAATGCTTACAGTCAAGACTACATTGCACTGTGCAAGGCGTTTTATTTAAATATGTAATACCACGCTGTATGCCTAAAGCATTTTTACGTAGAGTGTTTTATAAAGGATTGTTAGTATGGCGCCATTATTGACTCATGTTTAAAGTAATCTGATGAATTTATTAACTAAAAAAACAAAAAAAATACTATTACTAGCCCTTTTAGCGGGCAGCTTATTTAACACCTCTGAGGTTTTTGCTAACCCCACACCGGTTGGGCTTTGGAAAACTATTAACGAAGAGACTAACGAGGCTAAGTCGTACGTGCGCATTACTGAGCAAGATGGCGTGCTGACTGGAAAAATTGAAAAAATACTCAATAAAGCCAAGCAAGATGCACTTTGCACCGAGTGTGATGGTGATAAAAAGAATCAGCCTATGTTGGGGATGACCATTATTGAAGATGTGACCTATGCGGGTGACGGTAGTTGGGAAGACGGTGAAATACTCGACCCAAATAATGGTAAAACCTACAGCGTGCGTTTAACACCGCAGCAAAATGGCGAAAAACTAGAAGTGCGCGGTTATGTGGGCTTTTTTTACCGTAACCAATACTGGTTAAAAGTAGAATAGTTAAGAATTAAAAAGCGCTGCATGGCAGCGCTCTTTGCAATAGTGAGTTATAGGGTTTCAGCGTACTCTGTCATCACTTGTTCTACCCACGTGGCAATACGCTCGTCGCTTAGCTCGTACTGACTATCTTCGTCTAATGCTAAACCTACAAACTGTTTACCGTCTTCGGTAAGTGCTTTTGATGCTTCAAATTCGTAATTACTGTCGTTCGGCCAAAAGCCTAATTGAGTAATGGCTTGGGCATTTATTTCGTCGTGAAGCATGCCTAATGCGTCTTGAAACCACTGGCCATACCCTTGCTGATCGCCCATGCCAAATAAGGCTATAGTTTTACCATTTAGGTCAACGTCTTTTATGTCGTCCCACTTTGATTCCCAATCTTCTTGAATTTCGCCAAAGTCCCACGTAGAAATACCAAAAATGATAAAGTCATATTGCTCAGCGTTTTTAAGCGGCTCGTCTTTAATATTATGTAAGCTGACAATGTCGGCGCCAATAATATCGCGTATTTTTTCTGCCGCCATTTCGGTATAGCAGGTAGTAGAACCAAAAAATAAACCAATCTGCATCGTATTTATCACTGTGTAATTGCCTGTTATGATAGGCTCAAGTTTACCGTAAGGTATTTTTAATTGATACCTTCTCCCGTGGTATTACCAATATGAGATCACAACGTGACAACGCTATCTGACGATTTACTTGAACAAAATACTGAGCTAAGCAGCAATAGCGACTTTTTAGAAACCTTTTTAGATAGCCTCTATTTAGAGCAAGGCGTAAGTGAAAATACACTGAGCGCTTATCGCAGTGACTTAGATAAGTTTTGCCAATTTTTAAAAGGCGAAAGCTTAATGACGGTAACCAGTCTAGATGTTGAAAGTTACCTAGCACACCGCGTTGATTTAGGGCTAAAACCACGCAGCACTGCGCGAAGTATTAGTGCATTAAAACGTTTTTATCAGTACTTTGTGCGTGAAAAAATAATTAGCGACTCACCTATGGTCAATATTGCTCAGCCAAAGGCAGGGCAGTCGTTACCAAAAACGCTATCTGAGGCCGAAGTAGAAGCGCTATTAAGTGCGCCCAACATTGAAGAGCCAATGGGGCTGCGCGATAAAGCCATGCTGGAGTTACTGTATGCAACAGGCCTGCGGGTAACCGAGCTGGTGGGGCTTAGAATGGAGCAAATAAATTTGCGCCAAGCTGTGGTGTTTGTAAAAGGTAAGGGAAACAAAGAGCGGCTAGTGCCTTTAGGTGAAGAAGCTATGTATTGGCTCGAGCAGTTTTTAAAGCTCGGGCGCGCACAAATGATAAAACACGCCACCGATTTTGTGTTTCCCTCAAAGCGAGGGGTGGGTATGACACGACAAACTTTTTGGCATCGGATTAAACACTATGCTATTTTGGCATCCGTTGAGTCGCCGCTATCACCCCATACCTTGCGACATGCATTTGCAACGCATTTATTAAATCATGGGGCTGACTTGCGTGTGGTGCAGATGATGCTTGGCCACAGCGACCTATCAACTACCCAAATTTATACGCATGTAGCGAATGAGCGATTAAAATCGGTGCATGCTGAGCATCACCCTCGTGCTTAAGCGAATTTTTTTGTCACTAAGCCGGTCATATAGACACGATAATATAAGTATTTTTAGGATAGAGAACCCGTTATGAAAAAATTAATGTTAGCAGGTGCCATGTTGTGCACTAGTTTGAGCGCTTTTGCTAATAGCGTTGCAGTCACTCCGGATGCTACAGATCCTATCGTGACAAAATTTGCCGCGCTAGGGGTGACCGTTAAACAAATTAATCCAAGCCCAGTTGCAGGCTTAAAAGAATTGATCACCAATAAAGGTGTGCTGTATGCAAGTCCTGACGGTCAATTTTTAATGCAAGGTACGCTAATCGATTTAAACAACCGTAGTAACTTAACCGAGCAAGCACTTAATGGTGTGCGCCAATCAGGGTTAAAAGAATACGAAGACTCAATGATTGTTTACAAAGCACCTGAAGAGAAGCACAGCATTACTGTATTTACCGATATTAGCTGTGGTTACTGTCGTAAATTACACCGTGAACTAGATGACTTACTTGATGCGGGTATTACCGTTAAGTATTTAGCGTTTCCGCGTGGCGGTCTGCAAGGATCTGGTTACGCTGATTTAATGAATGTATGGTGTGCGAAAGATCAGCAAGAAGCATTAACTGAAGCTAAATCAGGTGCAGATACCCAAATTGTTAAAGGCTGTAGCGCACCTGTTGCTGAGCATTATCAGTTAGGCCAGAGTTTTGGTATTAGCGGTACACCGGCTATTATTTTAGAAGATGGCACGATGATCCCAGGTTATCAGCCTGCTGCGGCATTAAGCGCAGCGCTTGAGGCTAACAAAGCGGGCTAAGCAATACCGCGAGTATGTGTTTAAAAAGGCCTTAATGGCCTTTTTTTGTCTTATATCATGAACATCATAAGTTAAAAACTAGCATGAAAAAAATGATCATTGCGCGAGAACCCGTTGACGACTCTCATCTGCCGAGCCATCTTCACCCTGTTATTAAGCAAATTTATGCCACGCGAAATGTGTCCCATGCCGATGAGCTAAACAATAGCGCAGCTACACTCCACGACTTCAAACTTTTTAAAGATATAGACAAAGCCAGCCAACTGTTAATTGAAGCCCTACACGCACAAAGCAAAATACTTATTGTGGGCGACTTTGACGCCGATGGCGCAACCAGCACCGCCACCTTAATGCAAGGGCTGGCCATGTTTGGCTTTACCCACTTAGATTACTTAGTACCAGACCGCTTTAGTTTAGGATACGGCTTAAGCCCAGCATTGGCTGAGCAAATAGTGACGATGCAGCCCGATTTAGTGATCACCGTCGATAATGGCATATCGTGTATCGCAGGCATTGATATTGTTAAAGCCGCAGGCATTAAAGTGCTGGTAACAGATCACCACTTGCAGGGTGAACAACTGCCTAACGCCGATGCTATTGTTAACCCTAACCGCCACGATTGTGATTTTCCCTCTAAGTCGATAGCCGGTGTTGGGGTGGCATTTTATTTACTCATTGCCCTGAGAAGTGCACTGCGTGAACAAGGTTATTTTGAGCAGCATCCTATGCCAAATATTGCTGATTTGCTGGATATTGTAGCGTTAGGTACGGTGGCCGATGTGGTAGCCCTTGATGCGAATAACCGCACCTTAGTGCACCAAGGCTTGGCACGTATTCGCAGTGGTAAAACTCGCCCGGGTATTACCGCACTGATTGAAGTGGCTAATCGCAATGCCGCGCGCTTGAGCGCCAGTGACTTCGGTTTTTCGCTTGCACCACGCTTAAATGCAGCAGGGCGCTTAGACGACATGAGTCTAGGCATAGCGTGTTTACTTAGCAACGACATAAATCAAGCAAGGCGCATAGCTGGCGAGCTTGATAGTTTAAACTTTGCCAGACGTGAAATAGAGCAAGGCATGCAAGTAGAAGCGCAAGCGGTGCTCGATAGGCTCGCCTTTAAAGAAGACAGTGTGCCCGATGCTATTTGTTTGTACCAAGACGATTGGCACCAAGGCGTAATTGGTATTTTAGCCGGGCGCTTAAAAGAAAAGTACCACCGCCCAACGGTGATATTTGCCGGTGGTGAAAATGGTGAAATAAAAGGCTCATGTCGCTCAATTGAAGGCTTGCATATGCGCGACTTACTTGAGGGATTAAACACCGCGCAGCCTGGTTTAATTAATAAATTTGGCGGCCACGCAATGGCGGCAGGGTTAAGTATTAACGAGCAGCAATTTACTGAGTTTAAACGTGCGTTTGATAGTGCGGTCAGCGCGCAACTCAGTGAAGAAAGTAAACGCTGCATTGTATTTACTGATGGTGAACTACCTAACGACTGCTTTAGCATGGATTTTGCCCAGCTTTTAAAACAATCAGGCCCGTGGGGGCAGCAATTTCCTGAGCCGATATTTGAACACACCTTTGAAGTGATACAGCAGCGCATTGTGGGTGAAAAACACCTAAAGTTAGTCCTTAAACACCAATCTGCACGTTTAGTTGACGCCATAGCTTTTGGCATTGATGTAAAAGCGTGGCCAGATACCGAGGCGCAGTTTGTTAAAGTAGCGTACCAGCTCGATATAAATGAATTTAGAGGTAAATTTAGCTTACAACTGATTGTAAGAGAGCTTGAAAAAGTGGGCTAAAAAATATCTTCAAACCATGCATAAAAGGCTAATAAAACGCGCGGTTTTTTGTTAAAATCGGGCGTTTTTATTATTTGATGATTTTTAATTGCGCTCAGTGTCTTTTTTAAGTGCGCAATAACCTAGCCATTTTGGAGTAATGTACATGTTTGAAGTGAATCCTGTGATTAATCAAATCAAGGAAATTCGCGAACGTACTGAACTGCTTCGGGGGTACCTTTGACTACGCTCTTAAACAAGAACGTTTAGAAGAAGTTAACGCCGAACTTGAAGATTCAGCCGTATGGAATGAACCTGAGCGCGCACAAGCCCTTGGTCGTGAAAAGTCAGCCTTAGAAGCCGTTGTTGAAACCATTGACACCTTAGTGGCGGGTACTGACGACGTTGAAGGGTTAGTAGAGCTTGCTGTTGAAGCCGAAGATCAAGACACTTTTGATGAAGCACAAAGTGAACTGGCTGATTTAAATCAGCAGCTTGAAGGGCTTGAGTTTCGTCGTATGTTTTCAGGTTCTCACGATTCAAACGATGCCTACCTTGATTTACAGTCAGGTTCTGGCGGTACTGAAGCGCAAGACTGGTGTAATATTTTACTTCGCATGTATTTACGCTGGGGTGAAGCAAAAGGCTTTAAAGTAGAGCTTGTTGAAGCGACCGATGGTGATGTTGCTGGTATTAAAGGCGCAACGGTGCGTTTTTCTGGCGAATACGCTTATGGTTGGTTACGCACTGAAACAGGCGTACACCGCCTCGTTCGTAAAAGCCCATTTGATTCAAGTGGCCGCCGTCATACCTCGTTTGCTTCTGCGTTTGTTTACCCAGAAGTTGATGACAATATTGAAATTGACATTAATCCGTCTGACTTACGTATAGACGTTTACCGTGCATCAGGCGCAGGTGGTCAGCACGTAAATACCACTGAATCAGCGGTACGTATTACTCACGTGCCAACTAATACTGTGGTGCAGTGTCAAAACGAGCGCTCGCAGCATAAAAATAAAGCCCAAGCAATGAAGCAGTTAAAAGCGAAATTATTTGAGCTTGAGCTACAACAGCAAAATGCAGAAAAGCAAAGCCAAGAAGACAACAAGTCTGATATTGGCTGGGGAAGTCAAATTCGTTCTTACGTACTTGATGACTCGCGTATTAAAGATTTACGTACCGGCGTTGAAAACCGTAATACTCAAGCGGTACTCGATGGCGACTTAGACAAATTTATTGAAGCCAGCTTAAAATCTGGTTTATAACCACCAAGCTAAAAAAGAGCTAAAAAATGACTGATCAAATCCAAGACGAAAATAAGTTAATCGCTGAGCGTCGCGGCAAATTAGACGCTATTCGCGCAAATTGCCCAGCCAACGGTCATCCAAACCAATTCCGTCGTGAGCATTACACGGCAGATTTGCAGGCTGAGTTTGGTGATAAGAGTAAAGAAGAATTAATCGAATTACAGCACGTAGTATCGATTGCAGGTCGTATTCTTGCTAAGCGTGGTCCGTTTATGTCTATTCAAGATATGAAAGGCCGTGTACAAGTTTATGCATCAAAAGACGTACAAAAAGATTTAAAAGCAAAATATGGCCAGCTTGATATTGGCGATATTATTGGTGTTAAAGGGCCGCTTAATAAATCGGGTAAAGGCGATTTATACGTAGATATGGCTGAGTACGAACTACTGACTAAGTCACTTCGTCCACTTCCTGAAAAATTCCATGGCCTATCGGATCAAGAAACAAAATACCGTCAGCGTTATGTTGATTTAATTACTAACGAAGCAACGCGTGAAACATTCCGCATTCGCTCACAAGTGGTTGAAGGTATTCGTCGCTTTTTAGCAGACCGCGATTTTATGGAAGTAGAAACGCCAATGCTACAGGTTATTCCTGGTGGTGCATCTGCGCGTCCATTCGTAACTCATCATAATGCGCTTGATATCGACATGTACTTACGTATTGCGCCTGAGCTTTACTTAAAGCGTTTAGTAGTAGGTGGTTTTGACCGTGTATTCGAAATTAACCGTAACTTCCGTAACGAAGGGTTATCAACGCGTCACAACCCAGAATTCACCATGATTGAGTTCTACCAAGCATACGCTGACTACATTGATTTAATGAACATCACCGAAGACATGCTACGTACAGTTGCAACTAACGTACTGGGCAGCCCAATCGTTGTTAATACCACTAAAGATGAAAACGGTGAAGTGATTGATTCAGTAGAGTATGACTTTGGTCAACCGTTCACACGTTTAAGCATGAGCGACGCAATCTTAAAATATAACCCTGAGTTTGATGCTGCGGTATTTAACGACCCAGAAAACCACTTTGAAGAATTAAAAGCGTACGCTAAACAAGTGCATGTTAAAATTCCTGAAAACTGCGTATGGGGCCCGGGTAAGTTTTTATGTGAAATATTTGAAGAGACGGCTGAGCATATGCTTATCCAACCTACATTTATCACAGGGTATCCGTGGGAAGTATCGCCACTTGCACGTCGTAACGACGAAAACCCATTTGTAACTGACCGCTTTGAATTCTTTGTTGGTGGCCGTGAGCTTGCAAATGGTTTCTCTGAGCTTAATGATGCACAAGATCAAGCTGAGCGTTTTTCTCGCCAAGTTGAAGAAAAAGACGCAGGTGATGATGAAGCAATGCACTACGACGAAGACTACATTCGCGCGCTAGAGTATGGTTTACCACCAACAGCCGGTGAAGGGATTGGTATTGACCGTTTAGTCATGTTGTTTACTGACTCATCAACTATCAAAGATGTTATTTTATTCCCGCATATGCGCCCACAAGCAGACTAAGCTTGAAGGAATAAACTAAAAAATTATCAACGCCGCTAACTAGCGGCGTTTTTTTTGCCCTATTGTTTGTGAGACATTGCCTAAACTTCACATTAGGGCTTTTAATTAATAAGTACTACACTGATAATTAAGTGTAAGTATAAAAGTAAATTAATCTTTAATTCAGCTTCATTATCATAAAGTTGCTTGACTGCTTAGCAACATTACAGCAGTGTTATAACTTTTTGGTATGATTGTTTTTTAAACATTATGTTGTATTTATGTGAATTTTTTAGCTAAAATGTGGCCGAAATTTATACACGGTCATTCTTAGTCGTAAAAAATAAAAATTTCTAAAGGACTTAGAGAAATAATATGAAAGCTAAACGAGTAGAATCTTTACCTGATGAGAACACTACAGAGCAACAGCGAGAAGCGTATTATCGCGCGTGTATTGCCGAGTTTCAGAAGTTAGGCTATCAAGAGCAATACCTTGCTGAACTTACGGACGAACTAGTGCCAGTGATGGGTGTAAATTCAAGCACCCCAAACACCTAACCTGATTATTTTTCAAACTAATTACACTTTAAAACCAGGCATGTGTGCAATCTATAGCCATATAGTCACTTTTGTCAGAAAAGTGTTTGACATATTTTCTGAAATCTTTATTATACGCCCCACAAGACGGAGAGGTGTCCGAGTGGCCGAAGGAGCTCCCCTGCTAAGGGAGTATAGAGTTTGTAGCTCTATCGAGGGTTCGAATCCCTCCCTCTCCACCATTTTTTAAATGGCGCATCTTGTAAAATAAAGTATGGGCGCATAGCTCAGCTGGATAGAGTACCTGGCTACGAACCAGGCGGTCGGAGGTTCGAATCCTCCTGCGCCCACCATACTTTGCTCTCTTTTAGAGAACGCTCTGCTTAGAGTTAAAACAAGCAAAATGAAAGTGGGCGCATAGCTCAGCTGGATAGAGTACCTGGCTACGAACCAGGCGGTCGGAGGTTCGAATCCTCCTGCGCCCACCACTTTCAACTCTCACTTAGAGTTTAAATAAGTAAATATGAAAGTGGGCGCATAGCTCAGCTGGATAGAGTACCTGGCTACGAACCAGGCGGTCGGAGGTTCGAATCCTCCTGCGCCCACCACTTTCATAAATAAGCCGACATTAAGTCGGTTTTTTTGTGCCTGAAATAAATCAAAGCGTGGATGTGGATAGAGTAACCTACTCCGAACCAAGCAGTCGGAGGTTCACTCTTAGAAGATACGTCCTGCGCTCACCACTTTCATACATAAGCCGACACTGAGTCGGTTTTTTTGTGCCTGAAATAAAGTGAATATGGGAAAGTAGCAAGCTACGAACCAAGCGGTCGGAGGTTCACTCTTAGAAGATACGTCCTGCGCCCACCACTTTCATAAATAAGCCGACATTAAGTCGGTTTTTTTATGTCTGAAATTTGAGAAAGCTTTCAGATATCAGTTAAACCTAATGATACATACTGCCAAATCTTCCATTCAGTCACTTCTCTAAAAGCGCAGCGCCTCGTAACCTTTTTATGAATAACGCCCTTAAAAACTTAAATGCACAAAGAGAAATGAAAGAGGGGTAAATGAGAAGTTCAAAATCACCATTTAAAAGCCTATAAGCTACGGTCTATAAATAATATCACCGCAGCTTTTTATGTAGACGTAGAGCTTGCGACTTATAAAGTTTTAATTACTTCTCTAAAAGCGCAGCGCCTCGTAACCTTTTTATGAATAACGCCCTTAAAAACCTAAATGCACAAAGAGAAATGAAAGAGGGGTAAATGAGAAGTTCAAAATCACCATGAGTATTTAAACGCCTGTAAGCTACGGTCTATAAATAATATCACCACAACGTTTTAATGTAGACGAAGAGCTTGCTCACGTAGATGTGCCGTTTCCTCTAGCTACGAACCAGGCAGTCATAGGTTCACCCTTACAAGAGATATCCTGCGTCTACCGCTTTTATAAATAAGCCGACACTAAGTCGGTTTTTTTGTGTCTGAAATAGAGTCAAAAAGCTAAACTACGAGGAAAATACTTGATGTTTATCTGGCTTTAGTTTCAAAAATTAGAAGGTGATTTCGGTTTGTATTATATCTAACTCGTCTTGGCGTATTTGACTAGTAATAAAAATAATCGATATGGATACTATGAGACTGTTAAATAAAAGTAACAAAGTTTAACGTTTACACACACATCCAAAAGGTCAAACATGCACACAATAAATAAAACAGCACTATCAATAGCCGTTGCGTTGGCTTGTTCAATGCCATTGAATGCTCAAGAAGCTTCTACGGATAAAGAGCAAGCGTCAGAAAAAGAAACAGTTTCATTAGAAATCATTTCGGTAACAGCAACTAAGCGAAAAACAAGATTAATGGAAACACCTGTTGCCATTACAGCATTAACTGAAGCCGAGCTGAAAAGAAACGGTGTTAATAGCGTTAAGGATATTGCTAACTTAGTCCCTGGCTTAGATATTTCAACTGCAACAGATCAAGCTGCGCCGGTTATTTCAATGCGAGGTGTACGCTCTACTAATATTACTGAGCTTGGCGATCCGGCTGTGGGTGTTCACCTTGATGGTATTTACTCACCACGTATGCAAGGTGCCCTTGCATTGATGTACGACATAGACAGAGTTGAAGCTCTAAGGGGCCCACAAGGCACTCTATTTGGTCGTAACTCAACGGTGGGTAGTATTAATGTTATTTCAGCAAAACCAGAGTTTACCGGTTTATATGGCAACGTCAGTATTGAAGCGGGAAACTTTAATAGTAAAAATATTGATGCAGTCTTAAATATTCCTATTAATGATGAATTTGCCGTTAGGTTTTCAGGAAAAGGCTTGAAACGGGATTCTTATTTAGAAGGGTATTACGATCCTAACCAATATGACTCAAGACGCTTAAGCGACGATATTCTTAATGCGCCAGTAATCTCTGAAGATTCTTATCAAGGCGTGGGTCAAACAATTACCCAACGAGAAAACTGGTGGATAGATGGCGCTGGCACAGATCCAGAAGCGCAAAAAGTTCGCGCGCTAACACCGGCTGATAAAAGCAATTTTTACAATAATGCTGATGAATATTCATTTAGAATTAGCACCTTGTGGGAGCCTTTGGACGGCAATTTTTCAAACCACACTGTTTTTCAAAAGTATGTAAATGACAGCAATAACAACCTAGATTTAGTTAACTGCGATAAAATTCGTGGCAGAAGTGCTGAACTAGGGGGAGACTGCACTAACTTTTTACCCAGCGATAATACTTATCAGGCGGTTGTAAATGTGCCCGGTAAGCTTAATTTAGATATCACGTACTTAAGAAACACCCTTAATTACAACATAAACGATGAATATTCACTTGTCTGGTTATTGGGCTATGAAGATATGGAACGCTCTTCAGCACAAGATAGTGAAGTAGGTTTAGACCCTTGGGATGGCGCAACTTACTTTTTAGACGGCACTGGCGCAGAGTCTTTTTCAACTGAGCTGCAAATACAATCTGATGAATATGGCGACTTTATCTGGATTGCAGGTATTAATTACTTTCATGAAAGAACAAAAACCTTAGGTTATTACGATAATCCTATGGATGACAAAGCGTTTTGGGATCAACCCGATCGTTCTACCGACGCCCTCGCATTATTTGGTCAAGGTACATACAACTTAACTGAAAAGTTACACCTAACACTTGGCTATCGATTTAGTGATGAAACAAAAGAAGATAAAGGCGGAAAAACCTATCGCTGTTCTAATGCTGATGGCTGCGCCGTAGGTTGGTTAAATAGAACTGATTTAAATAACCTTCCTGTTGACTACTACGAAGATCCTTCTATTTATGCGTCATACTTTGAAAACGACAATAAGGGAAGTTGGAAACACCATGATTTTCGTGTTGGTTTAGATTATGACATTTCACCTGAAACCATGGTTTATACCTATCTTGCCAGTGGCTTTAAAGCCGGTGGTATTGGTGATGTTTACGAAGTGGTAAATGACAGAACCGGTGACGTTACTCGTTTTGAAACCAAGTTCGACCCAGAAGAAGTACTAACATGGGAATTGGGTGCTAAATCGAGCTTTTTTGATAACTCATTAAACCTAAAAGCCGCATTTTTCTACACAGATTACACCGACATGCAATACGCATCAGTGGGCTCTATTGGTAACGTAGAGCGTTTATCTGTGGTAGAAGATGAAGATGGCTCTCCCGTTTTAGACGGTAATGGCGAGCCTGTACTCGATTTTCAAAACAAGCCAGTTATAGCTTACTACACACAAAATGTCCCTGGCTCAACAATAAAAGGGATTGAGCTTGAGTTTGATTGGAAGCCGTATCCAAATGGTCGAATTAGTGGTTACGTAACGTGGACTGATGCAAAAGTTACTGAAGATTGGAATACTAAATGGGATTACGACGCGGAGTATCTGTTTGATATTTCTTATGAAGAATCAAAAGATCCTGAAAATACCCTGTTAGCTACCAATCTTAAGGGGAATAATTTAGCAATGACCCCTGAGTTTACCGCCAATATCAGTTACACACATACACTCAACTTAGGAGAGTATGGTTTTGTTCACGCATGGTTAAATGCCAGTTGGAAAGATGAGTCGTACTCAACGGTATGGAATGTTGATAAACATTTAGATGACATGGATTTTCAAGTGCCAGATGAAGCAACAAAATATATCGATGATAGCCGCGATGCGTTTGCCGTATTTAACGCCTCTATTAAGTATGAGCCGCAAGGACAAAACTGGTTTGCAGAAGTGTTTGTTAATAATGCTTCAGATGAAACTATTCAATACTGGAATAATACTGGTAAGGGGATCCCAAAAGGCAGCTTTGGTATGCCGAGATACTACGGTATGAGAGCGGGTTTTTCATTCTAAATAACCGAGTAAAAGTTACCCTCCTACAGGCTAAAGTACTGTAGGAGGTGCTTGATTAAATAAGGATTTAATAATGAAAACGAAGTTAATTTCAACCTTAGTTGCTGGCCTTATAGTTATTTCACCCGCCACATACGCTAACTATTTTAAAGACGATTTTTCGTGGGGATTTGACACGACTCTTTGGAGTGCACGTAGTGGCGATAATGGCTCACCTTTTGGCTGCGAATTTGTCCCAAGAATGATTAACCCAAGTCAACACGGCATCACCCTTTCTCTATCACAAGGTGCATGTGCTGAGCTGCAAAGTAATCACTTTTATAGTTTTGGTAAGGTACAAGGCAGTGTTAAGTCGGGCAATATCGCCGGTACCGTGTCTTCTATTTTTACTTATACCTCATGGTGGGATTCGCCAGGACGCGCATGGCAAGAAATAGATATCGAACTATTACCTTCTTTAGGCAATGTTGTTCATACCAATGTGATTTACCAGCCCCAAGGAGGCACATATCAAAGTTGGGAAAAGGATATCGATTTAAGCCAGTTTGGGCTTGATTACAGAGAAAACTTATTAACCATTGGCTTTGATTGGTCAAGCTCATCAATTCGTTGGTATCTGTACGACTCACAAGGAAACGAGAAAACAATTAGAGTGATGTACAAAGACAATGGGGATGGCGTAATAGCCGATAATGAAATTCCCGGCTATGCATGGCCAATTGATAAAACAAAAATAATGATTAACCAGTGGAATGGTGACAACTCGACTCAAGGGAATTACTTTCCGGGTCAATACTACGACAGCCCTTCATGGGCATATTATGATTTTATTGAATATATTCCACACTAAATTAATCAGTCCGTATTTTATAAAACAGTATTTAATCTCGAAGGTTTTAAATGTCGAAAATAAAACACCCTAAATTATTACTTTGCTTATTGCCTGTTTTTGGCATGTTCAACTGTCAAAATGTATTGAGTGCAGACAATCAGCAAGTTAACTGGCCTTATGTGAATACGCAACTTAAGCGTGATCCAGCCGTTGAAAAACAGATTGATAAACTGCTCGCAACAATGACTTTAGAGCAAAAAGTTGCGCAAATGATCCAGCCAGAAATTGGTTATTTAAGTGTAGAGCAAATGAAAAAGTATGGATTTGGCTCTTATCTAAATGGCGGAAATACTGCCCCTTACGGAAATAAACGAGCGGATCAAGCAACTTGGTTAAAATACGCAGATGAAATGTACCTAGCCTCTATGGACTCGACCATAGATGGTATTGCGATCCCGACAGTATGGGGAACCGATGCCATGCATGGGCATAGTAATGTGTATGGCGCTACGTTATTTCCGCACAATATTGGCTTAGGAGCTGCGCATGATGCTGATTTAATTAAACGCATAGGCCAAGCAACAGCAAAGGAAGTATCTGCCACAGGTATTGAATGGAGTTTTGCGCCTACTGTTGCTGTAGTCAGAGATGATCGCTGGGGCAGAACTTATGAAAGTTACTCAGAAGACCCTGAATTAGTTAGGTTGTATGCAGGTAGTATGGTGACCGGTATTCAAGGTGACATAGGCGCTGACTTTTTAAAAGGCAGTAACCGTATTGCCACCGCTAAGCACTTTGTGGGTGATGGTGGCACTGAGCGAGGCGTTGATCGCGGAAATACGCTTATCGATGAAAAAGGATTAAGAGATATTCACAGCGCAGGTTATTTTTCTGCTATTAATGAAGGCGTGCAATCAGTGATGGCATCCTTTAATAGTTGGAATGGCAAACGTGTACATGGCGATAAGCATTTATTAACGGATGTACTTAAAAACCAACTTGGTTTTGATGGGTTTGTAGTAAGCGACTGGAATGCGCATAAGTTTGTAGAAGGCTGCGATTTAGAGCAATGCGCCCAAGCCATAAACGCAGGTGTTGATGTAATCATGGTGCCAGAGCATTTTGAAGCGTTTTATCATAATACTGTTAAGCAAGTGAAAGAGAGGGTAATAGCCGAATCAAGAATAAACGATGCGGTTAGACGCTTTTTAAGGGCTAAAATCCGCTGGGGGGTGTTTACAAAGGGTAAACCATCAGCGCGACCTGAATCACAACACCCGCAGTGGTTAGGCGCTAATGAGCATCGCACTTTGGCAAGAGAAGCGGTTCGCAAGTCACTCGTTCTATTAAAAAACAACGAAAACGTTTTGCCAATTAAAGCGCATAGCCGCATCTTAGTTGCCGGTAAAGGCGCCAATGCAATCAATATGCAAGCCGGTGGCTGGAGCGTTTCTTGGCAGGGCACAGACAATACTAATAGCGACTTTCCAAATGCGACCTCTATTTATACAGGTTTAAAGTCGCAAGTATTAAAAGCAGGCGGTGAAATAAGCTTAAGTGAGTCTGGTGACTATAAAACCAAGCCAGATGTAGCCATTGTTGTTATTGGTGAAGAACCTTATGCTGAGTGGTTTGGTGATATAGAAATGCTAGAGTTTCAGCATGAAAGCAAACACGCTCTTGCACTGCTGAAAAAACTTAAGGCAGACAATATTCCGGTAGTCACCGTATTTTTAAGTGGTCGTCCGCTTTGGGTCAATAAAGAACTCAATGCATCAGATGCCTTTGTTGCTGCATGGTTACCAGGCTCTGAGGGTGAGGGAGTTGCAGACGTATTACTAACAGATAAAAACGGTAACAGTCAGTTTGATTTTAGCGGTAAGTTGAGTTTTTCGTGGCCTAAATACGACGACCAATTTAGCCTTAACTTAGGCGATGTAAATTACGACCCGCTCTTTGCCTATGGCTACGGGCTAACTTATCAAGACACAGTAAACATACCTGTTGTGAGTGAAACTACAAGCCCTAAAAAAATCGTTAAAAGCGATGCACACCCATTGTTTGTAAAAAGTTTAGCTAAAAATCTCACTTGGGCGTTAGCTGATACAACAGCAAAGGTTTTAACTAGTGGTTCATCGGCCACCAGTGGCGATAAAAAAAGTTTGTTAATGCAATCGGTTAATTTATCGTATCAAGAGGATGCAAGGCAGTTTAAGTGGCAACCTCAATCCTCAGATGCAACGCTTAGCCTAAGTTACTTAAAACCTACGCTACTCGAACGCAAATTTAAATCAGGTTACCTTGAACTAAAAATGCGATTAGATAAAGCTCCAGAGCAAGGTGCCCAGTTACAAGTAATGTGTAATTTAGATAACTGTTTAAGAAGTATTGATTTTTCATCGTTTGAAAAAACAATGGCAGATAAGCGCTGGCATACTTTATCAATCGCACTCAATTGCGCCGATAGCGAACTGATTGAACAATCTATGTCAGATGTAATTCGTATTTCAGCTCAGCGTTTAAGTTTAGCAGTTGCAGATATCGCGTTGACTGCAAAACCTAATAATGACGCATTATCAATCACGTGCTCAAAATAAATAAGGCAAAGGCAGTTGATAATAAGTAAGCTATTCAACTGCCTTTTAAGTTGGACGTATTAATTTGAATTCCAAAAATCCCAGAAGTCATCTTTTCTGGTTGTTTCAGAGCTGCGGTTGGATTGTGTATGCAATGCTGACCGAGCTAATGATAAAAATACCAAGCGACGAGCCATGGTCGATACATATTCCGCATTTAGTTATTGATGTAGCGTGTGGCTTTTTAATCACCTTACTTTTAAGAAGGGCTTATAACTGCTCAAATAGGCAAGGGATTAAAGTTAAAATAGCACTGCATCTGGTGCTACTGTTAACTGCCACATTAATTTGGACACAAATTAAATGGGCGTCTTTGCAGTGGTTATATGGCAATTGGTGGCTTTCCATGTCGTGGTTTGACTTTGGTACATGGACGTCTGCATCGTTAACTATGCTCTCAACATGGACTGCTTTTTATTACGGGATCAAAATATATCTCGACAATTTAGAGCAAACTCAAAAAGCCGCAGAAGCGACACACCTTGCTAAAGAATCACAGCTTAAAATGCTTCGATATCAGCTTAATCCGCACTTTATGTTTAACAGCATTAATGCTATTTGCACCTTAATCTTAAAAAAAGAAAGTGTGCAGGCAGTGAATATGCTCGAAAAGCTGTGTGATCTTCTGCGCCATAGTTTGTATACCGATCCGCTTGAAAAAGTAGCGATTAAAGAAGAAATTGCCATTTTAAAAACCTACTTAGATATAGAGCAATGTCGATTTACTGACCGGTTAGAGGTTAATATTAACGTTGATGAACCTTGCAACGATTTATTAATACCTTCTTTATTAATTCAACCATTGGTAGAAAACGCGTTAAAACATGGTATGCGCGCAGATCAAAAAATGGTGATCACAATTAAAGTTGAAAAAACAAAAACCGCATTGCTCATTAAAGTTGCAGATACTGGTAAAGGGTTTGACGATAATAAAAAATCGAAAAGGGGCATTGGCTTGGCTAATTGCGAGCAACGCTTAAAATTAATGTATGGAAATAGCCATCGCATTGAGAAAGGCAATGGCAAATCAGGCGGCGCATGGCTTTGTATCTCTCTTCCTATTAATGGTTTGCAATAATGATTCAATTAAAAACATTACTTGTTGACGATGAATACAGCGCTATTGAAGGGTTGCGTATTCGTTTAGAGGCCTTTGCTGAAATTGAAGTGATTGGCAGTGCACAAAGTGTTGATGACGCTATTAAAGTACTTAACAAACATGACGTTGATTTAGTGTTTCTAGATATAGAAATGCCAACAAAATCAGGCTTTGAACTAATTAAATATTTTCAACCAGAAAGCTGTCCAGCGGTTATTTTTGTTACTGCGTTTCACCAGCATGCCGTTAAAGCATTTGAGGTAAGAGCCCTTGACTACTTACTCAAGCCCGTTAAGTTAGCTCGCCTTGCAGAAGCCATAGAAAGAGTAGTAAAAACAGAGCAACTCCACAGAAAAAATACATTGATTGAAGTACACCAATCGCTGATAGAAAACGAACATCAAGAATTAGAAAGCTCAAAAAACTCAGAATATAAATTTGAAGCCGAAAACTTAGTCATCCAAGATGCTAAAAACCCAATTCAAATAATTCCGTTTAAAGATATTTTATGGATTGATGCCGCAGGCGATTATATGTGTGTTCATACACTGGCTGAAACCCATGTAATGCGTGCGCGTTTAAAAGATCTTGAAAAAAATACCCTGCCAGAAGACTTCTTACGCATACATAAATCAACCATTGTTAATTTAAGCCACATTAAACAGCTCAACCCATTACGTAATTCTGAATATATGGCGGTGTTAGATAACGAAAAAACACTCAAGGTAAGTAGAACATACAGTAAAAACTTAAAGAGCTTAATAAAACAATAACGGTGGTTTTTTAGTCACATCATCGTCAACATTATCAATGTGGACGGAGAGCTTGCTTACGTTAGAAGCGCAGCTTCTGATTTATAATGTTTTAATCACTTCTCTAAAAGCGCAGCGCCTCTTAATCTCTTTGTGAATAACGCCCTTACAAACTTAAATGCACAAAAAGAAATGAATGAGGGGTAAATGAGACGTTCAAAATCACCATGAGTATTTAAACACCAGCAAGCTATATTTTAGAGATAATATTATCGTCTATTTTCAATGTGGACGTAGAGCTTACTTACGTTAGAAACACAGTTTCTCATTGCTAAAACCTGCGCGAGGTAAACTCCCGCCTACAATATAAAAATTGCGCTTGCAAAAGGCTCGGTGTTTTATTTTTATTACCTGACCGCTGACCGCTGACCGCTGACCGCTGACCGCTGACCGCTGACCGCTGACCGCTGACCGCTGACCGCTGACCGCTGACCGCTGACCGCTGACCGCTGACCGCTGACCGCTGACCGCTGACCGCTGACCGCTGACCGCTGACCGCTGACCGCTGACCGCTGACCGCTGACCGCTGACCGCTGACCGCTGACCGCTGACCGCTGACCGCTGACCGCTGACCGCTGACCGCTGACCGCTGACCGCTGACCGCTGACCGCTGACCGCTGACCGCTGACCGCTGACCGCTGACCGCTGACCGCTGACCGCTGACCGCTGACCGCTGACCGCTGACCGCTGACCGCTGACCGCTGACCGCTGACCGCTGACCGCTGACCGCTGACCGCTGACCGCTGACCGCTGACCGCTGACCGCTGACCGCTGACCGCTGACCGCTGACCGCTGACCGCTGACCGCTGACCGCTGACCGCTGACCGCTGACCGCTGACCGCTGACCGCTGACCGCTGACCGCTGACCGCTGACCGCTGACCGCTAATTCTTAAAACCTAAGCTGCTCTTTAAACTTAGCTGTGTTATTTTAAATGCCTTGTTTAAAAGGACCTTGCTGTATGTTTAAAACCGTGTTTTTTACCTTCTTTTTTATACTAAGTGCACTTTTTACCGTTGCTACACATGCAAATGAGACTAAACATGCAATCGCCGTAGGTGCAGAGCAATTTGCTATGTATGCACCCCAATTAAAAAACAAACGTGTAGGGCTGGTGGTTAACCAAACCTCTCTTGTGGGGCAAACGCATTTAGTTGATAGCTTGTTGGCTAAAAACATCAACATCACTAAAATTTTTGCACCTGAGCATGGCTTTCGAGGCGATCACGATGCCGGTGCTCATGTACAAAACGCCGTTGATAGCAAAACCGGTATTGCGCTTATTTCTATTTACGGTAAACACAAAAAGCCAACCCCCGAGTCATTGCAAAATGTTGATGTGATAATTTTTGATATTCAAGACGTGGGCGTACGTTTTTATACCTACATAAGCTCTATGCATTACATGATGGAAGCCGCGGCCGAGCAGGGTGTTGAATTTATAGTACTTGATAGGCCAAATCCTAATATTAGCCACATTGACGGGCCAATTTTAGAACCGAAGTTTAAATCGTTTGTGGGTATGCACCCAATCCCTGTACTGCATGGTATGACGGTAGGCGAGCTTGCTAACATGATCAAAGGTGAGGGGTGGATCAATCAGGCTCGTGATTTAAAGCTAAACGTGATCCCTGTTGCCGGCTACACCCGCACCAGTCGTTATAGTTTACCGGTAAAACCAAGCCCTAATTTACCCAACGATCAATCAATAGCGCTGTATCCCTCGTTGTGCTTTTTTGAGGCAACTCCTGTTAGCATAGGTAGAGGAACTGACTTTGCATTTCAGGTTATTGGTTATTCACCAGTAGCACTTGGGGACTTTAGCTTTACCCCTCGCTCAATAAAAGGCGCAGCGCTTAATCCAAAGTTTAAAAACCAAATGGTGAAAGGGATTGATTTACGCCATAGTGATACCACAGGCTTAAACTTAAATTATTTAATTAATGCTTACCAGCAACTGACTCAGGCTAAACAGCCGTTTTTTGAACGTGCCGACTTTATGGATAAGCTCGCAGGAACTGATAAATTAAGGCTCGCCATAGAAGCAGGGCACTCAGCTGAGGAAATCAAACAAAGTTGGCAAGCCGGGCTAAAACAGTTTAAACAGCAAAGAGCGCCTTATTTGCTGTATTAATAAAAGGGATGCGTGCATTGGGCTTTAAAAATGATAAACAATAAAACGTACTATAAAGTAGTTATATTGCTGCTGAGCATTATTATTGCAGGCTGTAGTCGCTCTACAGCAATTAAATCAGAACGCCCTTTAACTGTTAATCATATTAACGCGTTAGCTAATGCTCAGGTGATTGCTACCTTTCCTGAGCCAAATCCCAGCAGCAGAGAATATGTAAATAATCGTGGCACCTTTAAAGCCTACCGTGGGCGGGGGCAGCTATTGCTACAAAATGTCAGTGCCGTCAGTGCTAATATATACATCAATAATAAAAAGCTTTTACTTAATGAGCCTTTACGCGCTAACACCGAGTACGACTTTAATTTAGGGCACTATACGCATAACGGCGTGAACACCTTTAAGGTAGAGAATATTCAACCTGCTGGCGGCAGTTTAACCCTGCGCTTTGCATTTGCTACCTTAGAAAATAGCGCCAAAAAAGAAATCGACTTTAGCCAAGTTGATACCTTAATTGAAAACGATATAAAAGCAGGCTTTCCAGGAGCGGTATTAGCGGTTGTTAAAGCGGGTAAGGTATTAAAATTAACCGCGTATGGCGATGCAAAACAATATCAGCAAAGTGATTTAATGCTACTGCGCCCAGAGCCTATGCAAACCAATACCTTATTTGACTTAGCCTCAAATACTAAAATATTTGCTACTAACTTTGCATTAATGAAGTTGGTCAGCGAGGGGCAGTTAAACATAAATCATACGGTGCATTCATACCTAAAAGAGTATCAGGGTAATGGCCGAGAGCACCGCCAAGTAAAAGACTTACTAACTCATAGTGCCGGTTATCCGCCAGTGTTTGATTTTCATCGAAAAGACACCGCTTACGGCGATGCGTTTTTCTCACAAACAAGCGAAACCACTAAACAGCTATTATTAACAAGCGTGCCATTAACCGCTGAACCTACAGCACCGCATGTTTACTCTGATATTGATTACATGATTTTAGGTGTTTTAATTGAGCGAATTAGCGGCCAACCTCTCGATGAATACCTAGAGCAGCATATTTACGCGCCTTTAAAACTCAATAACACCTTATTTAATCCGCTTAAAAAAGGTTTTAATCGTCAGCAGTTTGCTGCCACGGAGCTTAGCGGTAATACTCGAGATGGGCGTATTCATTTTGATAATATTCGCACCAATGTACTGCAAGGGCAGGTGCATGACGAACGTGCTTATTATTCGCTCGATGGTGTTGCAGGCCATGCGGGATTATTTAGTAACGCCCCCGATTTAGTTGTGCTGTGCCAAGTGCTGCTTAACAAAGGCGGTTATGGCGATACGCAAATTTTTAACGCCAGTAGCTTAGCGCAATTTTTAACGCCACAAAGCAGTGATGAAACCTACGGGTTAGGCTTTCGTCTTGCGGGAAATAACCAAGCAAGGCGCTGGCACTTTGGCCCTTATGCCAGCGCTCAGGCCTATGGCCACACAGGGTGGACAGGGACAGTTACCGTGATTGATCCGGCTTACGATTTGGCCATTATTTTACTCACTAATGCGCGGCATACTCCTATTAAAGGCACTGAAAAGCGCTATCAATTTGTAGGGAAAAATTTTGAAACAGCGCAATACGGCTCTATTGTGTCGCTTGTTTATGAGGCATTATTAAATCAATAAGTGTTAGTAAGTGACTTAAGTGCTTATATCTATTAAGTTAAGTAAAGCGTCGTCATTATAAAAATAAATAAGGTTTGTTTATGCATTGGTATTCTATTTTACCGCCACTGATTGCCATTGCTATCGTGTTTTGGCGTAAAGAAGTGATTATGGCTCTTTTGGTGGCAGTGGCTTCATCAGAGTTTTTACTGGCCATTCAGGGCGAAGGAAATAGCGTATTTAATACATTTTTAAATACCATAGAGCGCATTATTTCGGTAGCAAGTTCCCCCGGTAATACCCGTATACTCATATTTAGTATTTTAATAGGCGCATTACTGGCCTATATTCGCGAGTCTGGCGGTGTTGCTGCTACCGTTAATTTGCTGATGAACAAAGGCGTTGCTAAAAGTAAGCGCCAAGTAGGCTTTTTAACTATGTTTACCGGCGTAGCGGTATTTATAGAGTCAAACTTAAGTGTGCTTACCTCGGGTATTTTATCTCGCGGTCTGTTCGACAAATTTAAAATGAGCCGCGCGCGTTTAGCCTACATAATCGATAGCACCAGCGCCCCTGTGTGTATTTTAATATTACTAAACGGCTGGGGTGCATTCGTACTGGGCTTGCTAGGTAATTACGAATTAGGCGAGTCGGCGGTATCGGTGCTGTGGGGCAGTGTAGGCTATAACTTTTACGCCATAATCACCTTGGTTATTGTTTTTTATACCATTGCGTTCGATAAAGTACATGGCCCAATGAAAGTGGCTGAACAAAAACTAGAGCTACAAACAACCGAACTAAAAGAAGAAGTAAAAGGCTCTAAAGCACGTTTTATGCTAGTGCCACTGTTAACGCTAATTGTTAGCATGGTTGGCTTTATGTTTTACACCGGTAACGGGGTACTTGCCGAGGGTAGCGGTTCAAAATCAGTATTGTACGCCACGGTACTGGCTATTGTTGTGGCCTATTGCTTAATGATTAGTTCGCGTCAATTTACCCACCACCAACTTGTTGATACCGGCTTTAAAGGCATGGGCGAATTACTCCCACTGGTAAGTATTGTATTGCTCTCGCTGACCTTGGGTGCAAGCTTAAAAGAGCTAGGTACAGGCGTGTTCGTGGCATCTTTGGTTGGCGATTACTTACCAATATATTTAATAGTGCCAGTACTATTTTTAACTGGCGCGGTTATGTCGTTTACTACAGGCACCTCGTGGGGCACGTTTGCCATACTTATCCCCATTGGCGTACCGCTTATTCAAGCGCTTGGTTTACCGCCATCGCTGGTGGTAGGCGCTATTTTAGGTGGCGGGATATTTGGCGATCATTGTTCCCCTATATCCGACACCAGCGCAGTATCAGCCATCGCCTCAGGCTGTGATTTACTCACCCACGTTAAAACTCAATTACCCTATGCATTAGTAGGCGGTGGCCTAACGTTTGTAGCTTACTTAGTAACGAGCTTAATTGTGTTGTAAATACATTTCAGAGCAAGACAGCCCCAAACACTCAAAAGCCTGCTTATTCGCAGGCTTTTTTGTTTACACGTAGGTTGGGTTGAGTGACATTAAACCTAACGGATCGCCAATCCACTTTGCAGCTTTAACGTTAAATATATGCATTATTTTTGTAGGCGCTTAGCTTGCTAGCGCGTCGGGCGTTAGCCCGAAATAAATTCAATATATAATTACTTAAAGTTGAGCCTAAATTTATGTTGTGTTGAGTAGTCTTTAAAATCAACTTCATGAAAATAAAATTTTTCACTTTCAGATCTTGCAGGAATAGTTTTGAATTTAGCTTTTTCTGTAGTAACAAATGAAAAAGGGAGTAAAATAAATAAGTTATTAAATTTACCGCTTAACATGTACCTCAACTTATCTTTAGAGCTCTCTTTAAATAACGTCACGCTCAACAGCTCCTTATTGTCACAACTCGGTAAACGGTACCCTATATTCGCCACAGCAGTATAATCAAAATCTCTAAATCCTTTATTAGATATAAGCCATTTAATTACGTCATCAAATATTGCTACGTCTTGATCTGGTAATAAAGATATTAAGCACTTAAGGAGTGCTTTGTAGACTTTAACATTTGAGAATTTTTGATTTGATATAATTACTTCTTTTGAAAATATGTCTGGCTCATCTTTTACCTCTATGAAATTACTTGTAGCAAATATTTTTCCGCCACCCTTAACATAAGAATTACTGTAGCCCTTTTTACCTTTGATCTGTGTTATGAAAGAAGGAGGGATAAAGCGGCTTAAATGATTTTCAAAGTCAGAGAAAATAGAGTTACATTTATCACACTCATTTATTGTGAAGATACTTTTATTTCCTAAAAGCTCAGGCAGAGAGTGAGATAGGTTATTGTACGTTGCAGATCTTGACTTGCAAAACCTACACTCTGATGTATTTTTACCAATCTCTAAACGAGGATAAATACAATAATTTTTTTGGTTATGATCTAGTAAAATCTCTTTCATATTAAATTCATTTTATTTGAATATGATACTTTATATTAAGTGTTTTACTCGCTGGTTTGCGAGTGATAATTGTAGTTTTTAATTATAATTTGTAAGTTTAATTACATAGCTTTTTAAATTAAAAACTTAGTTTTAAGCGTAGATGTTACTACTACTTTTATGCCCCACACTGCCTAACCCCAACCCCCGCATGTTTAAGCCCTACAATCTGCCCTTTGCCGTTATGTGCCATAGCGAGCATGTCGCCGGTATTGATATTACTTTCAACTGCATGCTTTCCTTTTAAATCACTGAGCAGTGATTGTTTAATGTGTACCAGTACCTCGTCATTGCAGCTGGCTATGTACCAGTCGTTGTCGACCTTTACGAGCGTGCCGTATTCTATATGGTGTTGTTGATGGCGGCGTAAGTCGTTTGCTAGTTGGGTGTCGAGCGCTCGTTTTTGTTGCGTTATAGTGCTTGCGTAGTTACCTGTTTGATCTATTTCATGCGTTGTTATAAACGAGTAGTCGTGTATGTCTATGGTGTTTAATACGGTTTTAGGGGCAGTATTTATCACGTTGTTACTGTCGAGCACTATAAAAGCCAGTAAGCCTAATGCGCAGGTAAGGCTTGTGAGTTGCAGGGCAAAGCCTAACTTTTTAGGTTTTTTTTGAGCTACGCTGTGTTTTAACGCCTGTTGTTGAGCATGCGAAAGAGTGGTACGTGCTTTACGCGCTTTAAAGTGGTTTGACAGCTTTTCATCAAACTGCTCATCAGGCTTGTTCATTATAATCTCCTAATAATTGTTTTAGGTTTTGTTTGGCGTAGCGTAGCCTTGTTTTTATGGTTTGGGCGTTGCTTTGCGTTATAAGCTCTATGTCGGCAAGGCTAAAACCTTCTTGTTGTAAGGTGATGGCTTCGCGCTGCACAAAGCTAAGTTGCTTGAGCGCAGTGCTAAATGCTTCATAACTTATGTGTGTGTCGCCTATATGCGAATCACTACTTGTTAATTCACTTTGATTGTTATTTTGTGCAAGCCGTTGGCTGTTTTCGTCAAGCTCGACAAAGTGTTGCTGTTTGCGGTATTCGTCTATCAGAATGTTACGTGCAAGTCGAAATAACCAGGCTTTAGGCGTGGTTTGTGCTTGGTAAAGGTGGCGCTTTTCAATAACCTTTAGCCATGTTTGTTGGCTTACGTCGTATGCTAAATGTGTATTAGATTGGGTAACTAGGTAGTGATATAAATCGTTACTGTATAAGATAATAAGCTGCTCTAAGTGGCGGTTGTCGCCACTTTTTGCATACCGCGCCATGCAGTCTTTGCTTGGCGCTTCAAATAACCATGACTTAATACTCAATAGCATAGGCGCTTATTCCTTTACTGCGAACTGTCTAATTTAAAATCAAGCTGTACGGTTTGACCTGTTTGTAATTGTGCCACACCTTCAATTATTTTTGGACGATATTTCCAGCGTTTAATAGCGCGAAGTGCTTCGCGATCAAATATGCGTTTTGGTTCGGCATTTACTACTGTGGCATCAATTACTTCACCTGTGGGTGAAATATTAAAGCTAAGTTGCACCCAGCCTTCTATACCATCACGTGCTGCGCTAGTTGGGTATTTAGGATTTATGCGCACAATGGGTGAAGCATCTCCCGTAGGGCGGGCAAGTGTTTGCTTCATATCGTCACCAAACCTGTCAATTACTATGGGTGGTGCTGTGCTTATTGCTGTTATTGGCTCATTACTAGGTGTGACACGTGGTGGTGCTTTAGGCGGTATTTTAGGTGTGGGTGGTGGTGGTATTCTTTTAATATGCGTGGTTTGTTTATCTTCAGGTGCTTGAAAAATCTCAACAGTAATATCATCACCCAATTTGATAGGCGCTCTTTGCTCGCCACTAATTAAGTATTGCATAAAGGCAAATGCGATAAAGGTCATCGCAGCACCGCCAATAACAGCTGTTGATGTTTTGAACATGTGGTTTTTAGGGAATTCAAGTGTGTGCATAAGCCGCTCCAAATTAACTTATTATGTTGTTTCAGAGCTATAACGGCTGGCAAATAGAAAAGGGGTTAAATAGTTTTAAAATTTAATTAAAAATACAGGGGTAGTATTTAACCTATGTAAAAGGTCTCTTGATTTTTTTATTTTGGGTTGGCTAAAAGAATGTAGTTATTTTAAGGTTTGCCTGTTATTTTCTATTTTGTTTGCTCTAGGTAGATGAAATGAGAGCTTTAAGTTGCTTACCTGCTGTTGTTAAACTTTCGTTCTCAATAATGGCGGCATTATTCAGGCATGCTCATTAAAAAGGATTTATAAATGAAAAAAGCAATATTTGTTTTTTTATTATTAGTTAGTGCTTGTTCATATTTAGAAAGTGAAACAGAGCAAGCTAATCGTTTATCCAAAACATACCAAGTAGACATTCAAGCTGGTGAACCTCGTTTATTTTTTCCTGAACAATTTGCAGTTAGTGATGGAGAGCCTCCAATTCTTGAAATGGAAATGACTACGCTTGCAGATGCTTCTGACTCACTTGATGGTATTGAGGCCGCATTAACGACCTATCCTCAAGGGTTTGTTACTGAAGTAATTGACGCTATTTACCTCTCTGGTCCTATGCTTATGGAAGGAGCTGAAGCGGGTGGGACATACTCAAGCAACTCCATAATATTAGTAAATATTTCAGATCAAAATGGCACGAACTTTAACTTCGAAAACTCATTGAAAGGGGTTCACCATGAATTAAGTTCATTAATTTATATACGTTCACCTTTCGTTATATTTGCATGGCAAGCTTTGCTGCCAAAAGAGTGGAAGCCTGCATCCTCGAACTATGAGGCTTTAACGCAAGATAGAAATGTAGGACCTGATTATGAAAATGGGTTTTTATCTAGATATGGTAAAACTAATATTGAGAACGACTTTAATATTTATGCTGAATTTGCCTTTGCTGAACCTGAAAAATTGCGGGAACTTGCCGCTACCTATCCAATAATAGCTAAAAAGCTAAGTTTGTTTATTACCGCGTATACGCAGTTCTCGGCTAAATATCAGCAAGACTTTGAAGATTATTTTGCGAGAACGGGTTTAAGTGATGTTGCTGTACAGCCTGAGAATTTTGAAATGACTATCCATTTAGATTTAAGCGATATTAAGCCACAGATAAGCCAATAAAGTTTTTAAGTATTAAATCAACAAAGAAGGGGGAGTCCCCCTTTTTTATGATTCTTATCAATGCTTCGAATGGAAGTTTAACTTTTCATATTTTGCTCGTTTTCTAGATCTTTAAACAGCTCCCCTTGGGGATGTTCAAAAAACTCATCGTCTATTTCTTCGTCATCTACAACCAACATTTGATCTTGCGCGGTGGTTTCTTCAATACGCGGATCCATAGTCGCTGCCAGTGGCGAGTTTGTAACATCGGATGTACCCACCACATAATCACTGGGTTCAGGCTGCTCTACTTTTTGTTTAGAATTAATAAACGTGAGTAATAAATACATGGTTACGGTTAATAGCGAAATAGACGCATACAATGCTTGGTGACCAAAGTAGCTCATGATCTGTGCGTTAACTGTTGAGCCTATTGCTGCCCCAGCGCCAAAAGCAACCAATAACGCTGATGACACGCCTACGCGTTCTTCGTCTTCAACTCGCGAATTGGCCAGTGCCGAACAAAGCGGATATAAAGTAAAGGCAAACAAACCAAATATAAAGGTGAGTATGTAAGCAATTAACTGTGAGCTTGGTAATAAAAACAATGCCAAACTCACAATGCCTATGGCTATGGCATTAGTACGAATTAATAAACTACGGCGAATACGGTCAGAAAGCATGCCCATTGGCCACTGTGCTAGCAGGCCGGCTAAAATAGTTAGCGACATAAAAATAGCAATTTCAGCGGCGTTAAAGCCTGATAACTTGGCAAAAATAGGTGCTAGACCATAAAAGCTACCATTAATAATGCCTGCAAAGTGCACCGCAGTAAGCGATTGTGGCACTTTTTTAGCGTAATCAAATAGGCTCATTTTTATCGGTTTTAAGGGTTTTGGGTGGATTCTACGAGTGATAGAAATAGGAATAATACCGATTGCTAACGCCATGCAGACTAAAAATAGCGGCGCATAACCTAGCTCAGGAAATTGTGCGAGCGCTAATTGCCCTAAAATCATCCCCAAGTATGAAGTGATCATATAAAACGAGAATACGCGGCCGCGTGATTCGGGGGCTGACTGTTCATTCAGCCAGCTTTCTAGCACCATGTAATTACACATCATACCTAAGCCAACAAAAAGCCTAAGGCCTAACCATATATAAAGATTATCACTCACGCCATGAGCAGCCACACAGGCTGTCACTGCAGCAGTACTGGCGGCAAAGGTTCTGATGTGACCTACCGATTTAATAAGATGATAGCCAAGTTTTGAACCCAGTAATAAGCCAAGGTAATAACACGAGGTCATTAAGCCTATCCAAAACGTAGACGTGCCTTGTTTACCTAAATAAAGCGCTAAATAGGTAGTAAGTAAACCGGTACCAATAATTAAAAATAAATTGGCAAAGTACAGTGACGGAAATGATTTCATTAAAATGCAAATTATGAGCTAAGACAACTAGATACTAGAGCAAGCGAGAAGGTTTTCCAAGCTGTAAAAGGGAGTTTTATATGGCGCAACCCTATGCAGGCTTTAAATAGAGGTTAATGAATAAAATAATCATTTAATAATATTTTCATTTCACCGTTTTGCAGATATTCGGTAATTTTTTTGTTTATTTTTTCAAAGTCTTTTTTATAGCTTGGGTGGCAAATAATATTATCGTTAATGCTCACCGGTGAGTAGTTATTACTATAGGGTAGATGGGGGTGTATATTTAACGCTTTATAGGCAAACGTAATATCGGGATAAAAAGCTAATATTAAGTCTACTCGCCCGAGTAATAAAAGTTGTAAGCTTTCCATTTCGCTATTTACTTCAATTACTATTTTGGCTTTTTCTTTTATTCTATCTAGCTCACGACTACTGGGCACCCCTCGAACAATGCTAATAATATCGCTGTTATTAATTTGGCCTACGTTTGAAATAACTCGCTTTGGGTTATTAGAAACCACTTTGATCAGTGCTTTGTTAAAAGGTGTGCTGTGTAAAATGTTTTTAGGTAATGTAATCCCTTCTGAGCCATCAAAGGTGTCCTCACCTGGTGCATAGCAAGCAACAGTTTGTTTTAAAAACTCAAGCTTAGCGCGTTTCATTGGCATGACTTCAATTATGTATTGATCACTCAGTTTTGTATCTGCGAGTGCTTTGGTTAATAACGCATGATAAACCCCTTGGTGTTGATTATTAGCAGCGTGTTGAAACAGTCCACTTAATTCGGCAACAGCAATAATTTGTTTGGCAGCGGCCTTTTGATGCACACAAACCATCAATAAAAATAACCAAAAGTACGATGTAGATAAATACTTACTACTGAGCATGACTTTAAACTAATTTATTTTTTGTAGCTTTAATATAGTCTTTGAGGGCTGAAAATACGACTGGTGATTTAATTAACGCCTCAATTTATACCTATATTACTGCAGAGTAAGCGCTATATAATAAAATAATATGACTAAGTGCCATGCTAGAATAGCGGGCTTATTGCGGGTATTATGCAAAGAAGCAATATTTAGCATTATTTATTCCACATTAGGGGAAATTAATGGCAGCAGTAATATTTTTTGGAACTAAAAATGACCAGTAATAATCAAGCTACAAATAAGCGTAAAAAAAATAATCCGCTTATCGAAATAGTCTTTAATATCATCATCCCTTCAGTCATTTTAATGAAGTTTTCTGGCCCTGAATATTTAGGCAGTGTGACTGGTTTAATTGTCGCGCTTATATTCCCTATTAGTTACGGTATTTATGATTTTATAAAAGCGGGCTCATTAAACTTCATCTCGCTTTTAGGCTTTTTAAGTACTTTGCTTACCGGTGGTATTGCCTTGTTTGAGCTAAACGTTGAGTGGTTAGCTATTAAAGAAGCAGCTATTCCGGCAATCATTGGTTTTACCGTGCTGATGTCGGGCTTTTTTGGTAAACCCCTGCTAGCCAAACTTTTATTAAACTCACTTTTATTTAAGCTAGATACTATTTATGATGCCTTAGATGCACGAGGCAATACACAAAGCTTTAAACAAAAAATCACCAATGCTAATTACCTCTTAGCGCTGACCTTTGTGTTTTCATCTACGATGAATTACATCCTTGCTAAATGGATTGTTACCAGCCCTGCAGGCTCCGTTGAATTTAACGAACAGCTTGGTGAAATGACGCTATTGAGTTATCCGGTAATTGCTATTCCGTCTATGCTCATGCTCATTGGTATTTTTGTTTATGTAATTAAAGTACTGACTAAGTTAACCGGTATGAAGTTTGAAGACATGGTTAATGCTGAATAGGGTTATCCATAATCTATAATAAAAAGCCGTTGTTTAATAACGGCTTTTTTGTTGATGTTTACTTATAAGTATTTATTTGTAATCTGAGTACTTCGTTCTGTGATAAGGAATAAGCTTATAATTTGGTTGTAAAAAGGTCACTAAATCAGTGAGTTCAGAAACGGTCATGGTGTCGTTAAATACCGCCATTTTAGATGCTCCATCGGGGGTTCTAGCATCAGCTCTGTAAGGCCTTGAAAAGCGGTGCGAAGGGTTAATAACCGATGTAACTAACTCAGCATAAGTGACTATTTTGGTTTTATTTCCGCCTAGTCTGATAGAAATATCGTCATGTTTTTTTATACTGTCATCTTCTACACCTGCAAGCGTATGGCATGCCAAACACTCATACTTAATAAAAACGGCTTTACCTTTTTCAGCATTTCCCTCTGGTAAGCTAAACCCCCTTGGAGAATCAACGCCTTTATCGCAACCTGCAAGTGCAATTAAGCATAAAATTATTAATGTATATTTCATGGTAGCTCCTTTGTCTTTCATTGGGTTTGGTGAGCGGCAATTGATAAACCATAACCATAAACAACTTATGGCTAATTAGCTAAAACTAAAAGCGACCGCATTAGCGACTAAACTATGTATTTACTGCGCTGTATGATATTTGCATCTGGCTATTATTTATATTTTTAAGGTTTAGTAAGTAGCAAGAAAAGGTAATAAGGCTACGCTTATTATTAAGTGTTGATTCATTAAAATGCTTGAACACTTTATTGTTTTATAAAGAGTCATTCACAATAAATGACTCATCTAGTGTAGTTGAGGAAAAATAATAACCCTAATTATTACCTGCATTTATCTCTTCGGAGTTTTGCGATTGAAACATCGTAACCTCGTCGACATGCTGACTGACGCTGTTTTTTTGTAAGGCAATGTATAAGTCTGAATGAATATAAATACCGTCTTTACCTGAGGCGATACCAGCGGTTTTAAACCAAGAAAGTAGCTGGCGTTTTCTTCCCGCTAGCTCTAATCGAATACCTCGTTTTTTAAATATCACATCTAGGTCTGCGAGCATGGCCATAACGCTTAAATCAAGATGAGTGAAGCAGGGCACAGCATCAATAATGACACATTGCGTGTCGTCTTTTTGTCTTGCATATTGCTCTAACAAGCGGCGTTTAAAATAACTGGCATTAAAATAGGTTAAAGGAGAATTAAAACGATATATAAAAACCCCTTGTACTGCTTTGGCTTTATCTGTTTCGTCTAAGCTTCTTACTACGCCTTTTATATCCACACCTAAAATGGTGTCTGATGGGCGCATAACAGTTCGAATAAATTGAAATAACCCTAGTAATACAGCAAGGGTAATTCCTGGTATAACACCAATAAACAGCACAGCAAAAAGTGTGGCTGAGGCTAAGTAAAATGCCTGCTTATCTTTAAATTTTAATTGCCAGACTGCCTTTAAATCAAGCAGGTGAACAGAGGCAATTATTAATACAATCCCGAGTGCAGCACTGGGAATAAACTCAAGCGGCGCCGTTAAAAAAAGAGCGATAACGCCAATAATAGCGGCAGCTATAATCGAAACTAATTGGGTTTTTCCGCCAGAGTCGTCGTTCACGGCTGTGCGTGAGTCGGCACCACTAACGGCAAAGCCTTGTGATAATGCTGACGCTAAATTAGCGATGCCCAAGGCTCTAAATTCTTTATCGGCATCGATGTCGTAGCCATTCTTTGCTGCAAAGCTTCGCGCCGTTAGCATCATGCTGACAAAGCTAACTATGGCTAAGTTGAGTGCCGGTACAACAAGTTCTCGAATAATACCCACGTCAAATACTGGAGTGTTAAACACAGGCAAACCACCGGTTACTGTGCCTATGGTTTTTATTTCAAACTGCTCTAAATTAAACAACCAAACGAATACCGCACCTAGTGCAATGGCAAACATAGAGGCTGGCCATGTAGGTTTTAAGCGCTTTAACACAAAGTAAACGCCGAGGGTAAATAAAGCCATTAGCAAGGTGGGAATATGAGTTTGCGATAAATACGTAGGAACGCCACCTAAACGCTCAAGCAAGTAGCGCTCATCAAAGGTAAAGCCAAATACTTTAGAAAACTGACCAACAATAATGGTAATAGCCACACCGTTTAATAACCCCATTAAAATTGGTTTAGATAAAAAGTCGGCTAATACACCTAGCTTAAAGCGGCTGGCAATAAAGCACCAAAAACCGGTCATTGCGGTCATGGTGATCACTAATTGCCAATGTTTAAAGCTATCGCCTGCAGCGAGTGGAGTAACAACTGCAGCAATAACCGCACATGTTGCGGCATCAGGGCCAATAATAAGCTGTTTAGAGGTACCAAAAAGTGCATAAAGCATCATAGGTAATACGCAAGAATACAGGCCAACTGCAGCATTAACGCCTGTAAGTTGCGCATAAGCTATAGCAACAGGTAAAGCAACGGCTGCAACCGATAATGCCGCCCTCACATCATCAGCAAACCATTGGCGTTGATAATTAAATAAGGTGTGTAAACCTGGCATAAAGCTATATAGACGCGACAACACTTCAAATTCCCTGCTAATAATTAGGAGTCGATAGTAAGTTCTCTTTAATAATAAGTATAGTAACTAAACGTGTTAGATGCGCTAAATAGGGGGATTTCTAGTGTATTAATAAGAGGAATATAGTTTAAAAACAAAAAAGCCCAGCAAGTTACTGGGCTTTGTAAGTCAAATGACTGCTTTAAAAATTAGCTGTTCAATTGACCAGTAGATGATTCTATGTGGGCGCGAACAAACCACTGATATTGCTCAAGCTCTGCAAGTTGCGCAATGATCATATCTTCAGATACCGGATCAAGCTCAGCAAGTGATTCTATGGCTTTACGGTGATCACCGTTAACGCCGTTATATACTTTGTCTAATGCGGCTAAGTGTTCAGTTACTAAGCCTTTACCTATGGCGTAATCTTCCCATGTACGGCGCTCAACAATCGATTTTGGTGTGCCAACTGGGACGCCGCCTAAAGTGGCAATACGTTCTGCTATGGTGTCGGTCATTTCACGGACGGTTTCTACTTGTGGGTCTAGCATTTCATGTACGCCAATAAAGTTTGGACCTACTACATTCCAATGAATATGTTTTAAAGTTAGCTGTAAATCAATTAGCGCTACCATGCGATTTTCTAGTACAGATATTGCTTTATTTGCTGATTCGTTTTCTACACCGGGAGCGGTAAATTCAGCGACTTTATTTGCATTATTACTGTTACTCATGATTCCTCCTACTATTTCAAAAATAGTGCTCGCTTTACTCTAGTGAGTATTTAAATTGCGATAACGAACACCTCTTGTATTTATAGAAGCAATCGTCATGCCGATAGTGATATAGTTTTAACTAACTGAAAAATAGCAGTTTAATTTTTATTTATAGTACTTGATAAAGCAGTAAGATTAAGTGCATATGAAAAATATGCACTTTTTTGTAAATTCTGCAAAACAGCAGTACTTTAAAGTGTTAGCGAATAGCGTGCCCTTTATAGTGGTTATAATGAAGGTATTATCATTGTTGATTAATGTCCTGTTACATATACTCAACTTAAAGATTCATTAAAGGAGAAGTGTATGTTGAGGTTTTTTTCCATCGAGCAAGGAGTGATCAAAGAGTTAGCGCCTTTACCTGATACCCCTGTTGAAGTATCCATAAAGAATGCACATTGGATTGATACTATTAATCCAACACCGCAGGAGCAAAATGCGCTTGCAAAAACGCTCAATATAACTTTTCCAGATTCGGTAGATGTAGAAGAGATTGAAACGTCGTCAAGGTGCTTTATCGATAATGAAGGTTTACATGTGCATGCATTGTTTATGTCACCTAATGAAGGGCGATTTAATACTGTAACGGTAGCTTGTTTGTTGCAAAACAATTGCTTACTTACTATTCGTGATGAGGAATTGGCTGATTTTAGACTACTGCGCTTAAGAGCGCGCAAAGGTCAGGTGGCATGCGATACAGCAAAACAATTATTAATCACTTTATTTGATCAAAAAGTTGAAAACCACGCGGATATGCTCGAAGACATGCATCATCAATTAGAGAAGCTCAGTGCTTATGTACTTGAAGAAGATAACTCAGACTTAGAAGAGGCGGTTGGTCGCATAGCTCGCTTAGAAGATGCTAATGGTAAAGTGCGTTTATGTTTAATGGATACGCGACGCAATATTTCGTTTTTAATACGCCGTATAGGCGCGCAAAATGACGAGCGCGAATCTCTTCGAGAAATTGTACTCGATATAGAAACTTTAATGTCGCACTGTACCTTTTTGTTCGACAAGGTGAACTTTTTGATGGATTCAACACAAGGCTTTATTAATATTGAACAAAATCAAATTATTAAAACCTTTTCTATTGCCTCAGTGGTTTTCTTACCGCCTACAGTAGTGGCTAGTGTTTATGGTATGAATTTTAATATAATGCCTGAGCTACAATGGGAATGGGGTTATCCATTTGCAATTGGCATTATGTTGCTGTCGGGCTTTGCCCCTTATTTATTTTTTAAACATAAAGGGTGGTTATAATACTTTAATATTGCAAGCTGAGCGCTCAAATCATTACCCGGTATATTGATGTGCTTTTAATATTTCAAGGGGAATAATATCTAGCGCTTTTTGGTTTGTTGCTTCAAGTACAACAGGAGGAGCAACATTTGCAGCAATGGCATGATACCAACGAATCGCACATAAGCACCATTTATCGCCAGCTTTTAAGCCTGCAAAATCATATAAAGGATTAGGGCTAATTAAATCGTTACCTTGCGCCTTAGAAAATTGCAAAAATTCGTCGGTCATAATGGCGCACACACTGTGATTACCAAAGTCTGAATCTGGCACATAGCAAAACCCTTCGCGAGTATAGCCGCCATTGCCACAACATAGTTGTAGGCGAGTTCCCAGTACATTTAATTGATTAGCCATATAACAAATTACCTTTTAGTGATAACTGCTGAAAAGAGCTGCTTACCATAACAGGCTGTTAGTGACTTAGCTATATGCGAAGAGGCTTCTGGGTAGGTATTTGTTTATAAAATAGCTGCGCTTTGAGTAAATTCAAAACGCAGGTTTTTTATTGTGCTATTAAGTTAAGATAATAGCGCCGCAGCTAAGCGCACAAAATCAGAAGAGGTTAAAATACCTACCAGCTGACCTTGCTCACTAACCACAGGCATACAGCCATGGCGATTCTCTACAAAAAACTTAACCACATCTGATAATGGCTGGGCTGGAGTAACACTAATAAAGTCACTCACCATAATATCTTCTACTTTTGTGAGTTTTTCTTTGCGTTGTAATGCATTTGCGCCAAAAGTAGCCATGATCCCCATTACTTTGGCAACCATAATTTTTTGCGTAAGCATGCCAACAAATGCGCCATCTTCGTCGATAACGGGAATGTGACGAACATTTTTTTCTTTCATTAAATTATGTGCGTCGTGCAAAGTACTTTTTATATTCACTGAGAATGGGTTAGGTGTCATTAAGTCTGCAACGTTTTGACTCATGTTTATTCCTTTATAAAGCGTGTGGTATATCACATTATATTAGCGCGCTTTTTAAGCTTTGCACCTTATTGAGATCAAGGTTTTTGCAGATTTAATTCACAGGAGGGAAACAGGCATCACTTAATAAAACACCCTAAAGCGTTTTAT
The DNA here is from genome assembly GCF_002310835.1 of Pseudoalteromonas tetraodonis. Lineage (NCBI taxonomy): Bacteria > Pseudomonadati > Pseudomonadota > Gammaproteobacteria > Alteromonadales > Pseudoalteromonadaceae > Pseudoalteromonas > Pseudoalteromonas tetraodonis. Next base: position 2,753,699 of record NZ_CP011041.1, on the reverse strand, counting down.
TAAGTGATAAAAAATGACTATGGGTGAATGTTATTCGTAACCACGTTCTTTTTTAGTTTTAATAACCGCAATGTAACCGTGCCAACTAGCGTAACTAAGTAGTGGCATAATAATAATGAATCCAGCGGCACCCGCAGCAAAGCCCAGTGCCACAAGTACAAATATACAAATAGACCACACCAGCATGGCTGCAAAGTTTTCTTTAACTGCATGTATTGAAGAAACCACGGCAGTCATTATATCAACGCGTCTTTCCATCATAATTTGCGGGGTAAATGCCGAAATTGAAAACACACTAACCAGTAAAATACCGCCAATAATACTGCCTATGGTTAAAAACGCCGAAAGCTCTTCAAATGTTGGGTTTGCATGGCTTGGGTACAATGCATGAACAATTGCAGCTAAGCGCATCCAAATAACCATAATTACCATAAGTAACACGGCAAAACCCCACTCACCTACAGGGTTACGAAACATCGATTTTAATGAATGGCTTAAAGTAGGTTTATGGCCTTTTTCAAGCTCCCAAGCCACATCGTACAAACCAACCGCAAACACAGGACCTATTAAGGCAAATGCAACCGTGGCTGGCAGTATGGCAAGGTGGCTGTCGGTAAGTACAACAGAGTAAACAATCGCTACGGGAATAAGTGTGAAGATTAAACCGTAAATTAAGCTCAGCATGGGCGCGCGCGCCATATCCTTAAACGCTAACGAAAGCCAATGAAAAGCGGCAAATGTATTTACTTTGTTGCACTCTAAACAACGTGCGAATTTGGTGTCTTTTTCTATTGTGTTTGTAGTTGGCATAAAGATGCTCCTTTTTTAGTCACCTTTTAGTTTTAGAACATAGATGTTTTATTTACAACTCATAAACAACTTATACGCAAGATTTAGTTGCATTGTTCATTTGTTAATCATTTTTATTGCGTGTTAGCGATTAGGTATATTTTTGAGCACGTACTTAAAAAAGTGGGTTCGTATTTCTTTTACACAGTGGTAATCTAAACGCTGTAGCTAATTTTAAGAGACCGTAATGAAGGAAAATAAACAACAATATCAAGGAGCTTTACTGAGCAGTAAACGGTTTTTACCTCTGTTTGTGACACAGTTTTTCTCCGCTTTAAATGACAATGTTTACAAGCAATCAATCCTCCTTATTTTAATTTTTCAGGCTGCTACGGTGGCCGATGGTGCTTTTTATTCTAACGTGGCTGCGGGATTATTTATTTTGCCATTCTTTTTATTTTCGGGCATGGCTGGTCAAATTGCAGAAAAGTTGGAAAAATCAAAGTTGATCAGCATCGTAAAGTTTTGCGAAATTCCAATAATGCTGGTGGGCGTGGTATCTATTTTAACCGAGCAGGTTTGGTTAATGTTGGGTACTGTGTTTTTAATGGGTTTACAAAGCACTTTTTTTGGGCCACTTAAATACTCTATTTTACCGCAGCATGTGGCTCCTCATGAATTAACCAAAGCTAATGGGTTAGTTGAATCTGGCACCTTTGTGGCTATTTTATTGGGCACCGTATTTGGCACTTATTATATAACCCAAGTTGCAGGCCCTGTTTATATCAGTATCGCGATAGTGAGCTTGGCGGTTATTGGTTATTTGAGTAGTCGTTTTATACCAAAAAGTGCCGCGAATGATGCTAATTTAAAGGTATCGCTTAATCCTATTTCCTCGACCAAAAGTGTATTTAATGTGCTTAACACACAAACCGAGTCAGTGGGTAAATCAGTATTGGGGATCAGCTGGTTTTGGCTGATTGGTGCAGTGATATTAACCGCGCTTCCTAACTATGTAAAACATGTAATGGGAGGCGATGAGCTGGTGGTTACCTCAGCTTTAGTGGTGTTTTCGTTGAGTATTGCATTGGGGTCTTTACTTTGTGAGAAGCTATCGCGCTCACGTATTGAGTTAGGCATTGTGCCTTTTGGGGCGCTTTTAATTAGCTTGTTTTTATATTTATTAAGCCAAGAGCCAAGCATTGAGTTTTATCGCCAAACTAATGAATCGCTGCTTACCCTTGAACAAGTGATTAATACCGGCGATATGCTCTGGCACTTTATTTGGATGGCTGGTATTGGTATAGCGGCGGGTTTTTATACGGTGCCACTGTATGCACTTATTCAGCAGCGTACTCACCCAGATAGCCGTTCACGAGTGATTGCTGCCAATAATGTACTAAACGCCTTATTTATGGTGGGCAGCGCTGTTTTAAGTATTGTTACCCTAACGCTTTTACACTGGGAGATTTCACAATTACTGTTGTTATTAGCAGGGCTTAATTTACTGATATCGCTGTACATATATAGCAAAGTGCCTGAGTTTTTCTTACGTTTTATTATTTATATTCTAGCGATTTGCATGTACCGAGTACGCACTAAGGGAACGCTTAATATGCCCGATGATGGGGCTGCCGTGGTGGTGAGTAACCATGTTAGCTTTGTTGATTGGATGTTTATTTTAGCCGCGTCACCTAGGCCAATTCGGTTTGTCGTGTTTGCCCCTATTTATTATTCACCAGCACTTAATTGGTTGTTTAAAATGGCCAAAGCCATTCCAATTGATAGCGAAAAAGCAAATCCTAAGGCGTTTAATAAAGCCTTTGACGATATCGCTCAGGCACTAGAGCGTGGAGAGCTGGTGGGAATTTTTCCTGAAGGCAAGCTCAGTGGAGATGGCGAAGTTGATGTATTTCGCCGTGGCATTGAAAAAATAATTCAGCGCACACCGGTGCCTGTTATTCCTGTTCATTTAGATGGACTATGGGGCAGTATGTTTAGTCGAAAAACAAAGTGGCGATTGCCTAGACCAAAGTGGTCGTTGGTCAGTGTGACTATTGGTGAAATGGTGGCTGCACAGAAGGTTAATGCCAATGATTTGCGCGAGCGAGTGGTTGCTTTAAAGTAGCTTAATAAAAAAGCGCTGCAATTAATTGCAGCGCTATGGTTGTATTACTTAATGGTTATTAACGGTCTAAGTTCATTACTTTAGTCCATGCCGCAACAAAGTCTTCTACAAACTTTTGCTTTGATGTATCAAAGGCATACACCTCAGCAACTGCACGCAGCTCTGAATTTGAACCAAAAATCAGATCAACTGAAGTGGCTGTGTACTTTTGCTCACCTGATTGACGATCAAAGCCTTGATAAATCCCCGCATCTGATGACTTTTTCCAAACCGTCGACATATCTAATAAATTAACAAAGAAGTCGTTATTTAGAGTGCCTGGCTTATCAGTAAATACGCCGTAGTCAGTGCCTTTATAGTTTGCATCAAGTGAGCGTAAGCCACCGACTAATACAGTCATTTCAGGGACTGTTAGGTCTAGCTGATCCGCTTTATCAATCAGCATTTCTGTTGGTGATTTATAGCTTTTCTCTGCATCAAAATAGTTTCTAAAACCATCGGCAGGCAACTCTAATAAGCTAAATGCATTAACATCAGTTTGTGCTTGTGTAGCATCGCCACGGCCAGCATTAAACGGCACGTCTACTGAGTAGCCTGCATCTTTGGCTGCTTTTTCAATCGCTGCATTACCACCAAGTACAATTAAATCAGCAAGCGATACATGGCTTTTGCTAAATAAGCTGTCGTTAAAGTCAGCTTGAATCGCTTTTAATACTTTAAGTACCTTTGTGGTTTCTGCTGGATTATTTACTGCCCAATCTTTTTGTGGTGCTAGCGCAATACGTGCGCCATTGGCTCCGCCGCGCATATCTGAATCACGGTAACTGGCAGCCGATGCCCATGCCACACGTACTAACTCAGGTACACTTAGGTTCGAGTCTAAAATAGCAGCTTTCAGCTCTTTTACTGCACCAGCATCAATGTTTGATTTAGTCTCTGCTGAAATAGGGTCTTGCCAAATTAAGTCTTCTTTTGGTACTTCTTTACCTAAAAAGTTACGTGGTGGTCCCATATCTCGGTGAGTTAATTTGTACCAGGCTTTAGCAAAGGCTAGTTGATACTCTTTAGGGTCATTTAAAAAGCGTTCAGCAATTTTGCGATATTCAGGATCAAATTTTAACGCTAAATCGGCAGTGGTCATTACCGGTGGGTTAAATTTACCTTTGACGTGCGCATCAGGTACTGACTTATGTAATGATTCATCTGTTGGGATCCACTGAATAGCGCCAGCAGGACTGCGAGTTTGTTTCCACTCAAAGTTAAGTAGGTTGCTTAAGTACAGTGATGACCAGCGAGTAGGTGCTTGTGTCCATGCGCCTTCTAAACCACTAGATACAGTATCTTCAGAGTGACCTTTACCACATTTGTTTTTCCAGCCTAAACCTTGCTCTTCAATACCTGCTGCAGCAGGCTCTGCACCCACACAGTCTTTAGGTTTGTGCGCACCATGCATTTTACCAAAGGTGTGACCACCGGCGATAAGTGCTAGGGTTTCTTCATCGTTCATCGCCATGCGAGAAAACGCAACGCGAATGTTCTTAGCTGAGCCAATAGGATCAGGTACTCCTTTAGGCCCTTCTGGGTTTACATAAATTAAACCCATGTGAGTTGCACCTAGCGGGCGTTCTAGTTTGCCGCTGGCATCTTCACGGTCGCTGGCAAGCATTTCTACTTCAGGACCCCAGTAAACCATGTCTGGTTCCCAATCGTCAGTACGACCACCAGCAAAACCATAGGTTTCAAACCCCATGTTTTCTAAGGCAACATTACCGGCTAATACGATTAAGTCTGACCATGAAAGGGCTTCACCGTATTTTTGTTTAATTGGCCAAAGTAAACGGCGCGCTTTATCCAAGCTTACGTTATCTGGCCAGCTATTAAGCGGTTCAAAACGTTGTTGACCACCGCCAGCGCCACCACGGCCATCAAGCGTACGATAGGTACCTGCACTGTGCCAAGTCATACGAATAAAAAATGGGCCATAGTTACCAAAATCTGCCGGCCACCAATCTTGAGATTGGGTTAGCAGAGCGTCGATATCACTTTTTACAGTGTCTAAATCTAGGCTGTTAAATGCCTCTGCATAATTAAAGTCACTACCGTAAGGGTTTGAACGTAGATCATGATCGCGAAGAGGAGATAGGTTAAGTTGATCTGGCCACCAAAATTGGTTGGTTCTGGTTGCACCCATTTTTGCCTCACCCATGCCAACAGCACCTTGTGGCTTAGACATTTGTGGTTTTTCTTGGCTAAAAGCAGAGCCAGACATAAGTGCCATACTTATAAATCCAACAAGTGCTTTTTTAGTAAATGATCGGTTTTTCATTGTCAGCTTCCTTAAAGTTAACGAATTTCGTTATATACAAAGCGTATTACTATTATTAAAAATAGAATCTAATAATTTAAAAATTAGTGAGCTTTTACTCCATTCAAGTTGTTGTTTACAAAGCTTGAATGACTAAGCAGTGCGAATAGTATAGTAGAGGGGCTAAAAACCGTGTGCGAAATAAACCGATTGATACAATCTATAAAAATGATTTATTAAAGTTAAATGATTAAATAAACAAATCACTAAAGAGCTTTGAAAGTGGCAGACATAAAAAAGCCCAGCGTAGGCTGGGCTATTAGATTAAAATCTGTGTTATTGATTTTTCATTAATTTACTGGTGATCACACCTGAGGTCATAGAGCCCGATACGTTGAGTGCTGTGCGTGCCATATCTATTAAGGGTTCAATAGAAATAAGTAAAGCCACAACCTCTATAGGTAATCCCATGGTAGGCAATACAACCAACGCTGCGAAGGTAGCACCACCACCAACACCTGCAATACCAAACGAGCTAATAACCACAATGCCAATTAGCGGTAAAATAAACTCAAATGTAAGTGGGTCTATCCCCACACTTGGCGCAACCATCATTGCGAGCATCGCAGGATAAATACCAGCACAGCCGTTTTGACCAATAGTGGCACCAAAAGAAGCCGATAAGTTTGCAATTGCCGGAGGTACTTTTAACTGGTTAATTTGCACATCGACATTCATAGGAATGGAGGCCGCTGAGCTACGTGAGCTAAATGCAAAGGTCAGTACTGGCCAGATTTTTTCAAAATAATGCTTTGGATTTACACCCACAAAGCTAAGCAATAAGCCATGCACAACAAACATCAATAAAATAGCTACATACGAGGCAACAATAAAGGCAAGTAAATTTAAAATATCGTTACTGCTAGAGTTTGCCACGACGCTTGCCATTAGGCCCGCAACACCATAAGGCGTTAGTGCAATCACCATGCGAACTAAGCTCATTACCGTAGCTTGTAGGGCGTTTACACCGTTACGAATTGGGCTGGCAAGTTCTGTTTTTTCCAGCATTACTTTACGTGCAGCTATACCAACAAGGACACCAAATATAACCGTGGCAATAATAGAGGTTGAACGTTGATTACTTAAATCAGCAAAGGGATTTTCAGGAATAAAGCTCAGTAGCATTTGCGGCACGCTTAAGTCGGCTACATTCGCAGCTTTGCTTTGTAGGGTGTCCATTCGAGCGGCTTCTCGGGTACCCGAAACAAGCCCTTCAATACTGAGGTCAAATCCATAGGTGACAGCAATACCCACCAAAGCGGCAATTGCTGTGGTAAAGAGTAAAACAGAAATACTAATAAATGATATTTTACCTAAAGAGCCTTGGTTTTCGAGCTTTACCACTGCGGCAATCATAAAAATTAATACCAATGGCATGATGATCATTTTTAATAAACCGACATAGCCTTTACCCACCACGCTTACCCAGCTGAGTATTTCTTTAATCGTCTCTGGAGAGTGGGCAAACAAAAACTGTAGGGCTAAGCCAAAGGTGCTACCAAGCACTAAGCCAAATAAAACGGTACGAGATAAAGAGCTGCTTTTTTGCGAAAAAAGATAAATCGCGAACAGCAAACCGACAAATAATGCCAACATTAATAATACAGCAAGCGACATAGTACCCTCTTTTATAGCTGTGAATTAGCGCGGCACTTTAACGCTTTGTAAGACGTTAACAAAATACGCTTTCGCTATGGTATAGAATTAAAATGAATATAGTAATAATATTAAAGTATAACGAATGAGCGCATTGTTGAAAAAATTAACCCATATGATTGTATTTTCTTTAATTTATGGCGTTTACTAGATGAAAGTAAGATCTTAACTACAAATAAAATCGTAACCCTAGTACGTAGTAATAAATTAATTTGTTCACTTTAGTTTTTATTTAAAAAGGGAGTATAGGTATGTTAAAGGCAATAATGGCACTGGTGATGGTTTTAGTGGTTAGTGGGTGTTCAACCCAATACCCAAACCAAGCACTACTTGGTAAGCAATTTCCTACTGTGACGGGAGAAAGCTTAGAGCAAAAGTCATTCACCATTCCTGAGGACTTTAACAACCCCAATACGTTGCTGTTAATTGGTTATAAACAAGATAGCCAGTTTGATATTGATCGTTGGCTTATTGGTTTAGATATGAGCGCAGTGAATGTGACCGCTTATGAGTTGCCCACTATTCAGGGTATGGTTCCTCGCATGTTTAGTACCTTAATCGATAGCGGTATGCGCAAAGGGATCCCAAAAGAGTTGTGGGGTGGGGTGATCACAATTTACAAAGATGGCGATAAGGTTCAAGCATTTACTGGTAACGAAAACCCGAATAACAGCCGCATAATACTGCTTGATGAGAGTGGCAAAATTATTTACTTTTACGACCGTGGCTTTTCGGTCTCTGCGTTAAATAATTTAAAAGCGGTGATTGAAAAGCAATAGGTTGCAGGTAAAGTTAGCATGCCTTTGGGCATGCTATAACTAAACGTTAGCGTGCCACGTTATAAAAGCATTATTCGCTTACGTTGTTTCTGCCTTTCTTTTTAGCTCTATAAAGCGCTAAATCAGCATTTTTTAAAGCCTCGTCAAAGCTTTGTTTTGCTGTTCTTTGTGCTACGCCAATAGAAACAGTCACGTTCACCGTTTTATTGTCGCTTGGCTGTTTACCTTTGCGAGATTTTTTATCTGTGCGTTTTGGGTTTCTGATCACCATGTCGTAAGTTGCAATATTTTGACGCAGTGTTTCTAGTTCAGGAATTGACTGCTCAGCTGTTTTTCTTGGAAATACAACGGTAAATTCCTCTCCGCCATAGCGGTAAATCTTGCCACCCCCTTTAACGCCACTCATTTTTGCTGCCACTAGCTTAAGTACTTGGTCGCCAATATCATGGCCATAGGTGTCGTTGAATTTTTTAAAGTGGTCAATATCGAGCATAGCAACAGTGTATTTTCGCCCTAATGATAGAGCAAGCTGATTAAGTGCGCGGCGCGTTGGTAAGCTCGTTAAATCGTCTCTGTAAGCTAAATAATAAGAGTCGGTACTCACCGCTAATAAATACAGAGAAGCCATAAGTACAGCAATGACAGACCAAGGAAAATCAATAACATGTTGTTGGTTAAGGCACCACACAATAAAAGTGATGAGTAACGCCGTTTGCGTCAGGTTATGTGTTCTTACGCTTTGCCAAATGAGTAAGCTGCCAATGAGCGACAGTGGTAAAGCTATGGGTAAATAAGGAAGCAGTTGAGTATAAACAGAAGGTTGTAATGATAGCCCTTGTAAATGCAGACTCAGTGCCAGCCACGCAAATGCTGCGCCGCCACATAGAATAATTAATAAGGTTCGGGTCGCAGTGTGTATTGATAAAAGTGCGCGATCTTTTATCACGGCTAACAACATTAATAAACTTGCAGCGCATAGTAAAACCCAATCAGATTGCGCTTTAAGCCAACTTGACCAGGGCAAAGCATACTCAAGTGAACATAAATAAAGTAACCAAAACGCGCACAAAATAGCAACTCGACTTCGATTAAACTGAGTGGCAAATATAGCGGTAATAATCAGTAATGGATAAACAAGATTATTAATAAGAGAGAGCTTACTTTGCCATTGGGTTTGAAATTGAGTTAATAACAAAAATAATCCACACACGGCTAAAAGACTCAAAGAAGTTGATTTAACTCCTGCTAATTTTAACAACCCATGCTCCAAAGACCGATGCCTAAAAAAATAAAAGCTTATTGTATTGATATATAAAAAATATTACTACTTTAATGCTTGTTAATTATTTAAAAACAATACTTTAAAACTAATTTTAATGTTTTTTATCGACATTTTTTAACCAAATGTATGACATTTTAGTAAATGTAAAAATAGTGAGCAGATTAAATTCAACAAGGTGGGAGACGATGTAAAAAGCGTTTAAACATTGAATAAGGCCATCCATGGCCTATTAATTAATCGTTTTTGTAGTAAGGGTAGTCACTGTAACCTTGCTCAGTCCCGCCATACATAGTGGCTGCATCGGCTTCATTTAATGGCCATTGATTTTTTATGCGCGCTGGTAAATCAGGGTTTGCAATAAAAGGGCGACCAAAAGCAAATAAATCACCGTAGCCTTTAACTAACATCGCCACCGCTTTTTCAACAGTGTACTTACCAGCGTAAATAATACGCCCAGAAAATTCAGCTCTAGCTGCTTGATAAAATTGCTCTGGTAAATCAGGGGCATTGTCCCAATCAGCTTCTGCAATTGAAAGGTAGGCAATACCAGCTTGTTCAAGTACTTTAATCGCTTCAATGTAGGTATGGTGTGGGTCTGATTCTACTAACCCTAAATAAACACGGGTTTCATCAGTACTGCTAAATAAGGGCGCAAATCTAACCCCTAAGCGCTCAGGGCCTACTACGTCACTTACTGCCGCGACAATTTCTTTTAAAAAGCGCAGGCGATTAGTAAGAGATCCGCCGTATTCATCATCTCGTTTATTGGTGTGCTCAGAAATAAACTGATTTACTAAATACCCATTAGCACAATGCAGTTCTACACCATCAAACCCCGCTTCTAGCGCATTACGGGCAGCTTGTGCATACATGCCAACAAGCTCTTTTACTTCATCGGTTGTCAAAGCTTGTGGTTCACTTGGATCGGCTAAAGCGCCTTGAGCCGGTCCTGTTTCAATAAAGACTTTAACGCTATCAGCTATTAGAGCTGAGGGGGCAATAGGTTTGGCTTCATTAGGCTGTAAGCTAGTATGTGAAACGCGGCCAACATGCCAAAGTTGAGCAAAAATAATTCCACCTTCTGCATGTACTGCATCAGTTACTTTTTTCCAACCAGCTATTTGTTGATTAGAATGAATGCCTGGTGTCCAGGCATACCCTTGTCCTCTTGGTTCAATTTGAGTGCCTTCGGTAACCATAAAACCAGCACTAGCACGCTGTGCATAATATGTGGCCATCACCTCGTTGGGGATATTGCCAGGAACCGTGCTACGTGAACGTGTAAGTGGCGGCATTACAATACGGTTTTTAAGTGTGTATGGGCCTAAATTGATTGATGAAAATAGACTGTCGATATTTTTACTTGGTTGACTCATTTTAATACCTTTTAAATTAATAATGCTGTTTAGCGCCAATTACAATGCTGGTGAGCATAGGGATTAAAAGGTACAATTTGAAACAATGCTTTTTTGTTTAAGATACAATTATGAATGGTATATCTCGGCTTGATATAAAACAATTACGAATATTGAGTGCATTACTTAAACTAAAAAATGTGTCGGATGTGGCGCGCAAAATGGGCTTAACCCAGCAGGCTATTAGTGAGCAGCTGCGAAAATTGCGTGACTTATTTGACGATCGGCTTTTTATTCGCCAAGGCAATACAATGGTTGCAACACCTAAAGCAATTGCACTAGAGAAGCCCATTAATCAAATATTAACTCAGGTAGAAGCGTTATTAATACCTAAACAATTTATCCCAAGTAGCTACAAGGGCGTATTTACAATAAGTGCGACTGATTACGCTATAGCAGCTCTTTTGCCACAATTATTAGAAATAACAAGACGCGAAGCGCCAGGATTAAAGCTGATTATTCGTGACTTTGCCTCTGATAATGTTAATCAATTAATAAGTGCAGGAGAGCTGGATTTATTAATTAGTTTTCCTGAATTTATCCCTGCAAACTTAATCTATGACACATTATTTGAAGAACAACATATTTGTATTGCGGGGAAAAACACGGTGTTTTCTTCATCGACGTTGAGCCTTGCTGAAGTGGCCGCACACCCTCAATTAGTGGTTTCAGCGTCACGTGCTAACTTACGAGGCTCTCACGACCAATGGTTTGCTGATAAGGGTTATGCGCGCAATATTGTTATGTCAGTGCCTGGCTTTTCATTTGTCCCCGATTTGCTTTGCAGTACTGACTTAATTGCTTTTTACCCATCGCGTTTACTGCCAAACGCCAAAGTGAAACAGCTTGAAGTTGAATTATTACCACCGCCATTTAAGGTGATTGCAGCGTGGCATCCACGTTCAAATAACAGCGATATTCACCAGTGGTTAATAGCGCAATTAAAACGGATTTAGTACTATTTAATTAGTTGACGAATATCGTTCCCTGTTGGTGCCTCATGGGCACGTAACGAAAAGGCGGGTAATATCGCTAATATATGGTCAAATATATCTGACTGAATATTTTCATACTCACCCCAATTAGTTGTATTGGTAAATGCATAAATCTCAATGGGTAAGCCATTTTTAGTTGGCTCTAGCTGCCTTACCATCAGTGTCATTCCCTGATGAATATGTGGGTGATGTTTTAATAACGCGACTAAATAATGACGAAATGTGCCAACATTAGTGAGCCGACGACCATTTAACGTACAGCTCATATCTATTTTTTTCGTGGTATTTTGCTCGTTGATAACCGGTAGGGTAATTTCGAGGTAGTGACTTAATAAATCTGCTTTTTTCAGCGCGGTGATTTCTTGCTCATCTAAAAAGCGCACACTGCTCATTTCTATATGGATACTCCGTTTTATGCGCCGCCCACCGGATTCTGACATACCGCGCCAGTTTTTAAATGAGTCAGAAATTAGCGCATAGGTTGGAATAGTGGTAATGGTTTTATCCCAATTTCTTACTTTAACTGTGGTCAAGGCTATATCAATCACATCGCCATCTGCGCCGTATTTGGGCATTTCTAACCAATCACCAACCGCAAGCATATTGTTTGCTGAAAGCTGAATACCGGCCACCAGCCCTAAAATAGCGTCTTTAAACACCAGTAGCAGTACAGCCGATAGCGCACCTAAACCACTGAGTAATATTAACGGGGATTTATTCATTAATAATGAAATCGCTAAAATACCGGTTAATACGCTGGCGATCAGTTTAATTGTTTGTAAAAAACCACGTAATGGAAAGTGAGCTGCAATGGGTTGCCTGTCAGATATTGCTTGAAAAATATTGAGCATAGAAAACAGCGAGAGCAGTGCAAATAAAATGATCCACTGATCAGTAAACATCTCAATGATATGTAAAAAAGCCGTTCCTTCTGGAACCCAGAGCCTAGCTTGTATAACAACCACAGCACCTTGTAAAACAAAGGAAATATTACGTGTTAATTTAAGCGCTAAGTCGGCAGGCGTGTGGGTATCGGTTTGAACAACTTTATCACTAAAGCGGCCTTTAAGTAGTCGTTTTGAAACTGACCTTAAGATGAGGTGCAATATGAGCGCAAATAAGCCAACCCAGCACAGTACTAATATGTTGTACCATAAATGCGCACTCCCAGGAAAATAAAGACTAAACCATTGCAGTAAAAATTCTCGCAGCTGCGATCGTATTTCAGTCATTTATATTCCCAAGAGATTTATTTGCGTGAGTTTCATCTATTTAATGAAATCTAGTTAAGCAGATGGGGCGAGAAAAGTCTATTTAAGCCGCGCTTAAATAGACGTTTTAAAAATAATATTTATATTTTATTTTCAGCAAGTTGCAGAGTTAACTCCTCAAAAATACTCGGATCGTCAATGGTTGATGGAATTTGTAGTTCTTCACCATCAATAAGTTGACGTAAGTTTTTGCGTAAAATTTTACCTGAGCGTGTTTTTGGTAAGCGCTCTACACACATAATATTTTTAAGACACGCAATAGCGCCGATTTGATTACGCACGGTTCGCACCAATTGCTGCTCTACTTCTTTATGCGAGCCATGAAAATCATTTTTTAATACCACCATGGCCATGGGGTTTTGACCCTTGAGCGCATCATTAACACCAAATACGGCACATTCAGCAACCGCGGGATGAGCGGCTACAATTTCTTCCATTTCACCGGTTGATAAACGATGCCCCGCGACATTAATCACATCATCGGTGCGGCCCATAATAAATAGGTAGCCATCATCATCAATATAACCGCCGTCGCCAGAAAGATAATAGCCTTCATATTCACTTAAATAACCGGCTTTAAAGCGTTCGGTATTTTGCCAAATAGTGGGTAAACATCCTGGCGGTAAAGGCAGTTTAATAACGACTGCACCTTGTTCATTGGGGGCGCATTCGTCACCATTCATATCTAAAATACGTACGTCAAACCCAGGAGTCGCAACCGTTGAACTGCCTGCTTTTGTAGGTAGGTGCTCAATGCCGACAGGATTACAGGCTATCGCCCAACCAGTTTCGGTTTGCCACCAATGATCAAGCACAGGTAGGCCTGTTTTTTCTTTGAGCCAATCGTAGGTGGGAGGATCTAAGCGCTCGCCTGCTAAAAACAAGCGTTTCAGACTTGAAGTATCGTATTGTTTAAACCCATCGGCATTGGGATCTTCTTTTTTTATCGCTCTAAAGGCTGTCGGTGCGCTAAATAAAGCCGTTACTTTATACTGTTCAACCACTCGCCAAAATGCACTGGCATCTGGGGTTCTAACTGGTTTACCTTCAAATAAAATAGTGGCACAGCGGTACATAAGCGGGGCATACACTATGTACGAATGGCCTACAACCCAACCAATATCCGAAGCGGCCCAAAACACGTCACCGGGTTTCATTCCGTATACGGTTTCCATGCTGTAATGCATGGCAACGGCATGGCCGCCATTTTCACGAACAACTCCCTTGGGAGTACCCGTTGTGCCTGACGTGTATAAAATATAAAGCGGGTGATCGCCATTTACCGGAACAGGATCAACGCCAGTAGCTGTTTGCATTGCAACAGCCCAGTCAATATCACGCTCAGGCATAAGTGGTGCAGTTACTTTCTCACGCTGATAAATAATACAATGTTCTACTTTATAAGAGGCTGATTCGAGCGCGTTATCAAGTAACTCTTTGTATTCAATTACGGTATTCACTTCTATACCGCAAGAGGCACTGAGTACTAACTTAGGCTTGGCGTCATCAATTCTTACGGCAAGCTCATGCGCTGCAAACCCGCCAAATACGACCGAATGAATAGCGCCGATGCGGGCGCAGGCTAACATACCAATTACGGCCTCGGGGATCATGGGCATATAAATAACCACGCGGTCGCCTTTTGTTACGCCTAAAGACTGCATTACTCCTGCGAATTTAGCGACTTCTTGTTGCAGTTCAAAGTAACTGTAGCTGCGCGCGGTATTGGTTACGGGTGAGTCATAAATTAACGCTGTTTCATCACCATGGCCTGCAATAACATGCTGATCTACCGCTAAAAAGCAGCTATTAAGTTGGCCGTCGGCATACCAGTGATATAAACCGTTTTCATCTTGTGTGTAAGCTGTTTCGGGAGCCTGGTACCAAGGGAGGCGTTTACTTTGCGATAACCAAAACGCTGCCGGGTTTTGTTTAAACTCGTTGTAATGTTGTTTGTATTCACCTGACATAAAGGCTCCTGAGCAAAATTTAATATAACTTTATTTAGGGTCTGTTGACCTTTGCAAATTAAAGCTTGAAAGATCAACAGACCTTAAAACTAAGCGCTTTTTATCAGGAGTGATATTCGACTATGGTCGGTTAAATAATGAACGGGTTATGTGGTTTTTAGCTAACGCTATGGTTTATAACGAACTAACGACTAGTTTGATGATTTAAATGAGGTAACATATAAAAATGATGAACTATTTAATGTGGTAATAATGAGTCAAGTTGTCAGAGTAGGCGTTGCAGTGATAGTAATGCATGATAATAAAATTTTACTCGGTGAGCGAATAGGCGCACATGGTGCAAATACCTGGGCAACCCCTGGGGGGCATTTAGAATTTGGTGAAACGGTTGAGCAATGTGCAGTGCGCGAAGTAGCAGAAGAGACAGGGCTTACTGTTACTAATATTCGTAAACTCGATTTTACCAACGATATATTTAGCGCCGAGAACAAGCACTATATTACTTTATATGTACGGGCAAAGTATGAAGGTGGCGAGCCTGTGAATAAAGAGCCTAACAAATGTTTACAGTGGCGTTGGTGCGATATTAATAACTTACCTTCACCTTTATTTACTTCTTTGAAAAATTACTTAACGCAAGGCGTTTTACCTACTCAATACTAAAGACGCGTTGGAATAGGGAGTTGCCATTTATTTAAAATTTGTTGGTATTCACCGCTTTCTTTTATCGCGTTTAATCTATCAGTAATAATTTTCGCTGTTTGCGGGTTAAGCTGCTTACTTGCTGCAAAGTGAAGAGAAGAAGGTAGCTCATCTAAGTGTATACGCTTAGTAATTAAGCTTGGGTCGAGCCCTGCTCGCTTTAACTCGTTTTCAAGAGTGAGGGTGTTAGTCACCACAAAATCGATACGATTTTTATACAGCATTCTCCATAGCTGCTGGTAGTAACTCACTAAGACTAGATTCTCACTTTCAGTAAAGCCTTGAGCTTCTAAATAAGCTTGTGCAGAATAACCGCGAATAGTGGCTACTTTGTATTCTTTGGCAAAGTTTAAGTGAATCACTTCATCGTTATGACTGCGTAAACTTACTAGGTATGCATCTGCAAAATACACTTTTCCCAGCCACTTAAACTGGCTGTTTTTGTTTGGTGTTTTTAACAGTGACAGCATGATGGCATTAGGATTGGCTTGTTGTTGTTGAAACATACGCGCCATCGGCATTATTTCAAACGTTGCTGTTAAAGCCGTGCCTTTTAATACTGCTTTAGCGATATCTACTAAGGCACCCTGCGCTTCACCTTGAGGGTTTTTAAAATGATAAGGGGGCAAATCTTCAGCGATGAAGGTAACCGGGTTTGCGTGACAGGCCGCACTATAAAAAACCAATACAAAAACAGTTAACATCATACGCAAACGCATAAATAATTGTCTTTAAAGCAATACATGAGGCTAGTGTAAATAAAATCAATAAAAAGGTACACGTTAAATGTGTGTTTTAGGTAATCAAATTGTTTAATTATTGTTTTTTATAAATTGACGAGGTGAGCATTGATACCAGCGCTTAAAGGCGCGATTAAAAGAGCTTTGATCATTAAACCCCAACATAGTTGCAATACTGCTTAGCGAATAATGAGGAATATATGTTAACAAACGGCGTTTTTGCTCTCGCTCAAGAAGAGCGGCAAAATTGGTGTTTTCTTGCTTTAGATGACGTTGCACTGTGCGTGGGGTCATATTTAAAGCACTAGCCGTTCTGATCAGTGAACAGTCCTGCAAATCATATTTAGCCATTAAAATATGATTAACTTTTTCTGTTAATAATTGCTGACTTTTAAACTGGGATAGCTGTTGCTCTGACATTTGCTTTAGCACAGCGTTAATCTGGGAGTTATCGGTTTTAAAAGGAAGGGTTAAGTAACTACTTGGAAACTCTACTTGATTAAAGTTAGCGCCAGCTTTTACTGGGCAATTAAACCATTGCGCTAATTGTTGTAACTCACTGTCTGAAAAATGTGCTGTAAAATAAACGCAACTAGGCGAAAGCTGAGGATTAAGCAGTTGGCGTATAACACTTACCCACGCGGTCATATTTCGTAATACGGCCTGTGGACTGCACTGTGGGTCTGCTAACCAAGTTACCTTGCAAAGTGTTTGTTGCTGTTCAAACTCAGCACGCCCTATGTTAGCCACTAAACTGTCGTAGCTCAGTAATGCAGTAATGGCACTGGCTAGATTAGTACTCGATTCAATTAAATACCCAAGTACACCAAAATCAGCGGTACGTATTTGTTTTCCTAATTCAAACCCGAATAAGGAGTCATTTAGCGTTTGCTGTGCATAACTAAGCAGCGCATTATAGCTTTTTAAGCTAATACGAGGCGCTAATTGTTGTGTTTGCTTATTTGTATATTCATCAAATTCAATGGCAGTTAGTATCTCTTGGCTATCTAATCCTGTGCTTTGAAGATAATCCAAACAGCTAGAAAAGTAATGATCGGCTAAGGTTTTCATTTGTCGCCTAAAGCTAAAAAATAGTCATCTAATCGCAAGTTTGCCATGCAATATTTTTATATGCTAGAGATCTATAAAAATAATATGGGGCACACAATGATTGAGATAAACGTTAAACATAGTGTGGCAGCAACGCCTGAACAATTATGCATCTTATTATTAGCGCATGCTGATTTGGGGCGCTTTTTTAATGCGCAGTTTGAAGTGTTAACACCGCAAGACTCGGGTGAAATAAGTGGTGGAAAAGGCACTATTAGACAAATAAAAATGCAAGGTACAACATTTAAAGAGCAAATAATAACGGCCGATAATAGCCACATTAGTTACCGTATTTTAGGGGATAAACCCGTTGCACAGCACCGTGGTGATATTTACTTAAAAGCCAATAATGCTCAGCCATCACTCACCGAGATCAGCTACCATATTCGTTGCATTGCGCCTTTGTGGTTACCCGACTTTATACTGGCTTTTTTTATAAAAAAAGATGTTAGCCAAGCACTTAAAAAAATAGCCAGCTATTTTCAGGAGAAACATCATGAGCATTGAAATTATTTTATTGGCACTGAGCCCTATTTTTTTGCTGTTTGTAGGGGTTGAGTTTATAAAATTTAGACGTTACTACGATATAAAAGACAGCTTAGCCAACGCGTTACTTGCTTTATTACATCAAGGCGCTGATGCCATTGCGTTATTATTATTAATGCCGTTTTTTTATTGGTTGTATCAGTTTCGGCTATTTGATATTGAATTGACGCTATTTACTGTATTAGGCGCTTTTTTACTGCAAGACTTTTTATACTATTGGTTTCATCGTGCATCACATCATATTCATTGGTTATGGGCCGCTCATGTAGTGCATCATAGTTCTACTAAAATGAACTTTACCACGGCATTTAGGCAAAGTTTAATGTATCCGCTGGCGGGAATGTGGCTATTTTGGTTGCCGATGATATTAATAGGCTTTGAGCCTGTGATTGTTTTTGCGGTGGTGGCACTTAATTTGGCTTATCAATTTTTTGTACACACGCAAGTGGTAAAAAAGCTCGGTTGGTTTGAAGCATTATTTAATACCCCATCGCATCATCGGGTGCACCACGCTATAAATAATGGCTACTTAGATAAAAACTTCGCTGGCGTTTTAATTATTTGGGATAAATTATTTGGCACTTATGTAGAAGAGGATGAAAACAAGCCCTGTAAATACGGCATTATTGGTCAATTAAACAGTAATAACCCGATCAAAATCACCTTTCATCAGTGGCAGTATTTATTTAAAAGTACTTACCAAGCTAAAGGGTTACAAGCCAAGTTAAACGTGTTGTTTGGCTACCCAACAAGCTCTCAAAGTAGTAATAAGTAAGCCTATTTTTATATAAAAAAAGCCAGGAGCAAATAGCATCACTCCTGGCTTATCTCACAGTAAAATTTAGTTATTTGGCCGTTGTGATCACTGTATCAATTAAGTGTACAACGCCATTATTAGTGTAAATATCAGTGGTTGTTACATTGCTGCCAGCTACTTGTAGTGATGTAGCCGGTAAGCTTACTTGCCACCAAATATCGTTCACAGCTTGACCATTATTCTGACCAGCTGCCGTATCACCTGAGAAGGTATATAAAGGACGACCAAGATAAGCGACTTGCATGCTGTCATCTGAGCGAGCAATCAATGATAAACCCGGAATATTTTCAATCGATGCCGCAGTGCCTAACACGGGTGGCCACGTTGTTGCACAAGCTGCTTCACATACGCTCATTGCCTCACCTAAGTCGTTATCAAATACATACACGGTTTTACCAGGCATTGCATCGGCCATACCCGTTACTAAACGATTATTTGTTGCATCATAAGCTACGCTGTCTGTTGCTGTATTTTCTGTACTGGTAAAATCTAGCACGTTTACGCTTAGCATATTATCAGCAAGTGTAGTGACCATTTTACCATTGGCTGCAAATGCATCGGTACTTCCAACTTGAGCGCCTAATACGTGTTGAGTCAGAACACCTGTTAGTGCAGCGGTGTCAGCCAATAAGGCATCTAAATCAGCGGAAGGGATTTTACTAAATGCCGCATTTGTTGGTGCAAATACAGTAAATGATTGAGTGGTATCGTTAAACGTATCTACTAGTGATGCTGCTTGCAGTGCAGTTACTAATGTAGATAGTGCAGGCGTTTCTGTGGCAACTGTTGCAATAGTTTTAGTCGGAGTGCCGACTTCAGCCGGTGGCATAATCACTTTATTTAATACATGAATAACGCCGTTGCTAGCGGTTACATTTGCCTCTGTGATTGCCGAATCATTGATAAATAGCGAGCTATTTACATAAGAAATAGCAGCCATGTCGCCATTGGCCATTTCTACTTTGTTACTATTGCTATTAGCAATGGCTACAGCGTCATCAGATAAAACAGTGGCGTCAGGGAATACATGGTAAAGCAAAATATCACGCAGTGTATCTGTATCAGCTAACAGCGCATTAATTGTATCCTGACCGAGCGCTGCAAATGCATCATCCGTAGGAGCAAATACACTAAAAGTGTTATCTGGATCAGCAACTAACGTATCTAAGCCTGTTGCCGTTAGCGCAGCAAGAAGTGTAGTAAAGTTACCATTTGCACTGGCTATATCAGCAATTGTTCCTGCGCTTTGCGGTAAGGTTACATCAGAAATAATAACCGAATCGATTACATGGATAACACCGTTAGAAGTCATAATATCTTTAACAATGATGTTTGCACCGCCAAACGACAACATATTTGTATCTGCGTTTATCGCGATTGGAAGTGTATTGCCTAATAGCGTTTCAGCAGATTGGCCGTTTAAAGACATTGCAGTGACTGAATCAACTGACCCAACAAGTACATGCTGCTTTAAAACATCCGCTAAAACGGTTGGGTTTGCCAGCAGTGTATTTAAAAAACCACTACCAATTGCTTCAAATGCAGCGTCGGTAGGCGCAAAAACGGTGAACTCTTTCGACGTATCCGCCAGTGCCGATGTTAAGCCTGCAGCGTCAAGTGCGGCAAGCAAAGTACTAAAGTCGCCTGCTTGTTGAGCTGTTTCAACAATATTGTTGGTTGGCGGTGTTTCTGAAACCGTTTTTGGTGTAAGTACTGCGTCAATAACATGAATAATACCGTTGTCGGTTTTAATGTCGGTCATTGTTACCGTGCTGGTATTAACTAATAAGCTTTCACCATTTAAAGACAGTGCAATACTTTGTCCGTTTACCGTTTCAACGGTTGACCCAGCCAAACCAATTGCTGCTTGCGCATCTACTCTGCCAGAGATCACATGGTAAGTTAAAATTGAGCTTAAAGTATCAGGATCAGCTAATAAATTATTGATAGTTTCTTCACCTAATAACGCAAATGCATCATCAGTAGGAGCAAAAACGGTATAGCTGTTAGTTAAATCGTCTAGTGTTTCATCTAGACCTGTTGCTTCTAAAGCTGCAACAAGGGTAGTGAATTCTCCAGAGTCCTGTGCGGCATCAAAAACAGAAACGGCTGGTTGTGGATCTACAGTGACAGGGGCGTTGTTATCATCGTCGCTACTACAACCTTGAATGAGTAACAAGGGAAGTATGATAGCACCGAGCTTAAATACTTTATTCATAATTTTTCCTTTAATTGAATGTTACAGTGTTACAACTTTGTGAACTCTACGTAGCTAGATTCTGTATTGATCAAAAAAAAGAGCGTTATTTTTGTACGATTTAATAGGTGTAAGATTTAATTGAACTTTTATTCAAGCAATTCTTAAATTTTAGTTTTTTTACTGCGAGGCGCACCCAGTAAAATAAAAAGGTGGCAAATACACACCGATAAAAATGCACTAATTCCCAAAGCGCCACCAAAGCCATCAAGAATGGGAACCAAATAGGCAAAAAACAATGAAAATATAATTGCTGAACTGGCAAGCGTATAAACACCAAAGCGGTGAGGGGCGCTCATGCCAATAAAGGTGCCGCCAAAAAAGACGATACTATAGAGTTCTGCGTTGAGGCTCAGCTGTGCAAAAATCAAATAGGCAATAATTGAGAGTGCAGCTGAGGCTCTTATAGCATCAAAGCGGTTATGCTTTGCTAAATAAAAGGTAAAAAAAGCACCAGCCAAGGCTAATACTGGGTATGTAATAGTCATATCAGCAATCCTTTAGCTAAAACAAACAGGGCTACACTGGCAAATGCAATACTGCCTAATCGTCCGCCAAATCCTGCAAATACATTAAGTGTTAGTGTATATAAAACAGCGCCAATGGCAGAAATAATAGCGATTTCCCAATAGTTGCTAATTAAGCTGGTGGAACACATACCGGCAAAACTACCTGCATAAATGGAGGCATAAGGGTGGTTTTGATAACGTGCAGGAAACGGAATAAATGAACCGATAAGGCCTGTTAAAGCAGCAGACACAACAATAGGTAATGCCAATGTGGTATGCATTATAAAGCACGACAAGCAGCCTATAAAAAAGGTGATGAATTTTAAAAGTATGAATTTAGTCATAAGGCGCACATCATAAAGGTTCAGTTTTAGCTTTAATAGTTAAAATCGACAATTTAAGACTAAAAGCGATATATGTCTCCCAAAAGAGCAAATAACCGTGGCTTTAAATTAAATGTACGCAATGAATGACTAAAAATAATGCCGTTAATGTTCTATAAATTACAAATTATGTATAATGCAGCATATTTCATATATTAAAAGTTATAACCTAAGGTAATTTATGTCTAACTGTTTGCATTTGGCTATTCCAGCTGGTGATCTTGAAAAAGCGAAAGCGTTTTATTGTGACGTGCTTGGTTGTAAAACGGGTAATAGTGAAGCTGGGCGATGGGTAGACATTGATTTTTGGGGTAACGAGTTAACGCTTCATCAAAGCACAGAGCGCTTACCAACAGTGCGTCATGATGTTGATATGGGCGCAGTAGCTGTACCGCATTTTGGTATTCACTTATCTGAAGATGAATTTCAGGCGTTAAAAACTCGGATTGCGGCTGCTGGCCTTGAATATTTAGATAAGCCTTACCGCCGTTTTGTAGGTGATGAATTTGAGCAAGAAACGTTTTTTATTGAAGATCCAAATGGTAACGTTTTAGAAATGAAAACTATGGTAAACCCAGAAGTATTATTCAAAAAAGGCGAGTAATGATTATGCGCCTAAACGATTACTTTAGGCGTTTTCTCTAGTGTAGGTTTGCTTAGCCTGCGCTTTTCGTAATGACTTTTTTTGATACATTGCTTCATCACCGGCTTTTAAAACCTCATCTAAATTTTTAGGCGCTTCGCTATAGTTTATTTGCCCTACGCTTGCGTAAATAGCGATGGTGTTGCCTTGGTGTTCTAAGCTAAGTGCATTTAATTTTTGTTCAAGGGTCGCAACTCGCTGGTTAATTTTATCTTTGCTGGTAAATAATGCCATAGCCACAAACTCATCTCCGCCTAAGCGGCCAACTGCGTCTTCACTGCGCATATGCTGACTAATTGACTCTGCCACCGTACAGAGTACTTTATCGCCAACATCATGGCCGTAGGTATCATTTATTGCTTTAAATCGGTCTAAATCGATATATAAAAAACACAACACGCCACCACGTTGAGCGTGTTTTTTTAATAACTCATTGGCTTTTAAACTCCAGCCTCGGCGGTTATAAATATGACAAAGATGATCGTAATTAGCGTGCTGTTCAGCCTGTTTTTTAGCATAACTGAGTCGTTGAATTCGCCTACCAA
This sequence comes from Pseudoalteromonas tetraodonis, assembly GCF_002310835.1. Classification (NCBI taxonomy): domain Bacteria; kingdom Pseudomonadati; phylum Pseudomonadota; class Gammaproteobacteria; order Alteromonadales; family Pseudoalteromonadaceae; genus Pseudoalteromonas; species Pseudoalteromonas tetraodonis. The sequence goes on along the minus strand of NZ_CP011041.1, from coordinate 2,730,797 downwards.
CTGCAATAGCAAGAAGCAGAGATTCAATCGTAAAAGCAATCACAAACCCATAACGCTGTATAAAAGGACTGTATTCGGTTAGTAACACTCTAAATATCATGCTGATAAATACACAGCTTAAGGCAATAAATACCAAGCTGGCTTCGTTAACGCCTTGTTTAGCTTGCACAGCTGAGAGTATAAAAATGGTCATCACAATCAGTAGTGACAAATAGCCAGTCACGATTGTGGTGATATTAGTAATAGCGGGTAAATCTAAAGCTATTTTTTGTAAGCACAAAGTCAGTACACATAACGCGATAATTTTTAATGCATAACTTAATTTGCGCCAATACTCAGGTAGCTCTAATAGTGCGCTCATAAACCAAGTAGCACTGACTATAGTTAAACCAATACTTAATGTATAAAGGTGGCTGATATATGCAGAAAAGTAGCCATTGGTAAATAAATAGGGCTGGCCTTCTTGTAAAAAAATAAAGCTAGCGATACAAAAAAGATAGATGCCATACAGTTTAAAAATAGCGTTTTTAATGCCATAACCTATTATTAAAGCATAAAAAATAAGCGTTGCGCATAATCCATAAAACACCCCAAATATTAAATTGTACAACTGCACCTTTTCAATAAATTGCTGTGAGTCTAGCCAAGTAAACCGGGGGTTATAGCTGGCAGTAGTGGTTAAAGTTAGCTTTGCATTAAAGCTGCCTTGTTCCATTAAAATAGCCATTTGATTTGTTTTTAAAGGGGCTTTTAATTGGTTATTTTGTTGCCACGAAAAACGTTCAAGTGCAGGGCGAGTAAACGTAAAAACACCGCTTTGGTTTAGCGTACATACCAACTCAAATTGGTTAATGCCTTTTTCTAATTTTATGTCTGCAGCAATACCTTGCGATAAGGGAATGGATACACTGTTTGCGATAGATTTTAAATTGCAGCTATCTTTTGCAATAGCTGTATTGCAGATAAGAAAAATAAAAATGACAAATAAAGCACCGCAAAATTTAATACATAAGGAGGTGGTTGTATGTAAGTGCTTCCTTATTGTTACGGTGTTATTGAGCATAGTAGGGTTATAAAAATGGCAGTTACCCTATATTAACAAAGCGTGTTATCTTTGCTAGTAAAAGTTAATAATAAAGTTTGATATAGCGCATGAATGGGTAAATCTTATTTTTATAACTGTATTTCACTCGGAGTTTTATTAAAGTGGCGTTTAAACTCACGGCTAAACTGTGATGCACTGGTGTAACCTACCTTAAAAGCAGCTTCATTTGCTTTGCTGCCCGCTGTAGTAATTAACTCTTTTGCTTTAGCTAAACGTACTTTTTTTAAGTATTGTAAGGGAGATTCAAACGTTACCTGTCTAAATGCGCGATGAAAAGAGGATACACTCATATTTACCTCTTCTGCTAAACCTTCAACAGTAATAGGGTTTGCATAGTCCTGATGCATCGTTGCTAGTGTACGAGCTATACGCGCATAATGGCCATCATGCATAGCTAGGCCTATTAAAGTATTCCCTTGGGGGCCGCAAAGGACACGATACACTAGCTCTTTTACTATATCTTCGCCGAATACCTCAGCCTCAAGTGGATTATTCATAACCGTTAGTAACCTACATGTCACCTGCTCCATTGCGCAGTCTAGCTTTGCTGATTGTACTGCGCCAATGTTCGCGCTGGAGACAGATAAAGGCTGGTGCTGCATCATCTGATTAACCAGTTTGTGCAACATGACAGGATTTATATCTATAGCTATGCCCATAACCGGTAAGTCATTATCGGTAAACGCTTCACACTCTAATGGGACCGGTACACCTAGTACCAAGTAATCACCTTCGCCGTATTTTATTTGATGTTCTGGGAAATGAATTATTTTATGGCCTTGGCCAACCACGATTATGCCTGAATTATAAATAAGCGGCTGGCGCGGTGAACTTTTGGTAGCGCGATGAAAATACACTCCAGGAATAATTGTTTCCATGGTGCCCTCAAAGCTTAGTAAATTATTGTGCTCGGCGTATTGTTGCAACATTTTGGCTATGATGGGCATAAAAGTATCTGTAATTAAAATATTTTGCGTAAAATAACAGTGCTGGTAGTTTTAGGCAAGCTTTAGGTAGTTATTGGGCTTTTTATATATTAACTTTGCTACTAATATGCATTCATCAAAGCTTTACTTGATATGTGACTAAGTAAAGCATTATGAAATTAACCGTCACCTAGGAGCAAAATAATGAAATTTAGCTACGTAAATCCCACTCTCATCCAATTTGGCCAACAGCAAATTGCCGCACTTAGCGACTTGATCGCAAAAGATCAAAAAGTATTGGTTGTTTATGGCGGCGGCTCAATTAAAAAGAACGGCGTGTATAACCAAGTTGCTGCTGCACTTGAAGGTTTTGATTGGGTCGAATTCTCGGGTGTGGGTGCTAACCCAACAATTGAAGTACTTGACCAAGCGGTTAAAATTTGTAAAGAACAAGATATCGACTTTGTATTAGGTGTCGGCGGCGGCTCTGTAATAGACGGCGTTAAATACATTGCGGCTTCTGCAGTATACGACGGCGAAGGTTGGGACATTCCTACTGGTAAGCATACAATTACCAGCGCATTACCAATTGGTGCCGTATTAACGCTACCAGCTACAGGTTCTGAATCTAACCAAAACTCAGTGGTAAGCAAAGAAGCGACTAAGCAAAAATTGCCGTTTGCTTCACCAGAGGTACTGCCTAAATTTGCGATTATGGATCCTGATGTAATGAAAACATTACCACAGCGCCAGCTTGTAAATGGCTTAGTTGATGCGTGGGTGCATACTTGTGAGCAATACCTTACGTTCCCTGAAGGCGCATTGGTACAAGAAGGATACGCAGAGGCACTGTTAAAAACGCTCAAAACACTGGGCGATAACTTTGAAAACCAAGACGATGCATGGCGTGCAAACCTTATGTGGGCAGCTAACCAAGCACTTAATGGCTTAATTGGTTCAGGCGTATCGCAAGATTGGGCAACCCACATGATTGGTCATGAGCTTACTGCTGCCTATGGTGTTGACCATGCGCGTTCGCTTGCTATTGTTCAGCCTTCTTTATTGCGCAATCAATTTGCAGTTAAAAAAGCGAAACTAGAGCAAATGGGTAAAAACGTATTTGGCCTTGAGCAAACAGACGATTTAGCAGAGCAAACAATTCAAGCGATTGAAGCATTTTACCACAGCCTTGAGGTTGCAACACAGCTAACTGAACATGGTGATGATAAAGCGGCTGCCATTGATAATATTATTGGCAAACTAGAAGCACATGGCATGGTTGCCCTTGGTGAAAACCAAGCGATTACGCTAAAAGAAAGCCGTGAAATTTTAGAACACGCGGTTGCTTAAGCGTTAATTTTAAAAAACTACTGGCTATTAAAGCCAGTGGTTTTTTGTTTTATAGTTAACCTCAGTAAACGCAATTGGCGCCATTAATTGATAAAAAGCCCTTTATTGTCGTTTGCCGCTAATATACTATGTAGCTTCAATTGGTTAGGTTTATTTAAGTCAATTTTAGGCTGAGAAGATAGCTAAATTATGCGCTCAAATCGTTTGTTAATGGTCATGTTACTCGTGCTTGTGCACAGCTTTATAAGTTGTGATGGCGCTGCATACCATTTACAAGAAGACGTTGAGCATGTAAGTAACGCATTATCACAAAACACTATAACCGCTGATAATGACCAAGGACAAAGCGATAATCAGCCACCGGTTGAGATTCATGCACACCAACATAGTCACTGTGGCTATTACAGCACACTTAGTCACGCTATTATTCCTCAACAAAGTAAACCCTCAATACTTGTGTATTACCATGGTTTAAATTATCCACCTGATGTACCCCCACCGAATTCATTTAGCTAGTTTTTAATTTAATTTCAATTAATTATTGTGCTTTTAGCTGCCTGCGCGTAAGCGTTTTATGGGCTGTTATAGGCATGTTTAAATTGCTAACTATTTTACACTGTCGCTGTTTTTAGCGTAGGTTGTGAATGGTTTGCAAGTGAACTCTGTTTATTAAAAAACGGACAAGCTATATGAATAAAAAACCAATTATGCTGGTGGTGATGCTGTGCGCGCTACCTGCTTTTAGTGCGTTTGCAAATGTTAAAACACTAACCTTAAAACAAGCGTTGATAAATACCGAGCAACAAAATCCGCTATTAAAACGCTATCCTTATCATCAAAAAATACTCAGCGCGCTTAAATCTCAAGCGGCGCTTTCGCCTAACCCTGTAATAAATGTAGAAGCCGAAAACCTCTTAGGAACAAACGATGCGCGTGGTGTGCAAGGGGCTGAAATAACCTTGGCATTTAGCCAGCTTATAGAGCTTGGAGATAAACGCCAAAGCCGCATAAATTACGCAACGGCTAATATTAAAGCCCAAGCAATACAATATCAAAATGCTCGGTTAGCTTTATTAGCAACCACTGGTAAGCGATATTACGAGGCGCTTAAATTTCAAACCTTACTTACGCTTAACAGCGAACGACAACACGTGGTGAGCCAAGCTCTCAAAGCAATAAAGCAACGGGCTAACGCTGGCGCTGTATCGCAAGCCGATGTAACCCGTATGCGTTATGCACTAAGCCAAGTTGAGCTTGAGACAGCTAAGCTAAATAGCGAATTTGAGCGAGCGCGTTTATCGCTCAATGAGTTGTGGAATGAGCAACATGACTACACGAATTTCGCAGGGAATATGGCTACCTTAATACCGCTTAGGTCTGAGCAAGGGTTACTTGATGCGGTTAACCAAGCGCCTGATTTTGCTATGTTACAGCAGCAATACTTACAGCAAGCGGCCAACTTAACGCTGCAAAAAGCTAATGGGCAAAGCGATATTAATATAGGTGCAGGCGTGAGCTACAACCAGCAAAACAATACCAGTTCGTTGCTGTTTTCGTTTTCAATGCCGTTGCAATTGAGTAACTCAAATAGCGGTAATATTGAAGCAGCTAACAGTCAGTTAGCATTGTTACGTGAGCAGCAAGGACTGTTACGGGTTCAACTACGCCAACAAGTTCGTACTTTGTATGCCTATTACCAAGGCAAAACGTTACAGGCGCAGTTGTTATCAGGGCAGGTTATTCCACAAGCCCAAACACTCATTGAGCAAAGTTTAAAAAGCTATCAACGCGGACAAATTTCGGTGTTGCAATTGCTCGATGCTCAACAAGCTCTATTTGACTCTAAACGCGCACTTATCAATACCTATGCAGCGCTATATCAAACGCACCTTACTCTTGAGCGTTTAACTGGCCAATCTTTAACTGAGACTTTTCAATCATGAACAACACGTTTATCGCACTATTAATATTTCTTTCGTTTACAACGAGCGTTATAAGTACACATGTATTTGCCTCAGCAGAGCATGGGCAAATGCAGCAATCCCAAAAACAAGGTGCCCATGGCGGCTTTTTATTAACCAACGCAAAGCTCACTCTTGAGTTAAAGCTGCGAGAATTGGCAGGTAAAGTTGAGCTGCGCGTATATGGTTATGAGCAAAATCAGCCGATAGATATAAACGATTTAAGCATCGAAATGAACTTAAAACGATTAGTAGAAGCGCCGCAAAAAATACAATTTACCCGTGAGAATGAGTACCTTGTTAGCACGCAACCCATAAATGAGCCACATTCGTTTGCGCTTTTCATTACTGCCAATTATAAAGGTGAACACGTTAGTTTTGAGTACACCCAACACGAAGGCCGCACTATGCTTAGTGAGCGAGCGATTAAAGGTGCGGGTATTGAAACGCAGATAGCACAAAGTGGCGAGGTTGATATTTCCGACACGCTGTTTGGTGTTATTGCACCGACACAGCATGGCACAGTAGAAATTATGGCGCCATATACCGGATTGATCAGCGATATTTTTGTCAGTATTGGTCAAAACGTTAAAAAAGGCGATGTACTGGCCAGTGTCACCAATCGTGAAACTTTGCAAAACTACAGTATTAAAAGCCCTATTAGCGGTGTGGTAACCGAGCAATATTTAAAGCGTGGCGAACTGGCAAGTACTCGTGCGTTAATGCAGGTCGTGAATCTTGATAAAGTATGGGTTGAACTCTCAGCCTTTCCTGAAAACATCGAAAATCTAGCCATTGGTCAAAGCGCCACGGTATACGATTTACATCATCATTTAAATGCCCAAGGTAAGGTGTTTTTTATAGCACCTATGATGACTGGCGGGCACATTGCACGTGCCCGTATTGAGCTTAATAACCCTGATGGTCATTGGCGTCCAGGTATGCATGTTAATAGTGATGTCAGTATCGATAAGGTTAATGCTAACGTGCGTGTAAAGCCTGAGGCTATTCAAGATTTTAATGGTATGGCGAGTGTGTTTGTGCGTAAAAATAGTGTGTTTGAAGTACGCCCTGTTACTTTGGGCGCAAAAAGTAGCGAGTGGGTCGAAGTCATTGCGGGTTTAAGCCCAGGTAGCGAGTACGTCACAACCAATAGCTATGTGATCAAAGCCGATATTTTAAAAAGCGGCGCAAGTCACGCTCACTAGGAGGTACCATGATTAACTGGATTGTTTCTTTTGCGGTTAAACGCCGCATGATGGTATTGGCACTGACATTTTTATTTGCTGGGTTTGGTGTGTATAACATCCAAAACTTAGCGGTAGATGCGGTACCCGATATTACCAATGTACAAGTGCAAATTAACTCTAAAGCGCCTGGTTTTACCCCGCTTGAAGTTGAGCAGCGTATTACTTACTTAGTCGAAACGGCGATGGCGGGTATTCCTAAACTTGATTATACCCGTTCGCTTTCTCGCTATGGGCTTTCTCAAGTAACCATTATTTTTGATGAAGGCACCGATATTTATTGGGCGCGTCAACAAATTGGAGAGCGTATTCAAAGTATTCGCGCCGATTTACCTAATAATGTTGAGCCAAACCTTGGACCTATTGCCAGTGGTTTAGGTGAAATATTTACCTATAGCGTGCATGCAAAACCCGATGCGTTAAAAAGTGATGGTATGCCTTACAGCGCTGAAGATTTACGTACTTTACAAGACTGGGTTATTCGTCCGCAGCTTTTAAAAGTAAAAGGCGTAACCGAAATAAATAGCCAAGGTGGCTTTGAGCGCCAGTACCAAGTTGCGCCCATACCAGAAAAGCTCATCGCTTATAAGCTAACAATCAACGATGTTATTAGTGCACTTGAGCTTAATAACAGCAATCGCGGAGCCGGTTATATAGAGCGCTTTGACGGCCAATATTTAGTGCGCTCACCTGGGCAATTAAAAACATTAGCGGATATAGCAAACACCGTTATTGCTAAGCGTGATGATGCTCCTGTGCGAATTAAAGACGTGGCAAAAGTATACTTAGGAAAAGAACTCAGAACTGGCGCGGCTACTTATAATGGCGAGGAAACCGTATTAGGCACGGCGATGATGCTAATTGGTGAAAATAGCCGTGTGGTTGCCAAAGCCATGGCTGATAAGCTTATACAAGTACAAAAAAGTTTACCTGCAGGGGTTATTGTTGAGCCTGTTTATGACCGCACCAATCTGGTTGATAAAACTATCGCCACAGTACAAAAAAACCTGTTTGAAGGTGCGGTATTGGTCATCGTCATTCTGTTGTTATTGCTTGGGAATATCACTGGTGCGCTTATTACCGCCATGGTTATTCCGCTGAGTATGCTATTTGCTATTACAGGCATGGTGGGCAATCGAGTCTCGGGTAACTTAATGAGCTTAGGTGCAATCGATTTTGGATTAATTGTTGATGGCGCGGTGATTGTGGTTGAAAACTGCCTTCGTCAATTAGGGATAGCTCAACATAAACATGGCCGCTTACTTACGCTCAGTGAGCGTTTAGAGGTTGTAACTTCAGCCACCAAAGAAGTGTTTAGCCCCGCAGTATTTGGTATTTTAATTATTATGTTGGTGTATTTACCGCTATTTGCGCTCAGTGGTGTTGAGGGCAAAATGTTTCAGCCTATGGCGTTTACCGTGGTTGCCGCGTTAATAGGTGCACTTATTTTTGCTGTCACCTTTGTGCCGGCGGCTATTGCCGTATTTGTGCGTGGTAAAGTAGATGAAAGCGAAAACGCAGTAATGCGTGGTGTTAAAAAAATCTACAAACCACTGCTTAACTTATCGCTTAAATTACCGTGGCTGATGGTGAGTATTGCCACTGTTTTGGTATTAGTGCTTGGCTTTAAAGTTAAAAATATGGGCGCCGAATTCTTACCGCAGCTAGATGAAGGTGACATTGCAATGCATGCGCTGCGTATTACTGGCACCGGTATTGAACAATCGGTGCAAATGCAAAAGCAGTTGGAGCAGGCTTTATTAGAGCAACCTGAAATTGCGAACGTATTTTCAAAGATTGGCACTGCAGATGTAGCCAGCGACCCTATGCCGCCTAATGTTGCCGACACTTTTTTAATGTTAAAGCCGCGTGAGCAATGGCCAGATCCGTCACTAAGTAAAGACGCGTTAGTGCAGCAAATTCGTCATCGTGTGAATGAGGTACCTGGTAATAACTATGAATTTACCCAGCCTATAGAAATGCGCTTTAACGAGTTAATTGCCGGTGTGCGTGCCGATGTAGCGCTGCGTATTTACGGTGACGATTTAGCCATACTCAAACAGTTTGGCGAAAAAGCCACTGGTTTAATGCGAAATATAAACGGTGCTACTGATGTTCGTTTAGAGCAAATGGAGGGCTTGCCTACACTTTCTGTTACCCCAATGCGAGACCATATGGCGCTATTAGGATTAACCGTAAACGACATTCAACAAACCCTTGCCGCTGCTGTTGGTGGGGTGCAAACAGGGCTAATTTATGAGGGGGATAAGCGCTTTTCGTTATTAGTACGCTTAGATAAGCGTTGGTCTGATGATGTCTCTGCGCTTGCGCGTTTACCTGTCGCATTACCTCAAAGTAGTAACCCTGAGCTTGCATTTGTACCGCTGGGAGAAGTGGCTACAATCAGCATTGAAAAAGGCCCTAACCAAATAAACCGCGAAAGTGGTAAGCGTAATGTGGTAGTAACGGCCAATGTAGCGGGGCGCGATTTAGCAAGCTTTGTAAGTGATGTCCAAGCGAAAATGAACGCACAACTTAACCTACCTAGCGGTTACTGGCTTGAATACGGCGGTACGTTTGAGCAATTACAATCGGCGAGTAAACGTTTGTCGTTGGTTGTGCCTGTGACTTTATTGCTTATTTTTGGCTTACTTTATAGTGCTTTTGGATCGCTGCGTGATTCACTCATTATATTCAGCGGTGTACCTCTGGCACTGACCGGTGGGGTATTGGCGTTATTGCTACGAGATATGCCGCTTTCTATTTCAGCGGGTGTGGGGTTTATTGCCCTAAGTGGTGTTGCGGTATTAAACGGTGTAGTGATGTTGTCGTTTATTAAGCAGTTACGAAACGAAGGGTTAAGTTTATACCATGCAATACACAGCGGCGCATTACAGCGATTACGCCCCGTGCTGATGACCGCGCTTGTGGCAAGTTTAGGCTTTATACCGATGGCGCTCAATACCGGTACCGGCTCTGAGGTGCAAAGGCCATTAGCAACCGTGGTTGTAGGCGGTATTATGTCATCTACCTTACTAACACTATTAATTTTGCCAGCACTTTATAAGTTAGTGCATACAAAATTTAAAAAGCCGCAAACAGCTTAACTAATTACTAATTAGGTAATAACGTAAAAAGCAGCTGAAGTGTCAGCTGCTTTTTCGTTGTTATTAAGTAAAGCGTGCAGTTTAATTATATTGAAACAGGTTATCCCAGCGTTCATCTAATATGGCCTTTGCGTGCTCTAGATTTATCGCGTTATATAGGGTGTTTGTGCAGGTTACTAAATGCATACGTTCAAGTTTTTCAAGCGCATCACTAATTTCAAAATCTAGCTCGCATTGATACTTAGTTTTAAACCACGTCTCTATTTGCTCATCAAGCGCGTGTGCGCTTAAGCCATTTTTAGATTTTAGTAAAAACGTATACGCAAGCAGGGCTTCTTTAATGTCTTCTTCTTCGGCAGCGTCTATCAGAGTGTGGAATACACCGGCGTTGTTATCTAGGTTTTTAAAGTACAGATTATCGCTCAACGCTTTCATAAATTTAATTTTGCGGTTTTTAAATTTACTCCACTCTTTAAAAACAAAACTACCAAATACCCCAATACCAATCGCTAATGTAATAAAGTGCTGCTGAGTCATGGTAACGGCTTCATCTCTAAACCCTCCCCAAAATGCAAACAAAGCAAACAATAAAAGTAATGAGGCGCCCAGTTTGGTAACTAACACCACCGCACCGCCAATAAGTGCAGATGAGCCAATAATAATTTTATCAATCGGGCGCATCCGCACTTCGCTATTCGGAAACAGCATTTCTAAGTCAGCTTTTGGCACATTTTGAAATAGTTTTACTATGGTAGAACTTGGCTCAAACCCCATAGGTAGTTTATTTTTTGATTCAAAATAGGCTTTATCTTTAAAGCGAATAAATACCGCTACGCGGTCGTAGTTGGTAAAATGCAGTGGCTTTTTACGTAAGCCCCAAAAGCTGGTTATGGTTTCGGTAAGTTGCGATTCGCCTCTGCGATAAAAGACCACTTCTTCAAAGTCGTCAAACTCTACCTCTAGGCGTACCTTAAAAAGCGATTCTTCGTTGAGTGCATCTTGTAGGTCTTCATTGGTGATCACTTCAAAATTAGCCGCATTTAATACGTTGGCAAAATCTTTTGCAAAATCGCGTTGGCACTGGGCTTTTTGCTCCTTCGAGACAGGGGCTAACGAGCGGGTGTCGCTATTAGGATCAAACGGTGCGTAATTGTTTTTCAGTGACTCAAGGGTTGAGTGGTAATTATAATGAATCAGGCTGGCGAGCACGTCGCAAAACTGTTTAAAAGAGGTTTGTTGTGCACTATCGGCAAGCTCTTGGCTGCACATGCCTATGATATCTTGCTTTCTAAAAGGAATAAAACGCGCAGTTTGCATAATTAATAATTGTCAGAAAAGTATAATGGCATTGAGCAATAATAAAGTACTCTGGGAAGTATTACTATTTTGCCAATGTTAAATCTATAAATAATAAGGCGTTATATTTTCAGGTTAGATTAACCTAACTGTGCGATGATGCCAGTACCCGCTAAAAATATTAATCTCAGTAGTTAAAAGGATGTTTAATGGCTATACAAAAAAAGCTCAAGCAAAAAACACGTCAGTTTATTGAGTCTAAAAATATGCTCAGCGGTATTACGTTTGCCTCATTTTTAGAATCCACCATAGTGCCCATTCCACTTGAAGCAGTACTGGTGCCCTTAATGCAGGCAAGGCGTGAAAAACTGTGGCAAATTGCCCTTATGGCCACAATCGGCTGTGTTATTGGGGCGTTGTTTGGTTATGCGTTGGGTTATTATTTATTTGATGTAGTGGGCGATTGGATCATTAATACCTTTTCTAGTGCTGAACAGTTTGAAAACGTTAAGCAAAAAATGCAGGCACAAGGTTTTTGGTTTGTATTAAGCTTAGGTATTGTGCCTATTCCGTTTCAAATTGCGATGTTGGCCGCTGGCGCGACTAAGTATTCGCTGGCGCTGTTTTTATTAGCAAGCGCTATTGCTCGCTCTATACGTTATTTTGGTTTAGCGTTAGTGGTATATTATGCAGGCAATCAAGCTGAGCGACTTATCAGTAAACATAAAACTAAAACCATGATTGGGTTAACTATTTTAGTTGCTATTGGCTGGGTTGTTAGCACACTAATATAAATCAATCCGTTTTATAATTTGTGGTATAGTTTTTAATAGTAATTATAAAAATAATGTAAATATCGCCTATGATGAACCCGGAAAAAGTGAGTTTAAAGTTAAGCCATTTTGTTAAAATTACCAGATTAAATAAGCTGTTAATTTTGATGACGCTGGCGTTTATTATCGCTTTCTCAATTTTTTCGTTGATGTACTTTCCCCCATTAGACATAACCCAAAACCTCTATGGCTTTACCACTGACTTTATTAATTTAGTGGTGATTTTTGCTATTTTTTTTGTAGTGCAATGTTCACGGTTAGCTAAAAAAGCGTATTTATATGTCAGTATCGGTTTAATGCTATGGATTGTAGGCTCTACTGCCGATGTGCTCGATGAAGTGATACGTCAGCCTTTTTGGATAAGCAATTACGTAGAAGACTTATGTCGCACATTAGGTATGCTAATTACCGCTTATGGTTTATTTAAAACCATGCACTTTATGCAGCGAATGCACACCCGCTTGGCGCAAGAGTTTATTATAGATGATTTAACTAAAGTGTATAACCGACGCTGCTTTTATCAGCATGTGAAGGGGATTGCTAATAATCCCTATACTGTTTTAATCATAGATATTGATCACTTCAAACGTATTAATGATGACTTTGGCCATGATGTGGGCGATCAGGTGCTTAAACAGTTTGCTAGCAAAGTAAATGCGCTATTTAACAATGAAAATATATTTGCTCGCATAGGGGGGGAGGAATTCGCCGCTTATCTGCCTAGTTATGAGCTTGATGAAGTACTTAACTTTGCGCAGACTATCCTAGAGACTGCTCGCACTATTACAGTGCAAAATCAGCGCTCTTTAACGGTTAGCATTGGTATTGCACATCGTAGCAGTGAGCAGAGCTTTGATAATGTGATGAAACGTGCTGATCAAGCATTATACCGCGCTAAAAAAGCAGGCCGTGATCGCCTTGAGGTTGCTTAACCATCGTAATTTTATGGTATAAGCTTTGTTTGTAACTTTTTTGGGTACTTGTTTTGTAAAATAAAAAAGGGACTGTATGGATGAGTTAATCGGATTAGCAATCATTATATCTATTGCGATTGTTGCAGGAGGCGTATGTGGTTTAGTTGCCTTAGTGCAATTAAACGGCTTAAAACAAGAGATTGCAGTATTAAAATTCAAGCTATCACAGTATGAGTTAAACCCAAATACAGTCCCTAGCAAATCCCCTGTAAACACACAACCAGATAACGCAAAACCTTTAAACCGCGCAGACATTCCTGCCTCTGATTATAAACCTGCGAGCATTAAACATACGCCACTACCTAAAGTAGCAATTAAAAAGCCATCGAGTATTGAACTGCTTTTTAAACAATTACGTGCAGGCTTTGAACAAAACTGGATGACTTGGATTGGTGCTATTGCTTTGGCTTTAGGTGGCGTATTTTTAGCAAAATACAGTTTAGAGGCGGGGCTACTTTCACCAGCAATGAGGCTCAGTGCTGGTGGGTTATTTGGTGTTGGCTTAATCGCAGCGGCGACCTATTTACATTATAAACGTATCGTTTTTGAAGGCTTTAATAATTATATTCCTGCAGCCTTGGCTAGTGGCGGCTTTATAACCTGTTTTGCCTTAATGTTTTTAGCTTATAACAGCTTTAGCATGCTCAGTGCTGAGTGGGCGTTTATTGGCTTAGCAGTTATTGCTCTGTGTGCTAGTGCAATGGCAATAAAGCTAGGCCCTTTACTTGCAGTAATAGGCATTATAGGCGCATACAGTGTTCCTATTTGGGTAAATACGGGCAGTGGGCAGTTATTTTCTTTGCTTATTTATGTTGCCCTTGTGAGTGTTGCTGCGACATTAGTGGCACAAAAAGTAAAGCGTGTTTGGCTGTGGTATTTATTATGGGCAGGGCATATTGGCTGGTATTTGGTTGGACTCACTTTATTTACCTACGACACAGTGTGGTTAATAGGCGCTTTTGCGTTGTTAAGTATTTTAGGATTAATCGCTATTGCACGCTTAGGGTTAACCTTTAATACCCTTGAAGTGCGCCCGCACAGCTTCAAACGATTAGTTAACTTATTTCCAGATCACGGATTATTACTGGCCTTTATGGCGCCTTTAATGATTGCCATGCTATTGAGTTTGTTTAATTTACAATGGCAAATCGTGGCGTTGTTAAGCATCGCTTTGTTACTATTTTTAGTGTTAAAAAATAGCCGTTGGGATGCATGGCAAGGGGTTTCTTTAGTGATTGCGCTGTTACTAGTGGTCAGTGCTAAACAAACTTATGCCTTTGATGATGCGTTATTTATTTTTAAAAACGAATATGGGCTAGGCTTATTACTTGCCCTGGGGTTAAGTGGCTATGGACTCTATTTTGGTAATAAATACCCAAAACGATTAGCTTTTCATTTGCTTGCTTCATTAAGCGTGTTTGCATTAGTTGGCACTTTGTATGCGATGATCCCAAATACGGCTTTAGCAACCGCTTATCCACTTTGGGCGGTATTGTTATGTTTAATGAGTGCGGTGTTAATTAAATTTACGCAAAATAATACAACCTTATGGCAACGTTTTAGTTATTGGGTGGGAGCAAACGCCAATATCACTTTAGCAATTACTATGCTACTGAGCGATAGCGGCCTTACCATTGCACTGGCTGTTCAAGTATTACTGCTGAGCTTATTAATAAAAAAATACAGTGTGGCTATGCCACACTGGCCAATAAAAGCCCTTGTGGCGGCATTACTTTTACGCCTTACCTTATCGCCGTGGACGCCTAGTTATGATGATCTAACTATCTTTGGTTTGCATTGGAGCTTAGTTGTTTACCCGCTGTGTATTGGGTTATTTTTTGCAGCGGCTAAATGTTTTAATACTTCAAAACTAAAAATATGGTTAGAGGGGGCGGCACTGCATTGTTTAGCGTTATTTGTGACAACCGAAACCAGTTATCAACTGGTAGGGCACTACCCTCAGTTGTTTTCTTTAAGTTTTTATGAGCAAGTTTTGCTCAGCTGTAACTTGCTTGCTTTAGGCTGCGTTTATTTATATCGCGCGCAAAGTGCAGGGCAGCTGGGTAAGTTATACCGCACTGCAGGTTTGATTTTATCAGCGTTAGCTGGCTTATTATTAATCAATACAACGTTGGATGATAATCCGTTATTAATGCGTCTTTATGTTGGTGAAACGCCAATATTTAACTGGGTGCTTTTAATCTGGTTCGTCCCGAGCCTGCTGGCGTTATGGTTAGCGAGTTTAGTTAAATCGTTAAATGCTAAATTGAGTCAAATTACACTCGGTGTGTCTGGTTTATTAGCGGTATTAGCTATCAACACCTTGATCCGCCAATATTGGCAAGGCGGCTTTATTTACCTTGATAAGGCAACCAGTGACGCCGAGCTATATAGCTATTCGGTTATTTGGTTATTACTTGGCGCATTGGTGGTGATCGCCGGACATTTAAAACAGCTGCGGTTATTACAAAATGTCGGTTTGGGGATTCTTGGTGCGGTAATCGTTAAAGTATTTTTAATTGATATGGCTAATTTAACTGGGCTTTTAAAGGCATTATCGTTTATTGGCTTAGGGCTTTCGTTAGTCGGGCTTAGTTGGTTGTTCCAAAAACTAAGAAAGCGTAATTATAGCAATTAAGCATAGCTTTAAGCCCAGTTTTTACTGGGCTTAAGCGTTTATTGGTGGTTAAGTACTATGATTAAGCAGGGCCTTAAGTTTACCTGGTTTTACTGGTTTACTTAGGTAATGAATATTTTCAGCTTTGGTTGTTTGTTTTAGCTCGGTGTCACGCACCGCGGTAATTAAAATTGCCGGAATGTCGCTTTGCCAAGTCTCTCGCAGTGTTTTAATTAAAGTAATGCCATCCCAATCATTACCTAATTGATAATCCATTAAAATAACATCGGGCGCTGCATGCGCTTTAGCATACGCTAACACAGCATCAACTTTGTCGAATAAGGTGTAATTTGCCCGCCATTTTTTCAATAAGCTGGCCATCGCGGCTAAGTTTTCAGGATCGTCGTCAACGGCAATAATATTAATCGCAGCGCGGTTGTCTACGATATTTTGATTTGTTTGTTTTTGTTGCACTAATTGCGCATCACCATAAGGCACTTCTATACTAAATCGACTGCCTTTATTAGGTAAAGAAACCACATCAATCGGCAGGCTCAGTAAATCAGCCATACGTTTAACTACCCCTAGACCAAGGCCTACGCCTTTATTGTCGCCCGCTTCAATTCGGTAAAAGTCGTTAAATATTTTTGCCTGTTCAATATCGCTAATGCCTGGGCCTGTATCCCATACCTCTATGCGTAAACTGTGTTTACGATTTCTGCAGGCAATTAGCACTCGGCCATTTTCGGTGTATTTAATCGCATTAGACAGCAAGTTTTGTAGTATTCGGCGCAAGTAGGTAATGTCACTATGCACTATTTGCTTATTTGAGCGCACTGTAAATGACAGTCCTTTATCGCTTGATAAAATGGCATATTCACTTTTGAGAGGGTCTAAAATATCGTCAATACAAAAGTGACGTGGGCTTGGGGTCATTGCGCCTTGTTCTAATTTTGCAATTTCGAGTAAGGCCGACATTAAATGCACCGTTGAATCTAAACTGTCGCCAAGCTTATTAAAATTATTTTTATTCGTGGTGTCTAGTTGTGTTTCATCAATCGCGGCAAGGTATAAACGTGCAGCATTCAATGGCTGTAAAATATCGTGACTTGCCAATGCTAAAAAGCGAGTTTTACTATCATTAGCTTGTTCTGCCTCACGCTTGGCCAAAGTAAGTGCTTGCTCTGTTTGTACGCGGCTATCTATTTGTGCTTGTAGATTACTATTAATCGTTTGTACTTCTTGGGTGCGCGCTTCAATACGGTTTTCTAAGTCCATATTAATTTCTTCTAGCGCATTTTGAGTACTAATGTGAGTAGTAATATCAGAAAAACTGGTTACAAATCCGCCATCAGGAAGTGGGTTACCGATCATTTCATACACTTGGCCGTTTCGACGATGGCGAATAAAGTGATGTGAACTACCATTTTTTAAATGCTGAACTCGCTTATCAACATGACGGTCAATTTCACCTGGGCCACATTCACCGCGCTCTGCGTTATACCGGATTATTTCCTCAATAGGTTGGCCAACTTGTAAAAAGCCCTCGGGGTAGTTAAACATTTCACTGTAGCGCTTATTCCAAGCAACGAGGTTTAGGTCTTTATCAACAACGGATAGGCCATGGCTTAAGTTCTCTAACGAGGTAAACAATAAGTTTTGATTAAACTGCAGTGCTTGTGTGGTTTCATCAAAAAAGTTTACCACCTCTTCAAACGCCATGCGTTTGCCCGATGATACGGTATGAATAAGTGCTTGCGCTGATGATGCACCTAATACCCCAGTAAGCGCACGTTCGCAGTAAGCAATAAAGTCAGCGCGAGGGTGAGCATTGTTGTCGTTTAAGTCGTGATGAAGCGCATAGTGTGATAATACTTGCTGGCTACGTTGAATCCCTAAAAAGGTCTGTAGCAGTATTTTGAAGTCGTATACCGTGGCTTTTACATTTTTATTTAATCGACGCGATAAAATAGCCTGATCTTTAGGATTAACAAAAGCAGCCGCTTGAATTTTGTCGATTAAGCGCTCTTCAGCCCCTAGCGAAAAACTAATGTAACAGCCAATATTAGCAAACAAAGCGATAAGTGTACCGCGCGTTATTAGGGTTTGTTGTAACTCACTGTCTAGTGGGTTGGGGGCATCTAAAATAGGCAACATTAAAAACAGCACCCAACATATCACGCCGGCGAGTAGTCCAGCATAAACCCCATAGGCATGGCCTTTTCGCCAATATAAACCACCCACAATGGCAGGCAATAGTTGCGATACCAATGAAAAAGCAACCAATCCCATACTAGCCAGTGCACTGCCATTTCCAAACCATTGCTGATAGAAGTAAGCTAAAATAAGTACTCCGGCAATGGTAAATCGACGCACTAGTAAAATACGTGATTTATAGCTGCTGGTAATTAAGTTACGTTTAAATTTACGACGTAACATTAACGGCAATACCACATCATTTGAGATCATGGTACTTAACGTTAATGTGGCTACAACAATCATGGCTGTAGCTGCTGAAAGCCCCCCAATAAACACAAACGTAGTCAAAAAAGCATTATTGTGCAGCATAGGTAAGGCAAGTACAAAGCTGTCTGGTGATAAGCTGCGGCCTATTTCTGGGTGAATCGCAGCGGTGGCAATAGGTAAAATCATTGCTGCTGTTAGCAATAAATACAGCGGGAAGGCCCAACGCGCAGTGAATAAATGGCGCTTATCTTGGTTATCGACCACGGTTACATGAAATTGGCGTGGCAAACAAATAATAGCCGCTGCTGCCATAAGTGACTGGCCGATAAAATTAAAACTAAAAAAGTCAAAGTGTGTCCAGTGCATCCAAATAGACTCGGCAACTTGACTGCTACTTTGGGTAGGTAAATTAAATAAGCTGTATATCGCAAGCCCTGCAACGGCGGCTAAGGCAAACAGTTTAACTAGAGATTCAAACGCCACAGCGAGCATTAAACCTGAACGGTATTCGGTTACATCAACTTTGCGCGTACCAAAAAATATAGCAAATAGCGCCATCATTAACGTGGCCGATAGCGCTAAAATATCCCCTGATATCTGATTGCTGTTTTGTAGGAGTAAAAAGCTAGAGCTGAGTGCTTTTAATTGCAATGCAATGTACGGAATGGTGGCCAATAAGGCGATTATTGTCACCATAATGGCGGTGGTTTGACGCTTACCATAGCGGGCTGAAATAAAGTCGGCAATAGTGGTGATATTTTGTTTTTTACTCACCAGTACCAGTTTACGTAAAAAGCCTTGACCGAAAAAAAACAATAAAGCGGGGCCTAACAATATAGGTAAAAAACTCCAGCTGCTGGTCGCTGCTGTGCCTACTGAGCCGTAGTAAGTCCATGAAGTGCAATAAATACCTAGTGCAAATGAATACACAAACGGGTGATGACTAATACGCTTGGCAAGTGGCGTGGTTTTATCCCCCCAATTAGCCAGCCAAAACAGCACGCCTATGTAGCCAAAGGCAACAATGAGTAGTACAGCCGTCATGTTTATTTAACCTTGTAGAATATTTTTATAATTTGCCATAACTATACCCAAACTATTTCAAGATGCGAGTGTCAGTTGGCGTTTGAGGTAGTTTGGGTTTTTACGATATTTGGTTGCGGGTTAAATAGGGGGGTATACATTTTATTTATATTATCTATAAATAAAATAAAGTATTGATTTTTAATGATTTATTTTAAATTGGTTATTTAGTTAGACTAATGTCTTATTCCCACGCTTTACTCAAAAATTGGCGTAAACACCTCGCAAATAAATTAATTAACTTACTGAAATTAAAGTAGTTCACTTGTTGTTTACTAATTAAGCGCCTACAGTTTACGAAAACGTTAACATGTTGTTACGACTATTGTCGCAATTCAATATTTGAGTAGCGTTGCTAAATTGATTAACGAATATAAAAAACCACCCATCGTAATCTTGCGATGTTTAAAGGGGAAAATAAAAATGGCTTTTAAAAATGAAGAACAAGCAAAAGCTTATTGGGCAGAAAACATTTCATTACTGTTTAAGTTATTAGCGGTATGGTTTGTGGTCTCTTTTGGCTTTGGCATATTACTTGTAGATGTACTAAATGAAGTACGTTTTTTTGGGTTTAAACTTGGCTTCTGGTTCGCCCAGCAAGGCGCGATTTATACCTTTGTGGCTTTGATTTTTGTGTACGTTTTCAAAATGAATACGTTAGATAAAAAATATGGCGTAGACGAATAGGAGCTAGTCAATGGATGTTCAAATACTCACATTTATAATTGTCGGTTTAAGCTTTGCGCTTTATATCGGTATTGCAATTTGGGCTCGTGCTGGGTCAACAAATGAATTCTACGTTGCTGGTGGCGGTGTACCTCCACTAGCCAATGGTATGGCAACTGCTGCGGATTGGATGAGTGCTGCGTCATTTATTTCAATGGCAGGTATTATTTCGTTTGCTGGCTATGACGGTAGTGTTTACTTAATGGGGTGGACGGGTGGTTATGTACTACTGGCCATGTGTTTAGCGCCTTACTTACGTAAATTCGGCAAGTTTACTGTGCCAGACTTTATCGGGGACCGTTACTACTCACGTACTGCGCGCTTAGTGGCTATTTTATGTGCCATCTTTATTTGTTTTACTTACATTGCGGGTCAAATGCGTGGTGTGGGTGTGGTGTTCTCGCGTTTCTTAGAAGTTGAAATTGAAACCGGCGTTTACATCGGCATGATTATTGTTTTCTTTTATGCTGTACTTGGTGGCATGAAAGGCATTACTTACACGCAAGTTGCGCAGTACTGTGTACTGGTATTTGCTTATTTAGTACCGGCTATTTTCATCTCTATGATGGCAACCGGTCACTTTTTCCCACAAACAGGCTTTGGTGCCACGCTAAGTGATGGTTCAGGCATGTATGTATTGGATAAATTAGATGGTTTAAGTACTGAGTTGGGCTTTGGTCAATACACTGAAGGCTCGAAGAGCATGATTGATGTATTTGCAATTACAGGTGCTCTTATGGTGGGTACTGCTGGTTTACCACATGTAATTGTTCGCTTTTTCACTGTACCTCGCGTAAAGGACACACGTATTTCAGCGGCGTGGACACTGGTGTTCATTGCTATTGTTTACACAACAGCACCTGCAGTAGCTTCGTTTGCCCGTGTAAACATGATTGACACCATTAATGGTAAAGACGGTAGCGGCACAGCGTATGCAGATGCACCTGCATGGATCAAAAACTGGGAACGCACAGGCCTAATTACCTTTAATGATAAAAATGGTGACGGCAAAATGTTTTACACATCAGGTAAAATCACTGACCCTAATAGCGCGAACGAAGTAAACGTTGACCGCGATATTATGGTACTAGCGAACCCTGAAATTGCCGACTTACCAGCATGGGTTATTGCACTCGTTGCTGCTGGTGGTATTGCCGCGGCACTATCGACTACAGCGGGCTTACTATTGGTTATTTCAACCTCAGTATCGCACGATTTGCTAAAACGGACACTCAAACCGGATATAACCGACAAGCAAGAATTACTTGCAGCGAGGTTAGCAGCGATGATTGCTATTGTAATATCCGCCTACTTTGGGATTAACCCGCCAGGATTTGTGGCCTCGGTTGTTGCCTTTGCCTTCGGCTTAGCGGCGGCGAGCTTCTTCCCTGCAATTATTATGGGTATTTTCTCTAAATCAATGAATAAACATGGTGCAATTGCAGGCATGGTAACGGGTATCACCTTTACTGCTGCATACATCATCTACTTCAAGTTTGTGAGCCCAGAGCTTAATAGCCCAGAAAATTGGTTCTTAGGTATTTCACCTGAAGGGATTGGTTTAGTAGGTATGATCATTAACTTTGCAGTAGCGGCAGTTGTAATGAAAATGACTAAACCAACACCAGTTGAAATTCAAGAAATGGTGGAAGGCATTCGTAATCCTAAAGGGTCTAGTGAAGCGCATGCTCACTAATCCATATATCTAATGATATAACCCATCAAAGCCCGACTTAAGTCGGGCTTTTTATTTGTTTAAATAATGACTACATTAAATAATCGCTATATTAAATAACCATATTTCAGGTTAAGTCGCTTTTTTATTGAGGATGATTTATGAGTAGTGAGCAACAGGAAGTCGCGCAGTTTATTAACAAGCAAGCACCATTTTCAATGTTACAGGACAGCGCCTGCAGTTATTTTGTTAACCATCTCGATAGTATTTATTTGACCCGAGAAAACCAAACGCAATGGCTTAACAGTGAACAGCCTAAATTATTTTTAATCCGCTCCGGGTTATACGATTTAGTCGATGCCAAAGGCGATACGGTAACGCGTTTAACTCAAGGTGATTACTTTGGTTACCCCTCTTTACTAACGGGAGATGCAATTCAAAACAGTTTAGAAGTACAAAAAGAGGGCATAGTGTATATGCTCGACCAAACGCATTTTGATTATTTACGCCGAGAATATAAAGCCTTTGAGCAATACTTTGTCCGTGCACATGCAAATCGATTACTGTCATCGCATTATAAGAGCAACAACGACAGCTGGTCTGAGCGTAAAATTTCAGAGATCATGACTCGCAAAGCGATAACGCTGCCCCCCGATGCCAGCATCCGTCATAGTGCTAAAAAAATGCAAGAGCATGGGGTTTCTTCAATAATGATCACCGAAAACTCGCACCTTGTTGGGGTGGTTACTGACCGTGATTTACGTAATCGAGTGCTTGCTGATGAGGTGGACCCCGCGCAAGCTATCAATAGTATTATGACCAATAAGCCTAAGTTTATATTTGAAAATAATCGTGTGTTTTCAGCGCTACACTTAATGCTTAAGCATAATATTCATCATTTACCTGTGCTTGATGAAAATCATAAACCGCTAGGTATGATCACTAGTACAGACTTACTACGCCAACAAAAAAGCGACCCTGTCCAGCTCATTGGTCGTATTTATAAAGCGCATAATGTCGCTGATTTAAAGCGTTACGCTAAAGAAATTCCTGAGTTATTAAAGGGGTTTTCTAATAATATTGATGATATTTCACTGATTGGAAAACTACTCAGCGGTTTAACCGATGCGCTAACCTCGAGGCTAATATTTTTATTTCAACAACAACATGGTGTTGCACCTACGAGCTTTAGCTTTATTTGTTTTGGCTCTCAAGCGCGCGAAGAGCAAACACTGCATTCTGATCAAGATAACGGCTTGTTATTACCCGATGGTCTAAACGATGAGCAGCACGCGTACTTTAAACAAATGGGTGAATTTGTTTGTGAAAACTTAGTTGAATGCGGTATTCGTCGTTGCCCTGGTAACATTATGGCCAGCAGTGATGCGTGTCGAATGAGTGTTAGTGATTGGCGGGCGAAGTTTTTAAAGTGGATCACCAGCCCCACACCCCAGGCAATGCTCAACTGTAAAATATTTTTTGATCTGCGTTTTATTGAAGGATCAACCACGCTTTATAGCCAGTTTTGTGAAGAGTTAACCCATATTTCTCGCAACGATCTTTTTTATGCGGCAATGGCCAGCGATGTGAATACCAACAGCGCGCCGATTGGGTTATTTAATAACTTTAAAACTGAAAAAACCGAGCAGCATCACAAATACATCGATCTTAAAAAACGCGGGGTTGTGATCATTAACGATCTGGCAAGGCTGTATGCATTAAAAGTAGGCATCCGCCGTGCTAACACCCAAGAGCGGTTAGACGCTTTATTAAAGTATTCATTGTTAAGCAAAGAAGATATTTATAATTTAAAAGATTGTTGGCGATTTTTAACTCAGCTTCGGCTGCGCACACAAATAAACGAAGAGGGGTTACCCAGCAATTGTATAAACCCAGATAAGCTCAATTCGTTAGAGCGTCATCAGCTTAAAGAAGCGTTTTACCTAGTAAAACAAGCGCAGCAAGGCGCGGCGTTTAAATTTGCGCGTGGGAGTTTGTAACAACAATGGTTAAGCAGCTTATTACTCGTTATTTAAAGCGCCGCCACTTGCTCATGCAAAGTGCTTTAAAGCAACGTTACTTAGTGATTGATTTGGAATTAACAGGGCTTGATCCTAAACAACATGAAATTGTCTCGGTTGCTTGGGTACTGATTGATAACGAATGTATCAAAAACAGTCAGTCGCAGCATTTGGTTAATAAAGAGGTGAAAAGTCTAGAGCAGAGCCCCGTTTTTCATGGCATTAGTACTGACTCGGTGGCACAAGGGCAAAGTTTACAAAGCATTTTAACGTCTTTAAGCGCTCACTTTAGTGACTGTATTTTAGTATTTCATAATGCCATGCTCGATTGGGGTTTTTTAAAGTTAGCACTAAAAAATGCAGGGATCACCCAGCGCCCCAAGTTGATTATCGACACCTTACAAATAGAAAAAAAGCGTCTGCTAAAACATAGCTCAGATATAAAATTAGACGATTTAACTCTTAATGAATGCCGTAAACGCTACGACTTACCAAGCTATCATTGTCATCACGCCCTTACCGATGCACAAGCCACTGCTGAGTTGTTATTAGCCCAATGCCATCAGATAAGCGCCGGTAAGGAGCTCAAAGTAGGCGAGTTGACATAGGTTGGGCAGAGCGAAGCGAAACCCAACCTAACTATAAAGAATACATAAATACTAGATTACTGAGGCAGTTTACTTTTGTTTTTATTTGTATAACTATGGGAACGTGTGATTTATTATGAATTCAAGGAACGAATATGAAACTTATCATCGCTATTTTTATTACCTTATTCCCTCTTATTACTTTTGCTAATTCAAGCGTGCCAGCTAATCGTCACATTGCAGTGCAGGGGTCAGCTGAGGTATTTGTTGAGCCTGATATGGCTCAAATTATATTTGAAGTAAAAAGCACTGAAGATACATTCCTTGAGGCTAAACGTGAGCTTGATGGCCGGATTAGCTTGTTACTTGAACAATCAGACAAATACGGTTTTGGCCAAGACGATGTTTATATATCTGGTTTAAAAAGCAAGGTATACACTATGATTGGTACAGAATCTGGGACTGTTTCAGGCGATAAGTATTTAGCCCTGAAAACAGTTAAAGTCACATTAAAAGATATTAAAAAAGTCGATGAATTTATTAATTTTTCTCAAAGCTTAAAAATAGACAATATCGAAAAAATTAATGGTTTATCCTCTAAAGTTAATCAGTTAGAGGCAGAGGCAACACAATTAGCAATCGATAACGCAAAAGCGAAGGGAAATAAGCTCGCTCAAGCTTTTGGCGCTGAACTTGGCAACGTTTACAGTATCAGTGCAAATTCCAGCAGCTCAGATTACGATTATGACGCGGGCGGTGTTAAGCACATTATTTTATCTAGCCACAGAAATAGTATGGTTGCTAGTAATAACGAGAATCCATTTATGCAGCAGCAATATTTAGGCGCAACAATAAGCGTTAAAGCATCAATAAAGGTGGTGTTTGATTTAAAACTAAAATAGCAAACAGTGCAAATACCCACTAGCAGGGCTAAAAGTAAAAGTGCAGTGTGTGTTGATTATGACGTTAATTTAAAGTTTCTAATGCTTGGCTCTTATAATCACAGGCAAGGTCGATTACAATACCGCCATCTAAAAGGCGACGCTGCCTTTCTCTGTACGTAACTAGAGTGGATTTTATATTTCATGGCAATCAAACTTGCAATTAATGGTTTTGGTCGTATTGGTCGAAATATTGTCCGTGCACTATACGAATCAGGCTTAAGCGACGAGATCAAAATTGTTGCAATTAACGAACTAGCCGACCCTGAAGCTATTGCCCATTTATTAAAATACGACACCTCTCATGGTCGTTTTGCTTTTCCAGTTAAACTAGGTGAAGACACTATCAGCGTTGCTGATGACACCATTGCGTTATTTTGTGAACAAAATCCAGTTGAATTACCGTGGCAAACGTTAGATGTTGACGTGGTGCTTGAATGTACGGGGGTTTACCACTCACGTGAGCATGCACAGTTACATTTGACTGCGGGCGCAAAAAAGGTGCTGTTTTCACATCCTGCGGATAATGATGTTGATGCCACTATTGTTTACGGTATTAATGACGATGAGCTTAAAAGCGAGCATACTATTGTCTCTAATGGCTCGTGTACAACTAACTGCGTCGTTCCTGTTATTAAAGTACTCGATGATGCCTTTGGCATTGAATCAGGTGCTATTACGACCATTCATGCGTCAATGAACG
The DNA here is from genome assembly GCF_002310835.1 of Pseudoalteromonas tetraodonis. Lineage (NCBI taxonomy): Bacteria > Pseudomonadati > Pseudomonadota > Gammaproteobacteria > Alteromonadales > Pseudoalteromonadaceae > Pseudoalteromonas > Pseudoalteromonas tetraodonis. The sequence goes on along the minus strand of NZ_CP011041.1, from coordinate 2,705,179 downwards.
ATCAGCAAGTAATTGATGCGTATCATCATGATTTACGCCGTACGCGTGCCGCCAGCCAGTCTATTATTCCTGTAGATACAAAATTAGCCCGTGGTATAGACCGTATTTTACCTAAATTTAAAGGTCGCTTTGAGGCCATTGCGGTCCGTGTACCGACCATTAATGTGACGGCGATGGATTTAAGTGTCACGGTTAATGCAGATGTAGATTTAAGTGCGGTTAATAATGCGCTTAAAGCACAAGCTAAAGACCGCCTTGAAGGTATTTTAAGTTACACCGAAGAGCCGTTGGTATCGGTTGATTTTAACCATGACCCACATTCTTGTATCATAGATGGCACACAGACACGTGTTAGTCATAAACGACTGATAAAGTTATTAGTTTGGTGTGATAACGAGTGGGGGTTTGCGAATCGCATGCTCGATACCGCGCGTGCTATGATGGCATTTAAGTAATATTTAAAACGTATTTTTCAGGTTCAGTATCGTTAACTAAGGAGATGTTCATGTCGGTCATTAAAATGGCAGATTTAGATTTAAACGGCAAACGCGTATTAATTCGTGAAGATTTAAATGTACCCGTTAAAGCAGGAAAAGTGACGTCAGATGCACGTATTCGTGCTGCGTTACCTACTATCAAACTAGCGTTAGAGAAAGGCGCGAAAGTGATGGTTATGTCACACCTTGGCCGTCCTACGGAAGGGCAATACGAAGAAGAGTTTTCATTGGCTCCGGTTGTCGATTACTTAAATGATGCACTTGAGCAAACAGTTCGCCTAGAAAAAGATTACTTAAACGGCGTTGATGTTGCAGATAACGAAGTCGTTGTTTTTGAAAACGTGCGTTTTAATAAAGGCGAGAAAAAAGACGACGAAACCTTATCAAAGCAATTAGCTGCATTATGTGACGTGTACGTAATGGATGCTTTTGGTACTGCGCATCGCGCACAAGCATCAACGCATGGTGTAGGTTTATTTGCTGATGTAGCGTGTGCCGGTCCATTATTATCGGCTGAACTTGAAGCGCTAGGCAAAGCACTTGATAACCCAGCACGCCCATTAGTGGCGATTGTGGGTGGCTCTAAAGTGTCAACTAAGTTAACCGTACTTGATTCGTTATCTAAAATTGTTGACCAGCTTGTTACCGGTGGCGGTATTGCTAATACCTTTATTGCCGCTGCAGGTTATCCTGTAGGTAAGTCCCTTTTTGAAGCTGACTTAATGGACGAAGCTAATCGCTTATGTGCAGCAGCAAAAGCTAACAATGGTGAAATTCCAGTACCGACTGATGTTGTTGTGGGTAATGAATTCTCAGAATCAGCTGTAGCAACACTTAAAGATGTAAGCGAAGTTACCAGCGACGATATGATTTTTGATATTGGCCCTGATACAGCAAACAAACTTGCAAAAATTATTGCTAATGCGGGCACTGTTGTATGGAATGGCCCAGTGGGTGTGTTTGAGTTTGATCAATTTGGTAATGGCACTCGCGCTATTGCAAAAGCGATTGCTGATTCAAGCGCATTTTCTATTGCTGGTGGTGGTGACACCCTAGCGGCAATTGATAAGTATGGCATTAGTGATAAAGTATCGTATATCTCTACAGGTGGTGGTGCGTTCTTAGAGTTTTTAGAAGGCAAAAAACTACCTGCAGTTGCAATGCTAGAATCACGCGCTAAATAATACCTTTGGGTATTAGCTAGCCGTAAAGCAGATGTGCTTATTTCACATCTGCTACAATTAACGAGTAAATACCTCTCACTTTTATTTAGTCGTTAATAATATGAATTTTAGGCCATTTGCCTTTTAATTCATGGCGCAGTGATTGCGCCAAACTAACAAATCCGTTCAAACTAGGTAGTAAAATAACTACCGATAAATTGGAGAATACCCAATGGCTTTAATCAGTATGCGACAACTTCTTGATCATGCCGCAGAGCATGGTTACGGTGTACCCGCGTTTAATGTAAATAACCAAGAGCAAATGCGTGCAATTATGGAAGCGGCTGATAAAACAAACAGCCCAGTTATTGTACAAGGTTCTGCGGGCGCACGTGCGTATGCCGGTGCACCTTTTATTCGTCATATGATTTTAGCGGCAGTTGAAGAATGGCCACATATCCCCGTGGTTATGCATCAGGATCACGGTACATCACCAGGTGTATGTCAACGTTCAATTCAGTTAGGTTTTTCATCAGTAATGATGGATGGCTCGTTAATGAGTGATGGTAAAACTCCGTCAAGCTACGATTACAACGTTGATGTAACACGTAAAACAGTTGAAATGGCACATGCGTGTGGCGTATCTGTAGAGGGTGAGCTAGGTGTATTAGGTTCACTTGAAACTGGTGAAGCGGGTGAAGAAGATGGTGTTGGCGCTGAGGGTAAACTTACCACTGAGCAAATGCTAACAAATCCAGAAGAAGCGGCAGACTTTGTAAATAAAACCCATGTTGATGCGCTGGCTATTGCCTGTGGTACATCACACGGTGCCTACAAATTTACTCGTCCACCAACCGATGACATTTTAGCAATTGATCGTATTAAAGAAATTCACGCGCGTATACCAAATACCCACTTAGTAATGCATGGTTCGTCTTCTGTTCCACAAGAGTGGTTAGAAGTGATCAACCAATACGGTGGCGAAATTCCAGAAACTTACGGCGTGCCAGTTGAGCAAATCGTTGAAGGTATTAAATATGGTGTGCGTAAGGTAAACATTGATACTGACTTACGTTTAGCGTCTACCGGTGCGATTCGTCGTCATTTAGCGATGAACCCGTCTAACTTCGACCCACGTAAGTTTTTAGCTGCTGCAACCCAAGCAATGACTGATATTTGTATCGCTCGTTACGAAGCGTTTGGTACGGCGGGTCAAGCAAGTAAAATTAAGCCAATTTCATTAGATGAAATGCACCTTAAATACTTAAGCGGTGAGTTAAACCCAAAAATAAAATAATGAGCCAATAACGGCGATACTCTCGCACTCATTATAAAAAGCCAGTTGCTTACGCACTGGCTTTTTTGATCTGTAAGAGATCAGTATTTTACTTACCGATAAATCTGGGATCACTCGATTACTAACTAACCTTATCTGGGATCATTACTTTACTAAGTGAAGGGCTTAAAGTGACGCATTTTGTACTTTTAAGTGTCGAACATCATAATTAATGGATAAAAATCACACAGTAAATCATTGGTTTAGCTTTGTTAGTGGGTAAAATAGTGATCCGAAAAGGGATCTGCTTGATAAAACTCTGATCCTTGTATTTAAGATCATAATAAACCTGATCTAAATAGGTGCCGACTTTTATTATTAAGCCTAAAAATAGCTGCTAGTTAGTAATTTGATGATCCCAAGTTAATATCATAAATAGTGCCTTTAATAACGACTCACTTTACTGCAAACCACTTTTTTATTTACTGCTCAAGATGGTAAAAATATGACATATTCAATTTTTTGTTACTATTTTGTGTTTTTTTTAGTCTCATTTTAATTTAGACGTTACACTTTAATAAAAATGTCATACTTAGTCATAATAATGAAACCTACTCAATAGCCTAAGAGATAAATTGGAATGTCACGTAAAGTATTAGTCGTTGATGACGAAGCACCTATCAGGGAAATGTTGGTTTTTGTTTTAGAACAAAATGGCTTTCAAGCCATTGAGGCAGAAGATTATGATTCTGCAATAGCCGCAATGGTCGAACCTTATCCAGATATGGTGTTACTCGATTGGATGCTACCTGGTGGTAGTGGAATTCAAATCGCTAAAAAATTCAAACAAAATGAACACACACGCCAAATCCCTATCATTATGCTGACTGCTCGCGGCGAAGAAGAAGACAAAATACGCGGTTTAGAAGTCGGTGCTGATGATTACGTTACTAAGCCGTTTTCACCTAAAGAGTTAATGGCGCGTATCAAAGCGGTTATTCGCCGAGTAGCACCTACCTCTTTAGAAGAAGCAATTGAAGTGCACGGCCTGCGCTTGGACCCTATTTCGCATCGTGTTACCTCAGGGGGCAGTGAGCTTGATATGGGGCCAACCGAATTTAGACTATTACACTTTTTTATGACCCATCCAGAGCGGGTTTACAGCCGTGAGCAACTGCTTGATCATGTATGGGGCACGAATGTGTATGTTGAAGACAGAACAGTAGATGTTCATATTCGTCGCTTGCGTAAAGCGATTGCTACGCTTGGACACGACCGCTTAGTACAAACGGTACGCGGAGCTGGTTATCGCTTTTCGAGTAAATTATAGTGTGCTTACAATTAAGCTTACTTAGTTAAGTAGCAATCTATTAACCTAGCTCAGTCAACTTGTCTGCTAGCGTTTATAAGGTAAAGAGCGTGTATGTATCGAGTTATTAACAAGCAGGCGCTAACAAAGCGGCTGTTTGTCTATTTTATACCTTTACTTTTAATTGGGATGCTTATTGGTGCCCCATTTTTGATGTTGTTTTTGGGCGCTTTTTCGCTACTTATGTGGCATTACCATCAACTTTATCGTTTAAGTGATTGGCTGCATAATCAGCGCAGCTTTAACCCACCTGAAGGTGAGGGGTCGTGGGAGCAAGTATTTGAAGGCATCTATCAGCTGCAACATCGTAATCGTAAAAAGCGTAACGAGCTGGCAGAGCTGATACGCCGTTTTCGTGACGGTGCTGAGGCGGTGCCTGATGCTGTTGTTGTATTGCAAAACGATTTATCAATTGTGTGGTGTAATCAACTTGCACTCAAAGTGTTAGGGTTACAATGGCCGGTTGATCATGGTCAGCGTTTAGATAACCTCATTCGCGATCCTAAATTTGCTAAATATATGCGCCGTAAAGAGTTTAGTGATGCACTGGAGCTTGAAAGTGGTCACAGTGTTGAGCAAGTTCTTGAATTTAGGGTGATGCCTTATGCTAACACTCAGTTATTGGTGGTAGTACGCGATGTCACCCGTTTAAAGCAGCTTGAGCAGATGCGTAAAGACTTTGTTGCTAATGTGTCTCATGAGCTCAGAACTCCTTTAACGGTTGTTACCGGCTACCTTGAAATGCTCGACAGTGATTCGCTCCCTCCGCCTGCAATGTGGAATAAAGCACAAACTACCATGCTAGAGCAATGTAAACGCATGGATAGTTTAGTGAATCAGTTACTTTCGTTATCACGTATTGAAGGCGCAAAACGCCACAGTAATGATAAGGCAGTAAATGTACCGCAATTGCTAAAACTGATTGAAACTGAAGCACAGTCTATAAATCAAGATAAAGGCCATCAACTTTTTTTTAATATTGATGCGTCACTTGATATTACCGGTGCTGAGGATGAGCTCAGAAGTGCGTTTTCAAACTTAGTATTTAATGCCATTCATTATACTAAGCCAGGTGGTAAAATTGAGGTGTGTTGGCAGCGCAACAATGAACAGGCATGTTTTAGTGTTACCGATAATGGTGATGGTATTGCACCAGAGCATATAAATCGCTTAACTGAGCGTTTTTATCGGGTCGATAAAGCCAGAAGCCGCACCACAGGTGGCTCAGGATTAGGCTTAGCAATTACTAAACATGTACTTACTCGCCATGGTAGCCAATTAAAAATTAACAGTGAACTGGGTAAAGGCTCCTGTTTTTCTTTTGCGTTTTCAAGCGATAGGCTGATCTCTATTTCGCCATTAGTGACGAGTAATACTGCTAGTCATAAAAGTGTCATTTAAGAGTCACACCATTGTCATGTACTCACTTTAGAGTGAACCGCAGTTAGGAAATGGGACGAACAAACTGGAGAACCCCAAAATGAAATTTAAAAACTTAGTTGCCGCAATGGGTGTGGCTGTTACAACATTTGTATCTGCGCAAGCAGTAGCATTAGAAGACGGTATGCCTGAGTATCAAAAAATTAGCGGTGTATCAGGTAATTTTTCATCGGTAGGGTCTGATACGTTAGCCAACATGATGACCTTTTGGGCTGAAGAATATAAGCGTATTTACCCAAATGTAAATATTCAAATTCAAGCGGCAGGTTCGTCTACTGCGCCACCAGCATTAACAGAAGGAACGGCAAATTTAGGTCCAATGAGCCGTGCTATGAAGTCGAAAGAAATTGAAGCATTTGAAAAGCGCTATGGCTATAAGCCAACACAAGTACGTGTAGCAATTGATGCATTGGCGGTATTTGTTCATAAAGATAACCCAATTGAAGGGCTGCGTATTGACCAAATCGATGCTATTTTCTCATCAACACGTAAATGTGGCGCACCAGAGCAAGTAAACCGCTGGAGTGATGTTGGTCTAGAAGGTGATTGGGCTGCAAAAGACGTGCAATTATATGGACGTAACTCAGTATCAGGGACTTACGGTTACTTTAAAAAGAAAGCCTTATGTAAAGGCGATTTTCGTAATAACGTGAACGAGCAACCGGGTTCAGCTTCTGTTGTACAGTCAATTTCAGCATCACTAAATGCCATTGGTTATTCTGGTATTGGTTATAAAACATCGGGTGTGCGTACTGTTCCGTTATCTAAAAAAGGTACTAACTTTGTTGATGCCACGCTTGAAAACGTAGCTCAAGGTAAATACCCACTTTCACGTTTCTTATATGTTTATGTAAATAAACACCCAAATAAGCCACTTGGCCCAGTTGAAGCTGAGTTTTTAAAGATGGTACTTTCGCAAGAAGGTCAAAAAATTGTAGAAAAAGATGGTTATGTGCCACTTTCTGCAAAGCTAGTTGAAGTTGAGTTGAAAAAGTTAGGCTTAAAATAAACCGCTAATAATTAAAAAACCGCTCAAATGAGCGGTTTTTTTTGGTTTACAATTTATGCCGATTGATATTAGTCAGCTTTACTTAAGTTTTCAGCTTGTACTTTGCATTGATTATACGCTTCGATGCATTTAGATGAGCAAACCTGTGACTTAAGGCTGTCGGTGGTTGTTTGTTGTTCACAGCTGGTTTCGCATTGATAACTTTGCTGAGCGCATTGGTTAAGTGCTGGATTACCTGCTTGGCTTTGGCACCCTGCCAATGCTGCAAAAGAAAAAGCCACTAGAGTGGTTTTAATAAAAGTTTTCATACTTATCCTTAAAGTGAGGCTACACCAGTATTAAACTTCAACCTGTATATTGTCGATTAATCTAACACTCCCTAAAAAGGCGGCAGCTAAAATAACAAATCGTGTATCTTCGAGTGTAGCAGCTTTTAATGTATCTCGTTGAGCTATCGAAAAATAATCTGGTTTTAGCCCTGCGCTTTCTAAAGTCGCTTTAGCATCAGCTTCAAGAGTAGCAAACGCTTTATTTCCGCTTTTTAGTTGCTGCGCACAGTGATTTAAAGTGTTGAATAAAATCGTAGCGGTTTGCTTTTCATCACTTGATAAATACCCATTGCGTGAGCTCATGGCAAGGCCGCTAACTTCACGCATCGTTGGCACACCAATAATTTCTACTGGTATCGACAAATCACGGGCCATTGTTTTAACAACTTGCAGCTGCTGAAAGTCTTTTTCACCAAAGCAGGCGTAATCAGGTTGGACTAAGTTAAATAGTTTAGTGACAACTGTTGCTACACCTTTAAAATGACCAGGACGTGAGCCGCCGCAATAGCCCATCGAAATACCTGGTACATCAACAAAACTTTGCACCCCTAAGCCATTTGGGTAAATAGCCTCTACACTGGGGATAAACAAAATATCCGTTTCAAGATCGGCTAAACCTTGTTTATCGGCATCTAAGGTACGCGGATAATTGTCTAGATCTTCGTTAGCACCAAATTGCATCGGGTTAACAAAAATACTAACAACGACTTTGTCGGCCAGTGTTTTTGCTTTTTCTACCAACGAAAAGTGACCGCGGTGCAGGTTACCCATAGTAGGTACTAGTGCAACACTTAAACCCGCTTGGCGCCAAGCTCTTATTTGACTGCGTAATGATTTAATTTCAGTGATTGACTGCATTATTTAAACTCGTGTTCAGCGCTTGGAAAAACGCCGCTTTTAACATCGTTACAATACTTTTTAACAGCGGCAGGCATGTTGCCTGTTTCGAGTAAAAAGTTTTTTGAAAATTTAGGAATGTAGCCTGCAGAAATACCGACTAAATCGTGCATAACCAAAATTTGGCCATCGGTTACATTGCCCGCACCAATCCCTATAGTCGGAATGCTTAATGAGTCAGTAATACGTTTTGCTAAGGCACTTGGAATACACTCAAGCACGAGTAGTTGAGCACCGGCTGCCTCTAATGCTTTTGCATCGGCAATAATTTTTTGTGCTTGTGCTTCTTCACGGCCTTGAATTTTAAAACCACCAAATACGTGCACAGATTGCGGCGTAAGCCCTAAATGCCCACACACCGGAATACCTTGCTGAGTAAGTGATTTAATGCTGTCATGCAGCCATTCGCCACCTTCAAGCTTGATCATATTAGCACCTGCGCGCATCAACTCTGCGGCATTTTTACACGCATCATTTGGATTTGCATAGGTCATAAACGGTAGGTCGGCAATAACAAATAGGTCACGGCTTCCAGCGCGAACACAGCGAGTATGGTACGCAATTTCTTGGTTTGTCACAGCGAGTGTGTCATCGCCACCTTGTAATACCATTCCCAAAGAATCACCGACTAAAACAACTTCAACGCCATTCTCATGAAATAACTTAGCAAAACTGGCATCATAAGCTGTTAACGCAGTGATTTTATTACTTTCAGCCTTCATTTTATTCAAAGTTGAAACGGTTATTTTAGACATAATATTCTCGCAGACATAAGCATTAGTTAATTACAGCGGTAATTGTTGTAAGTCGTTAAGCGGTAGGTTATTTGCTATCTGTTTGATAGATGCGCCGCTTGGTAAAATAAGTTCGGGTGCAATTTCTTGCAGCGGGTAAACAACAAATTCTCTCTCGTTTAACCCGTAATGAGGCACCGTTAAACGTTTAGTATTTATAACCTGCTCACCAAATAATAAAATATCAATATCCAGTGTGCGTGCGCCCCAACGCTCAGCTTTTCTGACTCGACCATGCTCCAGCTCAATGGCTTGCGTTAAATCAAGTAACTGCTCTGGCTGTAGCGAGGTATTGATACAGGCAACCGCGTTCACGTAATCGGGTTGATCTTGTGGCCCCATAGGCTTGCTCGCATAATAATGTGAGCAAGCGATAAACTCGCTGTTAGGCAAGTTTTTAAGTGCAACAACAGCATCATCAAGTTGTTTTTTAGGTGTATTAAGGTTGGCACCTAAGCCTAAATAGACACGTTGCATTCTTTACTCAGCTGGTTTTTTAGTGGTGCGGCGACGAGGACGCTTACGTGGTTTTGGTCCACCTTGATGACCTAGCTCTCGCACCATTTCTTTTTGGCCATTAATATCTTGACTCAAGTACTGTGTCCACCACTGTGCAAGCTCTGTATGCTCAGTTTCACCGGCATCAACACGCAGTAGTAAAAAGTCATAAGCGGCTTTAAAACGAGGCTGTTGTGTTAAGCGATAGGCACGTTGGCCTGCACGTTTGTCTAAACGTTGTTGAATATGCCAAATATCACGGGCGCCTAACGTAAAGCGTTTTGGTACTGCAATATGCTGAGCGTTCTCACTAAGTACTTTATTAATTGCTTGGGCAAAGGCATCGTATTCAGAGAGTTGTTCTTGACGTCGAATTTTTTCAGTACGTTCAACCAATGGAAACCACAGTAACGCTGCAAATACAAACGCAGGGGTGACTTTTTTCTCTGCATTAATGCGAATGTCAGTGTTTGCAAACATTTGCTTGATGAAGGTTTCTTCAAGCCCGCCAGGGTTTTTATCTAAAATTCGGTCAAGTTCTGGGAACAACGATTTAAATAACCCGTATTTGCGCAGCATTAAAAAGTTTTGTTGTGCTTTGCCGTTTAAAAACAGCTTGAGTATTTCTTCAAACAAACGTGCCGGTGGAATGTTATCAAGCAAGCTAGCTAAAGCGGTTATTGGCTTTTCGCTTGCAGGTGCTATTTGCATATCGAGTTTAGTAGCAAAGCGCACTGCACGAAGCATACGCACGGGGTCTTCACGATAGCGTGTTTCAGGATCGCCAATTAACTCAATTTGTTTTGCCTTTATGGCCGCTAAACCATTGGCGTAATCATAAATACAAAAATCATTGATTGAGTAATATAAGGCATTGATTGAAAAATCACGACGCTCGGCATCTTCTTCAATGCTGCCAAATACGTTGTCGCGAAGTAGTTGCCCATGTTCGCTTGATTGGCTAATTTGATTTTTGTCTTCTTGTGCTTCGTGATGGCCGCGCATGGTGGCCACTTCAATAATCTCACGACCAAAAACAATGTGCGCTAAACGAAAGCGGCGGCCAATTAAACGGCAGTTACGAAACAGTTTTTTAACTTGCTCAGGGGTTGCATTGGTTACAACATCAAAATCTTTGGGTTGTTGACCTAACAATACATCGCGAATGCAACCACCAACTAAGTAGGCATCATAGCCACCATCTTTTAGGCGATAGAGTACTTTGATTGCATTTGGGCTAAATTGTTTGCGAGAAATACCATGCTCACCTCGAGGGATCACCAACGGTTCACTGCTGATTGCGACATCTTCGGCACTGGCATTCGGGCCGATAATTTGTCGACAAAATTGAAAAAGCTTGGAAATAATAGTCTGTCTCCTAGAGAAGCGGTTGATTGACTCGCCATTGCAATCAAAATGACAACAAGTACCTTCTCATAGAGCTGTACTTACTGTTTTATGTAATTAGCATATATTTAGGCGGCTATCATATACCAGCAAGGTGGAAAAATTAAGTTTCAGTGCTGAAATTAAGCCATTTTTAACGATTTTATTTGAATTTGTTATACCCAATCCGCGAAAGAGCGTTAAATCTGTATTTCACGCGTAGTGGGAACGCGGCTTAAGTTAAAATGTGCCACGCCCCAAGCAAGTAATTGCTCTGTGGTTAAATCCATAAGTTGGTCGTGGGTTGGCAAACCTAAAAAGTTAAATACCGCTATCAAAGTCGGTTTGGGATTTTGTTTGCAAATAGCGGGGGCGTAATTTTGTTTAGAGAGTTTAAATCCAGGTTTTGCTACCGCTAAAGGTAAATGAGCAAATTCTGGAATAGGGTTATTAAGTTGCTTAAACAGACTTATTTGACGGGCGGTAGGTTCAAGTAGATCAGCGCCTCGTACAATTCGATTGATCCCTTGCTCAATGTCATCAATAACCACCACCAGTTGATAGGCAAATAAACCGTCGCTACGTTTTATAATGTAATCTTCATGGGCCAGAGCAGGGTCAACGTCAATACGCCCCTGAATAAGGTCGTTATAAGTCACAGTTGCATGGCATTGAGTTAAGCGAAGGGCATGACCCTGTTCACTGAGTTGGCTATGTTTACATTGCCCTTGATAAATTCCACCTAGCGCTTTTATTTGCTTACGAGAGCATTGGCAGGCATAAATAAGCTGTTGTTTTGACAGTGAGTTTACTGCATCTTGATAAATAGTAAGACGCTGTGTTTGATACACAACGTTTTCATCCCAATTAAGGCTGTAGGCGTCTAAGGTATTTAGGATATCGGTGGCTGCGCCTTTAACAACGCGAGTGGTGTCTATATCTTCAATGCGTACTAACCATTTCCCTTGGTTAACTTTTGCATCTAGGTAGCTACCTACAGCCGCCACAAGTGAGCCAAAATGTAACGGCCCCGAAGGAGACGGTGCAAATCGGCCGCGATAGTCAGATACTTGCGCGGTAACGGCTGTAGAAGACATGGCTATAACTTAATTAGCCGCGTCCAGCTTGTTTTTCTTTAATTTCGGCAAGTGTTTTACAGTCTACGCATAAATCAGCAGTAGGACGTGCTTCTAAACGACGAATGCCAATTTCAATGCCACAAGACTCACAAAAACCAAACTCGTCTTCTTTAATTAAGTTGATTGTTTTTTCAATTTTCTTAATTAATTTGCGTTCGCGGTCACGAGTACGAAGCTCTAATGAGAACTCTTCTTCTTGTGCTGCGCGGTCAACGGGATCAGGAAAGTTAGCTGCTTCGTCTTGCATGTGTGACTTAGTACGATCAACTTCGTTCCGTAAATCATTACGCCAAGTTTCTAAAATTGTTTTAAAATGAGCACGTTGTGCTTCATTCATGTACTCTTCACCCGGTTTTTCTTGGTATGGTTCTAAACCGGCTTGAGCCAATAAACCATGTCTTTTTTGGTCTGGCATAACTCTCTCCTAAATCCTTAATTTAATGCCTCAGCATTAGCCGGCGGTATAAATAACAGAAACTCATACCCTAGGCAAATTTATTTTTAAATAATCGAATTAGCTTCAACCCTGTTTACCCATATAAAAGTAGCAAAAGCAGTGTTTATACTTTTTTATTACAGTATCGGTTTATAAACTGGCGTTGTTATGTGGGCAAAAATAATAAAAACAACTCATCTTTTACTTTTCGGTTAAGTATTTTTTAGGCGTAATACAATACCAGCGTTTAAAAGCACGCTGAAAAGCGCTTTGTTCAGAAAAGCCCAGCGCAGTGGCAATGTTTAACGAACTGAGTCCTTGTTTTAGTAATATAAGGGCTTGTTGTTTGCATATTTCGTCAATAATTTTGCTGTAGCTGGTGTGTTGTTGTTTTAAGTAACGCTGTAGGCTGCGAGTTGATAGCGCTAATGCCTGAGCAGCTTGCTGAACACTTAAACGCTCTGGCAGGTGTTGTGTTATTAGCGCTTTGAGCTGACTAATATACTGAGCTTCGTGGTTGTAGTTAATAGCCTGTGCGGCTAATAAAGTTTCTAGCTCGTTATTAGCGCCTTTTAGTGGGCAGTGTAGTAATTGGCTATCAAAGATCATGCTATTTGTTGTGCTATTAAACTCAATAGGACAGTTAAATACACTTTGATACTGTTTAACTTCATTGATGGGCGGTTGTGGGCGCATTAATTTTATTTGGCTGAGCATCAACGGGGCTTGCCATTCACAACATTGTTGAGCAAAAGCAAGCCAGCTACTAAAAAGCTCATCTGCCATGAAGTGTGTGACTGGTGTTTTGGGGTGCCATTCTAGGCTGCTGTGTTGTGGGTGATGATGTAGGCTAATAGTGCCAATGTTTCTAACTAAGGTATGCAGCTTTAAAGCATGTTGTAATGCGCTTAATAAAGAGTCACTCACTAAAGCAATATGCCCAAGTAATCCCCAGTTTTGCGCATTAAGCGCTTGACCAAACTCTAATCCTACTGTGTTCCTATTTAAGTGTTTTGCGCCAATGGCCATGAGCTGTTCGTAATCAGCAAGCGGGTATTTATAGCGACTGTTATTAAGTTGCTGCCCTCCTTGAGTAATATTATTAAGTAAGTGTTCTTTATTCAGACCTTGAGAAGCTAAGTAACTAGTTAAAGAACGAATAATTTGGCTACTTACAAAATACATAAAATATCCTTTTCTAGACGGTTAAAGTTTAAGCTGCCCTAACTGGCGCGCAAAGTCAATTTTGTGCGTTTGAGGTCAAGATTTTAATAAGTATTTACGGCATGGTTGTAAAGTTAAACAATAATAATGACAAGGAACACCACAATGAAGCCCCATTTACTCTCACTTTGTATCGCCAGTAGCCTACTTTTAATTGGTTGTAGCGAAGACAATGACAATAACGTTGCACCACCAATTGTCGTGGTGCCTGATCCCGTTCCAGAGACGAGCGCGCCAATAATTGCATTTGATGACGATAATAAACTTGATGCGAATATCCGTTGGACTACCTTCGGTGTGCCGCATATCACTGCTGATAACTTAGAGAGCTTAGCGTTTGGTAGTGGTTATGCTTATGCTAAAGATCATGCGTGTCTATTGATGGATCAAATTATTAAAGTGCGCGGTGAACGCTCGAAATACTATGGTCCAGATAAAGTACCAGGCAGTGGCGACTCAACGCATTTAATTTCTGACTTTGGTTATAAAGCCTTGGGTGTGAATGAATATGCTCAAGCCAATTATGATCAATTAGAAGAGAACAGCCGAGCGCACTTTGAAGGGTTTGTGCAAGGCTTTAATAAATACGTTACTGATACGGGGGTTGATAATTTAGCGCCGGAGTGTGCCTCTGCACCTTGGGTTACCAGTTTAACAGCACAAGATATGTTGGCGTACTCTATGGCTACAGTGCAGCTAGCCAGCTCGGCTAACTTTTTAGAGCTCGCTTTTTTAGCAAACCCGGGTGATGCGAATGAGTATCTGCCAATGCCTACGTCAGAGCAGCCAAGTGCTGTGTCTTCAATGGTAGGCAATATTAATCAGCGAGCAAAGCAATTTAAGCTAGAGAAAAAATTTGATCACTTAGGGTCAAATGGTTGGGGGCTTGGTAAAGATATGATGGCCAATGGTAAAGGTGGTCTATTAGCAAATCCTCATTTTCCTCACGAGGGCAATTTACGCTTTTGGCAATCACACCTAACCATTCCCAACGCTATGAATGTAATGGGGGGCAGTTTGCAAGGGATGCCAGGAGTGATCAATATTGGTTTTAATGAGCACATAGCTTGGACCCATACTTTTTCTACAGCACGTCATTTTTTAATTTATCAGCTAGCACTAAATGAAAATGATCGCATGGGTTACAGCGTTGAAGGTGATAATTATGAAATTACTTCAAAAACAATTAACGTTGAGGTAACTGTGGCACCAGGGACCACAATTACACTTAGCAAACCGTTTTACTATAGCCACCATGGTTTAATGATTGAAACACCTGCCGCAAATGGTTTAGGGTGGAACGACAGCCAAGCATTTACCATCAAAGATGCCAATGAGTTTAATATGGATGTGGTTGCTCAGTGGTCAGCTATTAATCAAGCAACCAGCTTAGAAGAGATGAAGGCCTCGTTTGCTAAATACGATGGCGTTTCATTTAATAACACCATGGCCAGCGATAAAGAAGGTAATGTCTTTTTTGTTGATGACAGCACCGTTTTGAAACTGGGTGATACCGCAAATATGGCAATTCGTTTGCAACCTGAATTGGTTGCACTTAGAGAGTCGACGGGCTTTGATTTAGTACCTGGTAACTTAAAGTTATTTGAGCCGCAAGGCGTTGTGCCTTTTGAACAAGCTCCCCAACTAAGTCGCACTGACTACGTACAAAACTCAAATGACAGCTATTGGGTTACTAATCTTGAACAACCTCTTGTGGGCTTTGCTGCGCAATATGGCGATGTTCATCAGCCATTATCATTGCGTACCCGTATGGGTTTGAAGCTCATAAAAGAGGGAGGCGGTGAAGACAGTAAGTTTGATTTGGCTGAACTTGAAAATGCGCTAGTAGGCAATCGTATCTATTTAGGTGAATTAGTATTTGATGATTTAGTTGCCCAGTGTAAAGCGCGTGGCGCAACACCGGTTACCCTAACTAATGGAACAAGTATTGACCTAACAGCTGCCTGCGCCGTGTTAGAGGGCTGGAATGGCGCTATGAACCTTGATACACAAGGCGCTGCGTTAATCAGAGAGTTTGCTCACTTATTTAATGGTGATGAATACTTATATGATAATTTTGATGTGACCAACCCTGCAAATACGCCAAATACCTTACTTGCCGATGGCTCTGCGTTAACGGCTTTAGCGCATGCAGTGCTTAATTTACAAAGCAATGGCGTGGCATTAAACAGTACTTTAGGTGAGCTGCAATTTGTTGAAAAAACGCTAGCAGGCGGCATTGCTTCAGGCGAGAAACTTCCTTGGAGTGGGCCAATGAGTGTGGAAGGAGGCTTTAATGTGTATCGTTTTGATCGCAGTAGCAGTCGTTCATTTTCTACGGTGATCCCATATATCGATCATCAAACATTGGATGATGCGATAACAGGTAAACCGTTAGCGTCAAATTTAACAGCCAGTGGTTACCCTGTTAATTACGGATCGAGCTGGATGTTTGTGATGAACTTTACCGATGATGGTCCTGTGGCAAAAGGATTACTGACTATGTCGCAGAGTTCAGATTCAAGCTCAGAACATTTTGATGAGCAATCGCGTTTTTACTCAAATACGCCAGTATTAAGACCCATCTTATTTAAAGATGCAGATATTAATCTAAATTTAATTAATGAAATGGATTTATCAATGAGTAAAGAGTAAGCACACTTTGAGCGCCAGTACGAATGCTGGCGCTCTATTTACCTAGTCAATAAACGGCACTTTTTCAATTAAAGTAACTTCACTCGCTGAAATGTGTGCTTTATAAGCTAATACTTCTACGCCTTGCTCAATGGCCTCGCTAAGCAATTCTGCATAGGTTGGGTCAATATGCACCGCAGCACTGACTTGTGTGATGCCTTGGTGCAGCACTGCAAATAGTAATACCGCTCGATGCCCTTGTTTTACCATGTCGATTAATTCACGAATATGCTTTTGCCCACGAACAGTTTGGGCGTCAGGGAAGTAGCCTTGACCACTTTGTGGACGATCTTCGCTCAGCAGCGTGACTGATTTAACTTCAACATAGCAATTGGCTTTGCTGCTGTGGGTAAGTAAAAAGTCGATGCGGCTGTTTTCACTGCCATACTTCACTTCACTTTGTATGTGTTGATAGCCTGTAAGCTCATCAATAACCTCATTATTAAGTGCTTCTTCGACCACTTTATTGGCGATAGCGGTATTTACACAAATAAGCTGTGATACATTATTTTGCGTCAGCTCTAATGACTGCGGGTACTTTCGCTTGGTATTACTGCTGGTGGAATAAAAGGCAGTAAAACCGACATCGGCACAGCCCGTCATCTTACCCGTATTAGCACAGTGAGCGGTAAAAGTAGTGCCATCACTGAGCTCTAAATCAGCTAAAAAGCGTTTGTAACGCTTTAATAAAGTGGCAGATTGTAATGGCGGGGTGTACTTCATTTATGACTTCCTTATGTAACCTGAGCACTGGATAATAAGTTTATTTCAAGTAGTTGTTTTAGCGCTAACTGCGTTGAGTTCATTTTTTCTAGAGATAATAAACTTAAATATTTTTATAGCTCAATATGTTAGCAAACTTATTAACCCGAGTTTAGGGTAAGTAAAATTGAGGTTTACAGGCCGGTTGAGGTTATTCACCTCAAGCAGTTGGGAACTTAAGCGCTCTATAGTAAACTCAACCGCACATTTAAGTGCAAGGATATTCTAACATGAGTGAAAAATTTGTTGTTCAATTAAGCGAGCAGTTGGCACCAGGGCATTGGGGCGAAAGTGCGTCATTATCTTTTAACGAACACGGCGCAACGGTTCATTTATCTGAGCAAGAAACATTAAAAAATGTGCAAAAAGCGGGTCGTACAATTGCAAATCAAGGCATTAAAAATGTTGTTCTTGAAGGTGATGTATGGTGCACAGAGAGCCAATGGGCTTTTTACCAAGGCTTTGTATCACCAAAAGTACTAAACGGTGTTGAGTTTGTTGATAACGCACAATCTGATCTTAAAGAACTCGCTGATTTAAAAGCATCGGCAACGTGGGCGCGCGAAATGATCAATGGTACCGCCGATGACATTTACCCAGAAAGCTTAGCTGAAAAAGCCGCTGAATTTATTCAATCACTTGCACCAGAGCATGTTAGCTATCAAATCATAAAAGGCGATGCGCTATTAGAACAGCAGTGGATTGGTATTCATGCCGTTGGTCGTGGTAGTGAGCGTCCGCCAGTATTACTTGAGCTTGATTACAACCCAACTGGCGATGAGAACGCACCGGTAAGCGCAGCACTTGTTGGTAAAGGTATTACGTTTGACTCAGGTGGTTACTCAATTAAACCAAGCGAAGGTATGTTGGGTATGAAGTGCGACATGGGTGGTGCAGCAACGGTAACCGCAGGTTTGGCACTGGCAATTAGCCGTGGCGTAGAAAAGCGTATTAAGTTGTTTTTATGTTGTGCAGAGAACTTAATTTCGGGTAATGCATACAAACTAGGTGACATTCTTACTTACAAAAATGGCATAACCGTTGAAATTGTAAATACCGATGCTGAAGGGCGTTTAGTATTGGCTGATGGCTTAATGGCCGCAGGCGAGACAGGCGCTCCACTTATTATTGATGCGGCAACCCTTACTGGTGCCGCCCTTGTTGCTGTTGGTCAAGAGTACAACGCATTGTTTGCCCTTGATAAAGAGCTAGTGCGTGAAGTGGAAGACTTTGCGTCACAAGAAATGGAAGCCGCATGGCCATTACCACTTGAAAAGTGGCATCAACAAAACTGCCCATCGCCGTATGCGGATACAGCAAATAGCCGCGCCCAAAAAGGCGGTGGTTTCGGTGGTGCATCTAACGCCGCTGGTTTCTTATCTCGCTTTGTGCCAAACGATGGCAAAGGCTGGGTACACATCGATTTAGCTGCTGCATTTAATATGGGTGGTAGCACAAGTCAATGGGCTTCAGGTGCAACTACACAAGGTATGCGCACCGTAGCACGTACCCTACTTGAAAAGGCATAATCTACTGAGATTACGCATTAGTTAAAAAATAGGTACCTTAGGGTGCCTATTTTTTTATCCGCCAAACAAGCAATTTTGTTTTATTTACGGTAAAATCCTTCGCCATTACGTGTTTGGGCATCTATTTTTATTTAAACCTCGCTCAAATATTATACATACCACTGGGATCCTTACTATGTCAGAAAAGTGCTATATCACGGCTCAACAATTACTTGAAGATTCATTCCGCGTAGCGGCACAAGTGTATAAAGATGGCTTTCGTCCAGATTTTATTATTGGTATATGGCGCGGTGGTGCTCCAATTGGGATTGCGGTTCAGGAATATTATGATTACAAAGGCATAGAAACGGATCACATTGCGGTTCGTACCTCGTCTTATTACGGTATTGGTAAGCAATCAAAAGAAATCAAAGTACATGGTTTACACTACATAGTTGAAAACGCAAATGCAGGTGACTCTTTACTGATTGTTGACGATGTTTTTGACTCAGGTCGTAGTATTGTAGCGTTAAAAGAGAAGCTCTCTGAGCTAATGCGTTTAAACTTACCACGTGATATTCGTATTGCTTGTCCATACTACAAGCCAAAAAATTCAAAAGTTGATACAGTGCCTGATTACTACATTCATGAATCTGAAGAATGGTTAGTATTCCCGCATGAATTATCAGGTTTAACGCCGGATGAAATTATTGAAGGTAAATCTGATTTAGCTAAAATCCACGATATTTTACTTGAAAAGTAAATGTGATTTTGATCAATAAAAAAGGCCTTAATGGCCTTTTTTATTGTCTTTAAAGCTGTGCAAAGCTATCTACATAGTCACTTAATTTAGGAATATCGACAGCTTGTAGTCCTTGTGTGCTTCTTTGCACTAAGTTTTTCTCTACTAACTCACTCACTACACGCCTGTATGCACGCTCAGTGGTTGCAAAGCGCTCAGCTTCTGCATTTACCGTAGGGTAAGCACGTAATAAAGTGGGATTGTTATTCTCTGCACGTAATAAGCAGTCTTTGGCAATATTGTAGCTCAACGGCAGTAACAGCTTATCTAAATTAATTTTTTGATTTTCTTGAAACTTAGCCGCAATCGTTTGCGCCGTATATAAGCTTAGCTCGGGTTTATCGAGCAATAATGCGCGCCAATGTTTTAATTCAATCAAGTTATACGTGACATCACTAAAGCAGGTTACCGTGTAAATGCAGGGGTTATTATTAAGTGCTTCAATTTCGCCAATTAGGGTATTGTTACAGTCGAGTTGGCCAAGAAGCAGGCGCCTGCCATTACCTACATCGTAACTAAACGATACAGTTCCACTTCGCACTAATACCAACTTAGTTAACGGTTGGTCTTGCTGTATTAATATTTCTTTTTTTGATTGCTGAAAACTACTGCCGGCAAACGTCAGCAGTTGATCAACAAGGTAACTGGAAAAATGGTATTGAAACATCAATCATGCTCTTCGGACAATTGTCCTATTTATTACACCTTAATGACGATAGCATTAAGATTAAGAATTTATGCTAACTTGCCCACGCCGTTAATATAATTAATAGCGTTAAATGACCTTCATTCTTCCGTGTAATGATTAAAAATTGTGGTATTAACCAGTATATTTTAAGGTTTTATTGGTAAGTTAGCTTTTTTATTTTAACTACTGCGTAGCGTAGCTTAATAATGTACTAAAATTTAACGCGTAATACTAACCTAAAGCCTAGGAGAGAACAATTGAGTTGGGAATATTTAGGTTATTTAGCATCCGTCTTATTAGTCATATCATTAACCATGACTGATGTAACCAAACTACGTTGGTTTAATTTATTGGGCTGTATTGCGTTTACTTTTTACGGTGCGGCTATAGGCTCAGTGCCGGTGGCTTTTACCAACGGCTTGTTGGCTTTGGTTAATATTTATCACATTATTAAGCTATATCGTCAGTCAAAAGTTGATACAAAAAAGGGTTAACGCAAGTTAACCCTTTTTTGTTTTTAATTACTCAGCTTTTGCGACGTCTTTTTCGTAGCGTAACGTACCCGCAATCCACGTTTGCAGCACCTGAGTTTTGTATAGCTGCTCAATGGGGACTTTAAAGTAGTCTTGATCAACCATTATAAAGTCAGCCCATTTACCTTGCTCTAAACTCCCTAGCTTAAACTCTTGATGCGCTGCATACGCGCCGCCAAGGGTAAACGCACGTAATGCATCTTCTCTGCTTAACACTTCACTGGCGCGCCAACCGTTTTCAGGCAATTGATTATGATCCATACGTGTAATGGCAGAATATAAGCCATCAAACGGGTTCGCGAGCTCGACAGGGTAATCAGAACCCGCTGCAATAGTCGACCCCTGCTCTAAAAATGTTTGCCAAGCGTATGCGCCTTGGAGTTGTTTATCGGTTAAACGCTGCTCTGCCATATGCATGTCAGATGTAGCATGCACAGGTTGCATTGATGGAATTATTTTCAGGGTTTTAAAGCGCGGAATATCCTCTGGCGAGACGATTTGTGCATGCTCCATGCGATTACGCAGTAGTATACCACCGGTTTGCTTAAATACATTTTGATAGGCATCGAGCACAATTTTATTTGCTCTATCGCCAATGGCGTGGGTATTTGCACTAAACCCGCTTTTAAAAGTGAGTGTAAATAATTGTTCTAGCTTTTGTTGGGTTTCAAGCATTAGGCCAAAGTGGTTTGCTCTGTCTGCGTATTCTTCAATAAGCGCGGCACCGCGTGACCCTAAGGCTCCATCAGCATAAATTTTTACACTGCGAATAGATAAAAAATCTTGAGCATCTTGAAACCGACCCGCTTTAAGCATCATGTTTAAATCTGGGCTTGCTGCACTTAACATCGCTACAATTCTAAGCGGTAATGTACCTAACTCAGCGCGCTGTTTATAAACTTGCCACGTGGTTTTATCAATACCTGCATCGTGGGTTGAGGTAATGCCTAAGCTTAATAAATGTTTACCTGCGGCATCTAATGCATTGCTAACCGATTGCGCAGATGTTGCAGGCATATGTTGAGTAACCAAGGTTTCTGCTTTATCTATAAAAATACCGGTTGGTTTGCCAAACTCATCTTTTATAATTTCTCCACCTGCTGGGGCTGGTGTGTCAGCATTAATATTGGCAAGTTCTAGTGCTTTTGAATTAACCCAAATAGCATGGCTATCTACTCGCGATAAAATAACAGGGCGGTCGCTGACGACTTTGTCTAAATCAGCAGCGGTAGGGAAACGCGTGTCGGACCATAGCTCTTGGTTCCAGCCCCGACCAATAATCCAACCTTCTTTGCCTTTGGCAAATTCGTTGAGCTTAGCGGTTATTTCATCTACCGATTTTGCGCCGCGCACATCCAGCTGTGACAAGTTTTCACCCAGGCCAATTACGTGTCCGTGGGCATCAATGAGCCCTGGTAATAAGGTTTTTCCATTGGCGTCAATTAGGGTTGCGCCCGGGAAGCTATTTTTTAAGCTGTCAGGACCTGTTTTTACAACTTTGCCATCTTTTATGACTAAGGTTGTAAATGTATTTACTTCGCCGTGGCGCATTTTTCCTTTGTATAAAGGGGTGTAGCCATTGGCATTATATATTACTTTCGTTTGTGCAATTGCCACACTAGATAAGGCGCAGAGGCTTGCTAGTAATACCGGTTTAATTAATTTATTGAGTCGCATAAGAGGTATGTTGTTATTATTTGTACTATCACAGTAGCAAACTCAAATTTAGAATACCAATAGCATAATTTATTAATAGTCGAATAAGCCCAGCTTTTAGCTAGAGCAAGCAAATTCAGGGTAGGATAGATTGCGTGTTAACAGGAAAGAATTTGTTTAATCTTCTCAAATAAAGCCTAATTAACTAGGCTTTATTTGAGGGAGCTATTTATTTACTGGCGTACAAACTATATTCGCTTAATGACAATTGTGCGTCTTTATCACGGTCGTAACTGCCAAAACGTGACCATAAAGCAGGATCACTGGCAGTTTCCGAACGAGTTAAAAAGCCATCTTGATTACGGTCAAGTTTTTCAAATTCTGAGGTAATATAGCTATTTGTCGCAAAGCTCATGCAGCTAACAACAGTAAGCGTTAGTAAAATAATATGGCGGATAGGTTTCATCTAAATACTCAGTACAAATTGGTGGTTAGATAGTTTTTAAACTCAGTTAAAGAAATTCTGTTGTCTTGATTTTCATCCCAATTTGAAAATGAGTTTAATAGCTGAGGCTGAGCAGCAAGCTCGCTATGGGTTAAATACTCGTCGTTGTTGGTGTCTAGATGTTCAAAGCGTTGCTTTACATCAAGTGCACATGCACTATGGCTAACAAATAGTAAAGCACCAATAAGGAGAAGCTGTATTTTCATGGTTGGCGTTCCAAGGCATATTTTAATTGCTGGCAATAATGAAATAAAGCACTTGCCATAATTTAAATCCCAACATTAAATCCGTTTACACACTCCCTCAGGGATTATGGCAAGTGCTTTTAACTCTATACTAATAGATTAAACTTGAATCTAAACTTAAGGTTTAAAGTTTTGGAATTCTTTTTTAGAAATCATCTCGTTATTATCTTTGTCTAAATCGGCAAACTGCTTAAGTAATTGTTTATCTTGCTTTGCCTCAATAAGCGATATTTGGTCATCCATATTTTTATCTAAATGCATAAAACGTACATTTAATGGCGATGCCAGTGCGGTGGCACTAATAGCTAAAAATAGGAGCGAAAAAGCACCAATTAGTTGTTTCATGAATGTACTCCTTTATTTTATAAACAGCTTAAATTCGTTTAGAGATATGAGCCCGTTTTCATCGGTGTCTATCTGTGCAAAGTTCTCATGTAATAAAGCATCTTCACCTGCTTCAGCTTCACTTAATGTGCCATTACTGTCTTTGTCTAAACGATTAAATTCAGCATCTACATCAAGGGCGAATAAATGAGTACTGGTTAGGCACAAACCGATAAGTGCAGCGTTCTGTAAATTGTTTTTGAACATTCCTTGGCTCTTTTTAGATTAATATTAATGTTCTCGTAACAAAAATGGTGCCAATATTTATTTTTATTAATAATCAGTGAGTTATGTTTTTTTGTGATGATTGGTGCGTAATTTTTACAAGTAACTGTGTGTTTTATGCAACAATTTTGCAGTTATAAGCGTTTAAAATTTTTTAAATCAATTGCTTAACTTGTCGCTATTTAGAGACAGCAGGGGTTTTTATCCTTGATGGTTCAGCGAGTGTATAAGTTGAGCGCTTAATAATAGAACGTTTAAAAATAGTAAAGGACTTTTGTATGCCCGCAGTCATGGCTGAAAAATATAAAGCATTGATAAATTGGCGCCCCAATTTAATTGGCCAATTTGTAATGAGCATGCTGTTGTCGCTGTTGCCCTTATCTATAGTGGTTATTGTGTTTTTAAATGTATTAAATAAGCAATTAGCGGTCACTCAGCAAATTGTGAGTAATAATTACCAAGTAACTAAGTCGTTTAATCTGCTTAAGCAAGAGCTTAATAGTTTAGAAAGAGCAACTAGGCAAAACTGGGTATTAAAGAGCGACTCACTCGATAAGCTAATCGTAGATAAATGGCAATCATCATTGCAAAACATCAATGAGCTAAAACAGCTTTCAAATAACCAAGCAAATACACACCAATGGCAACGGCTAACGGATACTTTGCAAACGGCGCATACTCAACTTGTGGTTGAAGCGCGTCAACAAGCTGAATTATTTGTGCCAATCAGCGAAACACTAGCGGAGCTAACATTGTGGTTACGTGAGGAAAATGAAGCCAAAATCACTCAAAACCAAATTAAGCTCACAAATTTACAAGCTTCCTTTATAAACTGGTTGATTGCACTTACGCCTTTAACGCTGCTTGTTGGCGGCGGTTTTTTGTGGCGCATAAGCGGGCGCTTAAAAAGCTTAACCTCAGTGATTGATAAGTTAGGCCAAGGAGATTGGCAGCAAAAAATATCGGTGCAAGGGTCGGCTGAACTCATAGAGTTAGGTAACAAGTTGCAGTGGGTGCAAGCGCAGCTGCATATGTTAGAACAACAAAAAGATACATTTTTACGCCACGTTACTCACGAATTAAAAACCCCTTTGGCTTCTATGGTTGAGGGCACTGAATTACTAGCCGATGAAATCGTTGGCCCCATCAATAACGAGCAAAAAGCGGTACTTGGGCTGATCAGTCAATCGATGGTGAGGCTACGTACTATGATAGACAGTTTATTGAGTTATAACGCCATTCGCACCAGTAAAGACAACGTCAGTGAAGTGGAATTTAATCAGCTAATAAAAAAGGTAAATAACCACTTTGAGCACCGCTTAAATGCGCGAGAACAATCGCTTATTTGGCACAATAGTTTACCTAATATTTCTCTTAGTTTGCCACGGGAGTTAATTGAAATGATTTTAATTCAGTTAATTTCCAATGGCTTAAAGTTTTCTCAGCCAAACCAAGTCGTTACTATTAGCTTGAGTCTAGAAAATAACGGCCTAAATATGCAAGTAGCAGATGAGGGTTGTGGCATTAAAGAGCATGAAAGAGATCATGTTTTTGGGGCGTTTTATCAAGGTAAACATACCAAAGAGATTAGCTTACAAGGCAGTGGTTTAGGCCTTACTATAGTCAAAGAGTCAGTTGAACAGTTACATGGGCAACTAAAAATTGAGCATAATGAGCCGCAAGGCTGTCGATTTAACATTGTCATCCCCTATAAAAATAAAGGAGTTAAATAATATGTCTGCGCGTTTAATGGCTATTGTATGGCTAACCAGCAGTCTTGTTTTTTTATCTGGGTGTGAAATAACAAACACTCAAACACAGGGTGAATCAGCATTAAATGTACCCTCTCAGCCAGATAGCAAAACGAATCAGCCAAATCCCAAACCTCGGCCAAAATCAGAGCCAATATATCCCTCTGCAGCGCAAGTTATTGCTTGGCATGCCAATCAGTGCGGTGGTTTTAAATTAGCGCCTAGCAATGAAACCTACTTAGGGGAGCAAGCACTGAAAGCGTTTTTTAGTAAAGCATGTTTAAAGCTTAGTAGTGACCCCAATACTGTGATGAGTCAATTACTTAAGCTGGATCAGGCGTACTATTGGCCCGATGATATAAAGCACTATTTATGGCTGCAAAAACAGCACGTATTAATGCAAATAGATGCAAAAAAACAACAGCAAGCATTGAACGCCAAAATGCAAAAAACCTTGTCGTCATTAGCCGCAATTGAACAGCAACTTTTACTACGTGAAGAAACCAAGGAGCAGTAACTATGTCAGTCACACTTCCATCAAGTGCTAAAGTTTTACTCGTTGATGATGATGCCAGCTTGCTGCAATTACTGGCGATTCGAATTCAATCAAAGGGTTATGAAGTAACGACCTGTGATAGTGGTATGAACGCATTACAACTACTTAAAAACCAAGTGTTTGATGCGGTGATCACCGATTTAAGAATGGATGAAATGGATGGCATGGCGCTGCACCGACAATTGCAAAACCGCTACCCTGCGTTGCCTGTTATTATGATGACGGCTCATGGATCTATCCCTGATGCGGTAGAGGCCACCAAGCAAGGTATTTTTGCCTTTATCACAAAACCCGTTGATAAAGATGAGCTGTTTGACAGCCTAGCCAAAGCCATTGAGATACATGGGGTTAATAATGATGAAGTCGCCCCGCAAAGTAATATTGTCACCCGCAGTGGCGCTATGCTGCATTTGTTGGAGCAAGTGAAACTATTAGGGCCTACACAAGTTAACGTGCTTATTTCTGGTGCCAGCGGTACCGGTAAAGAGTTGCTTGCGCAGGCGATTCATCAGCATAGCCATGTTAGTGACGGTCCATTTGTGGCAATAAACTGTGGGGCCGTGCCTGGTGAGCTATTAGAATCAGAGCTATTTGGTCACAAAAAAGGGGCATTTACAGGAGCTGTAAAAGATCACCAAGGCCTATTTCAGCAAGCACAAGGCGGCACCTTATTTTTAGATGAGATTGGTGATATGCCGCTTAATTTACAAGTTAAGTTGTTACGTGTGCTGCAAGAAAAAACCATTCGCCCTGTGGGCTTTCAAGAAGAAATTCCCATTAATGTACGAATTGTTTCTGCAACCCATAAAAACCTGCCTGAAGCGATTAGTAATCAACAGTTTAGAGAAGATTTATACTACCGGTTAAACGTCGTAAACTTAAAGTTGCCCCCGCTGTGTGAACGCCGTGAAGATATTAGCTTATTAGCCAACTTTTTTAGTGCCAACATCGCAAAGCGTATGGAGCAAAAAGAAAAGCGCTTTGCAAACGATGCCATGCATGCCCTAGTAAGGTATGATTGGCCAGGTAATATACGTCAATTACAAAATGTGGTGGAGCAGGTGGTTGCGTTGACTCCCAGTGAGGTTATATCTGAACATTTAGTGCTTAGTGCGCTCAACAGTAATGAAAGCAACGTTGAGCCATTATCACTTAATGAAGCTAAAAAAGAGTTTGAACGAGACTATGTAATTAATACCCTGAAAATGGCAGGGGGCAATGTGGCAGAAGGCGCTAAACTTGCCAAGCGCAACCGTTCTGATTTTTATAAGTTGATTAAAAAGCATGAGATTGACGTAGATAGTTTAATTTAATTTGGTTTTTAAAAGGAAGTGAGCATGCAGTTATTCATGGTGTATTTAGGTGGACGCATTCAAGGTTGCCACATAGAAATGCACGACGTACGTTTTGTGGTAGGCCAAAACATTGAGCAAACCTATACCAAACTAAAAAGCCAATGGGTGGGTGATAAAAACAGTGTACACATGGATAGCTACATGGCAGTCAATCACATTGATGGCTACCAAGTTGACATTGTTGATGGTTCTGTTGAGCAAAACAAACAGCTTTATTTTGTTAATTTAGGCGCTTACAGAAGCGACTCAATGGCAGAGCAACACGACTTTGCTTTGTATGTTGCCAGTAGTAGTGA